>JAUIFJ010000056.1 GCA_030429345.1 bacterium | reverse complement strand
TCCTTGTCCGTGTTGGTGTTGATGGATTTCAGGATCTGGATCACGCGGCCGGCGAAGTCGGCCCCCGCTTTCTTCAGCTTGCTTTCAACGTCCGAGAGCTCGCTGCTCTCCTTGACGAAGGACATCACCAGGGAATCGGTGACCCGGCGAAAGGCGTCCTGCGTCTTCCACAGGTCCTCGCGGATCTCTTCCTGGTTCAGCACTTCCTTCATGGACTCGGGCTTGTCCGACGGCCCGTAGAGTCCGTAGGACATGGCGTGCATGCGGCCGTCGCGCTCGTAGGCCATGGAGGTGATGTCCGCCCGGGGATCGGCGGGCTCGTAGCCTTCCAGAAGGCCGGCGCCGCTGAAGGTCACGCCCTTCAGGATGGCGTAGACCTCCTTGCCGTCGACGGTGCCGCCCTTGCTCTCCTTCAGGTGCTCGCAGCGCTCGTCGAAGTTCTTGTAGGTCTCGCCGCAGACAGAGCACTCACCTTCGGTGTAGCTGCACTCCATCGAGACCTTGGTGATGATGTTCTCCTTGATCAGCCGGCGCGCCTTGGCCGCCAGCTCATCCTCCTTCGTGAACAGCCGGCCGGCGCAGACAATGCGGCCGCCGTCTGTATCCTCGAAGGATGCAGTCTCGGTCTTGCCGACGATGTCCTGCGCCTGCTGCCCGTGCTTCAGGTTGATCTTGACGCCCGCCGCGGACGTGACCGCCTTCTTCAGCTCCTCGGCCGTGAAGTGATCGCCGTTCTTGTTGGTCCCGGCGTGACACAGGATGAACTTGATGGCGTGATCGCCCTGTTCGTCCTCCTTGGCCGCCACGGCCACCAGCTGGGCCTTGGAGAGCATGGGCAGCACACGGGGTCCGCTGCCGGCGATGGCCAGCAGCTGAGTGCCCTCGGGAACCACGGGCGCCGGCGGGGCCGTCACCCCCTGCGTCTCCTCCTCGGACAGGCTGGCGAAAGCATCCACGGCCTCGCAGGCCAGGCTCCAGTCCTTCAGGGACTGCAGCTTCTTCTCTGCCAGAGAGAGTGCCTGGGCGGGCAGCCGCGGGCGGCCGCCCTCGTCTGCGAGCGCGGCGATCGAGGAATCCACGGCGGCGGGGAGCACCTTCAGCTCCCCGTTCTCGGCGCGCTGCATCACCGGCAGGTGGTAGGCCTCGAAGGCCTTGGGCAGCCCGTCCTCCAGCTCGCATCCCGGGTGGTCGGCGTCGACCACGGCACAGGCCAGGGCCAGGCCCGGCCAGCCGTGCTCGGCCACGATGGCGCGTGCTTCCTGGGTCCAGTAGTCCGCAGGCAGCGCGGCATCCTGCGCGGCCAGCTGAATGCTCGGCACCTTCATCCTCGGGTCCTCCTTCGTGCTTGCCTTGGACGCCGCTGCCGGCGCTTTCTGCTGCGTGTTCTTTGCCTGCTTGCCCTTCCGGCCGATGAAGAGCAGCTCCTTCGCCTTCGATGGTGCCTCTCCCCGCTTTGTCCCGGCCATCGTGTACTCGTGCTCGCGGGACTGCAGGTCGACCTCGCGGCCTGCCGCCGTGATCAGCTCCTTGAGCTCCTTCTCGGAAGGGAAGGCCGCGTCCCGGTAGGACAGCAGCCAGGTGGGGATGTGCTCTGCTGCCGCGAAGAGCTCTTCGAAGAACGGGCCGATGTTCTTCTTGCCCAGGCTCTCCTGGGTCTTCTCCGTCGAGCCCGCGGTCTCCGGATCCGGATTCCGGCCCTCGCCCTTCACCATCACGGCTTCGACCGCGTGGTAGTAGTAGCTGTAGTTGTGGGTAAGGATGCCGGACACATAGGGGGGATCGAAGTACACGGCATCGGCCTTGACGGTCTTCAGCAAAGCGCGCACGTCCAGACAGCGGGCCTCGGCCTTGGGCCCCTTGAACACCATCGAGTTCAGCCGCTGGATCACTTGGGCGTAGCGCGCCTTGAACTGCTTTGGCGTGTACGCCCTCTCGCCGATCTTGGGCACCGTGAACTGGGGGAAGGTGCCGCGCGCCGAAAGCATGGTGGCCCCCAGGGCGGCGAGGGCGATGTCGCGCTTGAAGCCCGACAAGGCGTCCACGTTCTCGCGGATCTCATCCACCAGCTGGTGGACCCCCGGCTTCCAGAACTTGGTCTTGTAGTGCGTGCGCGCCCAGCTGCCGGCCTTCGGATTCGGTTCCAGCAGCGCTTTCACCTCATCCTCACTCACCTTCTGGCCCTGATTGACCACGGTGGCCCGCGCGATGTGCCAGGGCCATTTCAGGGAGTCGTTGGCGATTACATGGTATCCCTCGCGCTTGAACATGTAGGAGACGCTGCCCCCGCCGGAGAAAGCATCGACCACGCGCGTCACCCCGTCCGGGACCTGGGCCCGGATCCAGTCAAGGGATTGGCGCTTGTTCCCGATGTACTGCACGCCATGAATGGGAGGCCCCTTGGCCTCGGCACACAGTTCGGGAAACAGGGCGGCTTCCACGGTCAGAAAGGGCATCACCGTCTCGCACAAATGCATTGCTACGAGACAAGGGTAGCCGCCCCGAAATGATTTGAAAAAGACTTTTGGAAGAAAAAGTGCGGGGGAAGTTGAAGCTAGCGGACGGCTTTTTGCATCCGGTCCAGGAAAATCTGCAGGTCGTCTACGGTCTCGGTGTGGATCTCCGTGGCCGAGCGGTAATAGCCTACATTTGGCTGCCAGTATTCAAGAAAGCCCTCGGCCACCGTGTCCTGGTTCTCCTCGATCATGCGATCGATTACATGAGAAGCAGTCAGCTCATCCGAGAAATAGTAGTCGGGATGGAAGACATAGTGGAAGGCTTTGTCCTGGTCGACGATCCAGGCGCCGATGGGGGCTTTGCGGCCAGACTCAATGTCGTGCACATAGAAGTAGCGGACGATCATTGATTGTGCCTCTCGTGCCACTCCCAGTCTTTCAGCTGGCGGGCTGCCAGTTCGTCGAGCCGCTGGTCCAGCTTCTTCTGCCCACCGAAGCGCGCGAGCTCCTGGTCCCATGCCGCGTAGGCTGCCTCCTGGCGCTCATCGAAGGAGTGGGGATCGTTCTTCGATAGCAGGAAAGCCAAGGGGCCGTCCACTTCACGAAGCCAACAGGAATGGCCTGTCTGTTTGGTCACTTCGCACTCGAATACGTGCACCGGATTGCCTGCATTCACCAAGTCTATCACACCTTGGTCAACGAACATCAACAGGTAGCGATACTTCTGGATACTGCCATCACTGCGATCAAAGATGGGTGTCGCTCGTAGCACACGAAGCCCACCTAGAAAACTGTGTAGGACTTGTGAGCCATCCTGAAAATCGACATCCAGTTTCAGACCGAACTCCCCGAAAAGCGAGCTCGTATACTTCTGGAGCTCATCCCTTGCTTCAATCGCTGCACTCAATTGGCCACCACAATCACATCTTCGATGGGCCTGCCGTCGGGCAGGGCCGTGATACCATTCTTGCGGAAGGTCTTCAAGAGTCGATCTCGTTTCAAGGGGCTGCGCACACCGATTGAATCCAGGTTGTCCAGAATGGTGACCGGCCCCTTGAAGTCCGTTTCGTTGCTCGAGGACCTCGCGTTGGCCTTGAAGCCTGCAAGATCACTGCGCCGGTTGTCCCGCACTGTTGTTCCTGTCACACGACCGAACAGGTCACGGGGATAGCTGATTGCGTCCGCGCGCTTCAGCATGTCGATTTTGAATCGGATCTGATCCCCGCCCAGGCTTCTGCGCGATTTGATGCGCGTGAAAAAGTAACTGGCCCCGCCGGAATTCATGTCGGAACCGGGGCTCATCCCGCCGATCGGCACACCGGAGGTGAAACGATCAGCGGTGGGAACGAAGGCCCGGTTCGTCGGCAGCACAACTTCGAAAAACTCCTCGATATCGCCCTTCGTGATCTCATGGACCAGGACGTGTCCCTTCATCGATTTCTGAAAGGTCTTGTCGTCCAGGTCGAAGCGCTCCTGGACGCGGATCCCGCCCTGGCTGCCGGCACCGCGCACCGTGGAATACTGGTAGTGGCCCTGGGGCTTGTAGGCCGGAAGCTTGGTCGCGTCCGGCACGCCCAGCTGAGAGGACCAGGCCTCACGCCACACGGCAACCGCGGCCTCCGTGGACTCGGCCTCCGCGGCTCGGGCTGCCGCCTGCTGGAACAGCGGCGTCTGGTCCATGTTGGCGGCGTAGGCCGTCTTCTGCAAGTACATCAGCTCTTCCTGGGCTGCCGTCGATGGCGTGGTGTCCAGTCCCAGCTTCTGCAGCTTCTGCAGAGCCTGTGCCACCCGGGCCTCGCTGACCTTGCCGGCGGCGCGCACGGTCATCCGGCCCTGGACCGCGAACAGGTGCTGCTGCGTCAGGCTGCGGTAGGGACGGTAGACCACCTGGATGCCGTCACCCATGTCGACCTCGAACTCCGCCGCCTGATCGGCGAGCCGGTGATCGAACTCACTCAGCGGTACGTTGTCCTTCTCCAACACCAGGCGATCGCCCTTGGCGCGCGTGCGGTCCGCTGTCACACGATCGCGCACGGTCACTGTGTACTCTGGATCAGAAGCCACCGGTTTGCTGAGGGTCTTCAAATCCTTGGGATCCGCCTGGAACTGCTTCAGGATCGGCAGCGGATCCGGTGTCTTGCCCGCTCTGGCCGCCACAACCTTCTGCTGGATCTGCTCCATGGCATCCAGGTACTGCGCCGCCATCTTTCGCTCAACCACGTTTCCAGCCTTGGCCAGCTTCAGAAGCTCAGGGCCGTGAGACAGCATCGTATTGATCGTACTGTCATTGAATCCCAGATCGGACAGATGATGGTTCACTGTCTTCGCCGCGTTCAGGATGGAATGCCAGTAGTTGTCCGTATACACTTCTGACGGCGAGTGCCCTGCCTGCTGCTTTAGCAGCTGGGTCAGTCGTTGATCGGCCTCAGGACGAAGCCGCAGCTCCATCATCGTGCGCTTCCCGCCCCCGGGCAGCAGGACCTCGCGCACCAGGACATTCTGGTCCTCGATCTGATCCGAATCGATGCCCAGGGACTTGCCCTGCCAGCCGTTGTCCCGGATCTCCTTGACCTCGTGTGACAGATCGAAGCGAGCGTCGCGCCCCCAGGTGAGCTCTGGAGCATCCGCGGGTGCAGCGGGTGCCGGCGCCGCAGGCCCCTTCTCTCCGAAGCGGAAGGTCACCTTCTTTCCCGTCCGCGCGGATTCCACCTCGCTGTACAGGCGCTCAAAGTCTTCGCGCAGCGTCTGTTTGCGCTTCACCGCCCCGTTCAGGAAGTCGGCCAGGGCTCCGGGCTGACCGGCAAACCGGCGCTCCGCATAGGGCCGCAGCATCTCCTTGTACGCACTGTCCGTGATCGCCTGGGCGCGCCGGATGAATTCTTCCGTGGCCCCAAGGTCCAGCTGGATCTTCCCGTTCCGGTGCAGGCGCAGCAGCTGGTTGTACACGGGCTCGCCCGCATTGTGTACCCGGTTGGGGTAGTAGGTCAGGTTCAGCTTGTCCTTGCCGAAGAACTTGAACAACTGCCCCTTGTCGATGCCGTAGACCTTCCCATCCTGCGCGCGCAGAAACTGGTTCACATGGCTGTCGTGGTTGGAGATCAGCCAGTCGATCACGTGCTCACGCTGCAGCTGCAGCAGCTCCTCCGCCTGCAGTGTGTCCAGTCCCAGGCCGCCGTAGTCGCTGACTTCCTTCAGCCCGGTCTTCATCCGCTGAATCGAGCCGGCCAGCCGGCGGCCCTTCACCTCCAAGCGGATGAACCGGGCTTCCACGGCGTTGGGATCGATCTCCCGCTGGATCCGGTAGGCCACCTCATCGCCCCATGCGCGGAATTCCTCGGCAATCGGTTTGAACAGCCAGCGGTTGCCATTCGCATCACGGAAGAAATACTTGGAGTGCGCGCCGCCCAGGCTGCGGGCGTCGCCGTCGAAGACGAAGGTGCTGCCGTCCTTGAGCGCCTCCCACTCCTGATCCGCCTGGTTGGCCAGCTGGATTACCGGGGCCTTGGGCTCCGGCGGCACGGGCTTCGGTTTTGCGGCTTTCTTCGCCGCGTTCTTCGCTTTCACCGCCTTCAGTTTCTGTGCCACCTGGGCGATCAGCTCCGGTCGCTTCTCCGGGTTCAGGATGTAGGACAGGGTCTCGTCCTTCGTGTACCACTGAAAGTTCTTGACCCCGTGTGCCTTGAGCAGATCACGCAGCTGCTTCTGCTTCATGCCCTTCAGTGAGGCGAGGAAGCCATCGTAGGCCTTGGCGATCTGGGCCTTGAACGGCTTGAGGGCCTCGATGGACAGCACCTTCTGCGCGTTCTCCAGGACGGCCCCCACTTCATAGGCAGCCGTGTAATACGCATCGAAGGTCTCGGGCTTCGCGGTCTCTACCAGCTTCCCCACCTTGGAGTACAGGGCTTCGGTGGCTTCCTGCTTGGCCTTCGCTTCCTCGGCCGCCTTCTGGGCAGCGATCTTGGCTTTCTCCGCTGCCTCTTTCGCCGCCTTCTCCGCCTGCTTCAGCGCCGCCAGCTTGGCCGCATGCTTTTCCGCCCCCTCGCCCAGCAGGTCCTTCACCAGGTCCTCGCGGGACTTGATCGGGCTGACCTTGTGCTGTTTCAGCAGCTTTTTGAACTCCGCGGTGCTCAGGCCTTGCAGGTGTGACACATCGAGTCCAGAGACATCGGCAAGCAGCTGGGTTTGGTAGGCCTTCGAGCGGGAAATCGGGATCCCCTTCTGCTTGGCCAGCTCGCGCAGCTGCCGGACCGTCAGGGCGGAGAAATCCCCGGTCTTCAGCGCCTGTTTCACCGCCTGCTGGCCCAGCGTGTGCTTCGTCACCACCTCCTGGATGGCCGGCAGGTCCTTGATCTGGTCCAGTGATCCGGGCGCTGGAACATGGGTGCAGCGGCAAGCGGGGTGAAGCGGCTGGGGCGGGAACTTCTCGATCGCGTACTCGCGGCCGTCCAGGGGCTCGCATTCGGGGCACAGGCGCTCGTCCCCCGCGGTCAGCCAGGTCAGGCGCGTGACACCAATCTGCTGCTCGAACTTCCGCGCCCCCTGGTTGTAGGCGCGCATGGTCTCCGAGCGGGCGATCAGTTCGGCGCGATGCTGGACGCTGCGGAAGACGGTCTTGCCGGCCTTCTTGAACTCCGCGGGGTCGGTGACGATGTCGCCGATCTGACGGGCGATGCGCGCCGGGCCCTGGCCCTGCAGGATGCCAGCGGAGATGGCGGCCTTGGTGCCGGCCACCAGATCGTCGGAGAGCTTGCCCAGCAGCTGCAGCTGATAGCCGGTCAGGAAGTCGAAGGCCTGGTCGCTGACGAGGCTGAAGGCCCCGGCTGCCAGGTCCTGCTTGTCGACCAGCGGAAGGTCCTTGTAGCCCGGGAGCTTGAGCGCCCCCAACTTGGAAAGCACACCCTCGATGCCGGCTGTGGCCGCTTCCTGTGTGACGCCCTTGTAGACCAGCTGCAGGTCTTTCTTCAGCCGCGCGCCCGTCTGCTGGATGGACTTCTCCAGCGCCTTCAGCCGCGCGAGCTCGACCTGCTTGCCTGGCAGCCGGTCTCCCGTGAACTGCGAGAGATCCCCCAGCTTGAGGACCTCGGCGTGGATGGCCTTGGCCGCCTGGTCCAGCTGCTTCAGCGACTGCACCAGCACCTGGTCCGTCATCTTCCCCACCTGGGCCAGGGACTGGGCGGTCGCCTCCTCGATCAGCTCCCGTTGCGAGGGGCTGAACGCGGCCCAGGCGCGGGAGCCGCGAACCAGCAGCAGGCCCTCGGAGACCAGGGCCTGCAGAGTAGGCTGGTCCAGCCCCGTGTGCCAGGGCAGGCTCACGCGGCCTGGTCGTCGAGCGTGGCCAGCAGCTTGTCCACCCGGGCGCGCGCACTCTCTTCCAGTTGCCGATTCACCGCGTGATACAGGCCGCTGGGATCGCCGGTCATGCTTGCGCCGGCTTCCGGATCCTCCGTGGAAGGTTCCTTGCCCTGAAAGCCCTGCAGCCGCTCGGCCAGGTTCAAGAGGAAGGCCACCTGCTCATTGGTCAGCATGCCCTGCTGGGCCAGGCCCACGATGTCGCCGGGCGTCAGCGGTGCTGCCACCTGGCGGGTTTCACTCTTCATCTGCGCCGTTTCGACTGCCGGGTTCAGCCCGATCATGGTCTGCAGGGTGTTGACCGAGATCAGGCCTCTGTCGTACATCTCCACCAGGACTTTCCGCGTGTCCGACGTGGCAGACAAGTCGATGCCGGGGAAGACGATCTGGACATCCGCGTCCCGCTTGCCCTTCATCTCCAGGTAGTCGTCGATCACCCAGGCCAGCATTTCGTGTGCCATGTCCCGCAGGTCGGCCAGCATCAGCTGGATCTTCGCAAAGCCCATGCTGGCGGTACTGAAGTTGGAGCCATCGCCGGACACGAGCGCCCGGGTGAAGCCCATGGCGACGATGATGTCGGTCTTGGCTTCCTTGATTTTCTCTTCCGTCTTCAGCGCCTCGCCCTCGGCGCCGTAGGTCTTGACCTCCACGTAGAACGGGACCACCGCCCCCTGCTTGGGGTCCATGTTGTCGAAGGTCTTCTTCACGTCGTTCATCTGCGCCTGGGTCGGCATCACGACCTGGCGGCCGAACTGGCCGCCCACCTGGATCAGTCGGATCGGCGTGGCCCAGCGCTTGGCGATCGCGCGGTCCGCGCGCCGGTAGTCACGCAGCAGCTCGATGGACTCGAAGGCCGGTAGGATCATGGACGTTCCATGTTCCGCGAAGTCCGGGGCGTCCCAGATCCAGCGGCGGAACTGCGGAAGCGGAATCGGCTTGCCCTCTGTGGGCTCCCCGCCCTCGATCTGAGTGATCAGCGGCAGGACCCTGACCAGCGCTCCGTCCTCTACCGTGGGCTTCAAGTCCGCAGGGTTCAAGACCTTGACTCGCGCGAAGTCCGTATACGTAGGCCGGCCATCCTCGTTCTTGCCGGTGGGTGCGCCGCCGTACTCCTTGAAGGCAGCGGCTTCCCCCTTGGTCAATAGCTGCAGCAGCTGGTCCTTCAGCCAGCGCTTCAGCCCCAGCCGCCGCTTCAGCTCCAGCAGCTCTTTCTTCAGCTCGGAATCCGAGCACAGGATGGTGAAGTCCTCGCCCAGGGCCAGGGTACGCCAGGCGTTGATGCAGTTGTTGACGATGGGCTCTTCCTGGTAGTACTTCCAGGCCCGCTTGGCCCGGTCGCGCCAGTCCTTGGGAACGCCCTCCGTGGTCAGCAGGCTGCCGAAGGGATCGATGGTCGCGGCGCTCGAGTTCAGCGCCGGGGCATCGATCACGGAATCGGCTTCCAGCTCCTTGCTAACAGACGCGGGCGCCGGCTCGTGTGCTACACCCTCGCTCTTCATCGCCGGCCGCTGACCCCAGGGCCACAGATCACGAATGTGCATGGATCCTCCTACTCGAAGACTTTCCCGGTCATCACGGGCATCACGAACTCCGCCTTGACCAGCCCCTGGTCGTTCGTGTCGTACTGCTTGAGGCGCTCACGCTCGATTCTCAGAATCGCGGTCCGCGCGCTGTCGATGATGTGGTCGTTGCCCTTGCTGTAGACAATCCGGCCGCTGGGCATGATGCTGTAGGTCTGGCGCAGGAACTGGTCCGCCCAGTCCGGATCCACGCCCTCGGCGGGAAACAGGATCGTGCGGCTGGAAAGCCGGCCGCTGATCAGACTGGTCATCAGCTCCTTGGTGTACCGGGTCTTGGGCCGGCCCTCCGGATCGTAGCCCACGGTGGTCGAGCCGCCGAAATCGAAGGCCACCAGGCGGTGCGCGAACTGGTAGTTGGCGTAGCGGTCCTCGGTGGTCAGGATGTGCTCGACGGCCGCGCCGTTCGATCCACCATCGATGCCCAGGCCGGCGAAGGCGAAGTGGTCGTCGAGGATGGCGATCAGCGCTGCCTGGTAGGTGTAGGGCAGGCGTTCGTTGTGCACGCGCAGGACAGGGATCAGCCGTCCCTTCTCGTCCTCTTCCCAGACCGTCAGCTCCGAGGGGTCGTTGGTGTAGCCCAGGTCCCCTCCCAGCCAGAAGGTGCCGCCCGGACGCTCCTGCAGGTCCAACCGGTAGGCCAGCCGGTCCCACGCCTCGTCCACGCTCTGGATGGCCACGAACTCCTCGCCCTCGATGCGCACGCAGCGGTACCGGCCCTCGAGCTTTCTTTCGCAGCCCTGGTACTGCTTGTGGTTGAAGGCCGCGTAACTGGGTGCCCCGTGCTCTCCCGCCACCTCGTGCTGGTAGCCCGGGCTGTCTTCCCCGCCGTAGCGCCGAATCGCCATCTCCCGGTCTGCCTGGGTCCAGGTGGGGACGATCCAGCTGGGCCACTTGTAGACCTTGGATCCCGAGCCATCCTGGGTCAGCCGGTAGTACTGGGTGTTCCTGAGGCCGTTGGGATTCGTGTACACCCTGAGCTGGGCGCCCGGATTCAGCACCCGGAACACCGCCTTCCACGCCGCCTCCGGGTACATCGCGGCCTCGTCGACAATGACCCGCGCACAGTGCAGGGATCGAACGGCCGCCCCCGCGGAACCTGCAGGCCGGAAATACTGGATCACCCCCGACTTCCACTTGATCTGGTAGTAGGGCTTGCGGGTAATGAGCTGCCGTCCCGACCGGGGATCCACGGCCACCTGGGCGTTCAGGAAATCGGACCCGAAAATCTGGTCCTCCACCTCCTCGATGATTTTTTGCAGATGCCCCTCGTTGGGCGTGGTGATCAGCGTCTTGGAATTCTTGCCTGTCACACCTTCGTGGCAGACAAGGACCGTGATGTCCACGGTCTTGCCCACCGCGCGTCCGTCCTGGTGCACGATCTGCGGGTGGTTGTCCCGCACATCCTCCTGCTGGTGCGGCCAGAGAATGAGCGGCGTGTTCGGCTCCGGGGCGTCCAGCGAGCGCATGAAGGCCGCGGCGAACTTCACCGGATCCAGCAGAATCTCCGCCAGTGCCAGATCATCCTTCGAAAGCGGCGGATCGGCCCCTGTTCGGTTTGTCACACGGAAACCTTCTTTTTGTGTTGCATTGCGTCCGGAAATGTGGCATTGTCACACGCGCAGAAGGACCCGGGCGCGCGGAGAGCTAGCACGCCGGGCCATCTGAACCACAAGGAGGAAGAACCATGCACAGCAAAATCCAGTCTTTCAGCACCCACCTGAAGGCCCGCCGGTTGGCCACCGGCACCCAGGACATGTCCGGGAACTGTCCCGCTTCGAGGCCTTCTGTTCCCAGGCCGGGACTCCCCTGCTGAGCGCGGGACGCTCGCAGGTAGAACAGTACATGGCCCGAAACGATTTGGCCAGCAGTACTACCAGCCGCAGACTTGTCATCCTGCGCGCCTTCTACACTTGGCTGGACCACCCGCTTGCACGTCAGCTGAAGGACCTGCGGGCTCCGCGGACCGTGCGCAGGATCCCCCAGTTCCTGACCGAGGGGGAGGAGCGGCAATTGCGCCAGGTGCTGAAAGCCCGGATCGATCAGCCCTTCCGCGACCGGGACCGGGCACTCCTGTGCCTGATGCTCGACACGGGCTTGCGCGTCGCGGAGGCCGTTGGGCTGTCGGTGGGGGATATCGACCTGGTGGACAAGCGGGTTCGGCTACAGACCAAGGGCGGGAAGCTGCGGTCCAAGTTCCTGCCGGCAGAGACCCGGGAGCACCTGGGGCCCATGATTCACAATCGCGAGGGGGATGAACCGCTATTCGAGGGCCGGGATGGCACCAGGCTATCCGATCGCCAGGTCCGCCGAATCGTCGTCCACTGGGCGCGGCTGGCAGGGATTGAGAAGCACGTCCACCCCCATACCCTGCGGCACACCTTTGCCACCAGCCTGCTGAACCGGACCCAGAACCTGCGGCTTGTGCAGCGGGCCATGGACCACGAATCCCCGTCGACCACGGCGATCTACGCCCACGTGGTGGACGGTGAGCTGCAGGCCGCGCTGGAAAACCGGGCCGGAGAGTTTGAATGCAACACAAGCGAAATGGAAGGATAGACCGATGATGAATCTCACGCGCACGTACTGCCGGCAGACCGGAGACCAAGTGGAAGCCGTTGCCGCCGCCCCGATAACCGATCAGGTGGTGGTGGTCGTCCGGGATGGGAACCTGGTGCTCGGTACCTTTGCCTTCCAGTGGCGGGATCATCGGCCCCAGGGTCTGGCCATCACACCGGAACTCCAGCTGCCGGACGGCGCCTGGCGCTCCCTGTTCACCCTGTCACACGATCTGGTTGAGCAGCTTGAGCGGCTGGCGGGCAAGCAGATCGACCCGATCCACCTGACCCAGGTGTTGGATGGCCTTGGCTTCCAGGACCTGACGGACCAGGAGGCCGCATGAACAGCAGGACCCACAGGCTGGCCACCGGCTACGCCCACGAGGACCTCGTGGCCTTCCTCCACCACTTTGCCCACCCGCTGGACCTCGAAGTGACGGGCGATCAGGCCGGGCGGTTCAAGCTTCGCTACAGCCTACAGGTCCGGCTGGCGGATGGGTCGCAGGCCACAATCCCCGTGGCCGAAAGCTTCTACTCCCTGCGCCGCGGCTGGTGCTACGCACTACCACCCGGCACCCCGGCCGACCCGGCAGGCGCAGCTGCCACGGCCAGGGGGCTGAGCAACAGGTTCCGCAGCCAGTAGCTTTCCCCCATTTCGGCATTCACAAGCCCCGGTCTCCGGGGCTATTTTGTCACACAATTTCTGAAATATATGCTTGCTTTCTATGGTATCTGTTATTATACTTAAGGCATGAAAAATCTGATCACCCTCGGATTCCAGCGCTGGGCGCGGAAGAACAAAATCCAGACCAAGCAACTGCTGAAGGCGGTTGAAGACCTGAAGGCCGGTCTGGCAGATTCCAAGTCACTGGGACACCATCTCTGGCGATTGCGCGTTGCCCGCGGCAACCGGGGTGCTAGCGCAGGCTTCCGCGTCTACGCCACATGGGTAGAAGAACAGCGGGTGATTTTCCTTCACGGATTCCAGAAAACAGATGCAGACAACCTGAGCAAGGAGCTTTTGCAGGCTACGAAGCAGATCAGTCAGTTGTACGCCGAGCTCAGCGATCAAGCCATTCAAGGGCTGATCGAGCGCGGTGAACTGAAACAGATCGAGTAACAGAACCAGTCATAGTTGTGACACAGAAAAGGATAAGTCAATGTCCAAGCGTCTGAAGCAGGAGCTGCGGGAGATGCTTCTCTCTCTTCTTGGCACCGGCGAAGCCACTGGCATCACGGCCAGGGACCTGAAGCGCGTAGGGCTGGAGATCAAGCCCCCGAGCATCTCGCCCAGTCAGGTGGCGAGAATCAGGGAAAGCCTGGGATTCAGCCAGGACGTCTTCGCCCAGGTCCTGGGCGTCAGCAAAATCGCAGTCTCCAAGTGGGAACGGGGATCCAATCCCCCGTCCGGCGCGACGGCCGTGCTGCTCAAGACAATTGAGCGTGATCCCACGATCATCAAGTACAGGCTGGGGCTGGAAGACTAGGCCGGAAGCGCAGTCCGTGTAGCGAGCCGGCCCTGGGGGTTGCGGCCATTTCGCATGCAGGTAAACCAGGCTGAGCCTGGCGGCCTTGCGGTTTCAGATTCCAATTCATCCACCGCGGGGATTTGAAGAATACAATCATCCTGGGACACGTGGCCCCGTGATCGAAACTTAGAGGGAACAGGAACTGCTGATTGACAATAACCAAACCAACCCTTCGCCAGACTTGGACACATGAATGATGAGTACGTCACCAGATTGCTTTCCCAGGTCCATCAGATCC
>JAUIFJ010000017.1 GCA_030429345.1 bacterium | reverse complement strand
ACAGCGCTGACCGTTGAGCAGGATGAAGAGTGGCGGAGTGAGCGCCGCTACCTCAATCCTGAATTACTTGAAATGCTATCACTTCGGAAGGCCAGTTGAATTTGCACACAGTTTTGGACTTGACGGGGGGTTCTCGCCCCAGGTCAGGATGAACTTGTAGGCGTAGGGCGTGCCCTGCTGCACGATGGTCCCGATGTGCAGGGTCGGCAGCACGAAGGTCGTGCCCTCCAGTTCCAGGGTGTAGTAGCAGTATTCGAAGATATCCTGCGGAATGAATCCGAAGAGCCCGAAGGCCAGCTCCTGGAAGGCCGCGTAGGACAGGCCATCGATGTCGAATCCGACGGAGATGTTGCCCTCGCGCAGCGCGGCGCCGCCGCCGTATACACGGAAGAAGACGAAATCCCCCAGCGAGCCGGCCTGGCCGAAGAGATCCTCCAGGGTGCCCTCGCCGCAGTGCTCGACGAAGGAGGCGTCGGAGTAGAGCAGGCTGATCAGGGCCGGATCCACGTTCCATTCGTAGTACTCGATGCCCTGCTCGACCAGTTCGATGGTCAGCGCCTGGTCGCCGTTCACGCTGGCGAGGTTGAGCAGCGCGAAATTGTTGTAGTACCCTTCGATGCTGGCCCAGACCAGGGCCAGGGAAGAGCCATGGTAGAGCTCGACGGAGACGCCCTCCGCTCCGTTGCCGTCGGCTTCGACCGTCACGGCGATGTCGTACTCCGCCAGGTCCAGGGTCACCGTGCCGTCGGCGCCGGTCGTGCCCGTGGTGTGTGCAGGGGCGATCGTGATCGTCGCGTCCTCGTCGTCATCGGAGCAGCCCGTCAGGCCCAGCAGCAGGCTGGTGACGAGAAGACCGGTCGCAAGTGTCAGATGTGTGCGCATGGTATTCCCTCCTCATGGCGCAAGTGATTCACTTTCCCTTTCCGCGTGGAGCAGTTCAGGATGGCATGAAAGGGAGTATCGACTGAGAAGAATAGGGAATTCAGAGTTCTGAATACCCAAGCTTGCTTGGACTGCGTCACTCGGGAAACCGGGCACAAGACTGTTCGTCTACCGGAAGATGGTGGCCCTGTTTGGGGGCCGCCATTCCATCCCGCATGTTTCACATGCGGGATGGATTCCACGGCCGTTTCACGGTCGGTTGTGGTATTTGGTCGGGCGCTCTCTTGCGGTCGGAGCCTTTTTGTTCCACACCCTCTGTGTCCTCAGTCTTCTCAGTGCCCTCCGTGCGAGTTCTTCATCGCGCCCCTTGCCCTGGGCATTTGCCTGTCGTACATTTCGTCAATTCGCGAAAGGAGGGATCGTGGAAACCCTGCGTCGCCGCTTTGCGGCCCTGGCCGACGAGACCCGGCTGAAGATCCTGGCCCTGCTGCAACTGGAAGAGGAACTCTGCCTCTGCCACCTGCAGGACCTGCTGGGGCTGGCCGCCTCGACCCTTTCGCGGCATGTGGCCCTGCTACGGGACGCGGGATTCCTCGAGGCGCGGCGGCAGGGGAAATGGGTGCATTTCCGGCTAGCTGATTCGGGAAAGGATGCCCTGCTGGCCCTGCTGCTTGACATGCCGGAACTGGACTCGGAACGCCGGAAGCTGTCCCGGATCCTGCAGAACCACATCGAAACGAAAGGATTGGCCCCATGCTGCTGAAACCGAAACTGCTGATCCTCTGCACCGGCAACAGCTGTCGCAGCCAGATGGCCGAGGGCTGGGCGCGCCTCTTTCACGGCGAGCGCTGGGCGGTTGCTTCCGCAGGTGTGGAGAAACACGGCCTCAATCCCCGCGCCCTGGCGGTGATGCAGGAGGCCGGCGTTTCCATGGAAGGGCACAGTTCCAAGCTGCTGACCGAGCTGGGAAGCCTGGAATTCAACCTTGTGCTGACCGTGTGCGACAACGCGGCCGAGGCCTGCCCGGTCTTTCCCGGCAGCGCACGTGTGATGCACCGCAGCTTCGACGATCCTCCTGGACTGACGAAGGACATGGTGGACGAGGAGCAGATCCTTCCCGTCTACCGCCGCGTGCGCGATGAGATCCGCGACTGGCTGCGCGAACTGCCCGAACTGCTGGAGGTGTCCCGTGGCTGATGCCCCTGTCGCACAGGCCGCGCCGAAGCGCTTGTCTTTTCTTGACCGCTGGCTCACGCTGTGGATCTTCGTCGCCATGGCCCTCGGCGTGGGGCTGGGCGCGCTCTCGCCGGAGTGGGTGGCGACCATCGACTCGATGAGCGTCGGCACGACCTCGCTGCCGATCGCCATCGGCCTGATCCTGATGATGTACCCGCCGCTGGCCAAGGTGCGCTACGAGGAGCTGGGGCCGGTCTTCCGCAACACGAAGGTGCTCGGGCTCTCGCTGGTGCAGAACTGGGTCGTCGGCCCGATCCTGATGTTCGCCCTGGCCCTGGCCTTCCTGCACGACAAGCCGGAGTACATGGTCGGCCTGATCCTGATCGGCCTGGCACGCTGCATCGCCATGGTCATCGTCTGGAACGACCTGGCCGACGGCGACAGCGAGTACTGCGCCGGCCTCGTTGCCTTCAACTCGATCTTCCAGGTGCTGCTGTACTCCGTCTACGCCTGGCTCTTCCTCAGCGTGTTGCCGACCTGGTTCGGGCTGGAAGGTGTCACCGTAGACATCACGATCGGCGAGATCGCGCAGAGCGTCTTCATCTACCTGGGGATCCCCTTCCTGGCCGGCATGGTGACACGGTTCCTGCTGCTGAAATCCCGAGGCCGCGAGTGGTACGAAGGCGTCTTCATCCCGCGCATCAGCCCGCTGACCCTGGTGGCGCTGCTGTTCACCATCGTGCTCATGTTCTCGCTGCAGGGCGAGCGCATCCTGCAGCTGCCCTTCGACGTGCTGCGGATCGCCGTGCCGCTGCTGATCTATTTCGTACTGATGTTCTTCGTCTCCTGGTTCATGTCGCACAAGGTGGGCGCGAGCTACGGCCAGACCGTCACCCTGAGTTTCACCGCCGCATCCAACAACTTCGAGCTGGCGATCGCCGTCGCCGTCGCCACTTTCGGCCTGCATCACGGAGCCGCGCTGGCCGCCGTGATCGGTCCCCTGGTGGAAGTTCCCGTGCTGATCGGCCTGGTGCATGTGGCCTTGAGGCTGGGCAAGCGCTTCTTTCCCGGGGAGCACGGCTTCAAGGGAGTGCGCAACTGTGCCGGGGAGGCCGGTGGCGCTCCCTGAACCGGAAACAGCGCTGCCTTCGCGGGCAGGGAAGTGCTAGTTTCTTCCCATGGACCTCTTCGACCAGAACCCGGACACCCGCCACGCCCCCCTTGCCGAGCGCCTGCGCGCCGAGCGCCTCGAGCAGGTGGTCGGCCAGCCCGGCATCACCGCCGAGGACGGCCTGCTGCATCGGCTGCTGAAGCTGCAGAAGGTCGAATCGATGATCTTCTGGGGCCCGCCGGGCTGCGGGAAGACCACCGTGGCCCGCATGCTGATCCGCCAGAGCGGGCTGTTGTACTACAGCCTCAACGCGGTCACCAGCGGCGTCGCCGAGCTGCGCAAGGTGATCGCCCAGGCCCGCGACAGCCGCCGCCTGCAGGGGCGCGGCACGATCCTCTTCATCGACGAGATCCACCGTTTCAACAAGGCCCAGCAGGATGCCCTGCTGGGCAGCGTGGAGGACGGCACCCTGACCCTGGTCGGGGCGACGACGGAGAATCCGGGCTTCGAGATCATTCGCGCCCTGCTCAGCCGCTGCCACGTGATCCAGTTCGAGGCCCTGGAGGACAGCGCCCTGCTGACGCTGATCGACCGGGCGCTGCAGGAGGATGAATGGATCACGGGGCTCGGGATCGAGCTCCCCGCGGCGAGCCGCGAGCGCCTGGTCGGCCTGGCCGGAGGGGACGCCCGCAAGCTGCTGCAGCTGCTGGAAATGGCCGCCGGGGTCGCCGCCGACCTGCCGCCCGGCAAGCGTGTGGTCGACGCGGCCGTGCTCGAGCGCCTGCTGGCCAATCGCATCCTGCCCATGGACCGCAAGGGCGACATGCACTACGACATGGTCAGCGCCTTCATCAAGAGCATCCGCGGGAGCGATGCCGACGCCGGCATCTACTGGCTGGCGCGCATGCTGGAAGCCGGGGAGGACCCGGTCTTTGTCGCACGGCGCCTGCTGATCCTGGCCTCCGAGGACGTGGGCAATGCCAGCCCCAATGCCCTCGTGATCGCCCAGGCCGCCTTCCAGGCCGTGCACGCCCTGGGCATGCCGGAAGCCATGTATCCCCTGGCGCAGTGCACGACCTACCTGGCCGCCCAGCCCAAGTCCAACCGCGCCGGAATGGCGTATCACGAAGCCCGCCAGGCCGTGCGCGCGGGGGACAGCCCGGCGGTTCCGCTCCACCTGCGCAATGCGCCGACCGCCCTGGCGAAGAAGCTGGGACACGGGAAGGACTACCGATATCCCCACGACCACCCGGGCGCGCATGTCGCACAGCAGTACCTGCCCGATGGTCTCGAGCAGCGCGTCTTCTACCGGCCCGCGGATCGCGGCATCGAGGCCCGCCTGCGCGAGTACCTGGCCGCCTGCTGGCCGGACAGGGGACTGGGGGAGAAGGAATGAAGGTCCGCATCCGCATGATCGGCCGCACCCGCGAGGACTGGGCACGGCAGGCCGAAGCCGAGTATCACAAGCGCCTGCGCCCCTGGATGCGGCTCGACGGCGAGGAACTGCGCGCCGAGGAGCTGCGTCCCGGCCGGAACGCGGAGGATTGCAGGCAACTGGAAGGGCAGCGCCTGCTGTCGGGGCTGGATCCTCGGGCAGTGTGTGTCGCGCTGGACGCTTCGGGAACCCTTGAGGACAGCCCGTCCTTCGCCGCGCTGCTGGGCGGCTGGCTGGAAAGCGGGGCGCCCGAGCTGGCCTTCCTGATCGGCGGCACCGAAGGGCTGGCCCCGCCGGTCCTGCAACGGGCCGACACCGTGCTCTCCCTCTCGCGAATGACCTTCACCCACCAGATGGTGCGGCTTTTCCTGGTCGAGCAGCTCTACCGGGCCTGCATGATCCGCGCCGGTCGTCCCTACCACCGCTAGCCGGGCATTGCTACTTTCAGAGGCTTAATCTGGAAAGGAACCCATGCAAAGCACTCAACTGAAGCTCTTCGTCGGCCTGGAAGTGACCAGTCGCCTGAAGGATCACCTGGAAAACATCAAGAAGGCGGAAGAGCTCTACCTGCAGCCCGGGTCCGGCTTCCTGGAGCCCCTCTCGATCGACGGGCAGCAATGGCTTGGGAAACTGGTCGACAATCCCTTTTCGGCCCAGGATTTCGACAATGTCTACAAGAACGTGCACAGCCTGATCAAGCGGGTCGTGCCCAACTTCCGGCTGCAGCAGGACATGATTAAGGTGATCGCCCTGCGCGGGGAAGGGGCGCTGGATGGGCCGAATCACGAAGCTCCGCAGGCTTTCTAGAGGCCTCGGCCGGTTTCCGTTTTCCTTCTCCAGTACTGTCCGTTTCCCTCGATCAGGCCCAGGTCCCGCATGAGTGCCAGCAGGTCCTTCCAGTCCCGGCAGGCCTCCCTCAGGCCTGCTTCCACATCCGCTGCCGCGTAGAATTCGCCCTGTTTCATTTCTCCTGCAAAATGCGCCGCCACCAACTCCCTTTTCAGTGAATGCCTCGGCAGGGCGCGCGGCTTGTCCTGGGCAAGAAACTCGCTCAGCACTCTTTTGCGGAAGCGCTCTTCCGCCCGTCCGTCCAGGCGCAGCTCGAGCAGCTCTTCCAGCCAATCCAGCACTTCCCGCAGTCCCTCCGCGGACAGGCCATAGTCCTTGTGGGGTCCTCGCGATATCCGGTGGATCAGGCCGGCGGCATGCAGCTGCCTCAGGTGCTGGGAGAGGGAAGGGCCGCCCAGCTCCAGTTCCTCCTGCAGGTCCCCGGCGTTGGCATTGCAGCTGGCAAGCCGTTCCAGGATCTGCTGACGCATCGGATGAGCCAGGGCGCGAAGCCGCTGCTCCAGGGGGATTTCCTGCACCTGGAGTCGTTCATCCGGCCTTATACTGGTTCCCACTTCTTACCACCCTCCTAAATCATTAAATAACAGCATTGAATAGGAGATGATCTCTTGTGGACATCTATCTTCCAATCCCCCAAGTTGAACAGGGGGTCGGACTTTGTTCCTGGAGATCGAAAAGGCCATCTGTTATAAGTCATATAAAACCAGTTAATTGATTGCGAATTGTACAGCGAATCCCAGGAAGTGAAGTGCGTTCTTTTTTTCTGCAGCACTCGATCCATGTTTGTATGTTGCCGATTGAATTGGGGTAGAAAGTAGGAAAACGTGGTAACCACGGGGAAATGATGGCGTACTTCCAGGGCGAATACAACTACGCGCTGGACCAGAAGGGTCGGGTCAAGATCCCTGCGCCCTTCAAGAACGACCTCGCCCCCGGCGAGGAGGCCATCGTCTACCTGACCCGCGACGTGGAGAATTGCGTCGCCGTGTATACCCCGGACGAATACGCTCTCCTGCGTGAGCGCCTTCAGGGCCTCAACATGCAGGTGCGCGCCAACCGGCAGCTCGTGCGTCGCCTGGTCAGCTCGGTCTTCGAGTGTCCGGTGGACAACCAGGGGCGGATCAAGGTCCCGGCGGCCCTCATCGCCCATGCCCGCCTGGAAAAGGGCGGCACGGTCACCCTGGCCGGGTTCCAGCGCATTGTCCAGATCTGGAATCCGCAGGATTACCTGCAGGCGATCGAGGAAGGCGGGGACATACTCAGCGAGCAGCAGAGCGACGTGGAACTCTAGGAAGCGATCATGGTGATTCAGCATCGCAGTCGCGCGGATCGCGACGTATACCAATTGAAAGGGGCCCTCAACGAGGGCGCCTACCGCCAATTGTCCTTCATCGTCGCTCGCCTCGCCCAGGGGGATCGCGTGCTCGAACTGGACTTCGGCCAGGTGAGCCACGACCGGGAAGCCTCGCGCTGGCTCAAGGAGCTGCACGCGGAGGCGCGGCCCGACTGCACCCTGCGCTTCGCGGGCGTGGCGCCCCGCGAGCGGAGAAGCTGCGCACGCCTGGGCCTGCCGCCAGGAGTCTTCGTCTGATGGAGTATCACGCCCCTGTCCTGCTGGAGGAGACGGTGGCCCGGCTGGTCCGGGATCCCGGGGGGCGCTATCTGGACGGAACCCTGGGCGGAGGCGGACACAGCCGGCGCATCCTCGAGCAACTGGAAGAGGGCGGCCGGCTGCTTTGCATCGACCAGGACACGGACGCGATCCGCAAGGCCGGCGGGGAGCTGGCGCGTGATCCGCGGGTCAGCGTGCTGCAGCTCAATTTCGGAGAACTGGATCTGCTGCCTCCCGGGGAGAGGGCCCCGCGGAACGGCATCCTGCTTGACCTTGGCGTCTCGTCCCACCAGATCGATACGGCGGAACGGGGTTTTTCCTACCTGAGAGAAGGTCCTCTGGACATGCGGATGAACCGACAGGACACGCGGACGGCGGCGGATCTGCTCAACACGGCGGATGAAGGAGCCCTGTGCCGCGTGTTCCAGCGAGGCGGGGACTTGAACCGGCCGGACCGCATGGCCGCCCACCTGGCGACCCGGCGCGAGCGCCAGCCCTTCCGCACCACCGGCGACCTGGCGAGCGCCGTCGAGGAACTGGTTGGAACACGCGGGAGCTACAAGGTGCTGAGCCAGGTCTTCCAGGCATTGCGCATGGAGATCAACGGGGAACTGGACGCGCTGCGGCGTGCGCTGGCCCTGGTGCCGGAACTGCTGCAGCCGGAAGGGGTCCTGGCCGTGATCACGTATCACAGCGGCGAGGACCGCATGGTCAAGCGCTGCCTGCGCGACTGGGAGCGCGACTGCTTCTGCCCGCCCGAGCTGCCGCTCTGCGCCTGCGCGCACCGCGCCCTCTTCAAGGTGCCGGAACGGAAGGGGCGGGTGCCGGGGGAGGAAGAGATCCGGACGAATCCGCGAGCCCGCAGCGCGCGCCTGCGCTGGGCCACGCGCACGACAGCGCCGATCCTGCCCGATCGGCCGGGGAGCCTGCAATGAGCACACGCCGCACACAGAAGATCGACCTGGGCCAGCAGCTGGGCTTTCTGGGACGACTGTCGACGATCCTGCTCGGCGGCGGCCTGCTGGCCCTCTTCCTTGTCTGGAAGCAGGTGGAATGCGGACGCCTGCGCGCCGAGCTCTTCGAGCAGCAGGGCAAGTGCTCCAGCCTGCTGGCGGAGAACGGGCAGCTGCGCGCCGCCCGCCTGGGGCTGGTGAGCTACAGCCGCATCCAGCGACTGGCCGGGGAAGAGCTGGGCATGGTGGCGGCGGACGGCCGGAGAGAATGGATCACAGTGGCCGGCGAAGGCCTGCTTCCCCGCGAGGGGCGCGCCGAATCCGTGCGGCGGACGGAAGGCTACGCATGCGCGCGGTAAGGCCATACCGCAGTCCCTACCACTACCACGGCCGCGTCAGGCTGGTGCAGGTGCTGGGCCTTCTGGCCTTCGGGCTGATCGCGCTCAAGCTGGGCGTGATCCAGCTCCTGTGGAGCGGAGAATACCGCGAGCGCGCCGACGCCCAGTTCCGCGGAAGCCGTCCCCTGCCGGCGGTGCGCGGCTCGATCGTCGATCGCGATGGGCGCCTGCTGGCGACCGAGTTCAGTCGTGTATACCGCCTCTATGCCCGGACGGGCCAGCTCGGGGATCCCCGCGTGGCGGCCGACCTGCTCGCGCCCAGCCTGGATCGCGGAGCGGGCGAACTGCGAAGCCGCCTGCAGCGGGAAGAGGGGCGTGTGCTGCTGGCGGAAAGCGTCGGCGAGGCCGAAAGGCGCAGCATCCGGCGCCTGGGGCTGAAGGGGCTGGACTTCGAGCGCACGGGCCAGCGCTATTACCCCCACGGGACGGTGGCAGGCAACCTGCTGGGCGCGATCCGCCGAGACGGACAGCCGGTGGGCGGCGTGGAAATGTACATGGACAGCCTGCTGCGTGGCACGCCGGGCAAGGAATACCTGGTGCGGAACGCCAGCGGCAAACCGGTGGAGAACGACCTGCGACCGCGGGTCGAGGCCCGCGCCGGCGCCGAAGTGCGTTTGACCATCGATCAGCGCATGCAGACCATCGCCGAGGAAGAGCTCAACCGAAGCGTCTCGCAGTTCGACGCCGTCGGCGGCCAACTGGTGATCATGGATCCGGAGAACGGCGAGGTCCTCGCCCTTGCTTCCTCGCCGCCTCTCGATCCGAACCGCATGAGCGACTGGCAGGCCGAGTACGCCCGTATACGACCGGTCGAGGAGCAGTTCGAACCCGGCTCGACCATGAAGCTGATCACCTTCGCCTCCCTGCTGGAGAACGGGCTGCTGGAGGACCTTCAGCGCCCCGTGCCCTGTCACAACGGCCGCTACCGTGTCGCCAACCGCACGATCCGGGACAGCAACCGGCGCGGCTACGACACGCTGAGCGTGCGCGAGGTCTTCACCAAGTCCTCGAATATCGGGACCGTGGTGCTGGCGGAGGAGCTGCCGCGCGAGGAGCTCTACCGCATGGCGCGCCGCTTCGGCCTGGGCGAGCGCACGGGCATTGATCTTCCCGGGGAAGTGCGCGGGCGGCTGCCCAAGCTGAAGGAATGGGGGCCGGTCGAGTACGCCAACATCAGCATGGGGCAGGGCCTGGCCGTCAACGGCATGCAGATGACCGCCGCCATGTGCGCCATGGCCAATGGCGGCGTGCTCTATCGGCCGCATGTGATCCGCGAGATCCGCGGCCTGGAGGAGAGCCGGGCTCCGGGCAGCCTCAAGATCCGACGGGTGCTCTCGCGCTCCGTGATCCAGGATCTGAAGGCCCTGCTGATCGAAGTCGTCGAGGAGGGGACGGGCCGGAAGGCGCGTGTGCCGGGCTGCCTTGTCTGGGGCAAGACCGGCACCGCCCAGAAGGTGGATCCAGAGGGAGGCTACTCCAACCGCGACTACATCGCCAGCTTCCTGGGCGTCTGCGAGAGCGAGGAACGTCGCCTGGTCTGCCTGGCGCTGGTGGACACACCGCGCGGACAGGTGGAAGGGGGCCACGTGGCCGCGCCGCTCTTCGCCGAGACCATGCGCCGCGTCCAGGCCCTCGAGCGGGGCGTGGATCCCCGGCAGCCCCTCGTATACGCTCCCGGGACCCCGCGCCACCTGCCCGAACTGCGCGGCCTGGAGCACGAAGAGGTCCGCAGGCGACTGGGGCGCGAGTGGCTCGAGATCCTCCACCTGGAAGGGGAAGGGTTGGTCCGTAGCCAGTCGCTTCCGGCAGGCGTCTACATGCGCCTCCCGGACGAGCTGCGCCTGGTCTGCGGAAGCGCGGGCGAGGGCCTGCCGAACCTGCAGGGGCTGGACGCGCGCGCCGCCCTGAGTGTCCTGAGCATGGCGACGGCCTCTGTCGAGCTGAGCGGCGAGGGGCGGGTTGTGCGGCAATCGCCCGGGGCCGGAGAAGCCTGGCCCGAAGAGGGGCACATTCAACTGGTGCTCGAACCATGATCGATTCCCTGCAGCAGATCGCCGAGCGGCTCGGACAAGCTGCGCCCGCTTCCTGGCAGGGGCAGGTGCCGCGCGCCCTGGTGCTGGACAGCCGCCAGGCGGGGGAAGGCGATCTCTTCCTCGCCCTGCCCGGCGAGCGCGTAGACGGGCATGCCTTCATTCCCGCCGCGCTGCAGCAGGGGGCCATCGGGGCCATCACGGAGCAGCCTGCTGCGGATCCGCGCTGCCTTCGTGTTCCATCCGCGCGGGAGGCGCTCGAAGAGCTGGCGCGGCAGGCGCGCTGCGAGTATACCGGGACTGTGCTCGCCCTGACCGGGAGCAACGGCAAGACCACAAGCAAGGAGCTCCTGCTGGGCATGCTGGGCCCGAAACGCGCGGCGGGCAACCCGGGCAACCTGAACAGCACCATCGGCATGCCGCTGGCGCTGGTGAATGGCCTGTCGCAGGCGCCGGGGATCTGGGTCCAGGAACTGGGCGCCAGCGATTTCGGCGAGATCGCCCGCATGAGCGCGCTGCTCTCGCCGCATGCCGGCCTGGTGACGAACATCGCCGAGGCGCACCTGGAAGCCTTCGGCGACCTGGAGGGGGTGCTGCGCGCCAAGTCGGAACTGCTCCGCTGGCTGGCGGAGCATGGAGGACGCGTCGCGCTCAACACGGGCGACATTCGCCTGAGGACCCTGGTCGAGACCCTTCCCGAGGCGCTGTGCTACAGCATGGAGGGCGGGCTGGAACACGAAGGGAGGAGGCTGCGCTGGCTCGGACTGGACGAGCAGGCACGGGGCCGTTTCCGCATTGGCAGCGAGGACTGCACCCTCGCCGTTCCGGGGCGCGCCTTCGCCGAATGCTGGCTCAGCGCCGCTGCCCTGGCCCTGCTGGCGGGAGTGTCGGACGAGGACCTGCTGCAGGCGGCCTCCCTGGACCCCTCCGACCGGGTGGCCGGCAGGATGCGCGTGATCCATCATCGCGGCCGCATCGTGATCGACGACAGCTACAACGCCAATCCGGCCTCCGTGCGCGCCGCGCTGGCGACCTTGGCCGCCTTTCCCGTCGCGGGACGCCGTTTCGCCGCCCTCGGATACATGGCCGAGCTGGGACCGCGGGAGGCCGAGTGGCATCGCTGCACGGGAAGCGAGGCCTGCCGGGCGGGAGTCGACGAGCTGCTGGTGATCGGCGGCCCCGTGATGCGCGAAGTGCTAGCCGGCTACCGGGAAGCCGGCTGCGGAGACGGATTGTACTGTCACACCGTCAAGGACGCGGCGCGGCGATTGGCCGGCCTGCGCAGCGGGGATGCCCTGCTGGTCAAGGGCAGTCGCAGCGCGGGGCTGGACGAGCTCGTGCGGGAGATCTGCCATGGCTGATCGACGCGCGGAAACAGTGGCCGGCGGCTCGGCCATGATCGACCGGCTGCTGCTGGTGGCCCTGCTGGCCGTGCTGCTCGCCGGCTGCATCACCGTCTTCAGCGCCAGCAGCCAGTACGGCCTGCGCAGCCTGGGTCCCAGCATGTACTTCCTGTCTCACCTGAAAAAAGTCGTGCTGGGCCTGGCCGTGTTCCTGGTGGCCCTTAAGATCGATTACCGCTTCTGGCGCCGCCTGGGAGTGCCGTTGATGCTGCTCAGCCTGGGCCTGCTGTTCATGGTCGACACGGGCATGAACGGTGCCGAGCGCTGGCTGCAGCTGGGGCCCTTGCGTTTTCAGCCCTCCGAGCTGGCCAAGTTCGCCGTGATCATCTACATGGCCGGACGCCTGGCGAAGCTTTCCGAGGAAGGCTGGGAGACCCGCAAGCTGATGCTGACCCTGGCGCCCGTCGGCCTGCTGCTGGTGCTGCTCTTCCTGCAGCCCAATTTCTCCATGCTGATGGTGATCGCCGCGGTCTGCGTGCTGATGAGCGTGCTGGCCGGCCTGCCGCTGCGCTGGATCCTCTTCGCCGCTGTCTCCTGCTCCATCGGGGCCCTGGCTCTTGTCACACGGCCCGACTTCCACAGCGTGCGGGTCCAGCAGTGGCTGGGGTCCTTCTTCAGTCCGGTGAGCCCGGTGGACCAGGTGATGCAGTCCTACATCGGCTTCGGGCGCGGCGGGCTTAGCGGCGTCGGCGCCGGCAACTCGATGCAGAAGTACTTCTACCTGCCGGAACCCTTCAACGACTTCATCTTCTCGATCTGGGGCGAGGAGTTCGGATTCATCGGCTGCCTGCTGCTGCTGGCGGCCTATGCCCTGGTCTTCCTGCGCGGCATGAACATCGTGAGACGGGCGCCGGATCACTTCGGGCGCCTGCTCGCCGCGGGGATCACGGGCATGATCACCTTCTACGCCCTGGTCAACATGATGGTCACGACCGGCCTGCTGCCCGTGACCGGCCTGCCCCTGCCGCTCTTCAGTTTCGGCGGCACGGCCATGGTCAGCCTGCTCGGAGCCCTGGGAATCCTGATGAACGTCAGTTTCCAGTCGCGCAAACTGGACATCGGACGATGAGCGCGGTGCAGGGAATTCGGGAGCGCTTCCCCGCGATCTGTCTCACGGAAGTGCCCTTGAGCGAGTGCTGCACCTGGCGCATCGGAGGGCCGGCGGCCCTGCTGGCCGAGCCGCGCAGCCCGGGCGAACTGGCGGATCTCCTGGGAAGCGTACGCGAGGAGGGCCTGCCCTGGTGGCTGATCGGCAACGGGTCGAACCTGCTTTTCCCGGACGAGGGCCTGCCCGGTGTCGTGATCCGTCTTGCCGGCGAGTTCCGTGAACTGCAGGTGCGCGAGCATGTGATCCATTGCGGCGCGGCGGTGCCCGTCGGCAGCCTGGCGCGCAGGGCTGCCCGTGAAGGCTTGTCCGGACTGGAATTCCTCGTGGGGATTCCGGCCCTGCTCGGCGGCGCGCTGCGCATGAACGCCGGAGCGCACGGTTCCGAGACGGGCAACGTGGTCGAAGCCGTCCAGGTCCTGCAGGCGGACGGATCGACCTCCTGGCTCGAAAGCGAGGAACTGGATTTCAGCTATCGTCGTTGCGGTGCGCTGAGCGAGAGCACGGCTCTCTTCGCCCGTCTGTGCATGAACCCCGGCTCCGCGGAGCAGGTCCGCGAACGGACACAGGCCTGCCAGAAGTACCGCCAGGAGACGCAGCCGCTGCGCGCATGGACCTGCGGCAGCGTTTTCAAGCGCCCGGGTCCGGAACTCTACCCGGGCAAGCTGATCGAGGAGGCGGGCTTCAAGGGGCAGCGCTGCGGCGACATCGAGGTCTCGTCCGTACACGCGAATTTCTTCGTGAATCACGGGGAGGGCACGGCGGCCCAGGTGCTCGAACTCGTCGAGCGGGTCAAGGAAGGCGTATACGAGCACAGCGGAGTCCGCCTGGAAGAGGAGTTCCGCTGCATCGAGAGGGAGCACCGGCCATGAGCGCCAGCCGCAAACGGGGCAAAGCGGTCAACGGGAGGCAACGCCGCCTGCAGCGCGGACTGCGTCGCCTGGGCGCGGTGGCCGGCTGGACGGCCCTGGCGCTGCTGCCGGCCCTGCTGGCACTCAAGGGACCGGAACTGGGTCGCAAGGCGGAGGCGCTGGACCTGTTCCCCCTGAAGAAGTGGACCGTCAGCGGATTGCTCCACGCCCGGGAAGAGAGCCTGCGCGCCGAACTGGACAAGCTGATCGGGCGGCCGCTGGGAAGCATCCATCGCCAGGACCTGGACCTGGCCCTCGCGGCGCAGCCCTGGATCCGCGGGGCGGAGCTGCTTCGCCAGTGGCCGAACGCGATCGAGCTTCGTATACGCGAGCATCGCGCGGTCGCGCTCTGCAACACGAGCCGCGGGGTGATGGTGCTTGCCGGGGACGGCCAGCTGCTTCCGCTGCCGGGCAGCGGACTGGCGCTGGATCTTCCGCTGGTCAGCGGCCCGGAGCAGGCCGGCCCTGACGAATTGGCCGAAGTGGCCGCTGCGGTCGAGCTGATCCGGCGGACGGCTCCGGGCATCTTCGTGCGCCTGGCGGAACTCCGCTGGGGGGAAGCGCCGGAACTGCGATTGCGCGAGAGGCCGGCGCGCGTGCTGCTGCGCCGGGACGACCTGGAACACGGTCTGGCCCTGTTGGCCGGCGTGATCCAGGGACGGCCGGCCCTGCTGGAAGAGGAGGCGGAAGTGGATCTGCGATTCGTCAACCAGGTGATCGTCCGGAGGAACCATGGCTAAGCGGCTCATCGGCGCCGTCGACCTGGGCAGCCACAAGACCACGGCCCTGATCGGGGAGGTGGACCAGAGCGGCCTGATCCACGTGCGCGGCATCGGCATCGCCGAGAGCGGGGGGGTGCGCCAGGGCGCGATCACGGACCTGGAAAGCGCGTCCGCCGCCCTGGTGACGGCCTCCCACCTGGCCGAGGAAATGGCCGAGGAGCGGATGCCGTCGATCACGGCGGGCATCAGCGGGGATCACATCCAGTGCATCAATTCCGACGGCGGACTGTCCTTCACGCCGCAGGACCCTACCGTGGGACACGACATCGCCCTGGAGGACGTGGAGCGCGCCGTCGAGTCCTCGCGCTCGGTTCAGCTGCCGCTGGACAAGAGCCTGCTGCACTCGATTCCGCAGTCCTTCACCGTGGACGGGCAGAGCGCCGTGCCCAACCCGATCGGCATGGTCGGTTTCCGGCTGGGAGTGAACACGCACCTGGTCCTGGGAGCGATCACAAGCCAGAGCAACCTGCGCCGGGTCAGCGAGCGCGCCGGCCTGCGCCTGGCCGGCATGGTCTACAGCCCGCTCGCCAGCAGCTACGCGGTGCTGAGCCGGGAAGAGAAGGAGATGGGATCGATCCTGCTCGACCTGGGCGGCGGAACCGTGGACGCGGCCTTCTTCGTCGAAGGAGCAATCCGCCACAGCTGGTCCTTTCCCTATGCCGGAGAAACCCTGACACGGGACCTGGCCGTGGTGCTCAAGACCTCGATGGCGGTCGCCGAGCGCGTCAAGCTGGAGCACGGCGTCGCCGATCCGCACCTGCTGGGCGAAAAGGACGAGCAGGTCGACGTGCCGGACGTGAACGGCGCCTTCGTGCGACAGTATTTCCGGAGCTACCTGGCCTCGATCCTCAACGCGAGGCTGAGGGAGATCCTGGAACACGTCGCCGTCCAGGTCCAGTCCATGGGACTCGAAGGCCGACTGGCGGCCGGCCTGGTGCTCTGCGGCGGAGTGGCGCACACGCCGGGGCTCGGCGCCCTTGCCGAGCGGGTTCTGGGCATGCCGGCGAGGGTCGCGACACCGGGCAACCTGCTCGGCCTGTCCGAGATGCTGCAGCGGGGCGAACACGCCACCGGCGTCGGCCTGCTGCTGCACGCGGCCGCCGCCGAAGGGGACCTGGACCGCGGCCAGTATCCGGCGATCGGCGCCTTCGACAACATGGACGCCCGCGCCGGCACACGCCGCGGAGGACTGATGCGCAGACTGGGCCAACTCGTGGGCTGGAGGTAGGATGGCTGTACGACGGCGTATGCGCTGCGTGCTCGACCTGGGCACGACGACGATCAAGGCCGTGCTGGTCGAGCAGCTGGAGGACGGCGTGCTCAAGGTGCTGGGAACCGGCCTCGCTCCCTGCTCGGGCATGAGCCGCGGCCAGCCGATCAATGTGGACGAGACCATCGCCGCGGTCGAGGAGGCCGTGCAGCAGGCGGAGGACAGCGCGGGGAGGCCGATCGACTCCCTGCGCGTGGCGATGACCAGCGAGCAGGTGGAATGCCAGCAGCGCCGCGCGGCGATCGACATCACGCGGAACCCTCGTGATACGGCCTCCAGCCTGGTGCGGCCCGAACACCTTCGCACGGTGATCGAGCACGCGCGCAAGGAAGAGGCCCTCGCCATCGACCGGCGCTACCTCCACGTGATCCCGCAGGATTTCACCCTGGACGGGATTCCCGGCATCCGCAATCCGGTCGGCATCAACGGGCTGCGCCTGGAAGGGCGCGTGATGCTCGTCAGCTGTCCCGTAACGGCGACCCAGAACCTGGGGCGCTGCGTGGAGCGGGCGGGCCTGTCGGTCGAGGGCATGGGCCTGGGCATCCTGGGGGCGGCGGAAATCACCCTGCGTCCCGACGAGCGCGACCTGGGCGTGGCCCTGCTCGACATCGGCGGCGGAACCACCGACCTGGCGGTATACCAGGCAGGACGACTCCGGACGGTGGCCGTGTGCGGCATCGGCGGCGAGAACATCACACGGGACATCACCATGGCGCTCCGTACGCCGCATAGCGAGTCCGAGGAGGTCAAGCGCCGCTGGGGCTGCTGCAGCCAGAAGCTGATCCGCCGCGACGAGCGCTTCAGCGTCGGCACCATGGGAGGCGGACACGGCGAGGAGATCAGCCGCAGCCAGCTTTGCCAGATCGTCCAGATGCGGGTCGAGGAGATCCTGGACTGGGTCGAGAGCCGCCTGCAGGCGAGCGGGTATCATCGCCTGCTGGGTGCGGGAATCGTCCTCACGGGAGGCGGAGCCCGCCTCGCGGGATTGCCGGAACTCGCTGTCGAACGCCTGGGCCTGCCGGTACGTGTCGGCCTGCCCGAGAAGGTGATCGGGGTCGAGGAGAGCATGGAGCCGGAAAGCTGGACAGCGGCGCTGGGAGCGGCCCGGATGGAGCAGTCCCAGGTGCCCGCCGGCAAGTCCCAGCCTCGCGGCATGCTGGCGCGTCTCGGGGGGAGCCTGCGGCAGTGGATGAGATACAACAAGCGGCTGAGTGACACTGCCGCGTTGTAGACATTGAGAACGGATTATACAACATTAGCTCTGTCCGCAGGTCCTTTGGGCCTGGCTCACGGGCAGTCCGTACACGGACACTTTCAAGGGGAGACGGAAAATGTCTGAGTTGCTGTTCACACTGGATGACGGCCCCAGCGATGGCGCCAGGATCCGGGTCGTAGGAGTCGGCGGCGCCGGTGGCAATGCGGTGGATCGCATGATCCACTCGCATCTCAAGGGCGTCGAATTCGCCGTGGTCAACACGGACATGCAGGCGCTGACCGCCAACTCGGCGCCGGTCAAGGTCCAGATCGGCAAGGTCGAGACCCGCGGCCTGGGCGCCGGGGCGGACCCGGAACGGGCCCGTCGCGCCGTACTCGAGGATGTCGAGGAGATCCAGCCGCTGGTCCAGGGCGTCGACATGGTCTTCGTCACGGCCGGCATGGGCGGGGGCACGGGAACGGGCGCCGCCCCGGAAGTCGCCGCCAGGGCCCGGGAGGCCGGCGCGCTGACGGTGGGCATCGTCTCACGCCCCTTCACCTTCGAGGGGCGTCCCCGCATGCGCCGTGCGGACGAGGGCATCGCCCGCCTCAAGGAATGCGTCGATACGCTGATCGTCGTCCCCAACCAGCGCCTGCAGTCGATTGTAGACAATTCGACCTCGATCTCGGACGCCTTCAAGATCGCCGACGAGGTGCTGCTGCAGGCGGTCAAGGGGATCAGCGACCTGATCACGGTCACCGGCCTGATCAACCTGGATTTCGCCGACGTGCGCGCCGTGATGAGCGAGCCCGGCGAGGCCCTCATGGGCGTCGGCTCCGCGACCGGTGAGTACGCGGCGGTGGAGGCGGCCCAGAAGGCGGTCAGCAGTCCGCTGCTCGACGAATGCTCGATCAACGGCGCCCGCGCCCTGCTGATCAACATCACCGGCGGCAGCAAGATGACGCTCAACGATGTCAGCGAAGCCAGCAACGTGATCTACGACGAGGCCGGGCCGGACTGCGACATCTTCTTCGGCGCCGTGACGGATCCTTCCATGGACGGCGAGATCCGTGTGACAGTCATTGCCACGGGACTGGGTGAGAACGAGGCCAGCCAGCCGGCTCCCCAGAACACCCAGCGGACCTATGTCCTGCCCGGCCAGGGAGCGGCGGCGCGTCCCCAGGCCCCGGCCGGCCAGGGCGAGAGCCGTGTCGTCGACTGGCCGGCGGCGCGCCCGGCGGAACCGGTGCGTGAGACGCCTGCTCCCGCGCCCGAGCCCCGGGAGGAACCGGCGCGTCCCGCGGCCAACCCGGCGGACAGCCGGCGCGAACAGGACAACCTGGAGATCCCGACTTTCCTGCGCCGGTCCATGGACTAGCGGATTGACTCTTTCCCGCGGTGCCGCTTCCCCCTTGGCGGCATCGCCACTGTTTTCTCCCCTTGTTCTTTCCCGGAGAGGAAAGAAAGCGGCCGGCTCCCTGGAGTCGGCCGTGTTCTTTTTGAAGAGCTCGCACGGAGAGCGCGGGGAAGACGGAGAGCACGGAGAAGAAATGCAGGATGGGATGAGTCGGTTTTGGCGTCGTAACACAGGTGACGAATCGGGTCGCCAGGGCGCGTCTCCCTAGAACAGCCACACCACCCGCAGGCTGGTCTCCCCCTGCCTTCGGCGCGCTTCCAGGTAGAACTTGCGCAGGCCGGCCTGCAGGCCGAGCCAGTTGTAGCCGTGTCTCACGCTGTGCTCGTCCTTGACGGTGAACTCCCAGTTGCGCCCCAGCAGGCCGCCGAAGACCAGCCGGTCCAGCTTGTACTGCAGGGCCAGGGAACTTCCGTGTGTCACCATGTCCAGGCTTCGGGACTCGCTCTTGCCGGGAGGGCGGAGGCTGAGCCGGGTCCAGAAGCCCTCGTGGCGGTAGGCCAGGGCCCACCACTTCCGGTGCAGCAGGTCCAGGTGGATCACGACGCCGGGCATGTTCCCGCTGAAGCCGATGTCCTCGTGGATGCCGTGCGAGCGGATCCAGTCCAGACGTCCCCGGTCCTGGCCAAAGGCCACGCCGATGGTCCCCATGCGCTCGGGGCCCTCCTGCAGTTTCTTCTGGTCGCGGAAGAGCAGCTCCGCCCGGCCGTCGGGCTCGACGCGGGCCTGGCGCTCGGAGTCGCCTACTTTCACGCGATAATCGCCGGGCGGCAGGCTGAGAGTAAGCGGAGTGCGTCCCCTTTGTTTTCCGTCTACATTCACCGGCAGGCTCAGCGACCGCTCCCGGCGGTCCATGGCCGCAATGGCCAGGCGGCCCAGGCGCTCGTCGACCTCCAGCGACAGCCGCTGGGTCTCGCCTGCCTGGATGCGGAGCGGCATGCCGCGCACCTGGTGCCGCTTCGGGTCGCCGACCTCGAGCGTATACGAGCCGGCATCCAGGCTGCGGCGCAGCGGCGTGCTGCCGATGGTCAGGCCGTCGAGTCTCACGGGCAGATCGGTCGGGCGGCTCTCCAGCTCCAGGACTCCGGGGAGGGCCTGCATCAGGAAGAGTTCGGCGCCGTCATCGTGCACGAGGATCTCCCGCTCCTGGGCCTCGTGCTCGGCCAGCTCGAGGCGCAGGCGGTGCGGGCCCGGCTCCAGTTCGAGCTGCAGCGGAGTCTGCCCGGCCGGCAGGCCGTCCAGGATCACGTGGGCCTCGCGGGGGCGGCTGTCGATCAGCCAGTCGTATACGCCGATCGGAGGCGCAAGAAGGCTGTCCGCGCTGTATACGGCGGGCGTCGGGGGAGCGAAGAGTTCACGGAAGAGGGCTCGTGTGCCCCGGCGCGCGCTTTCGACCAGGTTCTCCTCGCGGGCTTCGCCGCGGATCTCGCTGGCCACCAGTTCGCCGCTTTCGGTGCGGAAGAGGTTCAGCTGCATGGTCCAGTTGCTGCCGAAACGCACGATCTGGGTCGACAGCAGCCAATCGGCCTGCAGCTGGCGGGCAATGTCGATCTCGCATTGGCCTTCGCAATCCGCCGGGTCGATGCCCGCTTCCTCGAGCAGGATGAAGGTGTTCTCTTCCGAGAGCACGCGGATCGAATCCGGCGTGGCTTCCCCGGCAATGCCGCGGGCCACCTGCGAGAGCAGGATCAGCTGGTCCTCGCTCAGGCCAGAACTTTCGGGCATGGAACGGTCGATGACGGCGAGCCATTCGGCGCGACCGGGAGCCGTGGCGGCAATCATCAGGAGAAACAGGGTCAGCAAGCGGGTGGGCATGGCGCACCTGGGTTTTGGGGGAACCTGAGCGAATCGAAATCGATGACGAGTCCTGCGGAAGCATCAATATGGTAATGGCAGGCAGAGCGAAGCAGGCAAGGCCTCTTGCGAATGAGTATGCTTAGCGATACCTTTCCGCGTTCAGCGATTTCCGGCAGGACACCCGCCTCCGTAGCTCAGGTGGATAGAGCAACGGTTTCCTAAACCGTAGGCCAGAGGTTCGAGTCCTCTCGGGGGCATGCCCGGCGGCAGGCCGAACCGATCGTCCGGAACAGATCTATTTGGAAAGCAGGACCCGAAGGACATGAACCAGAATCCCCGACTCAGCGAAGACAGCGACCATGATGTGTTCATGGAGAACACTCTTCGCGCGGCGGATTTCGTGCGCGAGCACCAGTCCAAGCTGATCATTGCGGCGGTCGCCATCGTCGCGATCGTGCTGGGCGGCGTCTGGATGAAGGAAGCGCGGGAAACCGCAGCCGGTGACGCAGCCGTCCTGTTGAACCGGGGCCTGCAGTATTTCGACGCCGAGCAGTACATCGAGGCCCGCCCCTGGCTGGAGCGGACACGATCGGAATTCGACGGCAGCGCAGCCTCCCAGGAGGCGACCTACCTGCTGGCGAGCATCGAGTCGCGGAACGGGAACTTCGACGAGGCCGCCCGTCTCTTCGAGGAAGCGATTCATTCCCACATGGAGAACGGCTTCCTGCTGGCGGCCTCCCATGCGGGACTGGCCTACTGCCTGGAGCAGGAGGAGGCCTGGGAGGAAGCGGCGGCGCAGTTTGCCAAGGCCGGGCTTTCCTTTCCGGAGAACTTCAATGCTCCCTATCATCTTCTGGCCGCGGCCCTTTGTTATGAGCGCGCCGGCAAGAAGGAAGATGCGCTGCCGCTGCTGGAGCGAATCATCGAGAAGCACGAGGATTCGCCGCAGAAGGCCCGCGCCGAGCTGGTTCTGAAGAGGATGGATCACATGCATCACTAGACCACCCCGGGACGGCGCGGCCAGGCCCGCTGTCCCTTTCGCCTTCGGGCGGAATCCTGCTCTTCGGGGCAGGGCGGCGGTTTCGACTGCCGCGCAGCGGGACACAACCCGCTTCCTCGTGAAGCCGGATTGCGTCCAATCGCCGTGAACTGGTGGGCTTGCCCACCATTTTTTTTGGAGGTTCTGTGCTGGATCTGGCGCAGATTCGCAGCCTGGTGGAAGAGGAACTCCTGCCGGGCGCCGAGCAGGAAGACAGTCCCTGGCTGGTCGACATCGAGTTGACCGGGGACGGCAAGGGCCGCGTGATCCGTTTCCTGGTCGACACGGATCGCGGCATCGGGGTGGATCAGCTGGGGCACTTGTCGCGCAGCATCGGAGCCCTGCTGGACCAGGAGGACCTGGTGCCCTTCCGCTACCGGCTGGAGGTCTGCTCCCCGGGGCTGACCCGCCCGTTGAAGAGCGAGCGCCAGTTCCGCAAGGCCGTCGGCCATGACCTGCGCCTGCGCTGGCGCGAGGAAGGCCCGGAGGGCCTGCTGGAACACAAGTGCGAAGGCCGCCTGCAGGCGGTGGACGAGAGGACCCTGTCCCTCGCCGCCCCGGAAGGCGAGAGGACGATTCCCCGCGCAATGCTGGTGGACGCCGTATACAAGCTGAACTGGTAGGAGACGGGGCCGCAGGCCTTGTCCATTGAAGGAAAGGATCCCATGAAGCGCAAGCAGGAGCTGGAGCCGCAGGGCATCGTCGATGCCATCAAGGATCTCCTGGGCACCAAGAATCTGGACCGCGAGGATTTCCAGGAAGTCGTCGAGTCGGCCTTCATTTCCGTTCTCAAGAAGAAGTACACCCTTGAGGAAGTGTTCATGGTGACCTTCAACATGGACAAGGGCGACATCGAGATCTACCGCGAGTGGGAAGTGATCGGCGACGAGGAGCTGGAGAACGAGGAGACCCAGCTGCCGCTCAGCAAGGCCCGCGAGCTGGATCCGGACCTGGAAGAGGGCGACGAGTACATCGAGATCATCGACTACCGCCAGTTCGGCCGTCGCGCGATCACGAACCTCAAGCAGGCGCTGATGCACAAGATCCGCGAGATCGAGAAGAACGCCGTCTACGAGGAATACAAGGACCGCGTCGGCGAGATCATCCACGCCGACGTGCACCAGGTCAACCGCCGCGGCGTGATCCTCAACATCGACCGCACGGAGTTCCTCATGCCCCCGCGCGAGCAGGTGCGCAGCGAGCGCTACTTCCGCGGCAGCAGCATCCGGGTGCTGATCAAGGATGTCGTACGCGAAAACAACCGCGACCCGGAGATCATTGTCTCACGCAGCGATCCGGCCTTCATCCGCCGCCTCTTCGAGGTCGAGGTGCCGGAGATCGCCGAGGGCATCATCCAGATCCGCGCCATCGCGCGCGTGCCGGGGCGTCGCACGAAGATCGCCGTCGAGTCCAACGACCCGCGCATCGATCCGGTCGGATCCTGCGTCGGCATGAAGGGCGTGCGCATCCAGGCCATCGTGCGCGAGCTGGAAAACGAGAAGATCGACATCATCAACTTCACCTCCGATTCGCAGGCCTTCATCAAGAAGGCGATGAGCCCCAACAAGCCGCTGCTGGTCAGTGTCACGGGCCTGGGCGAGGCGGTGGTCGTGCTCAACGAGGAAGAGTACGGCAAGATGATCGAGCGCCAGAAGCGGCGTTTCGAGAACCGCGACGACATGGTCGGCGAGTTCGTCTTCAATCCCATGGAGGACATGGTCTTCCGCCTGGCCGCCGAGATCACCGGCTTCAAGCTGACCCTGGTCAACGAGAGCGATCACCTGGCCGACCAGCTGCACAGCGAGGAGATCGAGGAGGACCTGAAGGTCATCGACGTGGAAGGCATCAACCCCGTCCTGGCCGGCCAGCTCATCGACTCGGGCTACCTGCTGGCGGAAGGCCTGCTCGACGACAGCGTCGAGACGATCCGCGAGAAGACCGGCATGAGCGAGGAGCAGGTGGCGCAGGTGCGTCGCCGCGTGGCGGCCTATTTCCAGGACATCAAGATCGCCGATGTGGCCGACCTGCCGCGCGCCTACAAGGAGGCGCTGATCTCGGGCGGCTTCCACACCGTCGAGCAGTACCTGGACGCGCGCATGGAGGAAGTGGTCGAGTCCACGGGCCTGGACCCGGAGGACCTGGCCGAGATCACGCGCGTGCTCTCGACCTTCGACACGCAGGTCGAGGACTAGCGGAGAGGGCCGGTGGATCACGAAGAAACGCCGGAGGCGCTGCTGCGCCTGCTGGGGCTGGCCCGGCGCGCCGGAGCCCTGGTCCTGGGACTGGACACGCTGAAGAACAGGGCGCGCCGCATTCGGCAGGCGCGCGTATACATCGCGCCCGGGCTGTCGGAACGCAGCAAGGGCGAGCTGCAGAGGCTGGCTTCGGCCGGCAGGAACTGGCGGATCACGGAACTGCGGGAGTTCGACCTCCTGCGCGAGAGGCTGGGCAAGCCCGGCGTCAGCGTGGCCGCCCTCGTGGACGAGCAGTGGATCCGCGGAGCGGATCGCTGCCGGCCACCGGATCACGAACCCGGCAGGGACGAGGATCGCCAGGACATTCGGAAGGACCCCGAACGGGGCACCCCTAGGAGCATGCAGAGAAGGGACGGGAGCTCTTGCAGAAAAGCAAACTCAAACTGATCAAACTGGCGCGGGAGCTGAAGGTCACCATTCAGCATCTGCGGGAATACCTGGAAGCGGAAGGTTTCGAGGCTCCCTCGTCCCCCAATGCTTCCATCACCGAGGAAGCCTATCTGCGCGTCCTCGAGGCCAAGGCGCCGGAGCTCTACCAGGAGCACCTGGATTCGCTGAAGCCGAAGGAGGAGGTGCCGGAAGAGAACCAGGCCGACCTGCGCAAGGCGGAAGTGGACTCGATCCTGCACGAAAGCGGCGAGGGCGCAGCGGCCGAGGAAGAGCGCTTCGAAAGCGAGCACCTGGAAACCCTGAAGACCCTCAAGGTCGTCGAGGAGGCCCCGGCCGCCGAGGAAGAGCCGGAAGCCGAAGCGGAAGCCCCGGAGCAGCCCGAAGAGGAAAGCGTCGAGGCGGTATCCTCCGAAGAGCCCGAAGAGACCCCCGCCGAGGAACCCGCCGTCGCGGCGGAGGCCGAGCCCGTCGCCAGGGAAGAGGCCGAAGCGCCAGTCGAGGCCGCCGCCCCGGAAGAGGCGCCCGCCGAGCCCGAAAGCCCGGCCCCTGCGGAAACGAAGGCCGAAGAGGCCCCCGCTGCCGACGAGGACAAGATCGCCCTGCCGGTTTTCAAGCCGGGCAAGGTGCTTGGGTATCACCACGAGGAGGAGCCCAAGCCCGCCAAGCGCAAGAAGGCCGCCGAAGAGCCCCAGCCCGCCGCCGGCGAACCGGATCCGCGCATGCCCGTCGACACGGGCGAGACCGGCAAGCCCGGCCCCAAGGGCCGCAAGCGCAGCGCCAAGCGCACCAAGTCCGAAGAGGAGCGCCTGAAGAAGATCGAGCGCGGGCGCAGCCAGGGCGGTGAATCACGGCGCCGCAAGGGCAAGAAGGAGAAGATCAGCCAGTCCGAGATCCTCAAGAACATCAAGGACACCACGCGGGCCATGGAGGCCAGCGGGGGCAAGAAGCGCCGTCATCGTCGTGTGACAGGCGTCGGCGAGTTCAACGAGGACACGAACACCCTGCGTGTGACAGAGTTCATCAGCGCAAACGAGCTGGCGACCCTGCTGGACGAACCCGTCGCCGACCTGATCAAGAAGTGCTTCATGATGGGCACCATGATCACCATCAACCAGCGCCTCGAGCGCGAGGTGATCGAGCTGCTCTGCGCCGAGTACGACCAGGAAGTGGAATTCCTCACGGAGATGGAGGAGGAGGCGGTCGAGGACAAGGAAGTCGAGGACCTGCCGACCCAGACCCGCCATCCGGTGGTCACCGTCATGGGCCACGTGGATCACGGCAAGACCTCCGTGCTGGACTACATCCGCGAGGCCAACGTGGTCTCCGGGGAGTCCGGAGGCATCACGCAGCACATCGGCGCCTACGAGGTCGTGCACAACGACCAGCGGATCACCTTCCTTGACACGCCCGGTCACCACAGCTTCACCGCCATGCGCGCCCGCGGCGCCAAGGTCACCGACGTGGTGGTCCTGGTCGTCGCCGCCGACGACCGCGTGCAGGAGCAGACCGTCGAGGCCATCGATCACGCCAAGGCGGCCGACGTGCCGATCATTGTCGCCATCAACAAGTGCGACCGTCCCACCGCCGACCCGCAGAAGATCCGCAAGGAACTGGCCGAGAAGAACATCCTGGTCGAGGACTGGGGCGGCAAGTACCAGTGCGTGGACATCAGCGCCAAGACCGGCCACAACATGGACAAGCTGCTGGAAGAGATTCTGGTCTGCAGCGAGATCCTCGAGCTGAATGCCGTCAGCGAGGGCAACGCCCGCGGCGCGGTCATCGAGTCCCAGCTGGACAAGGGCCGCGGCGCCCTGGCCACCGTGCTCGTCGAGCGCGGCACGCTGAAGAAGGGCGATGTGATCGTCGTCGGCTCGACCACCGGCCGCGTGCGCATGATGGTCGACGAGAAGGGCAAGGAGAAGAAGAAGGCCGGCCCCTCGACACCGGTCCAGGTGATCGGCCTGAACGAGGTGCCGCAGGCCGGCGACAGCCTGCAGGTCTTCGACAGCGACAAGGAAGCCCGTCAGGTGGCCGCCAAGCGCCGCCAGATCCAGGCCGAGCAGAACCAGCAGCGCATCGCGCGCTTCTCGCTGGCCAAGCTCTCCAGCCAGATCGCCGCCGGCGAAGTGGCCGAGCTGCCGATCATCATCAAGGGCGACGTGAACGGCTCGATCGAGGCCATTGCCGACGAACTGATGAAGATGCAGACCGAAGAGGTCGGCATCACGGTGGTCAGCCGCGGAGTGGGCACGATCACCGAGAACGACGTCCTGCTGGCCAAGGCCTCCGGCGCCGTGATCATCGGTTTCCATGTGACACCGAACCAGAAGGCCCGCGAGCTGGCCCAGCGCGAACACGTGGACGTGCGCCTCTACAAGATCATCTACGAGGTGGTCGAGGAGATGAAGGCCGGCCTGGAAGGCATGCTGCGTCCGGAGATGGTCGAAGAGGTGATCGGCACCGCCGAGGTGCGCCAGCTCTTCCGCATCTCGCGCAAGGTCATTGCCGGCTGCATGATGCTCAGCGGCAAGATCGACCGCAGCATGAAGCTGCGTGTCGTACGCGAGAACCAGGTGATCCACGAAGGCACGGTCGCCAGCCTCAAGCGCTTCAAGGACGATGTCCGCGAGGTGCTGCAGGGCTACGAATGCGGCATCCAGATCAACGGCTTCAACGACCTGAAGGAAGGCGACCTGATCCAGGGCATGAGTACGCGCGAAGTCGTGCGCCGCCTGGAGCTCAGCGATCACGAGGGATAGCATCGATGGCCAGTGAAAAGCGCATCGGCCGCGTGGCGGAGCAGATCCGCAAGGAGCTGGGCACCCTGATCCTGCGCGGCGCCGTCCGCGACGGCGGCTTCATTACCATTTCCGAGGTCCGGCTGAGCAAGGACCTGGGCTATGCCCGGGTCTTCGTCAGCATCCTGGGCGAGGAAAGCGAACGCCAGCGCGCCTTCAAACGCTTGAAGGCCGCGGGCCGCGAGCTGCGCATGGGCCTTGCCTCCCGCCTGAGAATCCGCGCTGTCCCTGAACTGCAGTTCCAGCTGGACGAGAGCCTGGACCGGGTCGAGAACGTCGACCGCCTGCTGCGCCAGATCGAGGACGAGCGCGGCGACGGAGAGGAATCCTCCTGAGCGCTCTCCTGGAGGAGGGACCCGCGCTGCCGCCGCTGCTGCGCCCGGGCGAGGAGCGCTGCGAGTTCGGCGCCGGGCACGCCCTCGTGCTCGACAAGCCCGCCGGCCGCAGTTCCTTCTGGCTTGTGCGCCAGGTGCGGCGGATCACGAAGGTCAAGCGCGTCGGACACGCCGGCACCCTGGACCCCTTCGCCACCGGCCTGGTGGTCGTCCTGGTCGGCAAGCCGGCGACCCGCCTGCAGGACGCGGTGATGGCCGGCGACAAAGTCTACGAGACGACTTTCCTGCTGGGCGCGACCAGCGACAGCGGCGACCCCACCGGGGTGATCACCCCCCGCGACAACCCGCCCCGCCCCTCTCCTGATCAGCTGCGTGAGACATTGGCCCGCTTCAGGGGCGAGATCCGCCAGCAGCCGCCGATCTTCTCGGCGATCAAGGTCGGCGGGGAACGGCTCTACCGCAAGGCGCGCCGCGGCGAGAGCGCCGAGATCCCCTGGCGCACCGTCGTGATCCATTCCATCGAGCTGCTCGACTGGGAGTGGCCGCGGCTGCGGCTGCGGGTGGGCTGCGGCAAGGGCACCTACATTCGCAGCCTGGCCGCCGACATCGGCGAGGCCCTGGGCTGCGGGGCCTACGTGGACGAGTTGCGCCGCACGGCGAGCGGAGTCTACCGCCTGCAGGACGCGATCCGCCTGGAAGAGCTGGAACAGATTGCCGAGCGCTCCCTGCCCCGTGAGAGCGCCTGATGCAGATCGTCCGCAGCGACCTGGCCGATCTGCGCCCCGACCCCTGCGCCGTGATCACCATCGGCAGTTTCGACGGGCTGCATCGGGGACACCAGGCCCTTGTGCGACGAGTGGTCGAGCGGGCGGAAGAGGCCGGCTGTACGAGCGGTCTGGTCACCTTCTCGCCCCATCCCCGGCAGGTGCTGGACCGCAAGGGCGAGCGGCCGGGCCTGCTCTGCGACGCCGAAGAGCGCATCCGCCTGCTGGAAGGCTTCGGCCTGGATCGCCTGGTGGTGCTCAACTTCACCCCGGAGCTGGCTTCTCGCAGCGCGGAGGATTTCATTCGCGAGACCCTCAAGCCGCGGGTCGGCTTTCGGCGGCTGGTCATCGGCTACGACCACGCCTTCGGACACAAGCGTTCCGGCAATCGCGACACCCTGAGCCGTCTGGCTCCGCAGCTGGACTTCGAGCTGGAAGTGCTGCCGCCCGTCGACCATGGCGGGAAACCCTTGAGCAGCACCCGCATCCGGCACTGTCTCCAGGAAGGCCGCGTGCGCGAGGCGGCCGCCATGCTGGGGCGCCCCTACAGCTTTCGCGGAGCGGTCGTCGCCGGCCGCAGCCGGGGGCGCGAGCTGGGCTTTCCCACCGCCAACCTGCGTCTCTCGGTTCCGGACAAGCTGCTGCCCGCGCCGGGCGTCTATGCGGTGGAAGTGCAGCTGGAGGGGCGGCGCCTGCGCGGCATGATGAACCTGGGCAGCCGGCCGACCTTCTCGGAAGAGGAATGGGTGCCGGAAATCCATCTCTTCGATTTCTCCGAGACCATCTACGGCCTGGAGCTGATCGTTGAACTTGTGGACTTCGAGCGCCATATTGTGAAGTTTTCCAAAATCGAGGATCTGCTCCAGCAGCTGGAGCAGGACCGCATAAGCATTCAGGGACGGTTCGCCGCCTTGGACAGCGGCAAGGGATCCTGAGCATCCGCCGGACTGACCCTGGACGACAAAGGAGCACTGCATGTCCACCATCACCAAAGAGCGCACGGTCGAACTGGCCGCCGAGTACGGCGCCAACGGCGAAGACACCGGCAACACCAAGGTGCAGATCGCCATTCTCACCGAGCGCATCGTCAACCTGACCGAGCACGCCAAGGCGAATCCCAAGGACCACCACAGCACCCGCGGGCTGCTGATGCTGGTCGGCAAGCGCCGGCGTCTGTTGAATTACATGATGAGCCGCGACCTGGAAGGCTATCGCGCCCTCATCAAGCAGCTTGGACTGCGCCGTTAACTCCGTGGATCACAGATCCACTCCGACCTTTGCGTCGTGTTGACGGCCTGACCCGTCATCGCTTCGCCGGGATTCGCCCGGACCCCCGGGAGACCCCCCGGCGAAGCGATTGTGCTTTTTGGCTGGAGCACTGGCACAACGGTGGGAGCATCGCGCGGTTTTCCGCGTCGTGCTCCCGCCGGTGTGCCTCTGGTTCCGGTCGGAATTCAGGGCTGCGTGAAGCAAACAGCCTTCCGCAACACCAGGAGATCAAATGATGATCGAGAAATCCATCCAGCTGGATGGACGCACGCTGACCATGCAGGTCGGCAAGGTGGCCAAGCAGGCGCACGGTGCCTGCTGGATCCGCCTGGAAGACACCATCGTGCTGACCACGGCCTGCGCCCTGGACAGCACCCGCCCCGGACAGGACTTCTTTCCCCTGTCCGTCGAGTACAAGGAAAAGCAGTACTCGGCCGGCCGCATCCCCGGCGGCTATTTCAAGCGCGAGGCCCGTCCCAGCGAGCGCGAAGTGCTGGCCTGCCGCCTGATCGACCGTCCGCTGCGTCCGCTCTTCGCCGACGGCTTCATGAACGAGACCCAGATCATGGCCGAAGTGATCAGCTATGACGGCGCGACCCACCCCGGCGCGCTGGCCACCTGCGGCGCCAGCCTGGCGCTGTGCTCCAGCGTGCTGCCCTTCCACACTCCCGTGGCGAGCGTCAACGTGGGCCGCGTAGACGGTCAGCTGGTCGTCTTCCCGACCCAGGAGCAGGAAGAAGCCAGCGACATCGAGGTGGTGGTGGCCGCGACCCGCGACAACATCGCCATGGTCGAAGGCGAGAGCGCCGAGATCAGCGAAGGCGAACTGCTGGAGATCATTCGCTTCGCCCACGAGAAGATCCGCCTGATCATCGACCTGCAGGAAAGCATGCTCGCTGATCTGCCCACCCCCGAGAAGTGGGTGGTCAGCCCTCCGGAAGTCGACGAGCAGCTGAAGGCCGCCCTGGCCGCCGAGGTCGAGAAGGACATGGACGAGATCTGCTCGATCGCCGGAAAGGCCGAGCGCAAGGTCGCCATCAAGGCCTGCAAGGAGCGAGTGCTCGCTCCCTACGCGGAAGACGCGGACAAGCTCGAGGAAGCCGCCTCGCTGGCCTCGGAGCTGATCCACGACCGCATGAAGGACGTCATGCGCGGCAACATCACCGGCAAGGGACGCCGCCTGGACGGTCGTGAGACAACCCAGATCCGCCCCATCGCCTGTGAGACGGACCTGCTGCCCCGCGCCCACGGCAGCGCGCTCTTCACCCGCGGCCAGACCCAGGCCCTGGGAGCGATCACGCTGGGCACCAAGCGCGACGAGCAGCGCCTGGACGGCATCTTCGGCGACATCACGCGCGGCTTCATGCTGCATTACAATTTCCCGCCCTTCTGCGTGGGCGAGGTCAAGCGTCCCGGCACCAGCCGCCGCGAGATCGGCCACGGCAACCTGGCCGAGCGCGCCCTCAAGCGCATGATCGACCGCGAGAACTTCCCGTATACGATCCGCTACGTGAGCGAGGTGCTGGAAAGCAACGGCTCCAGCTCCATGGCCACGGTCTGCGCCGGCTCCATGGCGATGATGGCCGCCGGCGTGCCCATGCACCGTCCCGTTGCGGGCATCGCCATGGGCCTGATCAAGGAAGGCGAGGACATTGCGATCCTGAGTGACATCCTCGGCGACGAGGACCACCTGGGCGACATGGACTTCAAGGTCTGCGGCACCAGCGAGGGCATCACCGCCTTCCAGATGGACATCAAGATCGACGGCCTGTCCTACGAGATCATGGAGCGCGCGCTGAACCAGGCCCGCGAGGGCCGCGCCCACATCCTGGGCAAGATGGCCGAGGCGATCCAAGAGACCCGCAGCGAGCTGAGCGCCTACGCGCCGCGCCTCGAGTTCGTGATGATTCCCATCGACAAGATCGGCATGGTGATCGGGCCCGGCGGCAAGATGATCCGCGAGATCACCGACGCCACCGGCACCTCGATCGACATCGAGAACGACGGCAAGGTCACCGTGGCCAGCGACAACGGCGACAGCATGAAGCAGGCCATGGAGTGGATCAAGAGCCTGGTCGCCGAACCCGAGGTCGGCGCGACCTACGAAGGCAAGGTGGTCGGCATTCAGACCTTCGGCGCCTTCGTCGAGATCATGCCCGGCCGCGAAGGCCTGCTGCACATCAGCGAGATCGACTACCAGCGCACGGAGCGCGTCGAGGACGTGCTCAAGGTCGGCGACAAGGTGACGGTCCTGCTGAAGGAGGCCGAGGGCGGCAAGCTGTCGCTCAGCCGACGGGCCCTGATGCCCAAGCCCGAGGGCTGGACCGAGCGTCCCCGCGAGCCGCGCGGCGAGCGTCGGGACGGCGACCGCGGACCCCGCGGAGGCGGCGGTCGTGACCGTGACCGCGGCGGGCGCGGAGGCGGCGGAGGCCGGGACCGCGGCGGCCGGCGCTAGACCGCCAGGAAGTGTACGACACACGAAGGCGGAACCGGGAACACGGTTCCGCCTTTTCTCGTAGCGGCCTGCACCTCGACCGGAGTCGACGGCGACTCCTGTCTGCATCCTGACCTGTAGAGAGAGACATGCCGACAATCGAACGCAGCGTGCTTCCCAACGGAGTCACGGTGATCAGCGAGAACCTTCCGGGGCAGGTCGCCAGCCTGGGGCTCTGGTTCCGCGAGGGTAGCAGCGCCGAAACGGGCGTGCCCGGCGGCATCTGCCATGTGCTCGAGCACATGCTCTTCAAGGGCACCTCCCGTCACACGGCCTTCGGGCTCAGCGCGGAGATCGAGGGCCGCGGCGGCCTGTTGAACGCCGCCACCGGACGATGTGACACGAGCCTCTACTGCAGCCTGCCGGCCGGCGACTGGGAACCCTGCCTCGACCTGCTGGCCGAGATGATCCGCGATTCCCGGCTGGATGCCGAAGACCTGGAACGCGAGCTTTCGGTAATCGTCGACGAGATCCGCATGGTCGCCGAAAGCCCGGAGGACGAGCTGGGCGACCTGCTCTACGAGGACCTCTACCCGGGGCAGGCCTTCGGCCGCCCGGTGCAGGGCGACGAGGCGAGCGTGGCGGCCATCGATCGCGGGACGCTGACGCGCTTCCACGACCGCCTGCTGAGGGGGCGCAACCTGGTGCTGGCCTGCAGCGGTCCTGTGGCACACGCCGCCCTGGTCCGCCGCGCGGAGGCGCTTTTCGGCGACCTTCGTGCCGGGGAGGAGGCCCACAGCCCCTGTCCGGAGCCCGTCCAGCCGGGCCGCGTGATCCACCGGCGAGCCGCCGCCCTGCAGGCGCACCTGCAGGTCATGCGTCCCGGCCCGGTCTACGGCAGCGAGGACTACGGCCAGCTGGCCTTCCTCAACACCCTGCTCGGCGAAGGCATGAGCAGCCGGCTCTTCGTCGAGCTGCGCGAGGAGCGGGCCCTGTGCTACAGCATCTTCAGCTGGCTCGACCTGCACGAGCGCTGCAGCCTGCTCGGCGTCTACCTGGCCTGCGACGAGAGCCGCCTGCAGGAAGCGCGCGCTCTGCTCGCCGGGGAGCTGTCCCGCCTGGCCGACAAGGGGCCGACGGAAGAGGAAGTGCTGCGCACCCGGCGCCAGCTGCTGGGCGCCCTGGCCATTGCCGACGAGCAGAGCGGCAACCGCCTGCAGCGCCTGGCCCGGCGGGAACTGGCGCGGCTCGAGCCGCTGGACAGCGCGCAGATCGCCGCCCGCCTGGGCGCCCGCAGCCGCGAGCCCCTGGCCGACTGCGCCCGGCGCTGGCTGCAACCGGAAGGGTTCCACGAATCCGTCATCATCGGGGAGGACACATGATCGACTGCAAGATCCGCGTGCTGGAACACGGCCGCGGCCTGCCCCTGCCCGCCTACCAGACGCCGGGCAGCGCCGCCATGGACCTGCTGGCGGCGGTGGAGGACGAGCTGCGCCTGCCGCCGGGCGAGATCCTGCTGGTGCCGACCGGCCTGCAGTTCGCCGTGCCGCAGGGCCACGAGCTGCAGATCCGACCGCGCAGCGGCCTGGCGCTCAAGCACGGCCTGATCGTTCCCAACAGCCCGGGAACCATCGACAGCGACTACCGCGGCGAGGTCCAGGTGATCCTGGGCAACCTGGGCCGCGAGGATTTTTGTATTACACGTGGCATGCGCATCTGCCAGGCGGCGCTGGTCAAGGTGGAGCAGGCGCGGCTGCTGCCCGTGGACGAACTCGACGAGACCCGTCGCGGCAGCGGCGGCTTCGGTCACACGGGGCGCTGAGCGTGGATCTGCGCGAAGGACTCGGCCAGGCGGAGGAAGGCGGGCAGGCGGTCCCCGTGCTCTGCTGGCACGAGATCGCGCCGGGCTTCCTTCCCTCGCCGACCCGTGTATCACCGGAAACATTCTCCCGCCAGCTGGAGACGCTGCAGCAGGAAGGCTACCGCTCCCTGGGCCTGGAGCACTGGGTGGAAGGCCAGGGGCGCGCGGCCCCCGGGGAGAGAACGGTCCTGCTGGTCTTCGACGACGCCTACGAGGGCGTATACCACCATGCCCGCCCCCTGCTGCGGGAGGCGGGCTACCAGGCCACGCTGTTCCCCGTGCTCGACTACATCGGCCGCAAGGCGAACTGGGACCCGGCTCCCCGTCTGCGCGCGCGCACCCACATGAGCGAAGAACAGATCGCCATCCTGCTGGAAGAGGGCTGGAGCCTGGGGCTGCACGGCCGCAGCCATCGGCCCCTTGTCGGGCTGGACCTGGAGCAACTGGACGCGGAACTGGTCAGCGCGCGCGCCGAGCTGGAGCTGCGCTTCGACCAGCTGGTCAAGGTGATCAGCTGGCCCTATGGGCTGAGCGATCGCCGGGCGAGGCATCTGGCCAGCGCGGCCGGACTGCGGCTGGGCCTGGGGCGCTTCGGCGGAGAAGGGCTCTTCGACCTGCCCCGCTGCATGCTCTACGACAGCCATGGACCGCAGGAGCTGCGTTCGCTGCTCGCCGGCACTCTGCCGGACCGCCGGCAGCGCTGGGCCGCCCGCGGGGCCGCGCTATCGGCCTGGGTCGCCTCGCGGCGCAAGTCCTGAGCCCTCTTCGTTGCATCCATTTCCCGCATTCGCTATGTTCAGCCTTCTCATCTGCCGCCGGAACGGTGGCCAGTGGGAGAAGGCCAGATCATGGCGAAAAAGCTCTATTACAGCATCGGGGAAGTCTGCGGAATGACCGGCCTGGAAGCGCACGTGCTGCGTTTCTGGGAAGGCGAGTTCCCGCAGCTCGCCCCGCGCAAGAATGCGCGGGGAACCCGACAGTACCGCGAAGAAGACATTCGGCTGATCCGCCGGATCGACGAGCTGGTACACAAGGAAAAGTATACGCTGGACGGCGCGCGGCGCCGCCTGCGGGCAGGGGACAAGGGCCTGGACCGGGCCACCCTGCTGGAAGAGCTGCATGGCCTGTTGAAACTGATCGATGATTCGGGGCGTAGCGCAGTCCGGTAGCGCACTTGACTGGGGGTCAAGGGGTCGCTGGTTCGAATCCAGTCGCCCCGATTTTCATTGTATACGAGAGCCTGCTCCCCCAGAGCAGGCTCTTTCTTTTTCCAGCTTGTCCCCTGTGCCCTTTTCGTGTACTGCCTCACCTTCGGGCCTTAGTGTTCTGCGCAACTCCTGTCAAGCAAAAAAGCCTCCCTTCGCCCGAAATTGGACTCCGCCCGCCCGACCTTGGACAGCCGGCAGGCCTCGTCCTGACCTCCCCTTCGGGGAAGGCAGGATTTGGAGAATGTTTGCCTGCCCGGTGGCCGAAAAGAAGCCAGGACTAAGTAGCTGATATTGCGCAGGCTAAAGACAGAGTTGTCAGTCGGTGGTTAGAATCCTGTTGCTTCCGGCTCATTGGCCACAGGAGGCCTCTCAAGGGCATAGCTTTTGCTCTTTGTCCAGGATCGAAGACAGTGCGGCTGTTGATGGTCCGCGGGTTTTCGATCGACTCTTTGCAAACCAATCCATTTCAATGAAAATCCTGTAGGAGGTACGCAATGGCCTTTGGTGCCAAGCTCCTTGGTGTCACCCTGTCCCTGGGCTGCGCGATGTCCGCGTGGGCCGTCGGCGAGGGCGACCTGGTCATTTCCGAGATCATGCAGAACCCTTCGGCTGTTTTTGACAGCGCCGGTGAGTGGTTCGAGGTCTACAATGCCACCGCTTCCCCGATCGAGATGCAGGGCCTGGTCTTTTCGGACAATAGCAGCAACACCTTCACGGTCGAGTCCAGCCTGATCGTCGCCGCTGGCGACTTCGTCGTCTTCGGCGTCAATGGCGACACGGGCACCAACGGCGGTGTGCCGGTGGATTACGTGTGGACTAGTGCCTTCCAGCTGTCCAACGGAGACGACGAGATCATCCTCGTGGACGGCCCTACCGAGGTCGACCGTGTCGAGTATGATGACGGCGCCGGCTGGCCGGACCCCAACGGGGCCTCCATGTTCCTGCTGGACCTGAACAGCGACAACAACGTGAACACCAGCTGGGGCACCTCCACCCAGCCCTACGGAGACGGCGACCTGGGCACCCCGGGCTTTGCGCCCTCCACGGCCCCCTCGATCACCGGCGTGACCCAGACCCCGGTTGCCCCGACGCCTTCCGATGACGTATTCGTCACCGCCGAAGTCGCCGACAACGGCACCCTGGACAACGTGGACCTGGTCTACACCGTCGACAGCGGCACGCCGGTCGTGCTCGACATGACCATCAGCGCGGCCCGCGTGCAGTACGAGGCCGAGATTCCCATGCAGCCCGAGGGCTCCATGGTCGAGTACTACATCGAGGCCACAGACAACGACATGGAGACCAGCACCAGCGCCACCTTCTCCTATACGTCGGAGAGCCTGTCCTGCGGCGACATCGCTGCGGACATGCGCGTGCAGGACGCCGACGAGGTGCCGGTCAACCTGTACTCGGTCCAGCAGCTCTGCGGCATCGTGACCGTGGCCCACGAGTTCGGTGATCCCGGTCCCGGCTACCTGCAGACCAGCAGCGGCGCCATGGCCTTCTACAGTGAGCTCTTCACCAATGCCGAGTGCGCCATCGGCGACAGCGTGGTCATGGTCGGCGAGCTGGACTTCTACAACGGCCTGACGGAACTCTACCCGACCGGCTCCTTCACCGTGATCAGCAGCGGCAATCCCGTGCCCGCCCCGACCGTGATCACTCCCGCCGAGTTCAACGAGGCCAACGAGGCCTACCTGATCAGCGTCGAGAACGTAGAGTTCCTGACCCCTGGCGTGCAGGACGTTTCCAGCAGCCAGAATTTCCTGGCCACCGTCGGCGTGGACACCATCACCGTGCGCATCGACAGCGACCTGGGCGACGAGATGAGCCAGTTCATCCTGCCCTCCGGTCCGACCACCGTCACCGGCGTGCTGGGCCAGTTCGACTTCAGCGCTCCGCACACGGAAGGCTACCAGCTGCTGCCCCGCTTCCAGGCCGATGTGCCCGTCGGCGGCGGCAACCTGCCCCCGGCTATTTCCAACCTGATGCACAGCCCGGATTTCCCGAGCAACACGGACCCGGTCACCGTCAGCGTCGATGCCGTCGATAGCGATGGCACCGTCACCGGCGTGGAGCTGAACTACACTGTCGACGCCGGCAGCCTCAACACCCTGGCCATGAGCGCCATGGGCGACACCTGGAGCGCGGTCATCGCTCCCCAGGCCGAGGGCGCCATGGTCGAGTACTACGTGGTCGCCACCGACGACGACATGGACAGCAGCACCAGCAGCACCCTGAGCTACACCGTTTCCGCCCCGCTGAGCTGCATTGACATCAGCGAGGTCGCCGCCGACAATGCCGACGGCCTCAGCCCGCTGAACGGCGAGATCCGCATGATCTGCGGCACGGTCCTGGCCGGCGCGGTCTTCAATGCCGGCGGCCCGATTTACATGATGGACGAGACCGGCGCCACCTGCGTCTTCGGCGGCGACGTCTACGACCTGGACCTGCAGCCCGGCGACGTGATCGAGGCCACCGGCGAGGTGACCCATTACAACGGCCTGTCCCAGCTGAGCAGCTCCCCGACGATCAGCGTGATCAGCACGGGCAACCCCGCGCCGACGCCCGAGCCCCTGGCCGCCAGCACCTTCAACGACAGCCTGGCCATCGAAGCCATGGAGGCCCACCTGGTCGTCATCAGCGAGGTGACCTTCCCGGAAACCGGTCAGGTGACGATCACCGGCAGCGGCAACGACTACCTCTGCGACGCCGACGGCGTGCAGATCGTGGTCCGCATCGACCGCGACCTGGCCTATGACATTGACGGCACCCCGGACCAGTTCATCCTGCCCGCCGGCACCGTGGACCTGGTGGGCCTGGTCAGCCAGTTCGACAGCAGCGCCCCGCACTACAGCGGCTACCAGCTGCTGCCCCGCGACCAGTTCGACGTCACCGGACCCACCGAGCTGGATCCGACCGTTCTCAGCATCAGCGTCAACAGCAATGACATCGAGCTGAGCTGGACCGCCGTCGACGGCGCCACCAACTACAATGTCTACCGCAGCGCGGACGCCTACAGCGGCTTCGTGATGGTCGGCAGCACCGCCACCCTGGGCTACACCGATGCCGGCGCCCTGGGCACCGGCCCCTGGTTCTACTGGGTCGAAGCGACCAACTAGAACCCTTGCACGGAGAGGCGCGTTATCGCTTCTTCCTGCTCAGTCATCCAGGCCCCGTCGTCCCTTGCGGACGGCGGGGCTTTCTGCACCAGGGTGGTTTGAATCGGCCATGCCCTATCCTGATCCTGTACACCCGCCAGGGCAGCTCCCTTAACCAAGAACTTGAAAAACAGCACTCTGCGAATACGGTTGCTTCGGTATGACTTTTGCTCTTCCGATGGCAGCAAAACCAGGCAATTCGCCATTCCAGTTCGATGGCCCGAAGGGGCCTTCCGCGTGTTGAAGTACGCGTGGAAGGGGTTATCCGTTTTCGGAAACGGGTCCAATTCACGGAGTGACCTTTGAGCGTGCGTTCCATTCTTTCTTTCTTCACGGGACCCTTTCGAAAGGGAGTTCCAGCACTCCTCCTGCTGCTGGCCCTGCAGTCGGCCCAGGCGGACGACTGCAACCAGAACGGCGTGGAGGACAGCCAGGACATTGCGGAAGGCTTCAGCCTGGACTGCAACGCCGACGGGATTCCCGACGAATGTCAGGACGCCGTCGAACAGCTCCTGGGAACGGTGCCCTACCTGAGCATTGCCATGCCCGTGGACTTCGAGCCCGACGGGGACCTGGATCTGCTGGCCTCGACGCTGCAGGGCTTGTACCGCTACGAGAACGTGCACCCGGACAGCCAGTTCGTGTCCCACCTGCTGAGCTTCGACAACAGCCCGGCGCGCAGCCTGCACTCCGCGGACCTGAACGGGGACGGCCTGCCCGACCTGGTGGCGGACCTGGGACAGACCCTGCGCATTTTCTACGCCCAGGGCCAGGGCGCCTACCAGCAGGAAAGTTTCCCCTTCGAGCTGCCGACCCTGGACGGGATCGCCAGCGCCGACCTGGACAACGACGGTCTGCTCGACCTGCTGCTGGTCTGTGATTCCGACCCGCGCGTGGTCTGGGCCCGCCAGACCGCCATGGGCTTCGAGCAGCAGGTGATCGACGAAGCGGTCGGCGGCGTGACGCATGTCGATTGCGCGGACCTGGACGAAGACGGGGATCTGGATGTGGTGCTGGCCCACTTCGAGGACGACCAGCTGAGGGTGCTGTTCAACGACGGCGCCCAGGCCCCTTCCTTCGATCCGCATCTTGTCTCACAGACCGCCGGGGGGCCGCTGCACCTTGTGCTCGAGGACATGGATGGGGACGGGCTGACGGACATCGTCGTCACGGCCTACAGCGACGACCAGGTGCACTGGTACCGGCACCAGGGCTCGCAGCCGGCGACCTTCCAGCGCCAGACCATCGGAAACGACGCTCCCGGCGCCCTTTCCATTGAAGCCGAGGACATGGACAGCGACGGCGACCCGGATCTGGTGGTGACACACAAGCTCGAGCATGCCGTCTACTGGTACGAGAACGACGGCCTGCCCCAGCCTTCCTTCCAGGCCGGCATGCTCAAGGAAAACGTGCTCTTCGTGCTGGAAGCCTGGCCCGGAGACGTCTTCAACAATGGCCTGCAGGACGTGCTCGTTCCCTCGCGGGCCATGCATTCGGTCACCGGCGTCAGCCAGTTCATCCAGGACTGCAACGGCAACGGCACTCCCGACTGGTGTGACATCAGCCAGGGAGGCAGCCTGGACTGCAACCTGAACGGTCGTCCCGACGAATGCGAAAGCGACTGCAACGGCAACGGCCTGCCCGACCACTGCGACATCCTGGACGGCACCTCGCTGGACCTGAACCTCAACGGGCTGGCCGACGAGTGCGAGAATCCCAAGCGGCCGGCCCTGGCCATCGAGATGCAGGGCTCGTCCATCCATCTCAGCTGGATCGGGGACGCCATCACCCGCCAGTACTTCGTCTACGGCACCCTGGCGGACGATTCCACCTTTCTGGTGGGCACGACGGAACAGACCGAATTCCAGCTTCCCATGCCCTATGTGACCAATCGCCTGGTCATGCGCTACCAGGTGGTGGCTTCCAGCGAGGCCCCCTAGGACCCACGCAGGTCCGTTTCGCGCCAGGCCCGGGAGGATTCCGGTCGACCGCTTCGCTGTCTGAACCGGGGCAGGGAAGAATGCCCTACATTTGCGGCAGTCCGCCCGGCGGCGGACGGCAAATGGATCACAACGGGGCCACCTGATGAAACGTTTCTTCCTCTGGATCTTCTTCCTGCTTTTCCTGCTGGTACTGATTCTCGGCGTGCTGGGCTTTGTCGCCTTTCGCAACCTGGGCCAGGGCTCGGCTCCGAGCATCAGCGCCAATACCTTGCTGGTGCTGGACTGGAAAGGCGGACTGCGCGGACACCAGGTTCCCGTGCTGGAACAGGGCGCTACGCCGGAACTGACCCTCTCCCGCCTTCTGCCCGCGCTGCGCAGCGCCGTGGACGATCCACGCATCCAGGGAATCCTGATCGAGAACGGCGCCAGCCTGGGCCGGGCCCAGCTGCACGAGGTGGCCCAGGTGCTGGAAGAGTTCCGCGCCGCCGGGAAGGCGATCCATGCCCGCGTCGATGTGGTCGGCGACGGTCCCTACCTGCTGGCCAGTCTGGCCGACCGCCTGAGCATGAGTCCTTCCTCCGCTGCCGGCCTCTATTTCCAGGGCAGCTCGATTCAGCAGACCTATCGCCGCGAACTGACCGAAAAGCTGGGCCTGCGCATGCGCGTGCGGCACGTGGGCGAAGCCAAGGGTTTCGGCGAGACCTGGACCCTGGACAGCATGTCGCTGCCGGTCCGGGAAAACCTGGGCCTGCTGGTCGAGGATCGCCAACGGCTGCTCAGCGACTGGATCGCCGGGCGCCGCGGCATTCAGTCGGAGGATTTCCGCCGCTGGATCGAGGACCCCGAGCGCTTCGTCTTCCAGCCCGAGGAAGCCCTGGAGCTCAATCTGGTTGACGCGCTCGAGCCGGAAAGCGAGTACGAGCAGTTCCTGGAAGAGAACTACGGGGACGCGCAGCGTCTTTCCGTGCGGCAGTATGCCCGTCAGCCGATGGGCGCGGGGACAGGCGGACGACTGGCTGTTCTGTGGGCCGAGGGAACCATTGTCCCTGGCAAGACGGATCACGGCGCGAGCCAGGTGCGGATCTACGGCAAGAGCCTGGTAGAGGAGATCCAGCGTCTGCAGGAGGACGAGAGCGTGCTGGCCGTCGTCCTGCGAGTCTCGAGCCCCGGCGGAGTGGTCCTGCCCAGCGAGGAGATCTACCTGGCGCTCAAGGAGCTGGCGGCCGACAAACCGCTACTGGTCAGCATGGGCGGAGTGGCGGCCTCCGGAGGCTATTACATCAGCCTGCCCGCGCGCCGGATCTATGCGGATCCCTGGACCGTCACCGGGTCGATCGGGGTCGTGGCCATGCTGCCCGATTTCTCCGGCAGCTTCGACAAGCTGGGCCTGCGCGCTGACGGCATCTACTCGACACCGCTTTCGCGCCTCAGTCCGGGACTGCCCGTCGAGGACGAGCTGCTCGAAGCGCTGGGCCAGTCCATGGATCGCATCTATTCCGCCTTTCGCCAGCGGGTGCTCGAGCATCGCCCCGTTCCGGCAGACCAGCTGGATCTCTGGACCGAAGGGCGCGTCTGGAGTGCTCGCCGCGCCCAGGGAGGCGGACTGGTCGACAGCCTGGGCACGCTGCAGGACGCCCTTGCCGATCTGGCCGGGGAACTGCAGCTGGAGGATCCGCTCGTCGAGCATTATCCCCGCTCGCGCGACCTGCTGGATCTTCTGCTGAGCGGCGAACTGGACCCGGCCGACCTGATTCCCCTTTTCGGCCGCGCCGGCCTGCAGGCCGGATTGCCAGCCGATTTGCTGGCCCTGCTTCCGGACCTCCCCCGGGACGATCCCGCCTCCTGGCTGCGCGCCGAATGGCTCTGGCAGGTCCAGGAGCGCTAGGGGGAGCCATCGAGCTGCGGAGGGAAGCCCGCAGCGCGGCCGGAATCAGCTCCTGCGGGGCGGGTCGCCCGGGCCCGCCTGATCCGCCCACCCCGCGGCAAGTCTTCTGTTCAAGCCTTTTGCAATGCCGCCGATAGGGTGGAAGCCGGCAGGGGAAGGACCTGCCGGCACCCACGCCCGAGGTGCCTCGCACACCGGTCCCAGGACCCGCCTCGTCCGGCGTGACTCACCTGAGACGACAGGACACGCTATGCGTTCTGCGACCCTTCTCGCCGAATCCCCTTCCGGGGACCAGGTGATCCGTATCGGCCGGGGCCGTCTGGCCCTGGCATTTGGCCCGGTGCTGCTGCCTTTGACAGCGCATCGACTGGTGAAGCTTTCAGAAACGCTGGCGGCAATCGCCGCCGATTTCGAGCGCTATGCCCAGGAAGGACTGGCCTACGTCCACTGCGACCAGCTGGTGCTGAGATTCAGACGCCCGGACCTGCTGCAGATGATCCACCTGGTGATCGAGGGACTGGACGCCCTGCAGCGGGAAGAGCTGGACCAGCTGCCTGAATGGCAGGAAGACAGGACGCGAATTTCGAGGATCCAGGAGGACGGATAGACCTGCGGCGGCGATTCCCGCGCGCCGCAGACTGAGCCGCGGCGATTCCCGCATTCCGGGGATCGCCGGTCTCGGTCTCCGGTTTCCAATGAGGCTGAGCCTCAGAGCCGGAGCAGCCGCCGAGGCAGATCGGCGGGCAGGCGCTGATCCTCCTGCCGCAGGGAGGCCGTCGACCAGAGCGGCAGCAGCTCTTCCGGCCGGCAGGGACGAACCGGGTCCAGCAGCCCCAGGCTGGCCCCCAGCCATCCGCAGAGCGCGGCCGGTGTCACACCGCTATTCCGCAGCGCCGCCACTTCCAGGTCACCGTCCCTCTTGCCCAGCTTGCGGCCTGCCGGATCCAGCAGCAGGGGGACATGGATCCAGCGGGGAGGCGCGGCCCCCAGCGCCCGGTAGAGCAGGATCTGTCGCGCCGTCGACTGCAGCAGGTCGCCGCCGCGCAGGACTTCCGTGATCCCGGTCAGGATGTCGTCGACGACCACGGCCAGCTGGTAGGCGTACACGCCGTCGCGGCGGCGGAGCACGAAGTCCCCGACAGCCCGTGATACATCCTCCTCCTGCGGGCCGCGCAGGGCATCCTCCCAGTGTACTACACCCTCATCGACCCGGAAGCGCAGGTTGCTGCCCTTCCCGGGAAGTTTGTCCATGGGGAGAAGCGCGGGGCGCAAGGCCGGCGGATAGGGTTGCTCCTCCCTTCCGGGAAGCGGGGGGGCGGCCAGGTCCTGCAACTCGCGGCGGCTGCGGCGGCAGGGGAAGAGCCTGCCGAGACGGGCCAGCTCCTCCAGGGCGGTTTCGTAATACAAATGTCGCGTGGACTGGGGAGTGGAGGAGGCCGGGCCCCGGGAGGCCGCGGCAAGGTCCCAGTCGAGGCCCAGCCAGCGCAGGTCCTCTTCGGCCTGCCGCGCCAGCTCCGGGCGAGAGCGCTGCGGATCCAGGTCTTCCAGCCTCCAGAGCAGGCGACCGCCCCGCGAGCGGATCGAGAGCCAGGCCGCCAGGGCCGTCCGCGCGTTGCCGATGTGCAGGGCGCCGGTGGGGGAAGGGGCCCAGCGGCCGCGAAGCGGCGCCGCAGGAGGGCGGTGGGCGAGGAGCTCCTGCCACTCGGCCATCAGACGGGATCCGGCTCCAGGGGGCGGGGCCTTCCGCTGCGGTCGATGGCGACGAAGGTGAAATTGGCCTCGGTGACCTTCTTCAGGCCGTAGAGGCTTTCCTGCCCCGCCCAGACCTCGATCGCCACCTGGATCGAGCTGCGGCCGGTCTTCAGCTTGCGCGAGTAGCACGAGACCAGGTCGCCGACCAGCACCGGCGAATGGAAGCTCATGCTCTCGATGGCCACGGTTGTCACACGGCCCCTGGCGATCCTGCGGGCCAGGATCGCGCCGGCAAGGTCCATCTGCGAGACCAGCCAGCCGCCGAAGATGTCCCCGTTGGGATTCGTATCACGGGGCATGGCGATGGTCTGGATGCAGAGCGTTCCCTGTATCTCACTCATTTCCTTCTCCTTTCTCACGACTCGCAACGCTATCGCTATCGCTATCGGAAGCAGGTCTCCGCCCACCTCGGCCGGCGACCCACCCTGAAAGCTACGAATTCCCCTGGCGTGGAGCCGGGAACCTTGGCCCTGACATTTCCGTTACAGTTTCCGTATACCGAAGCCACCTGAACCCGCTCGCCTGGACTCTGGAACCGGACTCGCCCCTTGACGCGACGCGCTCTCTCCCCGCAGGACGCCGGGAGTTCTCCGTCGATCCATTTCCTTCCAGGAGGTCCCCCCATGTTCAAGTATCTGCTCCCCCTGCTGCTGCTGCTGGTCGCCCAGGCCGGCACCCGAGGCAAGATCCAGGGTTCGTTGATCGACAAGGAGAGCCGCGCGCCGGTGGTCTCTGCCGCGGTGGTTGTCGAAGGAACCACCTACGGCGCCTATTCGGATTTCGAAGGCAAGTTCACCGTATCACAGATTCCGGAGGGCCGGTATACGATTCTCGTAGATGCCCTGCACTACGAGGCGCTTCGTATCGAGGATGTCCACATCATTGCGGACAGCGTCTGCTCCCTGGGCACGCTCGAGCTCCAGTCCTGCGAGGTTGAGCTGGAACTGCTGTCCGCCCGCGCCGATCGCAAGAAGGTGGACCTGACCCGCTCCTCGCTAAAAGTGTCCGGAACCGAGTTGCTTTCTTCCGTGCCGGGCTTTCAGCTGAACGACGATGGCGCTGTTGCCGCCCGTGGCTCGCGCCCGGAGGAGGTGAAGTTCGTGCTCAACGGCATCGAGGTCCGCGACCCTCTGGTTGGCGGCCAGCATTTCGTCAACCTGGATGCCTCGAATGTGGTACAAGTCCAGCCTCCGCACCCGCCAATGGTCCCGCCCGGCGAGACCTACGACCAACCGCAGGAGAGCGACTGGCAGTCGGTCCTGCTCCAGCCGGTGAGCACGCTCTCGGCGGATGTGGACGCGGCCTCGTATACGACGATCCGCCGCATGCTCAACGACGGCCATCTGCCGCCGGCGGATGCCGTGCGCATCGAGGAATGCCTCAATTTCTTCCGTTACGACCTGCCGCAGCCGGAGGGCGAGCACCCCCTTGCCGCACACTGCGAAGTCGCCCGCTGTCCCTGGGAACCGGAGCACCTGCTGCTGCAGGTGGGCCTGCAGGCGAAGGAACTGCCGAAGAAGAAACGGCCGCCCTGCAACCTGGTCTTCCTGCTGGATGTCAGCGGCAGCATGAGTTCGCCGGATAAGCTGGCCCTGTTGCAACAAGCCTTTCCGGTGCTGGTCGAGGGCCTGGGCAGGAAGGACCGCGTGGCGATCGTCGTATACGCCGGCAGCACCGGCCTGGTGCTGGAAAGCACTTCCGGCCGCCACAAGCAGCGCATCCTTCAGGCCCTGGCCCGCCTGCGCGCCGGCGGCAGCACCGCCGGAGGAGCAGGCTTGCAGCTGGCCTACAGCGTGGCGCGCGAACACTTCATTTCGGGCGGCAGCAACCGCGTGATCCTCGCCACCGACGGCGATTTCAACGTGGGCATCCGCGACGCCGACACCCTGCTCGAGACCATCGAGGAGGAACGGCGCAAGGGCGTGCAGTTGACCGTGATCGGTGTCGGACGCGGGAATCTGCAGGATGACCGCCTGCAGCAGCTGGCCAGCAAGGGCGATGGACAGCACTACTACCTGGACAACCTGCGCGAGGCGCGCCGGGTCTTCCGCCACGAGCTGGGCGGCACCCTGCACACCGTGGCGCGCGACCTGAAACTGCAGCTGCAGTTCAATCCGGCGCACATCGCCGGCTACCGGCTGATCGGCTACGACAACCGCCGCCTGGCGGAGCAGGACTTCGCCGATGATCGAAAGGACGCCGCCGAGGTCGGCGCCGGACACAGCCTGGTCGTGCTCTACGAGCTGCGGCCCGCGACGGAGCAGACGCGGGCGGAACCGGAAGGAGCGAACACAAGGCGCTACCTGCGTACGACCATGGATCCGCGGGCCTCGCAGATGGAATGGCTCACGCTTTCCATGAGATACAAGGAGGGGCCGGGAGAGGCCAGCCGGCTGGTGGAGGAGCCCTATACGCCGATGAAGGTTCCGGAGATCGGGCAGGCCTCGGGGAACATGCGCTGGGCCTCTGCCGTCGCCGCCTTCGGACTGAGCCTGCGCCGTTCGGAGTACGCCGGCAGCGCCAGTCCGGCCATGGCCCGCCGCCTGGGACAGGGCGCGCTGGGCGAGGATCCCCGCGCGGAACGGGCGGAGTTCCTGGTGCTGGCCGCCCGCGCCGAAGAGCTGCAGCGTGAGGCACGAGAACGCTGAGGGCTGCCGGAAGTTCCATGCCGCAGGGCATGTAGCACCGAGTGGCACCGCGCCTTCTGCTGCGCCGAATCGCGCAGCAGAAGGCGCGCTTCCTGTTGCAGGCCCTGGAAGGCCTCATTCCAGGTTGTACAACGCGCGCAGTTCTTCCCGCCTGTTCTTCGGCGCCAGGGGAACCCCCTCCTGGCTGCCGAAGACCTGGGTGCCCTCCTTGTGCAGCAGCCAGCGGTCGATCAGCATGCGCAGGGGTGTTTCGTGCAGCTCGTCCCGTGCGACAGCCCTTGCCACCACGGGCAGGTAGCGTTCCATGTCCTGCAGGGTGGAATGCTGGATCACGGCCCAGGCCACGTGTTCCAGCTCCGGACCGACCCGCGAACGGCCGATGTACTCTCCCCCGGCGATCAGCGAATCCAGGCGCGCCATGTTCTGCCGGTCCAGGATCCGCTGTGCTTCGATCGCAGGCGGGTTCTCAAGAAAATCCGGCTCCTTGCGGTAGCGCTTGTCGTCCTCGTCCATGCGGCGGAGCAGCGTCCGCAGGCCTGGATTTGTGCCGCCCTCCTCTTCCAGTACTTCTTCCGCGACCACTTCATTGGGCCGGGAGTGTTCCCACTCGGCCCATTCGGCGGGAATCCACCGGTCGAAGGTGTGGGGCAGCATTTCCATGTACTCGGCCCAGCCTTCCGGGTCGCTCTGGCTGGCGCGCAGGAAGGCCAGCCGGACCAGATGCGTGTCCGCGCCAAGAGTCTGGAATCCTCGCGCCAGGTTCCAGTAGTCGCCGATATTGGGGCGACCTTCACGCCGGATGCTGGAGTAGGTCTGCTTCAGGCGTTCGCACCACAGTTCGTATACCTCTTTCTGCACCTCGGGCGCCGCGGGCGGCAAATAGTCCAGAATGCCCTCGTCAAAGGTCTTGAGATCCAGGTTCTCGACGGCGGAGAGCTGTATGGCGCAAAAAAGTCCGAGCAATCCAGCAAGCTTCGGCATGGGCATTTGTCCCGTATTACGTGGAACCGCGACGGCCGGGTAGCGGTCGTCAGTGTTCAGTTTCCGGCAAGACTTCTCTTCCTGCAGTACAACGCGAAGGCCAGGAAATTGTTGCGGACCTTTGCGGGGCAAAGCTGGGGCAGGTCGCTTTCGGGCTGGAGTGGAGGGGCGAAGTGTGTTAAATTCGAAGCGTTTCCTTCCGATAGCAATGACAACAACCCCCACCATCGCTCTCGAGAAAGGCCATTGTATGCCCCTTCACGAACCCGGCGAACACTGCGCGACGGATCTGCGTGTCCGCGGCAACAAGATTCGCATCCAGTTGAGTGACAGCAAGAGTTTCGATGTGCCCGTGCACCGGCTGAGCCGGCTGCAGGAAGCCCGGCGCGAGGAGCTGGAGAACTGGCGCATTACGGAACACGGCGCGACCATTCATTGGCCGGATCTGAAAGAGAGCCTGCCGGTTCGGGAACTGTATCGCCGCTTCGCGGAGACGGAGAAGAGCCGTCCCTAGTCTTTTCCCCCGGCGGGGCGGTAGACGTTGAAGCCGCCCTCCCGCAGGAAGCCCACCAGCAGCAGCCCGCAGGCCCCTGCCAGCTCCACCGCCGCCGTACTCGGGGCGCCCACGGCCGCCAGGCAGGGAATGCCGGCCGCTGCCGCCTTCCAGACCAGTTCATAGCTTGCCCGGCCGCTGACCCAGAGTACGCGGGCCCCGGGCAAGTTCTCTCCCTCCAGCAGACGGGCTCCCAGGGCCTTGTCCACCGCGTTGTGCCTCCCGACATCCTCCCGCAGGCAAAGCAGTCTGCCTTTTTCGTCGTGCAGGCGCGCGCTGTGCAGGCCGCCGCAGGCGGCATGCGCCTGGCCACCTTCCGGTGGATTCCAGGCCTGGATCCGCCGCAGCAGCTCGCCGTCCACTGCCACCGGCTGCCGATTCCCGGCGGAGACCGGCAGCGGAAGTTCAGCGCGCCCGCAGAGGCCGCAGGCCGCCTGGATCGCCTGGCGGCGCATCAGGCTTTCCGGATCCAGCTCCGTCCCGGGCGCCCCTTCCGCCAGGTGCAGATGCAGCCGGGGAGCCTCGCCCTCGGCTCCGGCGGCGCAGGCCTCCAGGCCCGCCAGGTGCTCGCGCCCGCGGATCAGCCCTTCGCTGAGCGCCAGGCCGACAGCCAGTTCGCGGTCCTGGCCCGGGCTGCGCATCACGATGCCCAGGCTGAGGCTGCGCGGTTCGCCCCTCGTGTCGCGCGAGAGCAGCCGAATCTCGAGCGCTTCCTCCCGGGCGACCGCGTCGCTTCCTTCCCGCAGAAGGGCTGGAGCCTCTCCCGCTTCGCGGGCCCAGACCTGGCGCCGGGCCTGGCCGTTTTTCGGGGGATCGAAAGGGGGCAGGGGACTCACAGGGCTTCCACGCGCACCCGCGCGTCCCGGTAGGCGGGAATGCCGCAGCGTGGATCACAATCGCCGGCGGCAATCAGGGTGTTGGCCTCCGGCCAGCAGAGCAGGACGGTGCCCGGTCTCACGGGGCCGGGCCGGGCGCGCCCGCGGAATTCCCCGCTGGCGCTGGAAAGCTTCACCGCCGCGTCGGCGGCAAGCCCCAGACGCTCCAGGTCCTTGGCATGCATCACGACCGCGTCGCGGGCCTCGTCGTTGAGCATGTCCTTTTCGCCGAAGACCATGCTGTTGAACTGCTTGCCGCGCCGCGTGTTGAGCGCGAAGAGGCCGTCCTCCTCCTCGGGGGGATCGACGGCCAGGGGCAGGAAGAGCGCCTTGCCGCCGGGACGATCGAAGCGCCCATCGCCGCCGAGCCGGCTGCCGCCGATCTGGAAGTGCTGGCCGCCGCGTTCCAGCCCGGCAATGCCCTTGTAGGACGGAACGAGTGCCTCGATCTCGCGGCGGATCTCCGCTGTGTCACGCCAGGGCAGGGCCTGGCCCGCTTCCGGATCCAGGCGCCGCAGCACGGCCTGCAGCACGCGCCACTCCTCGCGGGCGCCCTCGATGCGGCTGCCGGGGATCTCCGGGCTGTAGATCACGCGGCGCTCTGTGGTTGTCTCACAGCCGCCGCCCTGCACTTCGTAGCGGGTGGTGGCGGGCAGCAACAGCAGCTGCCTGCCGGCGTCGACCAGCACCTGCGGATTGAGCACGATATCCTGGTGGATGCGGTAGGGGATGCGGCCCAGCGCGCGCTTGACGCTGTCGCTGTCCGGAAAGACGGCGAAGAGATTGCTGCCGACGCACCACAGCAGGTCCAGATCGCCTTCGGCTGCGCGGGCCAGGCTCTGCGAAATGTACTCGCCCCCTGCGGGCGGACGGAAGCCCCAATGCTTCTCGAGGCGCCTCAGGGCTTCCTCTTCGAGCGGCAGGCCGCCGGGAAGCAGGTTGGGAGCACAGCCCATCTCGGCTCCGCCCTGCACGCCGCTGTGTCCGCGAATCGGCATCAGGCCGCTGCCGGGGCGCCCCACGTTGGCGCGCGCCAGGGCCAGGTTGGCAATCGCCTGCACCGTGTCCACGCCGCGGCGGTGCATGGTAACGCCCATGCTCCAGCAGAGGATCGCGCTTTCGGCCTGCGCGTAGAGCTCCGCCATGCGCTCCATCTCCGCGCGCGAAACGCCGGAGCTTGCCTCCAGCTCCGGCCAGGCTGTATCACGCAGCGCGGCTTCCAGTTCCGGCCAGCCTTCCGTGCGCGCCTCGATGAAGGCGCGATCGATCGTGTCCGCCTCCAGCAGGGCCTTCAGCGTGCCATGGATGAAGGCGATGTCCCCGCCGACCCGCACGCGGAAATGGGCGTCGGCGACCTTCGTGCCCAGCAGGGCCGAGTCCGCGTTGCTGGGAACCCAGTAGCGCTCCAGACCGGGCTCGCGGTAGGGATTGACGCTGACGATGCGCAGGCCCTTTTTGCGCGCCAGGTGGAGGTACTTCATCATCACCGGCTGGTTGTTGGCCAGGTCGGAGCCGAAGAGCACCAGCAGCTTGCACTGGAAGAGGTCGCGGTAGGAGCAGGTCGTCGCGCCGAAGCCGGTGGACTGCTTGAGCCCGACCGTGCTCGGCGCGTGGCAGATGCGCGCGCTGTTGTCGATGTGCGGACTGCCGTAGCGCCGAGCGGCCTTCTGGAAGGCGTAATAGCTCTCGTTGAGGGTCCCGCGTGATACAAGATACCAGGCGCTGCGCAGGGGGTCGCTCTCGGACAAGGCCCTGGCGGCCAGGGATTCCGCCTCTTCCCAGGAGAGCTCGCGGAAGCCCTTGTCGCCGGCTTCGCGCAGCCAGGGACGGTCGAGGCGCCCCAGGCCGCGCAGCTGGCGCTCGTCCATGCCTCGCAGGGCGTCCGCGTCCTGCATCACGGCCGGATCCATGGCCGGCATGGTGTTCAGCCGCAGCAGGTTGAGGCGGATCCAGCAGAGATGGATGCCGTCGATGGTCCAGTCGCGCAGGCCCTTCGTGCCCAGGGCGCAGCCGTCGCAGACGCCCTCGTTCAGGATCTTCCAGGCGCGGGGCAGGCTGTCCCGGTTGTCCCACAGCGTGCGCAGGATCTCCTTGTGCGGACCGATCCGCCTGCGAAAGCCGTACCACATGCGCGGCTCCTAGTTGCAGCCGCAGCCGCCCCCGTCACCGCCGCAGCAGCCTTCGGGCTCGGGACCTGCGCCGAAGGCCACCAGCTCGACCTCGAAGTTGAGCGCCTTGCCGGCCAGGGGATGGTTGGCGTCGAGCAGGATGCTTTCCTCGTCGACTTCGGTGATCACCACGCGCATGGTCTGGCCGTCCTGGCCGTGGGCTTCCAGGGGCAGGCCCACTTCGGGCGTGATCTCTTCCGGGAAGTCCTTGCGCTCCACGCGGCTGAGCAGTTCCTGGTGGTAGGGGCCGTAGCCTTCCTCCATGGGAATGTGCACGCTGCGGCTCTCGCCCACCTCGAGACCGATCACGGCCTTCTCGAAGCCGGGAATCACCTGCGAGGCGCCGAGCTCGAAACTGAGCGGTTCGCGCTGGCGGCTGCTGTCGAAGACCGTGCCGTCTTCGAGTTTGCCCGTGTAGTGTACCTGGACCGTATCACCGCTCAATGCCTTCTTCATGCCTCATCCTTTCGGTCGAAATCGATTTCAGCCCGGAAGTCGCGATCGACTTCGAGCGAAACCCGTGTACGTTGCTTGTTGTCTAGGGTTTTCCCGCGAACTCGACCACGTTGCCGTCGGGGTCGGCCACGCGGAAGAAGGCGAAGTCCTGGCCCATCTGCTGGAAGGCTTCGATCACGGGAACCTGCTTCGCCTGCAGATGCTCCCAGGCGGCGCGCAGGCTTTCGGCGCCGAAGCAGACCGAACACGCCGGGTGCTTGAGGCCCGCCGGCTCGGCAGGTACGCGCCCGCCCTCGATGTAGACGGTCGTCTCGCCGGCCTGCAGCAGCCTGCCGGGCGCCATTTCGCCCCCCTCCTGCAGGCCGAGTGTATCCCGGTAGAAGGCCAGGGCTCGTTCCAGGTCGCTGACGTAGATCGCCACGACCTGCACGCTGTTGACGATGTGTTTCATGCTCTTCTTCCCCGCCGGGTCATCCCTCTTTCGGCTGCTGGATCACCTTGAGCACGTTCCCCTCGCTGTCGGGGAATTCCAGGAAGACCGTCGTGTCGTCCCCGCTGACCAGGCCCTGGCCCAGGTCCGCCCCCTTTTCCATCCATTCCTTCGCCAGCTCGACAATGTCGTCCACCGAGAAATGAAAATCCGCGCTGCCGCCCACGGGACGGTCTCCGCCTCCCTTGCCCGGCAGGTAGAGCGCCAGCGGCACCTGGTCGCGCTGCAACTGACCCCATCCGTATTCCTCGACGACGAAGAGCTCCTGGAAGCCCAGCTTGTCGCGGTAGAAGGCCACCGCCCGTTTCAGGTCCTTGACCGGCAGCTTGATGATGTTCAGGCTCAATGTCGCCATTCTCTGTCCCCGGGTCGTACAGGTCGACATCGCTATCGCATTCGATATCGACCTCTTTGAGTGGAATCGCTGTTTCTGGTTGGGACCATCATACCAAAGAGAGTCCCAAAAGCTTTACTTTTCCTCCTCTCGGTCCGCGACCGGACCGGCGCAAGCAGCAGGAGTCTCATGGCACAGATCACGGCCCTCGCCAACCAGAAAGGTGGCGTGGGCAAAACCACCACGGCGGTCAACCTGGCGGCCAGCATCGCCATCGACGAGAAGAAGGTCCTTCTGGTCGACCTGGATCCGCAGGCCAACGCCACCTCGGCCCTGGGCGTGGACCACCAGGCCGTCGAAGCGAGCCTCTACGAGGCCCTGCTCGAGCCCGAAAAAGCCCGCGGAATGATCCTTCCCACGGAGATCGAGTGCCTGTCGTTGCTCCCCAGCCATATGAACCTGGTCGGCGCCCAGGTGGAACTGGTCAACCTGCCCGAGCGCGAGTTCCGCCTGCGCCAGGTGCTGGACCCGCTGCGCAAGGACTGGGACCACATCCTGATCGACTGCCCGCCCAGCCTGGGCCTGCTGACCCTCAACGGGCTCAGCGCCGCCGACGGAGTGCTGGTGCCCATGCAGACCGAGTTCTTCGCCCTGGAAGGCCTGAGCCAGCTGCTGAATACCATCGAACTGGTGCAGCAGAACCTGAATCCGCTGCTCAAGCTGCGCGGCATCCTGCTGACCATGTACGACAACCGCCTTCGCCTGAGCAAGAACGTGCGCGAGGAGATCGAGACCTACTTCGGCAAACGCGTCTACCAGACCATCATCCAGCGCAATGTCAAGCTGGGGGAAGCCCCCAGCCACGGCAAACCGGTCCTGCTCTACGACGCGGGATGCACCGGCGCGCAGAACTACATCGCCCTGGCGGAGGAATTCCTGCATGACTAAGTCCAAGCCCCTCGGCAAGGGTCTGGGGGCCCTGATCCGCGACAACCGCACTCCGCGTTCCGCCTCTTCGCCCGAGGGGGCGCAGGCGACGGGCGCGGGCACTCCGCGACGGCTGCCCCTGGCGGATGTCCGCCCCAACCCGGACCAGCCGCGGCGGGAAATGGATCCCGAAGCCCTGCAGGAACTGGCCGACTCGATCCGCGAGAACGGGGTCCTGCAGCCGGTGATCGTTTTCGAGGATGGCGGCGGCTATGTGCTGATCGCCGGCGAACGCCGCTACCGCGCCTCGATCCAGGCCGGCCAGACCACCATCCCGGCCATCCTGCGCGACAAGCCCGATGAACAGGAACTGATGCGCCTGGCGCTGATCGAGAACATCCAGCGCGAGGACCTGAATCCCCTGGACCTGGCAAGCGCCTACCGCAACCTGATGGACGAGCACGGCATGACCCAGGAAGAGCTGGGCAAGGCCCTGGCGATCAGCCGCAGCGGCATCACCAACATCCTGCGCCTGCTCAAGCTGCCGGCGGTGATCAAGCTCAGCCTCAAGGGCGGGGAGATCAGCGTCGGCCACGCCAAGGTGCTGCTCGGCCTCAGCAGCGACGACGACAAGGTCAGCCTCTGGCGCCGCTGCCTGAAGCGCCAGCTAAGTGTGCGCCAGCTGGAGCAGCTGGCCTCCCGGCTGAAGGAGGGCGAACGCCCGGCCGCGGAGAAGCCGCGGGTGGAAAAGCCCTTCGAAATCCTTGACGCGGAGGACCGCATGCGCAGCAGCCTGGGCACCCAGGTGCGTATCACGCCCAAGCGCAAGGGCGGCCAGATCGAGATCGAGTACTACAGCGACGAGGAGCTGGATCGCCTGCTCGAGTTCCTCGACCGCTAGAACGACCCGCCGGAAGACTCCGGCCGCCGAATCACGGGGACCGCATGAGCTATTGCCTCTTTGAAGACCGACATGCCGCCGATTTCTACCCCCTGACCGAATTGCGCCCTGTCTGGGAGCTGCGAACGGGCATGGGCACCCTGCGCGAGCGCCTGAGCTGGCGGCTGGAAGAGCCGATCCGCCTGGGGCGCAGCCGTCCCGAGCTGCAGCCCCTGGCGGCGGAACTGGGCTTCGAGAATCCCGTCGAGCAGATCCCCTGCCTGCTGAACGGCCGCCTGCTCGAGATCGACCGCCAGGAACTGCAGTCCCTGCAACAGGGGGAAGCGCTCTTCCAGGGCGAGGCGCTGCTGGCCTGGAAGCCCGCCAACGCGAGAGAGGCCCGGGGCGAGCTGCCCCGCGCAGGCCGGCAGGCCGAGGGCCGCTGGCAGCTGGCCGAGCGCCTCTGGGACCTGGTGCTGGACCTGCCGCAGCACCTGCGGGCGGACTGGGAGCTCTGTCCCGGCGGAGGGCGGGAAAGCGAACCGCACGCCACGGTCGTGATCCAGGGCGAGCAGAACCTGCGCATCGCCGCCGACGTGGAGATCGGGGCCTACACGGTGATCGACGCCCGCGGCGGGCCGGTCGTGATCCAGCAGGGCGCGCGCATCCTGCCCTTCTGCTACATCGAGGGCCCCTGCGTGATCGGCCGCGACTGCCGGCTGAAGGCGCACACGCGGCTCTACGAGGGCTGCCACCTGGGGCCTGTCTCACGGGTCGCCGGCGAGATCGGCGAATCGGTGATCCAGGGCTACAGCAACAAGCAGCACGACGGCTTCCTGGGACACGCCTACCTGGGGGAGTGGTGCAACCTGGGCGCGGACACCAACAACAGCGACCTGAAGAACAACTACGGCAATGTCAGCGTCAGCCTGAAGGGCCAGGTGATCCAGACCGGCCGCCGCTTCGTCGGCCTGATGATGGGCGACCACTCGAAGACGGCGATCAACACCATGTTCAACACGGGCACCGTGGTCGGCATTTTCGCCAACATCTGGGGCGGGGGCTTTCCGCAGGGCGAAGTGCCCGCCTTCAGCTGGGGCGGACCGCCGCGGGGTTTCGCCGACTATCGCGTGGACAAGGCCCTCTCGACGGCCGAAATCGTTGTCGGACGCCGCGGCCGGGAACTGAGTCCGGAAATGGCCAGTCTCATTCGGCAGCGCGCCGCGGAAAAGCCGCAGGCGCCCGGACGAAACCCGAAAGGGGATGCCTGAGTCTTGGACTTCGGCCGTGTCACAGACGATCGCCTGCGCGAGCTGCAGGGGGAGCTTCCCCCCGAGTGCCTGCTGCGCGAGCCGCAGCGCCTGGAAGCCTTCGCCGCCGATGAACTGAAGCTGCCGGTCCTGCCGGAGCTGGTGGTGGAGGCGCGAGAGGCGCGGCAGGTGCCGCCGCTGCTGCGCTGGGCCGCGCGGCACCGTATTCCGGTCACGGCCCGCGGAGCGGGAACCGGCCTCAGCGGAGGAGCCCTGCCGGTGCATGGCGGAGTGCTGCTCAGCCTGGCGCGGCTGGACCGCATCCTGGAGATCGACCCGGTCAACCAGACGGCCCGGGTCGAACCGGGCGTGATCAACGCCGCCCTGCAGGAGGCCGCCGCCCGCCGGGGACTGTTCTACCCGCCGGATCCTTCCAGCTGGGAAAGCAGTTCGCTGGGGGGCAACATCGCCCACAACGCGGGCGGGCCGCGCTGCGTGAAGTACGGCGTGACACGGGACTGGGTGATGCAGCTGCGCGTGGTGCTGGCCGACGGCAGCGAGGCCACGCTGGGACCGGCGACGCGCAAGGGGGTCGTGGGCTACAGCCTGCGCGACCTGGTGGTGGGCAGCGAAGGCACGCTGGCCGTCGTCACACAGGCCCTGTTGCGCCTGCTGCCGAAGCCGGAAGCCACGCGGACCCTGCTGGCCTTCTTCCCGGACCTGGACGCGGCCTGCGCCATGGTGCCCGCCTTCTCGAGGGCCGGCATCACGCCCTCGGCCATCGAATTCATGGACGGGGAGGCGATCCGCATCGTGAGACAGGAGCTGCCCGGCGAGCTGCCGGAGGCCTGCGCCGGCCTGCTGCTGCTCGAGTGCGACGGCCGCGAGGCCGCGGTGGAGCAGGACAGCCTGGCCATCGGCGAGGCCTGCCTGGAAGGCGGGGCGCTGGATGTGCTCGTCGCCGAGGGCGGGCCAAGGCGCGAGAAGCTCTGGGAGGTGCGGCGCTCGCTGAGCCGTGTCACACGGCGCGCCTTCGCGCGCAAGATCAGCGAGGACATTGCTGTGCCGCTGGACCGCATCGGCGAGTACATGCGGGGCGCGCGGACCATCGGCAGGGAGCACGATCTGCTGGTGCTGGGCTACGGGCACCTGGGCGACGGCAACATCCACGTCAACGTGCTGGCCACGGTCGACGACTCGCCGACGCTTCAGCGCATGCGGGCCTGTGTCGACCGCCTGCTGGCCCTGGCGGTGGAGCTGGGCGGCACGATCAGCGGAGAGCACGGCGTCGGCGTCGCCAAGCAGCCCTGGATCGGGCTGGAACTCCCGCCGACGCTGCTCGACCTGCAGAAGCGCATCAAGCAGGCCTGGGATCCGCAGGGCATCCTCAACCCGGGCAAGATCTTCGACTGGCAGTCGGACAGGGCCCGCGAGCTCTTCGGCGCCATGCGGGAAGGCGAAAAAAGCAATTGATCCACGGCCTGCCCGTGGCACTCACCAATCCAGGAGAACAGACAGGGATGAATCACGGAACCCTGAGAGCCGTTTTGTATACGATCCTGCTCGGGCTGGCCCTGGGCGCCTGCGGCAAGAAGGCCGCCGAGCAGAGCCTGCTGGACGACGAGACGCGGAACACGATCAGTCCCGAACAGGCGGCCGCGGACAGCATCGCGCTGGCCGACAGCCTGGCCCGGGTCGAGGAGCAGCTGCGCCGCCAGGAAGAGCGCGCCGCGGAGCAGGCCCGCTTGGCCGAAGAGGAAGCCCGCCAGGCCCTGTTGCAGACCCTGCAGACCCTGGACGAGGTCTACTTCGACTTCGACCAGCATCACCTGCGGCCGGACGCGCGCAACACCCTGGAAGAGCACGCCCTGCTGCTGCGCGAGCACCCGGCAGTGAAGCTGGTCATCGAGGGACACTGCGACCAGAACGGCAGCGACAGCTACAACTTCGCCCTCGGCGATCGGCGGGCGGACACGGTGCGCGACTACCTGGTGCGGCTGGGCGTCGGCGAGGAGCGGCTGCGCACGATCAGCTACGGCAAGACCCGGCCGGTGGCCCTGGGGCAGGGCGAGCGCATCTGGGCCAAGAACCGCCGCTGCGAGTTCCGCCCCGAAGACCTGGACTAGGGCATGGAGTTCTGGCACTTCGTTCGTGATGCATCCCCCTTTTCACAGGGGATCCTGGCCCTGCTGGTCCTGCTGTCGGTGGTTTCCTGGGGCCTGATCCTCGAGCGCGCGATCGCCTTCCGCCGCATGGCGGGGGCCGGGCGCTCCTTCGCCTCGCTGGCCCTGGACTGCGCCACCCTGCACGACCTGCTCGAGCTGGCCCCGCACCATCCGGCGGCCCCGGCGGCGCGCATGCTCGAAGAGGCGCATCGCCGGCTGGAGGCCCCGGGAGGGGGCACCCACGCGCCCGCCGCCTGGGAAAGGCAATTCCTGTCACACGCCCAGGCCGAGGCCGAAGCGGCGGAGCGTGGCCTGACCTTCCTGGCCACCGTCAGTTCGGCCAGCCCCTTCATCGGCCTGCTGGGCACGGTCTGGGGCGTGATGGTCGCCTTCCTGCGCATCGGCAGCCACCAGGGCGCGGCCATGCTGGAAGTGGTCGGGCCGGGCATTGCGGAAGCGCTGATCGCCACGGTGGCCGGCCTGGCGACCGCCATTCCCGCGACCATGGCCTACAACGCCTTCCAGAGCGCGGCGCGGAACAATCGCCGCCGCCTGGAGGACATGGCCGGCCAGGCGCTGCTGCTGGCGGAAGGCGGCAAGGCATGAAACTCCCGGAGGGACGCGGCCCCCTGTCGGAGATCAACGTGACACCGCTGGTCGACGTCTTCCTCGTGCTCCTGGTGATCTTCATGATCACCGCTCCGGTGCTGCGCCAGGCCATCGAGGTCGGCCTGCCCTCCGCGCAGAGCGCCGTCAGCGCGCCCACGGATGGCCTCAGCATCCGCCTGGCCCGCGACGGCCGGCTGAGCGTGGAAGGCCGCGACCTGGAGATCGAGCATCTGCCGCGCTACCTGCAGGACTGGCGCCAGGGGCTGGCCGGGGAGAAGGCGCCCGTATACATCGAAGCCGACGAGCAGAGCCCCTATGGCCGCGTGATCCGCGTGCTCGACGAGGTGCGCGCAGCGGGAATCGTCGACGTGGGCATGGTGACACGGCAGGCGGATCCTGCCCGGGAGCGCCGGGAGGAGCGGTGAAAAGCCAGGCCGGCGCGCGGAGCCTGGCCCTGGCGGGCAGCCTGCTGCTGCACCTGCTGCTGCTGGCCTTCCTGTGGAACGCGCCGCTGTCGCCCTCGGTCCCCGTGCTGCCGGAACTGCAGCTGCGCATGGTCCGGCTGGTGGGCGGGGGCGACAACCTGCCGGGCTTCATTCGCCCGCCGCTCAAGAGGGAGCTGGCGCCGCCGCCGGAAATGCGTGAGACACGACCGGTGGAAGCGGAGGAATCCCCGGACCTGCCCAGCCCGCTGCGGGATGCCCTGCCCTTGCGGAAACGGCAGGCGGACAGCGTCCCGCCCCTGGCGCGGACTCCGCAGGCCCGGGAGCCGCGTCCTGTCGAGGAGCTCGTCGAAGAGCCGGCCCCTGCAGCTCCCGCCCCGTCGTCGGAGGTGCAGGAATCGGAGGGGGAGGCGACGCTTCCCGTGGACGAGAGCCCCCGTCCGGGCCCTTTCGGTCCGGGGCACGATGTGGTCAGCGACGCGGGCTCGGCTACCGGCATCGGCAACTGGCTCAGCCGGGTCAAGGGCAGTGTGCTGCGCAACTATCGTTATCCGGCCCGCGGCAGCGGACGCTTCTGCGTCTACCGCTTCCAGGTCGAAAGCGACGGCCGCATGAGCGAGCCCGAACTGACACAGGCCAGCGGGGATCCGATCCTGGATCACGCGGCCCTGGTGGCCCTGAAGGCCAGCCGCCTGCCGCCCCTGCCTCCGGCATCGGGCCTGCAGCAGCTGGCCGTCTCCTTCAAGTTCTCCGATTGAAAGCGAGCCCATGGCGCGACTGTTCTCTTCCATGCTCTGTCTGCTGATGCTCTGCCACGCGGCCTTCGCCCAGCGCGGCCGTCCGGAAATCCCGGAAGTGGTGATCGAGATCAGCGCCAGCCCCTACTTCCGTCCGGCACTCCATTTCGCCTGGCCTGCGGCGCAGGGCGAGGAGAACCGGCTGCGCGAGCGCCTGCGGCGCGGCCTGGTCTACAGCGCCGCCCTGACGATCCTCGATTCGGTGGCCGTCGACACCACGGCCACCCCGGCCTCGCCGGCTCCCGAGGGCCAGTGGGGAGCGATCACGGTGCTCGAGGGCGGCCTGCGCGCCGACAGCACGGGCCGCCGGGCCTGGATCGGCCTGCGCGACCTGGGGGACAGCCTGCACTACGCCCGCTTCGAGAAGACCCTGGGCGCCCGGCCGGAGGCGACGGCCGACAGCCTGTGTCACGAGGTGCTGCAGCTGCTCACCGGCAGGCCCTCGCTGGTCTTCAGCCGCATTGTCTTCGTGCGCAGCGAAAGCGAGGGACGGAACCTTTTCGCCACCTCCCTCTTCGGCGATCCCCTGCGTCGTCTTACAAGCACTCCGAGCACCAAGGTCTCGCCCAGCCTGTCGCCCGACGGCGGGGAGCTCGTATACGGCGCCGTCCGCGAGCAGAGCGGGGCCGACCTCTTCCTGCTGCCCCTGCATTCCGGCGGGCGCGCCGTGCCCCTGGTCGAGCATCCGGAATCGGACGCCGCGGCGGCCTGGTCGCCGGACGGGCAGTGGATCGCCTGCGCCAGCACCCGCCAGGGCAACACAGACCTCTACCTGGTGCCCGCGGGAGACAAGGCCTTCGAGCGCCGCGAGCGCCGGTTGACCTTCGACCGCGGCATCGACACCTCGCCTTCCTGGTCGCCGGATTCGCGGCACCTGGTCTACTGCAGCGACCGCGCCGGCGGCCTGCAGATCTACCGCTGCACGGTCGACGGACTGGAGCACAGGCGCATCAGCTGGTTCGGCTATTCCAACGACTGCCCCAGCTGGTCGCCCGACGGGGAATGGATCGCTTTTGTCACACGGGAGCGCAAGGGCTACCAGCTCTGCATCATGCGGCCCGACGGCAGCGACGCGCGCCGCCTGACCAGCGCGCCGGGCAACCATTTCGATCCCTGCTGGTCGCCGGACGGCAGCCAGCTCGTATACAGCCGCGAGGGCCGGCTGTGGATCATCTTCATCGACGGCGGCGGCGAACGCCAGCTGCTGGCCGGGGAAGGCCACTCGCCGCAGTGGGTGGCGGAGCTGCCGTGAGCCACGAGCGCATCGAGCAGGGCCTGCGCATCACCCTGCTGGGGCTGGTGGGCAACATCCTGCTGGCGGCGGGGAAGATCACGGCCGGCCTGGTCGGACACAGCGCGGCCCTGCTGGCGGACGGGGTCGAGTCGACGGCGGATGTCTTCGGTTCCCTGGTGACGGCCACCGGGCTGTGGATCGGGGCGCGGCCGCCGGACGAGAACCACCCCTGGGGACATGGCAAGGCCGATTCCCTGGCCGGGCTGGTCGGCGGCCTGGGCCTCTTGCTGGCCGCCGCGGGCGTGGCCTGGAACAGTCTGCGCGAACTGCTGGACCCCGGTGAGCCGCCGGCGGCCTTCACCCTGGTCGTGCTGGCGGTGATCATCCTGCTCAAGGAGGCGCTCTACCGCCGCGCCATGCAGATCGCCCGGGAGCTGGAATCGACGGCGCTGGTCTCGGAGGCCTGGCACCACCGCAGCGACGCCCTGACCAGCGGCGTGGCCTTCGGCGGCATCCTGCTGGCGCGGCTGGGAGGGCCGGGCTGGGCGACGGCGGATGCCTGGGCGGCCTTTTTCGCCTGCGCCGTGATCGTCTTCAACGCCCAGCGCATGCTGCGCGCCGCCTTGTCGGAAATCATGGACGAGCGCATTCCGCAGCACAACCTGCAGCAGCTGCGGGAGATCGCCGGCCAGGTGGAAGGAGTCGAGGCCCTGGACAAGGTGCGCGTGCGCAAGAGCGGCATGCACCTGCTGGTGGACATTCATATTGTCGTCGACGGGACCATTTCCGTCGCGCGGGGACACGACCTGGCCCACCGGGTCAAGGACCGGCTGCTGCAGAGCGAGCTGCCGGTGCTGGATGCCCTGGTGCACGTGGAGCCGCTGGACGAGGAGCGCCTGCGCCGGGCGCGCAATGGGGAAGGAAGAATGCCGTGATACGAACCCGCATCGGAGTGCTGCTGCTGCTTCTGCTGTCGGCCTGCGCCTCGCGCCACGAGATCGAGGGCCTGCTGCAGGACAGCCGGGAGATGCGCGCCGGCCTGGAACGCATCGAGCAGCGACAGGCCGCCCAGGACAGCCTGCTGCTGGACCGGGTCGAATACCTGAAGGAGCGGATCCGCGAGGGCGAGACGATTCAGCGCACCATGAAGGCCGACCAGATCTCGACCGGCGAGGAGCTGCGCGAGCTGATCGTCACCATGCAGCGCACCCTGGTCGAGGGCCAGGACTTCAACCGCAGGCTGGCGACGAAGATCGAGGAGCTGAATGTCCTGCTGGCCCAGAGCGGCCTGCGGCAGGAACGCGACAGCCTGGCCGGAGCCGATCCCGACTGGCTCTACAACCAGGGCACCCTGGACCTCTACCGCGGCTTTCCCGAACTGGCGCGGCTTTCCTTCCGCGAATACCTGGCGCGCTTTCCGGGCGCCGAGCACGAAGAAGATGTGCGCTACTGGCTGGCCGAAACCTTCCTCAGCGAGCAGCAGCCCGACTCGGCCCTGCGCGTGCTGGAGGACTTCCTGACGCGCTACCCCGGCAGCGCCAAGGAACCGGCGGCGATGAGCCGCAAGGCCATGCTGCTGGCCGCCCGCGGCGAAGAGCAGCAGGCGCAGGAGCTCTTCCTGGCCGTGATGCGCAACTGGCCGCAGAGCCCGGAAGCGGAAATCGCCCGCCAGCGCCTGGCCGAAGGCAGCGTCAAGCCCGGTGAGGAAGTGAAGAAGAAGGGGCTGGAGAGAAACACGGATGGGGAGTAGGGATGAAGGATGAAGTGAGTGTGTGGAAGTGCGATGGGTTTTTGGTGCAGTGAGGCGGTTGCGTGATAGGGATGGTTGCGGGTGGAATCGTTCCTTTACCTTTCCTCGTGTTTTCTTCGGATGCTTTCCAGGGTTCGGTGGATGATGTCCCTGCGGGACTCTTCGGCGTAGACCCGGCCCCAGGCGCCGCGGCCTTCGAAGATCGGGATGTGGCCGTAGGCGCTGTCGGCGAAACTGCGAATGCGGTGGGCCACGCAGAGTTCCTCCAGCAGGGCGCTTAGCAGATCCGCCTCGAGAGGGTTTTCCAGGTCCGCAATCGGAACCATGCGGGCGTATGTGCGGGGCATCGCGTCTTCCTTCATACCTTGAGGAACCCGGAACAGCGATCCGGGTTCCGCGCCGGAAGCAAGGTGCATTTTTCCGGCGGGATCCTGCCATGCATTCGAAACACGGAAACGGTGGACACTTCGATGGACTTTGAACGGCGACACCGCCTGGCCGCGGGCCTGATCTTCCTGATGGCCCTGACCCTCTACACGCTGACCATGGCGCCGACCACCAGTTTCTGGGACTGTGGCGAGTTTATCGCCAGCTCGAAGACCTTGTCCGTGCCCCATCCGCCGGGCGCGCCCTTCTACCTGCTGCTCGGCCGCGCCTTCACCATGGTGCCCTTTTTCGCCGACATCGGGGCGCGGGTCAACTTCATCAGCGTGCTCTCCAGCGCGCTCTGCGTGATGCTGGCCTACCTGATCGTGATCCACCTGCTGGCCTACCGCATGAAGCGCAGCGAGATGGGAGTGGCCGAGATCGGCGGGGCGGCCATCGGCGCGCTGTGCTGCATGGCCATGGACAGCTTCTGGTTCAACGCCGTCGAGGCCGAAGTATACGCCATCAGCATGCTCTTCACGGCGCTGGTGGTCTGGCTGGCCTTCGTGTGGCACAAGCGGGTCGAGGAGGGCCAGGGCGACGGCACGCGCATCCTGCTGTTGATCTTCTACCTGATCGGCCTGGCCATCGGCGTGCACCTGCTCAACGTGCTCGCCCTGCCGATGGTCTTCATGGTGATCTATTTCCACCTGCGCCCCGACGACCCCCTGCCGCGGCGGCTGCTCTTCCTGGGGCTCTGCATGCTCAGCGTGCTGCCCGTCTACCCGGGCGTGGTGCTCTACTTTCCCCGGCTCGTCAATGCCATGGGTGGCTGGGTCGTGCCGGCGCTCTTCCTGGGGCTGGCCGGGGCCTATGTATACGGCCTGCGTTCCGGCCTGCGCTGGCTCAGCCTGGGCAGCGCGGCGACCTTCCTGGTGCTGCTGGGCTACCTGTCCTACCTGCTGATCCTGATCCGCAGCGGGCTCAATCCGCCCCTGGACGAGAACGATCCCGAAACCCTGGGCGCGCTGATCCGCTACCTGAGCCGGGAACAGTACGGCTTGAGCGCGGGCTTTGTCGAACAGTACTTCAACCGCAAGGCGCCTTTCTGGGAATACCAGGTGCAGCACATGTACAACCGCTACCTGGGCTGGAACCTGCTCGGTCGCGCAGCGGACACAGGCGTCGCCTTTACCAAGTCGCTGGGGCTGCCCTTCCTGCTGGCCGCGCTCGGCGCCTGGAGCCAGTTCCGCGAGGACTGGCGGCGGGGCCTCTGCATCTTCGCGCTCTTCTTCCTGACGGGCTATGCCATCGTGTTGTATCTCAACCAGCCCGACCCGCAGCCCCGCGAGCGCGACTACAGCTACGTGGGCAGCTTCTTCGCCGCCGCGCTCTGGGTCGGCTACGGGGCGACCTGGCTGCTGCGCCGCGTGCGCGACAGCCTGGGCCGACCGGCGGGCCTGGGCCTGCTGGCGGCGCTCCTGCTGCTGGTGCCGGGCTGGATGACGCTCAGCGGGTATCACGAACACGACCGCAGCGGCAACTACGTGGCCTGGGACTATGCCCACAATGCCCTCGAGATGCTGGAGGAGAACGCGATCCTCTTCACCAACGGGGACAACGACACCTTCCCGCTGTGGTACCTGCAGGAAGTGGAGGGCATTCGCCGCGACGTGCGCGTGGTCAACCTGAGCCTGCTCAACACGGGCTGGTACATTCGCCAGTTGCGCGACCGCGAGCCGAAGGTGCCGCTGCCCCCCGCCTTCACCGACGACTTCATTGCCCGCAAGATCGACGGCACGGAGCGCGAAGCCGTGCTCTGGCGCTACTGGGGACCGCAGACCTGGAAGGCGCCCGATGGCCGGCCGCTGCCGCCGGAGCAGTGGTTCCGCGTGCCGATTCCCCTGGAGGACGGCCGCCCCCTGCCTTTGCTGGTCGAGCCGACGATGCGCGTCAACGTGGATGACGGCATGGCGGGAAACAACTTCCTGCGCGTGCAGGACCGCATGATCCTCGAGATCCTCAAGGCCAACCGCTGGGAAAAGCCCGTCTACATGGCGATTACCGTCCCCTTCTCGAATCACGCCGGAACCTCCATGCTCTACCGCATGGACGGCCTGGCCTTCCGCATGCTGGGCACGCCGGGACCCCACCTGAGCGATCCGGAGATCCTCGACGAGAACCTGCGTCTCTTCGAGGAGCACCTGCGCGGCTTCAACGACCCGAAGGTGCACTTCAGCGAGAACATCCTGCGCATCGCGCAGAACTACCGCAGCACCTACCTGGAACTGCTGCGCGCCCTGGAAGAGCAGGGCCGCGCGGAGGACATTCCCGAGGTCGTCGCACGCCACGACCGCTTCCTGCCCGACGAGGTCCTGCCGATCACGATCGCCGAGCACCGCCGCTCCTTCGACCGCTACCGTGCGATGGGGAACTAGGACGGCTTCCGCAGGATCGACGAGCTTACCTGGAATTGCCGACGGTTTTCTTTGGCTGTTCCGGGAGTGGGTTGATGTTCGTCTTCTGCCTATCGGTTGGCGCCAGGGGTAGCGAACCGCTGACCTCGCGGATCACGGGGAGAGCGCCCATCCTGAATCCCGGCCTGTCCGCGGACGCTGCCGGCTTGTTCCCGAGGGTCTCCACGCGGGCAAGCGCGAGAGGCGCTTCCGGCAGGAAGGCTTCGACCTGGAAGAGGCGCACTTCCCGTTCCGAACCCATGCCGATGAAATTCACGCTGGTGGAATCCATCTCCGCCTGCAGGAACGTGCTGCCGTTCTCGTCCAGGATCTCCAGCCGATAGTGGACATCCTCGATGGCGCAGCCCTCGATGGATTCATTGACCGGATCCCATTGCAGGCTGGCGAAGGGCCTGCCGAACATGTCCTCCGTCAACTGGATCTGAAGGTTCTGCGGAGCTTTCGGCGTGATTCCTTCGTTGCCCAGCAGATCCAGGAACAGGGAGCCCCCGCCGCTCGTGCCGTCCAGGCTCCCGATGCGGAAGGTATAGACCTGGCCGGCGCAGACGGGCAGCGCCAGCGGCCCCTGCGCTTCGCTGACACCGCAGGCCAGCAGGGCCAGGCTGTCCGGGCAGGCGCCTTCGTATACGGAAAGGGCGATCGTGAACTCGCTGGAGCCGACGCCCAGTTCCAGGATGCCGCTCACGGAGGGAACCCCCGTATACCATACATCCTGCCCGATGCCGCAGCCGCCGTCTTCCGGCGGAGTGGAGTTGCCGGCGTTGAGGGTCGACAGGGGGATCTCCAGGGGAACCGCTCCGCTGACGGGCAGTGCCGTATCACAAGCATCGTTGTAGGGGGCGCTGCAGGGGGTCTGCACCTGCAGGACCCCTTCGCCGCTGGCGGAGCCGTAGCCGCCGACCTGCACGAACACGCTCTGTCCCGCAAGCATGGTGCGGGAAAGCGAGGACTGGGTGCCGCAGTAGTCGTCGTTGCAGTCGAGCGGCTCTTCGGCCAGGGACCAGAGCGCCAGGGCCGTGTCGTAGCCGGCGCTGCCGCAGGTGCTGAAGGTCTGCAGGCCGTCGCACTCCGCCGTATACAGGAACCAGAGGTCCTTCGGGCTTCCGGGCACGCAGGGCATCAGGACATCAGGCTGGGCCGAGTCGGTGCAGTAGGGCCAGGCTCCGCCTCCCGTGATCGGCAGCGCCTCCTGCGGAGTCTCGCCCGGCGCTTGCACTGCCCAGGACAGGGTGCCTGAGCCGAAGGAGCTGTTCCAGCCGCCCACCTGCAGCAGCACGGTCTCTCCACCGGCCACATCCAGCGTGATACGGGACCCCAGGATGCTGCAATCGGGGGCATCGTCGTTGCAGGCCAGAGGGGCGCTCCCGCACTCCTCATAGGCGGCAAGGATTGTGTCGAAGCTTCCGCTCGAGCAGGTCTCGAAGACCACACGCGAAGGGCAGTCGGCGGTCCATGTATACCAGACCTCATTGGTGGGGTAGATCGAGCAGGACGGCTGCTGTTCCGCCGTCGCGCTGTAGTTCGTGAAGGCGATGCTGCCGCTTGCCCCGCTGAGCGGCAGGGCTTCGCCGCAGAAGTCGTTCTCCGGCGGCGGCAGGCATTCGATGCCGTAGTCCAGCACTGCCGATCCAGACCGGTTCATGTCGAAGCCGCCCGCCTGCACGAGTACGGTCTCCCCGTCCCTAAGGAAGAGGCTTGTCCGCGATCGCCAGTCGGGACAGGCGTCATCGTTGCAGCTCAACAGCTCCTGCAGGTCCTCGCTCCAGACGGCGATCACCGTGTCGTAATTGGCGTCGTCGCAGGTGGAGAAGGTGGCCGTGCCCGAGCAGGGCGCCTGGTACATGAACCAGACGTCCTGGCTTGCCGGGCGGCAGCTCTCCAGGCCGGAGGAGCTCGCGTAGGCCGTGCAGAAGGCGATGCTTCCGCTGTCGGCAAGCGCCGTGGCATGCTGCGGCTGATCGTTATCGGGAATCTCCTCGACCGACCAGGTCAGGAAGCCGGTGCCCCGCTGGTCGGCCACTCCGCTGACCTGCACGCGCACCGTGTCGTAGGGGGCCAGGGAGAGGCTGAGTTCCGACCCTTCGTCGCAGGCATTGTCGTTGCAGGCCAGCAGGCTGTCCCCGCAGGCATTCCAGGCGGAGAGCACCGTATCGAAGTCGTGGTCGGCGCAGGTGCTGAAGGTGATCGTTGTCTCACATCGCCCGGCCGCCCACTGGTACCAGGTGTCCGGCGCGCTGCCCGCGGCACAGGGGGGAGCCAGAGTGTGCGTCGCGTTGCGCGTGTCGAAGACCACGGTGCCGATGGACCCGTCCAGCAGCTCCGCGTTCTCGCAGAGGTCGTTGGCCGGCGGCGGACAGGCGGCCGCGACTTCCAGGATTCCGCTGCCGCTTTCGCCGTTGAATCCGGTCACCTGGACCAGCACCGATTCGCCGGCATTCATATTCCACAGGATCTGCGGACCGGGGTCGCAGCTCAGCAGGTCGCAGGTCAGCGGATACACCGCCCCCGAATCGAAGAGGCCGAGCACGGCATCGAAGTCCGCCGTATCACAAATCCGGAAGGCCTTGAGTCCATCACAGTTTGCCGTATAGCGGTACCACAGATCCGGAGTGCCGGAATCGCTGCAGACGGAATTGTACCCGGAGGCTCCTGCGCGGGCCGTGCAGAAGTCCCAGTTCCCCTGATCGTCGATTTCCAGGGCGACTCCCGGCGTGTCGTTCGCGGGCGGATCCAGGAGCTCCCAGGTGAGGATTCCTTCTCCCCCGGCCGGCTGGCTGCCCGTCGCCTGGATCCAGACGGTTTCATTGGCTGTCAACTGCAGGAACAGTTCTGCGCTCTCCGCGCAGGGCGCGTCCTCGCAGAAGCCCGAGGGCTGAGGGCAGGCCTGGTCGCTGCAGGCCAGTTCCGCTCCGCCGCAGGAGGCGTAGGCGGCGAGCAGGAGATCATAGCCCGTTCCGCTGCAGGCCGTGAAGCGGACCTCGGCGTCGCAGGCGGAGCTGAAGGCGTACCACACATCCGGAGTGGCTTCTGCCGCGCAGGTGGGAACGACGCTCGGCGTCGCGTAGCTCGTATTGAAATTCCGGAATCCGGTTCCATCCACTTCGATCATTTCCGCCGTCTCGCATGTGTTGTTGTCCGGCGGCGGGCAGGTGCCTGTCACACGCAGGGTGCCGCTTCCCGATTCTCCGAGATAGCCGGCGACCTGGATCAGCACGGTTTCGCCATCCTGCATCACATAGGGGATCTGCGACAGGTCGCCGCAGAAGTCGTCGTTGCAGGCGATCGGATCGAGACCCGGTGTCCACAGGGAAAGGGTCGTATTGAAATCCGCCCCATCGCAGAGGGAGAAAACGCGCTCCGCCGCGCAGTCGGCCGTATACGAGTACCACAGGTTCGGACTGTCATGCCCGGTGCAGGGGTTCTGCAGGTTGTAGATGCCGGCGAGGGCCGTGCAGAAGGGCATCGGCTGATCTAGCTCGAGCGGCAGGGCCTCCCCGGGGCTTTGGTTCGGCAGGGGCGTCGTCGACCAGTTCAGCATGCCCGAGCCGGCGGTTCCGTCGAAGCCGGAAACCTGGATCCAGTAGCTTTCGCCGGCAAGGGCCGTCCAGTCGATGCGCGAACCGTAGCCGCAGTTCATCAGGTCGAAATCATCGTTGCAGGCCAGCGGCTGCCCGCCGCAGTCCGGGTAGAGGGCCAGCACCGTGTCGTAGTTGCGTACATCGCAGATCTCGAGGCGGATGTCTGTATCACAAGGAGCCGTCCAGCTGTACCAGAGGTCCGGACTGAGGGCATTGTCCCCGCAGCCGGCATCCTCTCCGGGGGTGGCCAGCAATGTGCTGTAGACTTGCCCCCCGGCCGGCCCCTCCAGTTCGATCGCGTTCGCGCAATCGTCGTTGGCGGCCGTGACGCCGTTCATCGAGACTTCGAGCACGCCGCTGCCCGTAGAGGTCAAGTAACCGGTGATCAGCAGGGTGTAGGTGAAGCCTTCGATCACATTGTAGCTGAAGCTTTCTGTGTAACCGCAGTACAGCCGGTTGCTGAAGCAGGCCTCATACAATGCCAGCATCACGTCGTAGTCTGCATCCAGAACCGTGAACTGGGCCGACCCGCTGGCCGGCGCGGTAAAGGAATACCAGACCTCGGCCGCGTAGCCGTTGGTCCCGAAGGTGCCGCAGTTGCTCACACTCTGGGTACGGGTGGCCTCTGAGGTGTCGAAGGCATAGCTGGACCCCAGCAGAACGGGAATGGCGTCCGGGCAGAGATCGTTCTCAGGAACGTCCCGCAGACCACCCTGAGGAGGAATGATCATGCCGGCTCCGGGCCGCCCGCCCTGGCTCTGAAGCGCCAGCTGCTCCTTGAGTTCCTGGTAGTCCTGCGGGCTCTCCGCCCGGGCCAGCACTTCCGGGCGGGCCTGTTTCAGCTGCTCGAGCTGGACTTCGGTGAACGGGCCGGCGTGCTCGTCCTGCGTCGTCGCCTGGCTCAGGACCGCGAGCAGGACGATGGGAAGAAGTCCCTTGAAGAACATGAAGATCCCCTTTTCAGGCGCAGTCCGTCCCTGGAACCAACGGTTTCGAGCGGAGAACTACGGGCTGGGCTGAATGAGTTGGCTGTGTCGCTGGAAAGAGCATTTTCCTGTACGGAAAGGCAATGCCAAAACAGACAGAAAGAAAAAGGCCCCTTCCTGCCGGAAGGGGCCTTGTTGCTGGCGGATGAAGTACGCCTAGTAGTCGAAGTTGAAGCGCAGGCGGCGGTCGTCGACGACCGCGTTGTCCTCGGCGTGGGACTTCCAGTTGGCGTAGCTGCTGTTGCGGGCCGACTGCAGGTTCTCGCTGCGCAGCTTGTCCAGCTCCTCGTTGAAGACCGTCTGCAGGCTGTCGACGGAATCGATGCTCAGGCACTCGATGACGAAGGCGCCCTTCTCGCCGTGGATCACATCGCTGATCTGGCCCGCCTCCAGGTCGAAGAGGGCGGTGGTGAAAGCCAGGTCGCGACCGGCGTCGCGGACATAGCCGTTGATCTTCAGCGGGCTGCCGGGCTCGATCAGGCGGGCCGGTTCTTCGACCAGGCTGCTGTCCAGGGCGCTGACGCTGCCGTTGACGGCATACCAGGCCCGGGCGTTTTCCACGGCGGCCTTGACGCGCAGTTCCTCGGCCAGCTTCTCGACGACCTGGTCGCGGACCTTGTCGAAGGGATCGACGCCCTCCGGGCTGATCTCCGTGAGACGGTAGACGAACCAGCCGCTGGCGCGGTTGAAGACCGGATCGATCACATCGCCGGGGTCGGCCTCGAAGAGCATGTCGGCGGCGCGCTGGCTGCGGCCGACGCCGGGAACGGAACCGCGGGTCTTTGTCACACGATTGGCCTCGCGGACCTCGACGCCGTATTCCTTGGCCAGATCGGCGAAGTTTCCGCCGGCGCGGCAGTCCTCGACGAAGGCGTCCACGCGGGCGCGCAGGTCGCTGTGCGTCATGGTGCTGACTTCGGTCTTGATCAGGATGTGCTGGGCCTTGACCTGTTCGACCATTTCGCCCTTGCTGTTCTCGCGCTCCTCGTGGCCGTTGACCTTGATCATGTGGACGCCGAAGCGGGTTTCCACCGGGCCGACGATGCTGCCCACTTCCGCGTCGAAGGCCGCGTCGGCAAAGGGCTTGACCATGCGGCCGCGTTCGAACCAGCCCAGGTCGCCGCCCTTGTCGGCGTTGCTCTCGTCGGCGGAGTAGATGCGCGCCAGGTCCTCGAAGGTCTCACCGGCATCCAGCTGGCGCTTCAGGTAGTCCAGCTGATCGCGGGCGTCGGCGCTGTCCTCGGCGCTCGGCACGGCGACGAAGTTCACATACTGGGCATCCCGCAGTTCCTCGTGATGCAGCTGCTCGCGGTTGGCGTCGTACCAGGCCTTAAGGGCCGTGTCCGTCAGCTTCGTCGAATCGACCTCGTAGTCCTTGGACAGCCAGGCCACGAAGCGGCATTCGGCATTGCGCCGTGTGACAAGGAAGTTGTCCCACATTTCCGCCTGCGAGAGGCCGGCGGCGCTGTAGATGCGCTGGTAGAGCTTCTGGTAGGGATAGGAGTCGCGGACGTAGGCCTCGATGTTGGCGCGGTAGACATCGTTCTGCAGCAGGCGGTCGATCCAGCGGGTGGTGTCGAACTGCCCGTTGTTCAGCAGGGTGGTGTCGCCCAGCACGGGGGCCGGAGGCAGGTAGGTCACCCAGTCGGTGATCTCGCCGGCGCGGGGCTGCAGGTCGAGCTCCGCCATCTGCTGCTCGACCAGCGTCAGGGTCTTCAGGTCGTCCCAGGCCGTGCCGCGGGCGTTGCGCACGGCGTTGTCATCCGGCGGCTGGGGGCCGTTGTTGACGCGGTTGGCGATCAGCTGCTCGTAGCGGCGGATGTCCAGTTCCTGCCCGTTGACCTTTCCGACGACCGTGCTGGTGGTGCCGCCGCCGGAGGAATCGAATCCGCCCATGCCCCAGCTGAAGACAATGGTGGCTACAAAGGCGGCGACCAGGATCCAGAGGATCACGGCCGTGTTCTCGCGCATCTTGGTCATCATAAGGGCAGCATCTCCCACACCGGTTCGGACCGGTGCCCTTTATCTGGTAGTGATTGCCGGAATCTCGGGTTCAGACGAATCGGGCAAATTAGAAGAATTGCCTCGTGGAAGCAAGAAAACCCCTTCGGGCCGTCGAAGCGTCGCCGGGTTCTGCAAGTCCGGCGCAGGCAATCAGATAGACCGGATTCAGGTCTGCTTCCCTATCTTTCGCGATCTGTTTCGAGGTACCATGTCCAACCTGCGCAAGCGAATCCTGACCGCTCTTGTCGGCGCGCCGCTTCTTATCGGCGCGCTGCTGCTTGGCAGCTGGGCCCTGCTGCTGCTGGTGCTCGCCGCCTGCCTGCAGTCCCAGAGCGAGCTGCGCAGCTTCTACCTGCAGAAAAAGGTGGAATTCGCGGGCCCCTGGGTCGTGGCCTATGTGCTCGCCCTGCCCCTGGCCATTTTCTTCATCCAGGAAGACTATCTCTTCGTGCTGGGCCTGGTCAGCCTGCTCTGGTTCACCATTCTGCTGATCCGCGAAATCTTCAGTCAGCGGCAGGAGGTGCTGGCCGCCATCGGGGCCGCCTTCCTGACCGGCCTCTTCAGCGCTCTGCCCTTCAGCAGCCTGCTGGCCCTGCAGATGCTGATCGAAGGGCGTCCCGGCTGGCGTTCCTGGTTATTGATGGTGCTGGCCGCCACCTGGGCCACCGACACCTTCGCCTATTTCGGCGGCCGGGCCTTCGGCAAGCGCAAACTGCTGGAACGGGTCTCGCCCAACAAGACCGTCGAGGGCTTCCTCAGCGGCTTCCTGGGCAGCATCGTGCTCTGCCTGCTCTTCGGTTTCCTGACGGATTCCCTCAGCCTGCAGGCCTGCCTGGGCGCGGGCTTCGTGATCGGTCTGCTGGGGCCCATGGGCGACCTGATCGAAAGCCGCCTCAAGCGCGACGCGGCGCTCAAGGACAGCGGCGCCATCATTCCCGGACACGGCGGAATCCTCGATCGCTTCGATTCCTGGATCCTGGTCATGCCCGTGCTCTACCTGCTGGTGAGATTCCATTGGCTGCCGCTCTAGGGCCCCGACTGCGCACCGGTCCGCTGCTGCTGGCGCCCCTGCTGTTCGCCGGGCTCTGCTGCCAGTTCAGCGCATCCGTCGTGCTCTGCGGGATCGCCGGCGCCTTCGCCGCCCTGGGCGTGCTCGTCCATTTCTACCGGGACCCGGAATCCGGCCGCAGCCTCTACAGCTGGGCCGCGCTGGCCGTCCTGCTCGAGATCCTCGCCCTGGGGCAGTTTCATGCCGCGCTGGATCAGGTCCTGCCCCTGGTGCTGGGCATTCTGCGGCCCCTGCTGCTGGGAGGCATGCTCGGGCTGCTGCTGCGGGAAATCGTCCACGCGGAGAATCCACGGCACCTGCGACGAGTCTTCTTCGCCCTGCTGGCCCTGGCTGGTTTCTGGGGCGGACTGCATCTGCTGGTCTGGCCGTTGCTTCTCGCCCCCCTGCGCTCCTGGACGCGCCGCGAGAAGCGGCAATGGCTGCTCTTCCTGCAGCAGGCGCCGCTCCTGCTGCTGACCTTCAGCCCGATCCTGGCCTCGCTCTTCCTGGAGGGCGCCCTGCCGGAGCAGGACACGTCCGGCCTGCCGCTGGTGCTCGAGCAGGCGCGCTACTGGGCCGTGCCGGCCCTGTTCCAGACCATCCTGGTCTTCACCGGCCGCTTCATCCTCGACGCCCGTATACGCTGGAAGCTGCTCAGCACCTTCGGCCTCTCGAGCCTCGTGCCGATCCTCATCCTGAGCATCCTGAGCATGACCTGGGGCGTGGTGCTGATGGGCGGCTACCGGGCCAGCCTGGTCAAGATCCAGCTGCAGGAACGGGGCACGGTGGCGCTCATGGTGACACGCTGGCTGATGGAGAGCCTGGCCGAGCTGCGCCAGGGATCGCTGGGCGACTTCGATTCCCGGGTGCGAAGCATCACAAGCGAGGAGAGCCTGTCCAAGGTCTTCTTCGGCCTCTATCTCTTCGAGGGGCAGGAGGACAGCCTGGGCGTCTGGCGTCCCCTGCAGTCCAGCTGGCGCATGCCGGGCGGCATGTTCACCGAGAAGCTGCGGCTCCCCCTGGATCTTTCGCAGGAGGTCCCCGGCGGCTTCGTGCTCGCCGGCGGCCGCCTGTACTCGGTCTCGATGGTGAGACGAGGCAGCATTCTCGGCCTGGGCTACCTGCCCGTCGACCAGGAAATGCTGGAAAGCGTCGGCGGCATGCTGGGCGTCGAGATCCTCGTGAGACACCTGCGCCGCGACGACCTGCTGAGCTACAGCGCGGCGCACATCCGGCTGCTGGACACCATGGTGCCCTACTCGACCCTGACCTACACACCGGCCTGGGAGACGGCGGGCAGCCTGGTGGACCGCTTCTTCGGCATGGGCATGGCGCGCCTCGAGCAGGGCGAGCTGAGCCTCGGCGACGACCAGGACGTTTTCGTGATCCACATCCGCACCTCGCCGATGCGCATCCTGGCCTCGGTCTTCTCCGGCCAGGGCGAGGAGAACCTGATCTACCTGCTGCTGCTGGCCCTGCAGTTCCTTTTGCTGCTTCCCTTCTTCCTGCTGGCCAGCTGGGTCGCCTTCATGACCGGCAGACGGATCACGCGCTCCGTCGACGAGCTCCATGCCGGCACCGAGCGCCTCTCCGAGGGCGACTTCCGCACGCAGATTCCGGCGCAGACCGGGGACGAACTGGGCGACCTGGCGCGCTCCTTCAACCTGATGAGCCGCCGGATCCAGGAGAGCATCATCCACCTGGCGGAGAAGTCGCGGCTGGAAAAGGAGCTGGCGATCGCCCGCCGCATCCAGCGCGATCTGCTGCCCGGCGATCCGGCAAGCCTCGAGGGCCTTCAGATCGAGGCCAGCAACATCAGCCACCGGGAAGTCGGCGGCGACTACTACGACTGGCGTCCGCACCCCGCAGGGGGCTGGTCCTTCACCCTGGGCGATGTCAGCGGCAAGGGCGTCAGCGCCGCCATGGTGATGGCCGACATCCAGGCCGCCTGGAGCGTGCTGGTGGACACGAAGATCAAGGCCGCGGAACTGGCCGAGCGGCTGAACCGGCACTTGTGCGAGGACACGGGCGACGACATCTTCGTGACGCATTTCCATGCCACGATCAGTCCTGCCGACATGCAGGGCCGGCATTTCATGTGCTACTGCAACTGCGGACACAATCCGCCCCTGGTCTTGCGCAAGGGCGAGCTGCTCGAGCTGCGGACCGGGGGCATGATCCTCGGCATGTTCCCCGAAGCGCCCTACGAGCGCGGCGAATTCGTGCTCGAGCCGGGCGACCTGCTCCTTTTGTATACGGACGGACTGACCGAGACCCTCAACGGCGAGGAGGAGGAGTTCGGCGAGGAGCGGCTGGCCCATGTGCTGCAGGGCGGCCTGCCCGATTCCGCCGGCGAGGTCATCGACCTGCTCAAGCGCCGCGTGCAGGATTTCGCCGGGCGCGACGGCTTCGGGGACGACCTGACGATCCTCGTGATCCGCGTGGAGGAGAGGAGGACCTCGTGACACGGCAGGAAACCCTTGCGGCACTCCTGGAGGAGCGGCTGCCCGCCGCTTCCGGCTGGCGCATCGACTGGCAGAGGGAAGTGGTCTCCAGTAACGGCGAGCTCCTCCGGGCGGAGGCAGACCCGCCGCGCCTGCTGCTCTGCGATTTCCAGAGCCGGGGGCGCGGCCGCGGGGAGCGCAGCTGGCACTGTCCGCCCGGCGAAGGCCTGCTCTTCAGCCATTCCTGGATGGAGCAGGACCTGCTGCCGGAGCCTGCGCTGATCGGGCATCGCCTGGCGCTGGCCGGCCTGTTGGCCCTGGAAGCGCTTGCCGGCGAGGTGGTCTGCGCCTGGAAATGGCCCAACGACCTCTTCGTGAGACGCAGCCGGCGCAGCGAGGAGGCGGCCAAGCTGGCCGGCATCCTCGTGCAGAGCCAGGTGCAGGGCCGGGCCTGCAAGATCGTCTGCGGCATGGGGATCAACCTGCTGCAGGAAGGCTTTCCCGACGAACTGCGCCAGCCGGCGACGAGCCTCTTTCGCGAAGGCCGCGTGCTCGAGGCGGAGGCGCTGCTGGTCGAGATCCTGGCGCAGTTCGGGAAGACGCGTGCGACATCCGCCGACGTGGTGCTGGAGGAACTGGGGCGAAGAGACCTCTGCGCCGGAAAGAAGATTCGACTGGAAGGGCTGCCGGAGCCGGTCGAAGGCGAGGTGCTGGGCTATGCGTCGGACGGCGCGATCCGCCTGCAGCTGCCCGACGGCCCGCGCACCTTCCACAACGGCGAGGTCCGCCTGTTGCCCTAGGCAAAGGCCCGGCGATATTCCACAACAGCTACCTGGGTGAGAGACATGCTGCTCTGTATCGATATCGGCAACACCAATTCCGTCGTCGGCCTGTTCCACGAAGGGCGGCTGACGGCGCACTGGCGGCTGAGCACGAACTCGATCCGCACCATCGACGAGGGCTGGGTCTCGCTGAGCACGCTGATGGCCTCCACGGATCACAGGCCCGGCGACCTGCAGGGCGTGGTGATCGGCAGCGTGGTGCCGGACTGCCTCTTCATCTGGGAGAAGCTGGCCCAGCGCTACCTGCGCCTCGAGCCGCTGGTGCTGGAACACGACACGCCGGGCATGCCTCGGCTGTGCTACGAGGACCCCGGCACCCTGGGCATCGACCGCGTCTGCAACACGACGGCGGCCTGGGCCCTGCGCGGGGAAGCCTCCCTGGTGGTCGACTTCGGAACGGCGACGACCATCGACATTGCCGACGACCAGGGGAATTTCCGCGGCGGCGTGATCTACCCGGGCCTGGGCACGGCGATGCGCGAGCTGCACAGCCGGGCGGCGACCTTGCCCAAGGTGCAGCTGCGCTTTCCGGAGCGCGTGATCGGTTGTGATACGGAAAGCGCCCTGCAGAGCGGCATCCTCTACGGGGCCGTTTCCTGTGTCGAGGGACTGGTCGAGCGCTGTCGCGCCGAGCTGCGCGCCGAAGGCCTTTCCGGCGGGCTGCCCGTATTGTCCACCGGCGGCTTCGGCAGCCTGATCCAGCGGCACTGCGCCTGCATCGACAGCCATCATCCCTACCTGGTGCTGGTCGGCATGGCGCTGCTCTACGAGCGCGCCCGCGGCATCCACGTGGTCGACCGCGACATGCTGGACGCGGACAGCGACGAGGATCGCCCGTGAACAAGGCCGCCGAGAAGAGGGCCCGCCAGCGCTTCGAGCTGCTCAAGGGCCAGCTGGCCGATCGCGGGCCCGAAGAGGGCACGCTGAAGATCCTGCGCGACATGCTGGCGGACACGGAAGCGATCCAGCGCCAGCGGGCCGCCATCCTGGCCCGGCGCAACAGGCTGCGGGAACTGTTGCCCGAGCTGGCCGCCAGTCTGGACGAGCTGCTCCAGCTGCCGGCGAGGCGGGACCCCGGCTGCCTGGCCAAGAGCGAAACAGCCCGCGCCCTGGTCGAGCTGGAGGCGGAGGAAGGCGAACTCTTCCGCCGCGGGCTTCGCCACCGGCAGCCCGAGCCCGTCTGGGGCGGCACGGTGGACACCGCGGGAGCCCTGCGCGTGGCCTGTGTGACAGGGCTGGTCCAGCTGGGCGAGGTCCGCGTGATCGACGACCTGGCCGAACTGCTGGCCGACCCGGAACCGGAGGTGCGCTACGGCGCGGCCCGCGCCCTGGGTCTCACCGCTTCGGCCATGGCCACTCCCCTGTTGCGCCTCAAGCTCCTGCTGCCCGAAGAGCACAGCGAAACCACGCGCGCCTGCCTGGAGGCCCTGCTGGCCGCCGGCGGCGAGGAGCTGCTGCCCTTTGTCACACAATGGCTGGATCCCAAGGATGCCTCGCGCTGCACGCTGGCCGCTCCGGCCCTGGCCGAGTCCGGCCTGCCCGGCGCGGTCGAGGCTGTCGTCGCCTGCGCCGGGGAATGCCGTGACAGCGAACTCTTCGAGCTGCTCTGCCTGGCCCTGGCCGGAGCGGGCCCCGGCCCCGGGCTGGACTTCCTGCTGGCGGAGGTGACCGGGGACTCCGGCTCCCGCTCCGAGGCGGCCCTCGACGCGCTGCGCCCCTGGATGCACCAGGAGCAGGTGAGACAGGAACTCGAGCAGCACTTCGAGGGGCGCGAGGATACGCTGGCGGAACGCTTCCGGGAGATGCGGGCATGAAGCGGCTGTGCCTGGTCCTCCTGTTGGTCGGCTTGTCCTGTTCCGCCTACGCCCTATCCGCCGCTCCAGGAAGGCGCCCCAGCGGCCTGCAGCTCTGCTTTCCGCGGCCCCAGGCCGGGGACAGCATCGTGATCGCTCCCCTGGAGCACCTGCTGGTCAACGGCAACCTTGCCGGCGAGGCCCGTTCGCTGATGATCAACGGCCAGGCAGTCGAACTGCACGCGCAAGGGCGTTTCGCGACACGCATCCCCTGGCCCGGGGAGTCCCTCGAGTTGGAGTGGATCACGGATGCGGGTTTGCAGAGGGATCGCCTTGTGCTCCTTCCTCCGCAGGTGGATAGGGAATCCTTGCCGCCGGAAAGGTCACTCCTGCCCGGACGCCACCGCCTGCAGGAACGCACGGCCATTTCGACAGCGCCCGGAGCCAGCTACTGGCTCTTTCCCCTGCCGCAGGCCCTGGTCGAGTTGCGCGAATCGGATGGCCGCTGGGGGCGCCTGGAGCTGGGTGCTTCCCTGGAAGGCTGGGTGCCGCTGGCACGGCTGGAGCCGGCAGCGGGTCCTTTCCGCGAACCGGCCCTTGCCGGTAGCGCCCTGCGCTACGAGGGCGAAGCGCGCTGGAGCTTCGCCCTGCGGCCGGGACCGCTCGTGCATCACATCGAAGACGATGGAAGCGCCGGCCCCTTGCGCCTGCAGCTGCCGGGCGTGTTCAGTGCCTTCGACCGCGCGGAACTGGATCCCGCCGGGCTGCTGGAACACATGGACTGGGAAGCCCTGCCCGGCGGCGGGACGGAGCTGAAGCTGCATACGGCGTCGGATGTACACGGAATCAGCGTGTCCTGGGAGGATGGCCGCATGGTCCTCGAGCTCCAGCGTGCTCCCCGTTCCCTGAAGGGTGCGCGCATCCTGCTGGATCCCGGACACGGCGGAGAGGAGAGCGGCTGCATCGGCGCCAGCGGCATGACCGAGGCAAGGCTCAACCGCCTGCTGGCCGAGGAGTTGGCGCGCCAGCTGGAGCGCAAGGGGGCCGAGGTCCTCTGGACCGTCCGCGCCGACGAGCGCATGGGCCTCTACGATCGAGTGGCCGTGTGCGACAGCCTGCAGCCGGATCTTTTCCTGAGCCTGCATCACAACAGCGTGCCCGAAGACGGCGATCCCTGGAGCACGCCCGGCTTCAGCGTGTACTACTACACGGGCTACAGCGCGAAGGCGGCCCGCCTGCTCCACGAGGAACTGGCAGACTGGGGCAGGCTCCCCGACGACGGCCTGCACTGGCGCAGCCTGGCTGTCTGCCGCCAGTGGACCTGTCCTGCGCTGCTGCTGGAAGCGGGCAGCCTGATCCACCCCGGGGAAGAGGAGCTGCTGCTGGACGAGCGCTTTCGCCGGGCCCAGGCGAAAAAGATCCGCAAGGCTCTGCAGGAGTATTTCCGCAGCGTGGACTAGTACCGGGAGGCTGGCATGTCTTCGGAATCGGCGAAGGATCCTGTCACACGGGAGCAGCTCGAGCAGCTGGTGCAGCGAGTCGAGCAGCTGGAGGCGAGAATCCGGGATCTGGAAGCCGCGCCGGGCCGCAAGAGCGAGGCGGCCGTATACATGCCTCGGCGATCGCGGAAGCCTTCCCGTCCCGAGAGTCCCGGTAAGCCTTCCGTCTTCGCCCGCCCCGACTTCTGGATCAACCGCGTCGGCCTGGGCCTGCTGCTGCTGGGGCTGCTCTTCCTCTTCAAGTACTCGATCGACCAGGGCTGGCTCGGGCCCGCAGTGCGGCTGCTGGCCGGCCTGCTGGCCGGCAGCGTGCTGCTCGGGGGCAGTTTCCGTGTGCGCCCGCAGCGGCGGGCCTACCGCGACCTGCTGGCCGGCGGCGGCCTGGCCGCGTACTACATCACCGGCTATGCGGCCTACGAGCTCTACCGCCTGGTGCCAGCCGAACTCTCCTTCGCCTTCCTGGCCGCGGTTTCCCTGGCGGCCCTGCTGCTGGCCGACCGGCGCTTCAGCCTGGTGATCGGCCTGCTCGGAGTGATCGGCGGCCTGGGCGCTCCCTTCCTGCTGCATCGCTACGAGAACTCAATCCCCCTGCTGGTGGGCTACACGGCTCTTTTCCTGGGCCTGCAATCCGTGCTCTACTGGCGCAGGAGCTGGAAAGTGCTCTTCAGCGCCATGAGCATCGGGGGCTGGCTGATCGCCTATGTCCTTCTTTCGGAGGTCCTGAAGCCCTACGCGCCCCAAGACCTGCGCTTCCAGGTCACGCTGTATGTCGTCTTCTGCGGCCTGCTCTTCGGCGGAGTGCCGGTGCTGCGCAAGGTGAGCGCCGAGCGTGGACAATCCGGCAAGGAGCGTCCGGCGGCTGCGCCCTCCCTGCTTCCCTCTTCGGTCGTCGGCTCCCCCCTGCTGGCCCTGGGCGGCGTCAGCCTGCTGAATGACTGGAGTCGTGAGACAGCCGGCGGGGTGTCCCTTGGAACCGCTGCCCTCTACCTGGCGCTGACCCTGCTGCTGCGAAGGATCGAGGCGGGAAAATCCGTGATACAGACCTTCGCCGCCATGACAGCCCTGCTGGCGGCGCTGGGCCTGATCGGCCTGCTGGACGGGGAGAGCCTGGCGGCAAGCCTCTGCGCGGAAGGCCTGCTGCTGCACTGGATGGCTAAAGAGGGATCACAGAAAGCACTGCGCTGGCTGGCGCACACGCTCTACGGCGGCCTGGCCCTCTGGCTGCTCTACCACCTGGTCGAGGAGCCCTCGGCCCTCTGGCCGGATCTGTTTCTGCTGGCGGCGGCGCTGTTCCCTGGACTGCGCCTGCTGCGTGGGCTCTCCGCCGGCGTCTACCTGCTGCTGACGCACCTGGCTTTCCTCGCCTGGCTCTATGTCCGTTTCGCAGAAGGTCCCGCGGGGCAGGGCATCGTCTCCGGCTGCTGGGGCGTCTACGCCCTGCTGCTGTTGCTGGCCGGCCTGCGCTTCAATCGCCCGGGCCTGAGGCAGGTCGCGCTCGTCACCGGCCTGGGGGTCCTGGCCAAACTCTTCCTGGTCGACCTGCAGGCCCTGGAAGCCATCTGGCGCGTCCTGCTCTTCATGGGCTTCGGGGGAAGCCTGCTGCTGCTGGGCTACTTCTTTCCCGCCCTGTGGCAGAAGTGGGTGCCGGAGGAAAAGGATTCGGCTTCGGCAGCCGAAGGGATGTCCGTTCAAGACAGCTCTTCTCATTTCCCGAAAGAAGAGAATTGAAATGGCGTCTCAGCCTCAATCCTCAAGACCGGCCAGAAATGTGATTCTGGGGTCTTAGGTTGAACTCTCGCCATTGATGAAGGAGAATCGAAAAGTGTACTTCATCGTAGCCCTGTTAACTCTATTGATCACCCCCCGGGCCCTTGCGTAAATCGATTCCACACGCTTCGAGTGGTTTCAGGAGTTTCATGACTACCACCTTGTTGCAGGCATGCCGTCGAAGTCCGTGATTCCATGTTGTTTTTATCCTGGGTTCGTTCGCAGGACTTTCAATCTGCCTATTGCGTGCTGCGACCCGACGGTTCGTTCGAGGTTGAGCCTACTCTTGCTGTCCCTCCAATCGGCGACTACTATGACAAAGCGCATCGAGTCTCAGAGAGTAGAGTGGTGCTTCAGAGGGATGATAAAACCTATGCCTACGGCATAGATGGTTCGCCCAGCTGGTATAACAATTCTATCCAATCCATACTTGTAGACATTGATGAAGGCGTCGTCTGGGAAGAGATCGTATTCTCAAGGCAGGATAGCGTGGCAACAGAAGTGGTGGCATTGCGTGTCTGGCAAAACTATGCGTATTGGGTCGTCACTCAAGCCGAATGGCAGGTTTTTCCAATTCCAGCAATCCCACACTATTGGATTGTGCGACAGGATCTAAGCACGGGTGAATTGGAGTACTACGAGATCAACGAATCGCCCAGGAGACTCTTTGTCAACGATGAGCATATCTTCCTGGTTACATACGGCATGTTTCCTGACGCGTACTATTATCTAACCCGCTACAGTCATGAGTGTGATTCTTTGGATACGCAGGTCCTGGATGGTCGCGTAAGCCAGTTTGTTGAAATCGATGATGGATTCATGGCGCTTGTCCACGATGGTCCGATCATGCTCGGTGCAAGGTTCACCGATGAAGGTAATCTAGTCGAAGTCGATACTCTTGACACCGATGCATCTTTCGCAGTGCACTCCGTCAAAGGAGTAGCCGGGTCTCATTTCATTGTGCAACAGAGTCCCACGAAGGTTTGGCTGATCGACTCTTTCGGTGATCTGATCTCCAGCTTGACAGATCTGGATCCCCTGGAAACTCCCCATGGAACGATCATCTCGCCGGGTCTGTTTGTAGCAATGGATCATCTTCAAATTGACACTCGGTGCGCCTACATCGACATGGACTGTACCCTGTCTGCAAGCATCGTCCTGCCCCGAGCGACCAGTACCATTGCAAGGTTAGCCACTGGCCGCAGCACGCCCACCGGCTATATGTTGGCTATGTTGTATACAGACCCGGAACTCTTCTACCAGCGGGGCCTTGCCTTCCACCTGAACTCGCCCACAATGGCGCTGGAGCCCCATGCCACCCTTCCGGGCCCGGAGATCCGCATATTTCCCAATCCCTTCAACTCCAGGATCAACATCGCGGGACTGCAGATGGAGCAGGCACAGGCTATCCGCGTCTACGACATGCTGGGGCGGCGGGTCGGGCCTTCGCAGTACCGCGTGGGATCCTCCCTGGGGGAGGTCACGATCGACTTCAATCGATTGGCCACCGGGCAGTACTTCCTCGAATTCCCAGGAAACACAGCGATTCCGCCGCAGCGGGTGCTGCATTTGAAGTGAGCTATGGTGTGCGCGCAGGCCGCCCGCCTGCTCCACGAAGAACTGGCCGACTGGGGCAGACTCCCCGACGACGGCCTGCACTGGCGCAGCCTGGCCGTCTGCCGGCAGTGGACCTGTCCTGCGCTGCTGCTGGAAGCGGGCAGCCTGATCCACCCCGGGGAAGAGGAGCTGCTGCTGGACGAGCGTTTCCGGAAGGCACAGGCAAAACGGATCCGGAAAGGGCTGCAGGAGTATTTCAGTTCTTTCCGGTGATTGCGGGGGTAGCCATAGGACAACGAGACTGACTTGTTTCATCGAGTGCCGGTTCGCGAGAACACCCTAACCCACGGAAACAGTGGGCTGCGAGAGAATGCTTGACATGTAACGCTATGCGTCATATCCTAGAGAATGATCAGATCATTCAAGTCCAAGGAAGCTGAAAAGATCTTCCATCGCATTCGCTCAAAAAGAATACCTGGCGGGATTCAGCAGCTGGCCTATCGAAAACTCCGAATGCTTCATCGATCCAGGACGCTGGCAGATCTACGAATTCCCCCTGCAAACAGACTCGAGCGGCTTAAAGGAGATCGCGAGGGGCAACACAGCATCCGTATCATTGACCAGTGGCGAATCTGTTTCCGGTGGGATCGCGGGGATGCATTCAACGTCGAGATTGCGGATTACCATAAGGGATAAATCATGACAGCGAAAAAACTCTTGCCAATTCATCCTGGGGAAGTACTCCTTTGCGAATTCCTGGAGCCTATGGGTCTTAGTCAAAATCGGCTGGCACGAGAGCTAGGAGTACCACCGCGACGAGTGAATGAAATCGTTCTTCAAAAGCGCCGTATTACAGCGGACACTGCATTGCGGCTTGCACAGTACTTCAAAATGTCTGCCGATTTCTGGCTCGGATTGCAGATGGTCTACGATCTGGATGTCGAAACGGATCGCCTGGGTGACAGATTGAAATTGGAAGTCGGGTGTTATCAGGGTCGTGGACTCCATGGCTAGCAACAGCATTTTGTGTCCTGAAGGGATATTGACGGAGATCCCGTGTGTCTGAAATGCCCGGCGAGAAGTCGGAGGGGGTCATCGTACCGGTGACGCCTAAGACAACATAAGGTGCGCCAGGGAAGGACCCCTGCTTCAGCAATGGCCAGCGGGGAACTCCTGCTTGGGTATCGCATCGGCAGCTACGACAACTATACCTTGAAGTTCCATCGAACGGGGGGCACTTCCTGGCCCACATGGAATTCCCTGGTTCAGAACGCGAACTCGCGTTTCTATGCCGGGGGCAGCGGGGCGGTGCCGAACGACCTCCCGGCTCTGCCGGATCCCGAGATCCGCTGTGAGCTTGCAGACGGGGAATTTGTGCTGACCGTTCTGCCGCTTCCCGACACAGCGGGTCAGTTGGAAGTGAGCATTATTCGAAACGACCGCGAGGTGGATTCCGTTTCCTGGAACGGACACGCACCGCTTCAGCGGCAGGAGCCGGATCTTGACAGCCATCGTATCGCCCTGTATCAGGTGCAAGTGACTCAGGTTCCTCTTGATGGAGAACTGTTCTGGGACTGAACGGTATTGGTCCGATTGCATCAGGCACGCTGGGCAGCTGGAAGACCATAAGCACAAAGACGTAACACGATCCGTGCTTGTGATCAGTGGTTAGAAATGTTCTACCGGGGTCTTAGGTTGATCTCTCGCCATTGATGAAGGAGAATCGAAAAGTGTACTTCATCGTAGCCCTACTGACTCTGCGATCACCCCCCGGGCCCTTGCACAAATCGATTCCACACGCTTCGAGTGGTTTCAAGAGTTCCATGACTACCACCTTGTTGCAAGGCATTCTGTCGAAGTCCGTGATTCCATGTTGTTTTTGTCCTGGGTTCGCTCGCAGGATTTTCAATCCGCCTATTGTGTGCTGCGGCCCGATGGTGAGTATGAGGTTGAACCTACTCTTGCCGTTCCCCCAATTGGCGATTACTATGACAAATCTCATCGAGTTACTGAATGTAGAGTTTTACTTCAACGCAAGGATACTTCCTATGCCTATGGCATAGATGGTTCTCCCAGTTGGTACAACATTTCAATCCAATCCGTACTTGTAGACATTGATGAAGGCGTCGTCTGGGAAGAGGCTGTGTTCGCCAGGCAGGATAGCGTGGCCAGGGAAGTGGTGGCATTGCGTGTCTGGCAAGACTCTGCGTACTGGGTCGTACTCGAAGTCGATTTCGAACCAGCGATTCCGCACTATTGGATTGTGCGACAGGATCTAAGCACGGGTGAATTGGAGTACTACGAGATCAACGAATCACCCAGAAGACTCTTTGTCAACGATGAGCATGTCTTCCTGGTTACATACGGCATGTTTCCTGACGCGTACTATTATCTAACCCGCTACAGTCATGAGTGTGATTCTTTGGATACGCAGGTCCTGGATGGTCGCGTAAGCCAGTTTGTTGAAATCGATGATGGATTCATGGCGCTTGTCCACGATGACCCGATCATGCTCGGTGCAAGGTTCACAGATGAGGGTAATCTGGTCGAAGTCGACACCCTTGCCACCGATGTATCCAACGCAGTGCATACCGTCAATGGAGTAGCCGGGTCTCATTTCATTATCCATCAGAGTCCCACGAAGGTTTGGCTGATCGACTCTTCCGGTGATCTGATGGCCAGTTTGACGGATCTGGATCCCCTGGAAAATCACCATGGAACAGTCATCTCGCCGGGTCTGTTTGTAACAATGGATCATCTTCAAGTTGACACACGGTGCGCATACATCGACATGGACTGTACTCTATCCGAAAGCATCGTCCTGCCCTGAGCGACTAATGTAAGTGGAAGGTTCGCCGTAGGCCGCAGCACGCCCACTGGCTACATGCTGGCCATCTTGTATACGGACCCGGAACTTTTCTACCAGCGCGGCCTTGCCTTCCACCTGAATTCGCCCACAACGGCGGTGGAACCCTATGCCTCCCTTCCGGGCCCGGACATCCGCATTTTCCCCAATCCCTTCAACTCCAGGATCAACATCGCCGGACTACAGATGGAGCAGGCACAGGCCATCCGCGTCTACGACATGCTGGGGCGGCGGATCGGGTCACCGCTGATTCGCGTGGGGGGCGCCCCGGGAGAAGTCACGATCGATTTCATCCAGCTGGCCACCGGGCAGTACTTCCTGGAATTCCCGGGAAGCACAGCGATTCCGCCGCAGCGGGTGCTGCATTTGAAGTGATGCGCGGCGCAAGCGCGATGGGGGCATCTTTTGGTCTATCACACTTCGAGCCTTGATCAAGTGCCCGATCCTCCGCTGCCATCGACTGGATCCTTAAACTGTCGATAGAGACGAGACAGACCCATCGATCCACAGGGAACCGCGAGAAACCCATGCATCGCCTTTTCATCCTGCTTTGCCTTCTGCTGGCCTCCTGCGGCACCAAACCTTTGCCGCCTCTCGAGCAGAGCCTGGCCGAGCGCCGGGCGGCTCCGGAGCTGGCGGACCTGCAGCGCACGGCCCTCGACCTGCAGGGGGTGGAGGCGGACCGCGAACGCCTGGCCCTGGTCGAGGGACTGGCCGGCGAGCCTGTTGCCCTGGCTGGTGGCTGGCTGATCGAGCAGCAGCTGGCGGGCGAAAGCCTGCTGGCCTGGCTGGCCCCCGGTGGACGGGCCGAGGAAGTGGCCCGGGGCCGCGCGACGCAGCTGGTCGATCTGCAGGGCGAGCGCGCCCTGCTGCTGGTCGAGGGCGAAGGCAGCCTGTCTGTGTTGAAGGCCGTTTCGCCGCGCAAGGGCAAGGCCGGACTGAAGGAATGGATCCTGGCGGAAGGCGCCGATGGCTGCCTGCGCCTGGACGAGAGCCGGCGGCTGCTCCTGCGGCTGGTGGAAGACCCGTCGGGGAATTTCAGCTATGCCAGCGGTAGCTGGCGGCTGGAGAACGAGGCGGAGATCCGCCGGGACGGCAAAGGCTGGAGCCTGGCCGCGGAACAGCCCCACGAAAGCGCCTTCCGCGCCCTGCACCGTTTTCTGGACAATGCCCGTCGCGGCAAGTGGAGCAAGGCCCGCAAGGATGCCCGCCTGGAACGCCTGCTGGCCCTTCCCGGCGGCGGCCATTCCACCAAACTGGGCCCCAGCCTGCGGCTCAGCGTGCCGCGCCTGCTGCAGCGCGAGCTGCGGCTGACGGCTCCGCCCCTCGGCGAGATCCGCCGCCTGGAAAGCGTCGACGGCAGTGGAGCCTGGCGGGTCGAGGTGCAGCAGTCCCCGGGCGAGGGCTGGAAGGTCTGCCGGCTGGAGCGTGTGCTCTAGGGCCAATCCCATATATTCCACCCCATGGCGATCAAAGACTCTCTCAAGAAGTGGCAGGAGCTGCGGGACCTGATCGGGAACCGCAAGCGCGTGCTGCTGGTGACCCACGACAATCCGGATCCGGACAGCGTGGCCTCCGCGGCGGCTTTCCAGCTGCTGCTGGGCAGCAAGGACCGCGAGGTGGAGATCGCCTCCGGCGGCGAACTGGGGCGCAGCGAGAACCGCGCCCTGCTGGCCAGCCTCGACCTGGAGATCCGCAGCCTCTACTGGCTGGACCTGAAGCCCTACGACTTCTTCCTCTTCCTCGACAGTCAGCCCGGTTCCGGCAACAACAGCGCCCAGCTGCCGGAGGACGCGGCCTACGGCATTGTCGATCACCATATTCTCGGCGAGGCCTGGCCCCACGAGCCGGTCTTCACCGACATCCGCGAGAGCTACGGTGCGACGGCGACCATCGCCTGGGAATACCTGAGCGCCCGCAACATCAAGCCCGAAGAGGGCCTGGCCACCGCGCTGTACTACGCCATCCGCACGGAGACCTCCGACATGGCCCAGGGCGCGGCAAAGGCCGATCGCAAGGCCTGGAACAGCCTGCATTCGAAGATCGACTGGGAGATGCTGCACGAGATCGTCCATTGCCGCGTGCCCGCCGACTATTTCCGCATGATGAAGGTCGCCGCCGAAGGGGCCAGCCTCTACGGGCATGCCCTCGTGGTCGACCTGGGTGAAACACGGCACAGCGACACCATCGCCGAGGTCGCCGATTCCTTCATGCGCCTGGAGCAGGCCCAGTGGGTGCTCTGCTGGGGCTGGAACAAGGATCGGCTGATGTTCAGCATGCGCAACAGCACCCAGAAGCAGCACGCCGGACGGCTGGCGCGTCAGCTGGTCGGTCATCATGGCAGCGCCGGCGGCCATGCCCACATGGCCGGCGGACAGCTTTCCATTGGAGAACGCGGCCTGGAGGAAACCCGGCTGCTGTTCCGGCGTACAATCGTACCGGGCTTCCTGGAAGCCATCGAGGTCAGCGATCGCGACGGCGTGCCGCTGATGGAGCTCTGAACCTGGTCCCTGCTGGAGTCCGTTCCCTGCGCAATCTCTTCCTCATCCTGCTTCTGCCGGCCCTGGTCCTGGCCACTACCCGCTATGAAGGCGACAACCTGCGCGCGGAAATCGGCGCCGCCGAAAGCGCCCGGGGCAATACGGGAGTGCTCTTCGGCGAAGGCGTCAGCCGCAGCTGGTGGAATCCGGCCCTCTTGAGCGATGTGGAAGGCCGCGAGGTGGGCGCCCAGCACAGCCAGCTCTTCGGCGGCCTGGTCAAGCAGGATTTCATTGGCCTGACCGGCCGTCTGCGCGGGCAGGCCTGGGGGCTCTACCTTTTCCGCAGCGCCGTTCCTGACATTCCCCTCAGCAGCCGCACCGATGGCCTGGACCTGGAATCCGGCGGCCGGCCGATTGTCCATGACCGCCGCTCGAGCAGCGACTGGCTGCTGGCGCTGGCCGCCGCCCGTTCCCTGGGCGAGCGCCTGGACGCCGGCGCTTCCCTGAAACTGGTCTACCGTGATTTGGCCGGCCTGCGCGCCACCGGGCTGGGCCTGGACCTGGGGCTGCGCATGCGCCTGGACTACGGCCTCTCCGCCGGTCTCAGCCTGAAGGACGTGCCGGCGACGGTCGTTCTCTGGGACGATGGCGAAAGCGACACCATCTGGCCCGAATGGCGCGCCGCCCTGGGCTGGGAAGGGCGTTTGCCCTGGCTGGGGCTGCCCCTGCGCAGCGAATGGGCCCTGGCCGGCGACCTGGAAGGCCCCGTCGCCGACGCGGAAGGCGAGTTCCGCAGCGTCTGGCTCGACGGAGGCCTGGAGCTGCGCCCGCTGAAGGTCCTGGCCCTGCGCGCCGGCATCAGCGACAACCGCCTGAGCGCCGGCGCCGGCATTCGACTGCGCCGCCTGCGCGCCGACTACGCCTTCCGTCCGCACCCCGACCTGGACAGTTCCCACCTGGTCTCGCTGGGGTTTCTTTTTTAAGAGCTCGCACGGAGAGCACGGAGTAGACGGAGACCACGGGGGATGTTGTGGTTGTGTCTGCTCCACTTCCCCCTACACTGTCATTCCGCGGCCCCCTTGGCTGTCATTCCGCGGCTTGACCGCGGAATCCTTGTCCGCGTCGCAGACCGAAGGACCTGAACGCACAGACCCGGGGCACTTCTGCCTGCGGCCATGAGACGGATCCCGTGGTCAAGCCACGGGATGACACCGGTGGGAAGCGGGGTGAATGACAGACCAGGGAATGTCCTCTCTGTGTCTCCGCGTCTCTGCGTGAGATCTTCCCTATCCAGTTCCTTGAATTGACTCGCGTCAATCCACAATCCGATTGCCTATGGAATGTTGCAGCCAGCAGGGAGTCGCGTGGCTTTGCGGGCGATTTCCCACCTTGACACAAATGAAGAACCGGATCCGGTCAGGCCCCGAGGAGAGGGCGCTGGGGATCCGGTTTTCCTATACCACAGGACACTCCCATGGAAATGAGTGAACGCATCCGCCTGCTGATGAAGCGTCGCGAGGAAGCCCGTTTGGGCGGCGGCGAGCAGCGCATCGAGAAGCAGCACGCTCGCGGCAAGTATACGGCGCGCGAGCGCGTCGAGATGCTGCTGGACGAAGGCAGCTTCGAGGAATTCGACATGTTCGTGACGCACCGCTGCACGGACTTCGGCATGGAGAAGTCGCACATCCTCTCCGACGGCGTCGTCTGCGGCTACGGCACCATCGACGGCCGGCTGGTCTGCGTATACGCCATGGACTTCACGGTCTTCGGCGGCAGCCTCTCGGAGACCTTCGCCAACAAGATCTGCAAGGTGATGGACAAGGCGATGAAGGTCGGCTGCCCTGTGATCGGCCTCAACGACTCGGGCGGCGCGCGCATCCAGGAAGGCGTGATGAGCCTCGGCGGCTATGCCGAGATCTTCCAGCGCAACATCCTGGCCAGCGGCACCGTGCCGCAGATCAGCGCCATCTTCGGGCCCTGCGCCGGCGGCGCCGTCTACAGCCCGGCGCTGACCGACTTCACCATCATGTCCAAGGGCACGAGCTACATGTTCGTCACCGGGCCCAAGGTGGTCAAGACGGTCACCGGGGAAGAGGTCGACGAGGAGCAGCTGGGCGGGGCCAACGTGCACGCCAGCCGCAGCGGCGTGACACACATGATCGTCGACAGCGAGGAGGAGGGCCTGCAGCTGATCCGCAAGCTTCTCAGCTTCCTGCCGCAGAACAATCTGGAGGATCCGCCGCTGGCCGGCTGCGCCGACCCCATCGAGCGCGTCGACGACGGCCTGAACACGCTGATCCCCGACAACCCGAACAAGCCCTACGACGTCAAGGACGTGATCCACTCGATCGCCGACGAGAACGAGTTCGTCGAGGTCCACCGCAACTGGGCGATGAACATCGTCACCGGCTTCGCGCGCTTCAACGGCATGCCCGTCGGCATCGTCGCCAACCAGCCCTGCTACCTGGCCGGCGTGCTCGACATCAACGCCAGCCGCAAGGCGGCGCGCTTCGTGCGCTTCTGCGACGCCTTCAACATTCCCCTGCTGACCCTGGTCGACGTGCCCGGCTTCCTGCCCGGTACGGCGCAGGAGTACGGCGGCATCATCACCCACGGCGCCAAGCTGCTCTTCGCCTACGGCGAAGCGACGGTGCCCAAGGTGACCGTGATCCTGCGCAAGGCCTACGGAGGCGCCTACGACGTGATGAGCTCCAAGCACCTGCGCGGCGACATCAACTACGCCTGGCCGGCGGCCGAGATCGCCGTGATGGGGCCCAAGGGCGCCGTCGAGATCCTCTTCGCCCGCGAGGCCCGCGGCATCGAGGACGCGGAGAAGCGCGCCTCCTTCCTGGCCGAGAAGGAGCAGGAGTACAAGGACACCTTCGCCAACCCCTACGTGGCGGCGAAACACGGCTACATCGACGACATCATCGAGCCGCGCAACACACGCTTCCGCGTGATCCGCGCCCTGCGCATGCTGGCGACGAAGAAGGAAAACAACCCGCCGAAGAAACACGGCAACATTCCGCTCTAGGGGGATCGATGCACGCTGTACCCGCGGCCGCGGCCCAGGGCGGGCTGGGCCAACTGCATATCAGCCTGGACAACCTGGTCCAGGCGCACTGGATGATGGGACTGGTCGGCTATGCCGTGGTCTTCCTGGTGCTGGTCTCGCTGGCGGTGATCTTCACGCTCTTCCAGAAGGGGCTCGCGCGCCGCTCGCGGAAAGCGCGCCCCGAGCACGTGGAGGAAGTGGTGGAGCACGCGGGCGATGTCAACGCGGCCATCGCCATGGCCCTGCATTTGTATACGAACGAGCTGCACGACCTGGAGAGCGCGGTGCTGACCATCGAGCGCCGCGAGAGCATCTACCGGCCCTGGAGTTCGAAGATCTACGGCCTGCGCGGTTTCGGACAGCGGCCCCAGCGGCCCTCGTCCTTCCGCCTGAACCCCAAGCGTCGCAGCACGGATCGCTGAGCAACCGGAGTCACACAATGAAGAAATACCAGTTCACCATACACGGCAACCGCTACGAGGTCCAGATCGAGAGCCTCGAGGACGACATCGCCCGGGTCAATGTCAACGGCACGGACTACGAGGTCGAGATCCACGAGGAGAAGAAGAAGTCCAGCAAGACGCCCAGGCTGGTGCGGCCGGCGGCCGTGCCCACGGCCTCCGACAAGCCGGGGCGCACCGCTCCGCCGGACGCCGCCAAGGGCACCGGGAAGGTGGTGTCCCCGCTGCCCGGCAGCGTGCTCGAGCTGAAGGTCAAGGAAGGCGACAGCGTCGACCGCGGCCAGGTGCTGATGATCCTCGAGGCGATGAAGATGGAGAACGAGATCCGCACCGACATGGCCGGCGTGATCCGCAAGCTGCATGTCTCACAGGGCGACAGCGTGCTCGAGGGCGCGCTGCTGGTCGAAGTGGGGAGCGAGTGATGGGCGGCCTGGAACAGTTCTTCCGCTTCACCGGCTTCGCCAACCTGACGGCGGGGCACCTGGTGATGATCGCCGTGGGCCTGATCTTCATCTACCTGGCGATCAAGAAGGAATACGAGCCCCTGCTGCTGGTGCCGATCGGCTTCGGCATCCTGATCGGCAACATTCCCTTCCTGGAGGGCGTGGGGCTGAACATCGGCATCTACGAGTCGGGCAGCGTGATGAACTACCTCTACCAGGGAGTGTTGAAGGGCGTCTACCCGCCGCTGATCTTCCTGGGCATCGGCGCGATGACCGACTTCAGCGCGCTGCTTTCGAACCCCAAGCTGATGCTGCTCGGCGCGGCGGCCCAGGTGGGCATTTTCCTGACCTTCCTCGCTGCCGTGACACTCGGCTTCACTCCCGATCAGGCGGCGGCCATCGGGATCATCGGGGGGGCCGACGGCCCGACGGCGATCTTCCTTTCCAGCCGCCTGGCACCGGAACTGATCGGGGCGATCGCCATCGCCGCCTACAGCTACATGGCCCTGGTGCCCGTGATCCAGCCTCCGATCATCAAGCTGCTGACCAGCGAGAAGGAACGCCGCATGCGCATGAAGCCGCCGCGCAGCGTGAGCCGCCTGGAACGCATGCTCTTTCCGATCGTCGGACTGCTGCTGACCTGCTTCGTCTCGCCGGGAGCGCTGCCGCTTCTGGGCATGCTCTTCTTCGGCAACCTGCTGAAGGAAAGCGGCGTGACACGCCGCCTGGGGGACACGGCGCGGACCTCGATGATCGACATCGTCACCATCCTGCTAGGTGTCACGGTGGGCGCCAGCACCCAGGCGACGACCTTCCTCACCCCGCAGTCGATCCTGATCTTCGTGCTCGGCGCGATCTCCTTCGCCATCGCCACGGCGGGCGGCATTCTCTTCGCCAAGGGGATGAACCTGGTGCTGAAGGAGGAGGACCGCATCAACCCCATGGTCGGCGCCGCCGGCGTCAGCGCCGTGCCCGATTCGGCCCGTGTCGTACAGCATCTGGGCATCAAGGAGGACCCGAGCAACTACCTGCTGATGCATGCCATGGCTCCCAACGTCAGCGGCGTGATCGGCTCGGCCGTGGCGGCGGGTATCCTGATGGCTTACCTCATGTAGGTTCGCAAGCCTGCGCTGCGCTCAGGCTTGCGACTGGGACTTTCCTATCGGAAAGTCCCGGCGGCGGGG
>JAUIFJ010000016.1 GCA_030429345.1 bacterium | reverse complement strand
AATTGGCTTCATGCTGCTGGGTCATGGTTTTCCTCCTTATTGATTTGGTTATGCACCACTAAAGAAGGCCATGGCCCTTCCTTTTTCAAGGGCTTAGCTGCTTTTGCACAAATCTACGGACTCAACCTTCCTGCCCGGCAAAATGGTGCCAGGGACAGTGCCACGGACGGTGCCAAGGACCGTGCCAAGGACGGTACCAGGGACTGTGCCAAGGACCGTGCCAAGGACGGTACCAGGGACGGTGCCAGGGGCGGTGCCAGGGACGGTGCCAGGCACGGTGCCAGGGACGGTGCCAGGGACGGTGCCAGGGACGGTGCCAGGGACGGTGCCAGGGACAGTTGCGGAACCCGAATCGCATCCCGCAACCGGCATCCCAGTCGCTCTGCTGTCGTTTTCCCCTGCTGCCCTGTAAACAGAAAACGCCCCGGCTCATCGAACCGGGGCGTTGGTATGGTTTGGCTATGGATCCGCGTTTAGCCTTCGGATTTGGCCTTGTGCTCGTTGATCAGGCTCGTCACGTGCTTGATGTAGTTCTGGGCTCCGCCCTGCTGGTATCCCGTCTGGGCCACCACTTCACCCTGCGGATCCATGATGAAGATCGTCGGAAAACCGCGGACGCCATATTCCTTCATCCACTCCTGGTTGCGGGCCTTCACCTCTGCGCTCTGCTTCTTGCGGCGCGGGAAATCCAGGGAGACCTGCACCAGGTTCTCGCCGGCGTATTCCTTCCAGGCGTCCTTCTTGAAGACTTCGCCGTCCAGTTTCTTGCACCAGTGACACCAGTCGCTGCCGGTGAAATCCACCAGCATGTACTTGCCTTCCTCGGCAGCCAAGGTCTTTCCTTCGTCCAGATCACTCAGCCACCCTTCGGCAGCCAGCAGCTGGCCGGCGAAGAACAGGCAGGCCAGCAGGCCGCCAACAAACGTTCTCTTCATGGTCGAATCCTTTATGTCCTGTTGCTTGTTGCCTTCGGGATGTCCGGTGCCAGAGACTCCGGCTTCGGACTAGCTTACTCCAGCGCCTTCGAAAAGATCCGGCACGCGAAAAGCGTGAGCACTTCCTGAGAACTGTCCTCTTCAGCTGCGGTAATTCGGAGCTTCCTTTGTCAAAACCACATCATGCGGATGGCTTTCCTTCAGGCCGGCGCTGGTGATTTCCGTGAAGCGCGCCCGTTCCTGGAAGGCGGGGATGTCCTTCGCGCCGCAGTAGCCCATGGAACTGCGCAGGCCGCCGCTTAGCTGGTACAGCACGCTGGCCGCGCCGCCCTTGTAGGGAACCCGGCCCTCGATGCCTTCGGGCACCAGCTTGTCCGAGTCCTCCTGGTCGGCCTGGAAGTAGCGGTCCTTGCTGCCCTTCTTCATGGCGGCCAGGCTGCCCATGCCGTGGTAGACCTTGAAACTGCGGCCCTCGAAGAGCACGGTCTCGCCAGGACTCTCCTCGCAGCCGGCGAGCATGCTGCCCACCATGACCGTCTCGGCTCCGGCGGCGATCGCCTTCGCCGCGTCGCCGCTGTACTTGATGCCTCCGTCGGCAATCACCGGAATCCCCGCGGCGCGCCCGGCCCGGGAGCACTCGAGAATCGCCGTGAACTGCGGCACTCCGACGCCGGCGACGACCCGTGTCGTACAAATCGAGCCGGGGCCGATGCCCACCTTGACGGCGTCGGCGCCGGCCTCGGCCAGGGCCGTGGTCGCCTCGGCGGTGGCCACGTTTCCGGCAATGACCTGCATCTCCGGCCATTCGGCCTTCAGGCGGCGCACCATTTCGACCACGCCGCGGCTGTGTCCGTGCGCCGTGTCGACCACCAGCACGTCCACGCCGGCCTCACGCAGAAGGCCCGGGCGCTCGAGCTTCGGATCGATCACGCCGACGGCGGCGCCGACCCGCAGGCGGCCCAGTTCGTCCTTGGCGGCATTGGGGAAGCTTTTCTTCTTCTGGATATCCTTGACCGTGATCAGTCCGGCCAGGGCGCCGGACTCCGTGGTGACGAGCAGTTTCTCGATCTTGTGCTTCTGCAGCACGACTTCCGCTTCTTCCAGGGTCGTGCCCACCGGGACGCAGACCAGGTTCTCGCGGGTCATCACCTCGCGGATCGGCAATTCGTGATCCGTCAGGAAGCGCAGGTCGCGGTTGGTCAGAATGCCGACCAGCTTGCCCTCGTCTACGACGGGAATGCCGCTGATCGAGTAGCGCGCCATTTTCTCCATGGCCTCGCGAACGCTGTGTCCGGAGCTCATCGTGATCGGGTCCTGGATCATGCCCGACTCGCTGCGCTTGACCCGGTCGACCTCGTCGGCCTGGTCGCGGGGCGCCAGGTTCTTGTGGATGATGCCCATGCCGCCGGATCTCGCCATGGCGATGGCCATGTCGGATTCGGTGACCGTGTCCATGGCGGCGCTGAGGAAGGGGATCCGCAAGGTGATCCCCCGGCAGAGCCGGGTCCCCGTGTCGACACTGGAAGGCAACACATCGCTTTCGCGCGGCACCAGCAGCACATCGTCGAAGGTCAGTCCCTTGCCCAGGATCTCGGCCATGCTCCCCCCTTCGTTCAGCGAATGGCGTTCAGGAGGCGATCCCAGCGTATCACACGCCAGATCCTCCGTTTCAACTCGTAGGCGTTGAAGGAAAAATAGATGATCCAGGCCTTGCCCACGATGTTCTCCCGCGGGACGAAGCCCCAGAAGCGGCTGTCGCTGGAGTTGTCCCGGTTGTCGCCCATCATGAAATAGTGCCCTTCCGGCACCTTGACCGGCCCGTAGTTGTCCGTGTTGTATCCGCTGCCCCGGGGGCGGATTCCCGGGTCTTCGCGTCCCGCGGGCTTGATGCCGGGCCGCTCCTGCTGGTGCGGCAGGCGCTCGAACTCCTCGCCGTCGACGTATACGCGGTTGTCGACGACCTCGACAGTCTGCCCCGGCCCGGCGATGCAGCGCTTGATGAAGTTGGTCGCCGGATCGAGCGGGTACTTGAAGACGATCACGTCCCCGGTCTTCGGCTCGGACAGCGAGGGCAGCTGGAAATGCGGGATCTCGAAGCCCATCCGCGTCAGCGGCACGCCGACCCAGTCCGGCGTCTTCATGCCGTATACGAATTTGTTGACCAGCAGGAAGTCGCCGATCAGCAGGGTCTTCTCCATGGAGGAGGAGGGAATGCGGTAGGCCTCGACGACCATCGCCCGGATCAGGAAGACCGCGAGCACGATCGAGCCGATGGTCTCCGTCCAATAGCGCAGCTCGCCCTTGCGCTGGCGCTTCTCCGCCTCGCGCTTCTTGCGGGCCAGCTTGCGTTCCTTGCGCCAGGTCCAGAGCCTTTGGATCACATTCATTCAGCGTTCCACCTTGAGCATGGCCATGAAGGCGTCCTGCGGAATCTCCACGCGGCCTACCTGCTTCATGCGTTTCTTGCCTTCCTTCTGCTTCTCGAGCAGCTTGCGCTTGCGGCTGATGTCCCCGCCGTAGCACTTGGCGGTCACGTTCTTGCGCAGGGCCTTGACCGTCGTACGCGAGATCACCTTGGTGCCCAGGGCGCCCTGAATGGCCACTTCGAACATCTGCCGGGGAATCAGCTCCTTGAGCTTGATGCACATCTTGTTGCCCCACTCCCAGGCCTTCTCCTCGTGGACGATCATGCTCAGCGAATCGACGGGGTCGCCATTGATCAGGATGTCGAGGCGCTTGAGTTTGCTACGGCGGTACTCCATGTACTCGTAGTCGAAGGAGGCATACCCGCGCGTGTTGCTTTTCAGCCGGTCGTAGAAGTCGAAGACGATCTCGGCCAGCGGAAACTCGTAGTGCAGCGTGGCGCGGGTCGTGTCGATGTACTCCGTGCCCGTCGTGATCCCCCGCCGCTCCATCGCCAGTTTCATGATGTTGCCGATGTACTCCGTCGGCGCGATGATCTGCGCCTTGACGTAGGGTTCGAGCACGTACTCGATCTTCTCGTTGCGCGGGTACTCGGCCGGATTGCTGATCTCCGCCTCTTCCTCCCCGGGCTGTTTCACGCGGTACTTCACGTTGGGCATGGTCGTGATGATGTCCAGGCCGTACTCGCGCTCGAGCCGCTCCTGGATGATCTCCATGTGCAACAGGCCCAGGAAGCCGCAACGGAAGCCGAAGCCCAGCGCCAGGCTGGTTTCCGGTTCGTATACGAGGCTGGCGTCGTTCAGGCAGAGCTTGCTCAACGCGTCGCGCAGCTCCTCGTAGTCCTCCGCCTTGACGGGGTAGACCCCGGAAAAGACCATTGGCTTCACGTCGGCGTAGCCTTCGAGCGCTTCCTCGGCGCCCTCGCTGACCGTGGTCAGGGTGTCGCCGACCTTGGCGTCCTTGACGTCCTTGGTGCCCAGGATCAGGTAGCCGACCTCGCCGGCCTTCAGTTCCTCGCAGGGCTTGCGTCCGAGCACCAGCCGCCCGACCTCGTCGATCTGGAAGTGCTTGCCGCTGTGCATGCTGCGGATCTTCTGCCCCTTGTGCAGCCGCCCTTCCATCACGCGGATGTAGGTCAGCGCGCCGCGGTAGTTGTCGTAGATCGAATCGAAGACCAGGGCGCGCAGGGGCTGCTCCACTTCGCCCGGGGGCGGGGGTACGGCCTCGACAATGCGCTCGAGCAGCGCCTCGCAGTTCTCGCCGGTCTTGGCGCTGATCGGAATCACCTCGTCCGGATCACAACCGAGCAGCTCGACGATCTGCATGGTCACCTGCTCCGGCTGGGCGTTGGGCAGGTCGATCTTGTTGATGACCGGAATGATCTCCAGATCCGCGGCGATCGCCTGGTAGAGGTTGGAAATGGTCTGGGCCTCGACGCCCTGCGCGCTGTCGACGACGAGGATCGCCCCCTCGCAGGCGGCGAGGCTGCGGCTGACCTCGTAGCTGAAATCCACGTGGCCGGGCGTGTCGATCAGGTTGAGCGTGACCGGCCCGTCCTTCGACTGCACCTGCATGGTGATGGCGTGGGCCTTGATGGTAATCCCGCGTTCCTGCTCGAGTTCCATGTCGTCGAGCACCTGCTTGCGGTCGCCCAGGGCCTGGACCGTCCCCGTCAGCTCGAGCAGCCGGTCGGCGATGGTCGACTTGCCATGGTCGATATGGGCGATAATGCAGAAGTTGCGGATGTTTCGTGACACATGGTCTCCCTGGAGGCGCGGCGCGCGTCCGGATGCAAGAAGCGGGAGAATCACGTATACGCCCTGTTGGGCCAGTGAACCTCCCGCTGGAGTTCCCGTAGGAAGCGGCTGCGGCGAAAGCCGGGGTCGGACAGGATCCTAGATGGCGAGGATGTCCTCTTCCTTGTGCTTCAGCAGCTCGTCGATCTTCTTCACGTGCTCGTCGGTCAGGTCCTGGATCTCCTTCAGCGCGCGCCTCTCGTCGTCCTCGGAGATCTCGCCCGCCTTGAGCGCCTTCTTCAGGTGGTCGTTGGCGTCGCGGCGCACATTGCGCAGGGCGATCTTGCCGTCCTCGGCCAGCTTGTGCACCTGCTTGACCAGGTCCTTGCGCCGTTCTTCCGTCAGTTCGGGAAGGGGCACGCGGACCACGCTGCCGTCATTTCCCGGATTCAATCCCAGGTCGCTGGTCATGATCGCCTTCTGGATGGCGTCGAGCATCTTCTTTTCCCAGGGCTGCACCAGGATCATGCGCGGTTCCGGCACGCTCAGGTTTGCTACCTGCGAAATGGGAGTCGGTGTTCCATAGTAGTCGACTTTTACCGTATCCAGGATGGAGGTCGTGGCGCGTCCGGCGCGGACGGTGCCGAAGTTCTCCAGCAGCGCTTCAAGGCTGCGGTCCATGTGATGCTGGGCCTTGGACAGGATCTCGTCGATCATTCTACTCTCCCCGGATCATCGTGAAGCGGCCCTCTCCCTTGAGCACTCGCTGAAGGTTTCCGGCAATCGTCATGTTGAAGACCAGCAGCGGCACTCCATTATCCATGCACAGGGAGACGGCCGTGGAATCCATGACCTTGAGCTGCCGGGACAGAACCTCAAGGTATGTCAATTCGGTGAAAAATTCCGCTTCGGGGTGCTTCACGGGATCCTTGTCGTAGACGCCGTCGACCTTGGTTCCCTTCAACAGGACCTGGGCCCCGATCTCGTTGGCTCGCAGGGCGGCGGCCGTGTCGGTCGAGAAGTAGGGATTGCCCGTGCCGGCGGCGAAAATCACCACCCGGCCCTTCTCCAGGTGACGGATCGCTCGGCGCACGATGTAGGGTTCGGCGCATTCGCGAATGGTCAGGGCGCTGAGCACGCGGGTCTGCGAGCCCTGCTTCTCGATGGCCTTCTGCATGGCCATGCAGTTCATCACTGTTGCCAGCATGCCAATGTAATCGCCCGTCGAGCGGTCGATCTCCATGGCGTCGGCGCTGTCGGAAATGCCGCGGAAGAAGTTTCCCCCGCCAATGACCAGGCCCACCTGGAGGCCGCTCTGCGCCAGATGGTGGATCTCCTGGGCGTAGCGGAAGAGGGTCTGCGAATCCAGGCCGAAGCCCTGGTCGCCGGCAAGAGCCTCGCCGGAAAGCTTGAGCAGAATGCGCTTGTACTGAAACTGGCCCATGACAACCCGCCTGAATAGAGAACCGCCCGCGATCAACGCGGGCGGCTTGAATGATCTAGGCTCCGATGACGAAGTTCTCGAACCCGCCAACGGTAATCTTGTCGCCAAGCCCCTTGGCGACGCTGTTCACATGCTGTTGCACGCTTTGCTTGTCCTCCTTGACGAAGGCCTGCTCGAGCAGGGTCGTCTCGGCGAAGAACTTGTTGAGCTTGCCTTCGGCGATCTTGTCGATGATCTGCTCGGGCTTGCCCTCGTTGCGGGCGATGTCGCGGTAGACCTCGCGCTCCTTCTCGATGACAGAGGCGTCCATGTCGTCGCGGCCCAGCGCCTGGGGCTGGTAGGCGACGATCTGCAGGCAGATGTCATTAACCAGGGTCTGCAGCTCTTCGCTGGCGGCGGACTCGGCCTTGTCGCAGGTCACATGCACCAGGACGCCGTGCTTGTCGCCCAGATGGATATAGCTGTGGACGCGACCGGCGGTGCCTTCGGGCAGCGCCACGCGGGAGAAACGGCGAATGCCGATCTTCTCGCCCAGCTTGCCGGTCATCTCGTTCAGGCGATCGTTGAGGCCGTCGAGGGCCAGCAGGGCCTCGGCGTCGGCGGGATCCTTGGCCAGGGCGGCCTTGGCGCAATCCTGGGCGAAGGTCTTGAAATCATCCGTGCCGGCGACGAAATCGGTCTCCGAATTCAGCTCGAGCAGCACGCCGCTGCGGCCGTCATCGGCGATCACGGCAACGACCTTGCCTTCGTTGGCATCGCGGCCGGCGCGCTTTTCGGCGGTCTTTAGGCCCTTCTTGCGCAGGTAATCCATCGCGGCATCATAGTCGCCGCCGCTTTCCTGGAGGGCTTTCTTGCAATCCATCATGCCGGCGCCGGTAGCCTGGCGCAGCTTCATGACTTCCTTGGCGGATATGGACATGGTCGTGCTCCTTTAGGGTCGTTTCCCTGTGGGACAATCTGGCGATGAAGGCGCGGACCGACGGGGTCCGGCCCTCATTCTATTCCGAAGCGTTTTTCTTCTCGTCGGCCTTCTCGGCGGGGGCGTCCTTTTCCGCGGCAGGCTTCTCGCTTGCCTTGGCCACCTTCACACCGCCGGCAGCAGCGCCGCCACCGGTTCCCCCTTCACGCTTGCGGCGACGACGGGGAGCAGGCTTGCGGTCTTCGCCTCCGGGAGCTTCCTGCTCGCCCTCGGCGCCGAAGCCGTCCTTGCGGAGCATGCGGGCTTCCTCGACCGCGTCGGCCAGCACCTTGGTGATGATGGCGATGGACTTGTATGCGTCGTCGTTGGCCGGAATGACATAGTCCACGACGCCGGGATCTGAATTCGTATCACAAATGCCGAAGACCGTGATGCCCAGCTTGCGGGCCTCCTTGATGGCGATGTCTTCCTTGATCGTGTCGACCACGAAAACCGCCTGGGGCAGGCGCTTCATGTTGCGGATACCGCCCAGCACCGCCGTCAGCTTCTCCTTCTGGCGCTCGATGGAGAGGATCTCCTTCTTGCGCAGGCGCTCGTAGGTGCCGTCCTTTTCCTTGGACTCGAGCACCTCCAGGGTGCGGATCGAATTGCGGATGGTGCGGAAGTTGGTCAGCATGCCGCCCAGCCAGCGGTTGTTGACGAAGAACATTGAGCAGCGCTCGGCTTCTTCCTTGATCACATCGCGGGCCTGGTCCTTGGTGCCGACGAAAAGCACGTCTCCGCCCTTCTGGACAATCGCGCCGAGCTTGTTGGCAGCCTCGTCGAGCAGGATCTGGCTCTTCTTGAGGTCCATGATGTGCACGCCGTTCTTCTGCATGAAGATGTAGGGGCGCATCTTGGGGTTCCAACGGCGGGTCAGGTGACCGAAGTGGGCACCGGCGAGCAGGAGCTGCTTGATGGTAATGCGGGACATGGCGTCCTCCGGCTATGGTCCGCCCCTATTCGAATACTGGAGGGGGAAATCGGACCGGGTTGATCTTCCGCTTCCTTCACCCCGTGACACAGACCCCGAAAGGCCACCCGCATCACAGTCCGGAAACGTGCTTTACATGACACCGGCAAACCCCGGCATCAGTCGTGAAAAAGGCTGCCGCAATAGCGGCAGCCGACTTGTCCATTCCATTTAACCACCAAGCGATTAAGCCGGTGGTCATTTGGTGTTCTGGCTAGGCGGCCTGAAGGCGCGCACTAGTGTGCGCAACTGAAGGCCAACGACGCCAGGGCACCAAAGGGCCCCGGATTAACGCTTGGAGAACTGGAAGCGTTTGCGGGCGCCCGGCTGTCCGTACTTCTTGCGCTCGACGATACGGGCGTCACGCGTCAGGAAGCCGCCGGCGCGCAAGGTCGGGCGCAGGCTTTCGTCCATGGCGACCATGCAGCGGCTGATGCCGAGGCGCAGGGCGCCGGCCTGGCCTGTCAGGCCACCGCCGTTGACCGTGGCGTAGACATCCATCTTGTCCAGCATGCCGCACTGGTCGACAGGCTGCTCGATGACCATGCGCAGGGTATCGCGCTTGAAATAGCTCAGCAGGTCTTCCCCGTTGACGACCACCTTGCCGGTTCCGGGCTCGGCCCAGACACGGGCAATGGAACGTTTGCGGCGTCCGGTGGCATAGATGCGCTTGGAATTCTTCATGACGGGGATCCTAGAATTGCAGTTCCTTGGGCTGCTGGGCATCGTGGGGATGCTCGCTGCCAGAATACACTTTGAGCTTCTTCAGAATCTGGCGACCCAGGCGGTTGTGGGGCAGCATGCCCTTGACCGCGTTCTCGATCACCCAGGCCGGATCCTTCTCCATGGCCTGGCGGAAAGTCGTCGTACGGGCACCCTTGGGGTAACCGCTGTGACGGAAATAGGTCTTGGTGTCGGCCTTGCGCCCGGTCAGGCGAATCTTGTCCGCGTTCAGAACGATGACAAAGTCGCCGTTGTCCATATGAGGAGTAAAAGTCGGCTTGTGCTTGCCGCGCAGCACCTGGGCGATGCGGCTGCAGAGACGCCCGAGGACCTGATCCTCGGCATCGACCACAAACCAGTCGCGTTCAATCTCGCCGGCTTTGAGCGTATAGGTTTTCACGATCCAGTCCTTTGTGAAATTTGCAAGACCACGAGTTTATGATTGCGCGCTCACAGAGTCAAGGAAAGACGCGAATCCATCCCCGGGATCCGGAAGGGATGTGAGTGGAGAATGGGGTGGGGGTGGGGGGCCTCTGCACGCTCCTACTCACAGTGCACAGCTTTATTGCCACAAAAAGCGCTAACACTCATTCCCCAATTCTGGACAATTTCAGCGGACCTGGAGTCAGGAGGCAAGGAAACTCGCCCGAAGGGCATTTTCCGCCTGGGTGTAATAGAAATGAACTTGGTCCGTTCCGATATTCTAGATGTAGTCGATCAACTAAGTCCGGAGTATTTTTGATGTGGTCCCAGATCCGTGTATTCCGGCAACTTATGTCAAAATCGGCATGCGTGTCCATCTTACTCTTCTTCACAGCCGGTACTGCCATTGCACAGGTACCCCTGCCGACTTCCACCAGCAGTCATTTCAGCGGCTCCGGAAACTGCCAGACCTGCCATTCCGCCTCCGGCAGTCAGATGGTCGAGAACGGCATTGACATCTCCCCCACCGGAGCCTGGATGTCCTCGATGATGGCCAACTCCTCGCGCGACCCCCTCTGGCGGGCCAAGGTCGAGGCTGAGGTGGAGGCGCATCCTGAGCTGCAAGGCCTGATCGAGGACCGCTGCACCCGCTGCCATGCCCCGATGCTCAATGAGCAGGACGAAGTCGACGGGATTCCGGAAACATCCTTCCAGGGAGCAATCGACACCTGGAACGGCAGAGACGGCATCAGCTGCACCTTGTGTCACCAGATCGACAGCGGGAATCTCGACTCGGAGACGAGCTGGAGCGGAGGCTATGTGATCGGAGACGAGGCCGTGATCTACGGACCCTACGAGGATCCCCTGGTCATGCCGATGCAGAACATGACCGGTTTCACTCCGGCGCACGGAGAGCACATGGGGGACAGCGCCCTCTGCGCAACCTGTCACACGCTCTTCACGCCCTACCTGGACGACGAAGGGCAGATCGCCGGCGAGTTTCCAGAGCAGACGCCCTATCTGGAATGGCGCAACAGCGACTATTCCGAACAGGGGATCCATTGCCAGGACTGCCACATGCCGCTGGCCGAGTCGCCGCAGGACATTGCCGTAATGCCTCCCTGGGACACGACCCTGCGAGAGCCCTTCTTCGTGCACCAGTTCGTCGGCGGCAACGCCTGGATGCTGCAACTGCTGAGGGATCACGGCGAGGCCCTGGGCGTCGCCGCACCGGAAGAACAGTTCGACCGCAGCATCCAGTGGACACGGGCCATGCTGGCGTCCTCGCTGGAGATGACCGCAGAACTGGAAGACGAAGGGGACAGCGTGGCCTTCGACCTGCACCTGCGGAACCTGAGCGGACACAAACTGCCGACCGGCATTCCATTGCGCCGCCTCTGGGTGCGGCTGCGCGCCTGGCAGGGCGAGGAGCTGGTCTTCGAGTCAGGCAGCTGGGATGACGAGGGACGGATCACAGGGCTGGATCCCGGCCACGAGCCGCATCACGACCGCATCAGCGATCCGGGACAGGTTGCCGTCTACGAGGGCATCATGGGCGACGTGAACGACGAGGAGACCTACACCCTGCTGCGGGCCTCGCAGTTCCTCAAGGACAACCGCCTGCCGCCCGCCGGCTTTCACAGCGATCACGAGGACTACGAACACACTGTGATCGCCGGAGCCGCTTTGCAGGATCCGGACTACAATCGCGAAGGTGCGCAGGAAGGGACCGGGGCCGATGTGATCCACTATCGCCTGCCCGGAGACGTGGATCGTGTGGAGGCGCAGGTGCTCTACCAAAGTGTCACGCCGGCGCTGATCGACTATTTCGGAACGCTCGAATCGCCGCGCATCGTCGAGTTCCTTGAGTATTACGAGGCGCAGGGCAACGAACCCGAGGTGGTCGCCATCGAGGAATGGAGCACGACTTCCGTAGAGCAGGGTTCCGCCCTGCCTTCAGGCTGGCGCCTGGGCACTCCCTGGCCCAACCCCTTCAACGACAGCGCCCAGGTTGAACTGGCGCTGGATCACCCTGCCAAGGTCCGGCTCTCGCTTGTCAATCTGCTGGGGCAGGAATTTGGCCAGCTGCACTCGGGCACCTTGGACAGGGGTACACACCGCTTCCGGATTGAAGCGCCCGCAGGCGATCGGCGCTGGGCCTCCGGCCGTTTTTTCCTGCAGGCCATCGTCGATGGAAAGCGCCAGGTCCGGCCGATGACGCTGCTGCGCTGACTTCATTTGCACGGTCTGCACGCTCCTACTCACAGTGCACAGCTTTATTGCCAAAAAAATCGCTAACACTCCTTCCATGATTCTGGACAGTTTCAGCGATCCGGGGCGCGGAAAAAAGCCCCGCACGCGCTGAGTCGGCGTGCAGGGCTGCGGTATGTGCCGGGAAGATTCGGACTGTCAGTGCATGGAAGAGTGCCCTTCCTCTTCGCACTCCTCCATAGGCAGAAACTCGTCCATGATCGCCTGGTACCAGGCCATGCCCGCGTGCGGAACGACGGGAACAGCCAGGGAGTCGGCCATCCCCAGGAAGGCTTCACGATTCCCTTCCGACTGGAAGAAAAAGCGCCTGCCTGCGTGCTCAGCCTCCGGCGAACGTTTGTCCGGGTGAAAGCGACGCTTGCTCACCGGGTCGGTCACTTCGTCGAGGTACTTCCACGGCTTGCGGCTGAATTTCTTCCGCGACCGATCATCCGCACAGTAATAGGCTTCGTAGTTGATGAAGACCCGATGCTCCGCATCCAGCTGCGCCATGCGGCTTTCATCGACGATGCAGGGAAGTTCGATTCCCAGCTGATCCAGAAACAGATCCGGTTGCTGCACGAAGACCTTCGCGCAAGGGCGTCAGCAGAAGCCGACGGGGCGGTCGTTGACATAGGCCGCCCCCATCTTGCGATTGAGGCGCACCTTGCGCACCGGGCAGGCGTCGTTGAGGGTCTCCTTGCCGTCCATCTTGTAGACAAGAGTCGACAGGCTGTCATCCGGAGCGGTGAAGTCGGCCAGCAACCGGTTTCCCATTCCCTGGGCCTGGGCTGCGGCACAGAGAAGCAGGATGGAAAGCAGGCCCGAAAGAGCGATCGATCGATTCATGGAACCTCGGGGTTGGGAGTGATTCACTGATTACGGCTTGCGGCAGGTCGGGGTTCCCGATGACAGGAATCTTCCGGGGTTGTTTTGGACTTGCCAATCATGGCAAGAATTCACGATCCTCTGGCAACATAGAGAGGATCCTCATGACACGCATTCTGATTGCAAGCATACTTCTGTGCACCGGCCAGGCCCTGGCCCAGTGCGATTCGGGGAACTTCTTTCACTCCTACCAGATCGAGGAGCAGCTGGACGCCTACTCGGTCTATGACACTCCGGGCGCGACAAGTGGGCCATCCAACTGGTTTATCAATGTAAATGGGAGGTTAAGGGAAACCTCCAACATCTACCACGGGATCTACCCGGACTGGGGTGGCAGTTCACTCCTGTTGGAAACGGATTGCTGGCAGGATTTCGAACTCAGTGTCGTGGTCAATCCAAACGACAATGATCAATGGGGAATCCTCTTCGGGGCTGACAGCACGTTCGATGTTGCCTCAGGATACCGGGTCATTTTCTCGAATGATCTGCACCAGGGAGCTTTTCTGCAGGCCGCCGAGGATACCGCATGGACGACCGTGGACAGTGTGACAACCCACTCCTACTCCCAGGGCATCGATCAGGAGCTGCTTCTTCGGGTCGAGGGCCAGAACGTCCTGATCTCACTCGATGAGTCCGTTCTGTTCGATGCCGAACTGGCAGGATATGCCCCAGGGCACATCGGATACTGGGTGCGTGCCATGAACAGCATATCCTTCGATAATCTTTTTGTGACACCCTCGCTGGACAGCAATGCCGACGCTTTTGCAGACTCTGTGGTCAGCGCGAATATCAATCAGGGAAATGTCGGGAACATCCAGGATGATCCCCTGGCGGCCCTGGGCGCACCTGACGGCTGGTATCTTTCCATGGGCGGATACTGTTCCGCGAATCCGGACAGCAGCACCTTGATCCTGGATATGGGTCCGGACCAGGAATCCATCACGGATGGACCTGGCGTCGATTTCGAGGTTCTTGAGATCGGCAGCGTCAGCGGCGGAGTGGATGAGCCCTTTGAAGTCTACGTAGCCCAGAGTCCGGGGGGACCCTGGGCATATCTGGGGACGGGAAGCGGCGACAGTTTCTTTGACCTTGCCGGCAGCGGCTTCTGTGAGGCACGGTACGTTCGACTGGTCGATCTGAGCACTGCCACCTGCAATACGGCAAGTCAGGTTCCCGGCAGTGACATCGAAGCCCTTATCGCCTTCTACCCGGGCCTGATCGAGATCCCGGATCCCGTCCTCGAGATCACCATCGTGGACGACATGGTCCAGCTGGACTGGAACGAGCTGGACTGTGTGACAGGCTACCGCGTCGAGCGCGCCGCCGCCACGGAAGCGGTCGGCTATGCCTGGGCGACCATGTCAGAACAAGTCGACACCGGCTACAGTGAAGTCCTTCCCGCCGATCGCTCGGGGTACATCTACCGTGTGATCGCCCTGACCGAAGCGCTGCCCTAGCCGATCCGGCTAATTGGAGCCGGCGGCACCTTCTGCTCCCGTGACACGAAAGCGCCTCGTGGAGAGCAGCTTGTCCTCCGCGTCCCGGACCTCGACGGTCCACTCCCCGGTCCAGTGGAGCTGAAGCTTCTTCGTGCTCCAGGTGCGCCAGCTGGACGCGCCGATGTTCAATGGCACGCGGGCCATTTCCTTGTCCCCGTGCAGCCAGACATGTGTGATCGTGGTGGGCGCTTCGGCCTGTGAGACCTTTGTGAAGCAGGTCAACCCTTCCAGGCCGGCCTGGAAGGTCGAGTCGCTGCCCTGGGGCACCCGGTCGACGACCGAGGTGCAGATCTGCTGGTCGACGACACGGATCCCGGCCATCGCGATGGTCAAGGGAATCGTGATTGCAAGCAGGATAAGTGCGGATAAGGTCTTCATAGCAGGGTTTTCCTTTCGGGGTTGAGCGAACTCGAGGCTTTTGCCTCCTGCCCTATGCTAGCGTTCTCGGCACGGGGATGTTCCCGGACGACAGAAAGCGTATCACACGGAATGATTCCGGCGCAGCTGCACCAGGCACTCCAGGTGCGGGCTGTCCGGAATCATGTCCCAGGCGCTCAAGTGCACCACCCGGTAGCCTTCCAGCAGCCCTTTCAGGTCCCTTGCCAGGCTGGCCGGATTGCAGCTCAGGTAGAACACCTCGCCCGGCCCGCGATCACGGATCCACTGGACCACTGTGCTATCCATGCCTTTCCGCGGCGGATTGACCACCAGGACCCGCGGACTCCAGTCTTCCAGCAACTGCAGGCTATTCTCCGCCGGCGCAACCGCCGTTGTCACACCCGGGCGGCCTTCCGCGTGCGACAGAAGGACCGCCCCCGCCGGATCCCGTTCCACGAGCAGCAGTTCGCCTTCCGGTTCCGCAAGGCTCAAGCCGATCGAGCCGTTGCCGCAATAGAGATCCGCCAGGCGTGTCCGTCCATCCGCCGTGATCCGTCGTCGTGCCTCCCGCAGGATCTCACGGTATACGCCGGGATTGGCCTGCATGAAGGCGAGGCTGTTGTGCGCCACGGGCGCTTCCAGCCAGGCGTGTTCAACGATATCCGCTCCGCAGACATGCTCGACGCTTCCCCCGAGTACACGGTTGCCTTTGGCAGGATTGTATACCAGATCGACTCCCGCGAGTCCTTCGACGCCCTCATGCAGGCGGCGCGCCAGGCTCCTGGCCGCCTCGACGGCAGGTTCTGGAGAATCGGCAGGCAAGGCGAGTACCAGGGCGGCAAGGGCCTCTGCGCCGGGAGCGCGACAGACCAGGTGTTTCAGCACTCCGCGTCGCGAGGCTTCGCGCCAGGGGGGCAGGGTGTCCGGGGACCAGAGGCGCAGGAAGGCTTGCATGACAGCCTGCAACAGGGGGCTGTGTTCGGGACACAGGGAGGCATCCAGCGGTCGATGGCTCCCGGGTTCGTAGAGCCCGAGCATGGGCCTGCCCCGTTCGCTGCCGGCGACCAGCTTGATGCTCGCGCGAAATCCCTCCCGCAGCGGAGACGCACGGATCTTCTCCGGAACCTCGACCGGCAGCCCCGCAAAGGCCGCCCGAAGCTGCTCCACCTTGCGGGCATGCTGCTCATGCAGAGGCAGCGCCTTCCATGGATTGGCGGCGCAATGGAGGCAATCGGCATTCCGTTTCTTCACGGGCACTCTCCAGGTGATCCAGATGGACCAATGTGCCAACTTGTCCGCAAAAGGAGAGCCCATGCAACCCGTGATCCGCCTGGCCCTGGCTCTTTGCCTGCTGGCCGGAAGCCTGAGCGCCAAGGAGGCCGCCGTGCTGAACGAGCACCTGTCCGCTTTCGAACCCTTCATCGGCCGCACCTGGTCCGGCGAATTCGCCGATTCCACTCCCGAGAACCCCAAGATCGACGTAATGACCATCGAACGGGCACTCAACGGCCAGGCGGTGCGCATCCGCCATTCGATCAACCACGGCGACTACGGCGGCGAATCGATGCTGTTCTACGACAAGGAAAGCGACGCCATCGTCTACTACTACTTCACGACGGCGGGCTTCATGACAAAGGGCGTCACGCGGATCGAGGACGGGAAAATGATCAGCCTCGAGGACGTGATCGGCAACGAGAACGGCATCACGAAGGTCGAGTCCATCGGCGAGGAAGTCGAGCCGGGCGTCTGGCGCAGCAGCAGTCGCTATCTGAAGGACGGCGAATGGGTGCCCGGACACAGCATCGACTACCGCGAGACGCCGGACGCCGAAGTCCGCTTCCGCTAGAGGTGTCACAGCCGCACGACGATCCCGCCTCTCGCCTGCTGCCGCTCGATCGTGTCCAGGTACTCGGAAGCAGCGGCAGCGGCAAAACCACCTTTGCCCGGGAACTGTCCGCGCGGCTTGGCAGCGAGCACATCGAGATGGACGCCCTCTTCTGGAAACCCGGCTGGAAAATGTCTACGGACGGCGAGTTCTTTCCGATGCTGCGCAATGCCCTTTCCGCAGAGCGCTGGATCCTCGACGGCAACTACACCCGTACGAGAGAAATCGTCTGGGAGCGTGTCCAGACGGTGATCTGGCTGGACACGCCCTTTTCCCTGGCCATGGCCCGCAGCCTGAAGCGCGCCTTCAGCCGAGCCTGGAGCGGCGAGGAGCTCTGGCCCGGAACAGGCAATCGCGAACAGTTCTCCAAACTCATCACACGCGACTCGATTCTCTGGTGGGCGCTGAAGACCTGGCTGCCCGTGCATCGCAAGTATCACCGGCTCTTCGAGGCCGGCCCGCCGGAAGGAATCCGCTTCCTGCGCCTGAGAGGGCCGAGGGCGGCAAGGGCTTTCCTGGAGGAAAAAGGCAGGGACAACACCTCCGTTTTCTGAACAAACTGGCACGATACTCCGCTATTCCCTACCATAGCCGGACACAGCACCGATTCGCACACTGTCATCCGAGGTTCCCCCATGTCCGCCAGTCCCCCTTGCGGTTCATTCCTTGTGCTTTGCCTGTTCATTCTGTCCCCATTCTCCCCGGCGCAGTCCCTGGCGACGGAGCACGGACGATCCGGCCCGCGGGAAGTCCAGGACTTGCGGATCGAGCCCTTCGGCATCTGGCTGGACCTGAACTGGCCCTCCGTCGGTCCCTGCGTCACGATCTACGCCTCCTCTTCACCCTGGGAAGGCTTCCTCGCCGTCAATGATCCCGTGCTCTTCGAGGACCAGGGGCGCACGCACTACGTATACAGCCCCAGGGGGCAGGAAGAACGCTATTTCCGTGTGAGCCAGAACCTGGCCCCGGTGGCCAGTGTCGCAGAAGAGACGCATCCCGTGCTGGACTTCTTCAGTCCGCTCGTGTTCCATGCCGATCCCGACGGGGATCCCGAAGGCGAGACGCTCTCCTTCCGCTGGGAACACGCGGACGGGGAACTCCGCTTCGGGCCGACCCTGGTGCTTGAAGCACCGCTGGAAGCCGGCGTGTCCCACTGGACCCTGACCGTCAACGACGGCTGCCAGGACAGCGAGGCGCTGCCCCTTGTGCTGACCTATCTCGACCCGCTGCCGGACGGAGTTTGCGTCTCACCGAACGGAAGCGACGCGCATCCGGGTTCCTGGGACCTGCCCCTGGCCAGCATCGGGGAGGCACTGGCTCGCGTCACGGAAGAGACGCCGAATGTATACCTCTGCCAGGGCGAGTGGCAGGAGGACCTGGTCCTGGTGGATCACGCCCGCCTGCTGGGCGGCTACTCCCCCGACTTCCGCCAGCGCGACTGGCAGGTCTGGCCCAGCAGGGTCCGCTCGCTGCAGAGCGGTCGGGCCGTATACGCGGAAGGGCGCAGCTCGCTTTTCCTGGAAGGCCTGCACCTGGTCGGCGACGGCCTCCAGCCGGAGACCCACGGCCTCGGCCGCTATGGAGCACAATTCGTGGCCTGCGAGTGGGTCCAGGTGCAGTTCTGCGTGCTGGAGAGCCTGGGCGGCCTGCCCGGCGCATCCGGCCAGGCGGGCGAAGCGGGAAACGGGAGCGCACCCGGACAGCCCGGCATGCCGGGCTGCGAGAACGGCAGCACGGACTGCGCGAGCTGCCTGCAGCCGGCGGGCGGCGCAGGGGGATCCGGGGCATTTCCCGGAGGCGCGGGCGGCAATGGCGGCCTGGGCACGAACCCTGGCCTGGACGGCGAGGGGAACGGATCCGGCACGGGCGGCGGCACGGCAGCCAACGGCCTGGATGGCGCCGACGGCGAAGCGGGTACCGACGGTTCCGAAGGCGCACCGGGCAGCGGGATCTGGGCGGAGTCCTTCCTGCCGGCTGGGCCCGTCTCCGGCGAAGACGGCCTTCCCGGCTTGCCCGGCAGCGGAGGCGGGGGCGGCGGGGGCGGCGTCAGCGGCTGCCCGAGCTACGGCAGTTCCGGCGGCGGCGGCGGCGGCAGCGGTGCCGGAGGAAGCGGTGGCCAGGGCGGCCAAAGCGGCGGGGGCGCCTTCAGCGCCTATTTCCATTCCTGCGAGAACTCGACCCTGCGCTTCTGCACCCTGCTCTCCGGCCCCGGCGGAGCGGGCGGGGACGGCGGTGCAGGCGGTCTCGGCGGCGAAGGAGGCAGAGGCGGCCCGGGCGGTGTATACGGGGAAGCCAGCGGCCAGGACGACGCCGGATTGGGCGGCCACGGCGGCGACGGGGGCAACGGCGGCAACGGCGGACACGGAGCGCCGGGCAACGGCGGACCCGCCTACCTCATTGTAGACATCGATTGCCGGATCAACACACTGGGCAACAGCGGCCTGCCGGCGCCGGGCGGAGCGCCGGGGACGAATCCCTCCGGCGCGATGGGCGAGGCGGGCGGGTCGGGATTCCGGTACTGATCCGGGCCAGGCTGTCGCGCTGAATGCCAGACAGGACCGGGGATTACTTCGAACGGGGACTGCCCGGCTTCCTTGTGAAATGCAACTCGAAGCCCTTCTCCCCTACGTCGGACACCCGGACATCGATGCGATCCTCCGTTATCCGCCTGTACTCGATGCGCTTCGGAAAATCGTGCTCCAGGTTCTCGAAGCGGGCCCGGTTCTCCTCGAGTTCCACGAGCCGGAAGGGAATCGGCATTGAGTTGTGATCCACCTTGGCGATGTAGTACACCTCGCCGCCCAGCTCGGCCAGCAGCAGCTCCTCACTGATCGCGCTATCGCCGCTCTCGCGCGAGGTCTGGCGGCCCAGGCCCGTCCAGACCGTATGGCCGGCCTCGCTCCACTCCTCTCCGATGAGGGCCTTCGCCCCCTCGTGCTCCCAGTTGCCCAGGAGCCAGCGCAGGTCTTGCAGGTCCATCCTCTCCTCCGCTTGAGATACCGTGGCCAGCACGAGGCAAAACATTGCCGTCATCCAGTGGTTCATCGGTATACGTCCCGTAATTTTTTTTCGCCTGCGCTGCCGGGTTCCGCGGCTGCCTGCAGGATCAGCACTGCCGTTCCATCAGAACGAAGGCCACGGCAGGACGGCAGGTATGCGGTTCTTTTCATCCCGGAAAGATTTCACTTTGCAGGGCCAGGCGCAATTGATACCCTCCATCGACATCTCTGTCAAGCACACAGCTCGTATTCCGCAGCAAGGACAAGTCATGCACTGTCGACTCTCAGGGACAGCGCCATTCTCTGCGGCCTGAACGTCCGTGAAGAACGGTACGGGCCGGCTTTTCCTCGTGCGTGGACCTGTATACGACCCCTTCTGGAAAGAACGAACCAAGAGGAGAATACATGAACTACCGAATGCAGTACAGAAGGGGAGTTTCGCTTGCCCTGACCGGTGTGATCGCCCTGAGCGGGACAGTGGCCGCGAAGACAGGCCCGATGATGGACGACATGGATGATTCCACCGGCACCCTGAGCAACATCACGGATCTGCGGCTCGATGTTGTCGGGGAGCAGCTGGACCTGAACTGGCCCGGCACCGGGCCCTGTGTCGAAGTCTACCAGTCAAGCCAGGCCTGGAGCGGGTATACACTCCTGGAAGATCCACCCCTGGACTTCGGCGGGGATGGCCGGACCCACTACCTTTTCGATCCTGACGAGAACAGCATGTATTTCTTCCGCGTGCTCGCCGACGAGGCTCCGACTGCCGGCCTGACCGGTGCGGCGGACCTGAGCCAGGACTTCTTCCAGGACGTCCTCTTCGACGCCTCCGCCAGCACGGACCCCGAGGAGGCGCCCTTGACCTACCGCTGGGAGCACGCCAGCCTACCGACCGTATACGGCCCCACGCTGGAGCTTCCCGCCCCGGAGGCAGAAGGCCTGGCCTCGTGGACGCTCATCGTCAACGACGGCTGCCAGGACAGCGATCCCCTGCCGGTCTCGGTACTGTATACGGACCCCCTGCCGGACGGGGTCTGCGTACACCCGAACGGCGACGACACGGGCAGCGGCCTGTGGAATGCTCCTCTCCTGACCCTTGGCGAGGCCGTGCAGCGCCTGGTGGACCACGACAGCCTGGACACGATCTACCTGGCCGGCGCGCCCTTTCCCGGCACGCTGTGGGAAGAAAGCCTGGGCGGATTGCCCTCCGGCTCCAGCGTATACGGCGGCTACGCGGAAGACTTCCGTTCGCGAACCCTTTTCCCGGCCGCGCGCACGCGCGTGAGGCCCCTGGACGACAGCGCGGGCCTGCGCATGCACAATCGCAGCAACATCCTCTTCGACGGCATTTCCTTCATGGGCACGACTCCCGCGACGCCGGGGGGCAGCAGCTATGGCGCGATCATGGATTCCTGCAGCAGCATCACCTTCCGGCGTTGTATGCTGAGTGCGGATGCCGGCAGCGGAGGCGAATCGGGGCAGCTCGGAAGCGCCGGGGCCTCCGGTGGCCATGCGGGCAGCGGTTACCCCGGCTGCGAGGATGGCGGCTTCTTCTGCGACTCCTGCCCCGGTCCTCCGGGCGGCTTTCCGGGTTCCAGTCCTGCCGGCCGTCCAGGTGGTTTCGGCGGTGCATCCGGACTGGGATCGGAAACCGGCTCTTCGGGAATCTCCGGACAAGGCGCCGGCGGTGCAGGCGGCAGCGGTGGCGCCGTGCAAGGCAATGGCGGGAACGGAATGGATGGAGCACATGGAAGCAACGGGGCCTGGGGCGCGCACGGCGGCCTGGGCAGCTATTCGGCGCAGGGATACACGCCCGCATGGGGAGAGCCGGGAGAGAACGGCACGGACGGAAGCGGCGGTGGCGGCGGTGGCGGCGGCGGTGGCGGCACTTCCAGCTGCGACAGCTACGGTAGCACCGGCGGCGGTGGTGGAGGCGGAGGCCAGGGCGGTACCGGCGGTGGCGGTGGCCAGGGCGCCGGCGGATCCTTCGCCCTCTACATGTACTACTGCTCGAACATCGTGATGGATCACACCTGGAGCTACACGGAGACGCCACTGATCCCCGGATCCCGCGGCTGGGGCGGAAACGGCGGCAACGGCGGCAACGGCGGAAACGGCGGGCCCTACGGCGGAACAGACGAGCAGGATGACGCCGGCATGGGCGGCAGCGGAGGCGATGGCGGGGACGGCGGCGACGGGGGCCACGGCGGAGCGGGACGCGGAGGTCCCGTATACCTCATCGTCTCCTACTACTCCAGCTTCTCGTCGATCGTACCGGGTTCATACCTAGCGCCGGGCGGGCCGGGTGTGAACGGTTCTCCGCAGGGAGCAAGCGGCAACTACCTGAATCCGGAGACACTCCCCTAGCGAAGGCAGAACGATGCAGCGGGCGGAGCCATTCCGATGGCTCCGCCATCGCTCACCAGGGATTCGTCGCCCAGACCGCCAGTTCTGGGATCATGCCGCGATCGTCCATTTCGAGGACCGAGCACACGGCGTGCGCGATCTCGACGGGCGTGAGCTTCTTCTCCTGCAGTTCGCGCTCGACGCGCTCCTTGCTGGCGAAGGCCGTCGGCACCTCGCTGGGATTGACCAGCATCACGCGGATGTTCTCCTTGCGCAGCTCGGCCTGCCAGCACTGGGTCATGCCGCGCAGGGCGAACTTGCTGGCGGCGTAGACGCTGCCGCGCTCGAAGCCCCTGAGCGCCGCCGTCGAGCCGATGTTGACGATCGCCCCCTTTCCCGCCTCGCGGAAGAAGGGCAGCACGGCCTGCGCCATCAGGGCGGCGCCGTAGACATTGACCCGGAAGATCTCCTCGAAGTGCTCCAGCGTCGCCTCCTCCAGGCGCGGGAACTCGCCGATGCCGGCATTGTTGACCAGGGCGTCCAGGCGACCGCTTTCCTTGCGGATCACGGCGCAGGTCTTCTCGATGTCCGCCGGCTGGCTCACATCCGCCAGGATCGCACGGGCGCCGGTCTCATCCGCGGCCTGGTCGAGGCGCTGCCGGTCGCGCCCCGTGATCCAGACGCTCGCACCCTTGTCGCACAGGCTCTTCGCCATGGCCTTGCCCAGGCCCAGGCTTCCGCCGGTGACCAGGATTGCGGAATCCTTGATTGTCATGGTTTCTCCTTTTATGACGAGTTCGCTGCAAATGGTCTGCACGCCTCTGTGCTTTCCTTCACTCGCAGGTCTGCCTTCGAAACACTGTTCTGTATGCAGCCTCGTAACAGCGCTTTGTTCAGAATCTGGACACCACAAACGACCAGCGTCCTGATCCCCAAGGCTTTAGCGTGGCATGGAAGTTGCCCTAATTTGCCTCTACTTCGCAAGGCTGGAAGAAGAGGGTATTCATTCTATCTCTGTTGAGGTGGAACACTCCTCCTTCTCGATCGGGCACCCTGAAAGGATATTCGATGAAGATCTATGCGATCGGGCTGGGACTGATGCTGTCCCTGGGCCTCGCGGCCACGGGGAGCGACCGCCTCCCGGGCTCTACGGGAGCCACGCTCGGTGATCGTGCTGCAGGGATGACGGATCACAAGGAGCAGGGCTTGAAGTCGGGGACGGGGGAAGTGCTCCAGCCGGCCATCCTCTCCGGTGCGGGTGTCAACAAGCTCGAATGGCTGGATGACTGGCGCAGCCTCCCCGCCGAGGAGGCCTACCTGCTCTTCAAGAGCAGCGACCGGCACCTGCCGGAGGAGCTGGCCCTGCAGTTCAACCAGTCGCTGACGGTCCTGCCCCATGACCCGGCGGACCGCACGGCCGGCGGAAGCCCGGGGACCGCCCTGCCCATCCTGGAGAGCGACCCGGGAAGTTCGTATACGGATCAGGGCGACACGGCGGTCTTGTCGAATTACCTTTTCGATGTACCGGTTCGCTTCGGCTCCTCCTGTCCAGTGTCTGCCAGCTTCGCCGCCAATGACGCCTGGTATTCCTTCAGCCTCGAACAGGCCACCCAGGTGACGGTCTCCACTTGTGCGGAGGACTACTACTACGACACGCGCATTGGAATCTTCGACGAGGACCTGGACCTGGTCAGCGGCAACGACGACGATTACCCTTTCGGCGCCAGCATTCTTCAGTCCGCATTGAGTTGATGCCTGGAGCCCGGCGACTATTCCATCGTCGTAGACGGTTTCAGCACGGCAGCCGGCGTATACGACCTGAGTGTCGATTTTGAAGAATGTCCCTTGATCGATCCGCCGACCCGTGGCGGTCCGGATGCCTTCGGCTACACCTGGGCCAACAATCACGACGAGAATGGACCGCAGTTCGGAGCCTATGGCATCAGCGGGACCACGCCCCTGCCCATTACCGGAGACGACGAAGGCACCTCGCTGGCCCTGCCTTTCGAATTCCCGTTCTACGGCACGTATTACGACACGGTCTATGTAAGCACGAACGGGTATCTGACCTTCGATAGCGCCGACATCACAGACTACAGCAACGATGACATTCCCAGCAGCAACTATCCGAACAGTATCGTATGCGGTCTCTGGGAGGATCTCAGTCCGATCGGGGACGGGGCCGTGCACTACTATCATGACAATGCACGCGACCGTGTAATCATCCAGTGGGAAGCAATGGCCCTCTTCAGGGACAACGTCTTTCCGGAATACACGAGCCTGATGACACACCAGACGATTCTCTATCCGGACGGCAGCCTCGAGTTCGTATACATGGACATCTCGGAGAATGCCCTTGGCAGCTCAACGGTAGGCATCGAGAATGCCGACGCCACGGATGGCCTGCGCGTGGGCTACAACGGCAGCGGCGGTGTGATCGCCGACAAGACGATCGTCCGCATCCGTCCGCCCGCTCCCGAAAGCAGACCGACCCGCGGCGGCCCGGAAGATCTGTATACATGGATCAACAGCCTGGATCCTGCAGGACCGATCTACGAATGGGAAGACATCGTACCCGACGGACAGCTCCTGTCCCTCAATGCGAATGACGCGGTGGTCGAATTGGCGCTGCCTTTCCCCTTCCCCTTCTACGACAGCACCTATGACTCGATCAGCGTCAGCAGCGACGGCTGGCTCTCCTTCGAAACCGGACTTCCAGCCAATTCGAACAATCAGCCGATTCCCGACCCTGGATCACAGAACAAGGCGATCTACCCCTTCTGGGACAACCTGGATCCTTCCACCGGCGGGTGGGTCCACTACCTGGACGACAGCCCGAACAATCGTGTCCTGTTCCAGTGGACTCTTGTGCCCCACTGGGGATTCGGGTCGGATCGGTATACCTTCCAGGCGGTCCTCTACCGGAACGGCGAGATCTACTTCAACTATGAGACCATGAGCGGCATTCTCTATGCCACGCGCTTCGCGACGGTCGGCATCGAGAATGCCGACGGCAGCATGGGGCTGCAGGTCAACTACAACAACAACGGAGGCATGATCGACGACGGCATAACGGTGGCGATCCTGCCCAGCAATCGCCCCGTGCCCGAAATCACCGATCTGCGCATCACCTACGAGGGATTGTTCGCCGGCATCGTGCCCACCTACTCCTTCGACTGGACACCGCTTCCGGAGGACATCTTCGGATTGAGCCCGCTGGCCGGCTACAGGCTCTACAGTTCCAGCGATCCTCGAGCGCCCTGGCCCGAGGGCTGGAATCCCGCATACAGCACGCCCGGTCCGCCAACAGAAACGATCGGCTTTTTCACTGAGAAGAGTTTTTTCCGCGTGGTTCCCGTCGACGCGAACGGCAATCCCATCGCGGTCCACTCGGGCCCCTTCAGCGGCGCCCGGCGACCGAATACGGAGACGAGCGGCGACTAGCGCACGCGGCCCGGACCTTGTCGTTGGCCTTGCCGATCTTCCCTGGATGCCGGAGATTGATCCGAAACAGACAGCGACGGAACCTTCATGCCAAACAAGCACCAGGTGATTGTGGTCGGCGCCGGGCCGGCCGGGGCGACGGCGGCCTTCCTTCTCGCGCAGGGAGGAATGGATGTGCTGCTGCTCGAGAAACGGACTTTCCCGCGGGACAAGCTCTGCGGCGGCTTCCTGGCCGACCGCAGCCTGGGGCTCCTTGAGCAGCTGCACGGCGACGCGATTCCATCCGATCTGTATCACGACACCCGCGATGTCTTCGCCATCCATCACGAGGGCGAGGAGCTGGTCCACCGCGAGCTTGGGGGAAGAATGGCCTTCGTCCAGCGCATCGAGCTGGACGAGTTCCTGGCGCGGCGGGCACAGGAGGCGGGGGCCGAGCTGCGCGAGGGCTGCGCCGTCGCCGGAGCCGCGCAGAACGAGCAGCAGGTGCTGGTCGAACTGGCCGACGGCACGGTCCTGCGCGCCGACTGGGTCGTTGCCGCCGACGGCGTTTTCTCGAAGCTGCGCAAGTGCTTTGCCCCCGGCGAGGGCGGACACCAGACCGCGCTCGAACTGTCGATCCCTTCCGACTACGACGGACCGCCGCGCCTCGACTTCGGCCTCTTTCCCTTCGGCTATGCCTGGGACTTCCCCAAGCGCGGCCTGCGCATGGTCGGCGTCTGCGGCGTCCCCGGGAAGAGCGGCGACCAGAAACAGCTGCTGAAGGAGTACCGCGAGCGGCTGGGCTATCCCGAGGCCAAGGTCCAGGGCTGGCCCCTGCCCGACAAGCCGATCCGGCGGCTGGCGCGGAACCGCGTGCTCTTCACGGGAGATGCCGGCGGACTCTGCGAGCCCAACAGCGGGGAAGGCATCTACTACGCCCTGCGCAGCGGGGAGAAGGCGGCGCGGGCGCTGCTGGATCACGGGGAAGTCGGCAGCCGCAAGACCGGCACAGTATACGAGAACAGCCTGGCCTTCGTGAGACGCCAGCTGGCCTTCGGCCGCGGCTTCCGTCCCTGGTTCCACAAGCCGGGCTTCCAGCGGCGCGTGCTCAACAGCCTGGTCCACCTGCCGGAACTGAAGGACCTGGAGTGGTACGACGTGGCGCGCATCGCGCTGAAGGTGGGAGTGCTGGGGCGCTAGCCCTTCCAGACCACGTAGACCAGGCAAGGCCGCCCGCCGCCATCTACATCCTCTCGCTCGAGTACAGCCCCTATCTTCTCCGCCGCCCTGCGCGAGCGCCGGTTCTCCGGGCCGATCTTGAGCAGTACGCGCTTGACGAAGCGGAAGGCGTGCTCCAGCATGAGAGCCTTCAGCTCCCGATTGGTCTTCCCGCCCCAGTGCGCGCGCTCCAGGTAGGTCCAGCCAACCTCGATCTCCGAGTTTGCCTCGTTGTACTCGTAGTACCTGGAAGAACCGATCACGCGGCCGCTCTCCTTCTCCTCCACCACCAGGCAGCCCCCGGAGGCCAGGGACTCCTCGAAGAAGATCGCGAAACCCTCCGGCGTGTGACGGGTCTTGACCGGATGCTGCTCCCAGATCAGCGGATCCCGGGCAACGGAGTACAAGGCCTCGCGGTCCTCTTCGCGCAAGGGCCGAATGCGCAGGGTCGATCCGACCAGGGTGGGCTGGAGTTCGAAGGACATGACTTTCCCTTGACTGGAATTCAAGCAGGCGATCCTGTCAACCATGATCGCCTGCGGCAGCAAGGAATGTGGTTCAGATAGTGTTAGATGCGCAATCAAAAAGCAGTATAGTACCAGGGACCTGAACACATGCAGCCAGGAATCCACTACGAAAGGATGTCTCTTGAATCCTGCAACTCGCTGGAACACACGACTCTGCCTCGCCCTCCTGGGGCTTGCCCTGCTGGGCTGCGACGAGTCGGATGACACGACCGAAAACGGCACTTCCGGCTGGACCGGCAGTTTGAGTGCTACCATCAACGGCGTATCGGTCGAATTCGACGACCTGCTCTGGATGGAGGAAATCGAGGGCGGAGATGCCTGGGTGATCGGCAACGCGGGAACGCGCCAGCTGCAGTTCTACCTGCAGTCGGCCCAGCCCGGCACCTACCGCACACAGGACATGACCCCCTTCATCATGGGGCGCTATGTCCCCGACACCTCTTCCCCGGATTACGATTACAGCGCTCCGGAAGGGGCCTACGAGACCCTGCCGGGCAGTTTCGATGGCACCATCCTCCTTGACGCCTTCTCGGCGACGGCCCTGAGCGGCAGTTTCTCCTTTCAGCTGGCGGATGTCGCGACCCGGCAGGACACGATCACGGTGACGGACGGCGTGTTCTCGATGACCTACGGGAGCACCGAAACACCTTCACTCGCAGGGATCTGGCAGAGATCCCTTCCCGGAGTCCTGGAACACACCATCCAGCTCCAGGCGAACGGAGGCTTCAACGAGACCTGGGCCGACCTTGAAACACAGGAATGCGACGAAACCAGCGGCAGCTGGACGGTGGATGGCGACACGGTGAGGGTGGTGATCGATGGTGTGCCACACCGCGCGGCCTGGGAGCTCGCCGGAACGACCCTGACGATCCTTGATCCGGAGGATCCCGAAGAGCAGGTTTTCGTCGCCGTCAGCGAGCTGCCGACCTGCGAAGACTACGCTACGCCATCCCTCGCGGGGATGTGGGAGAACACGAACAGCGCTTTCTGGCAGACGACGATGCACTTCGCGGAGGATGGCAGCTTCACGCACACCTATGCCAATTTCCAGACCGGGACCTGTACACGAACGGAAGGTGTCTGGGCCAGTGACAATGACTCCGTATACGCCTCCATCGAGGACGCGGTCTGGTCCTGGGCCTGGCAGCTCGGCGGGGGGGAGCTGCTGCTGAACTCCTCCTATGCGGATGGAACCGAGAACTACGCGCCCGCCAGCGGCATGCCGGCCTGCGAAGACTATGCCTTCCCCGAGCCGCAGCTCTTCTGCTGCACCTTCCAGGCGGAAATCGACGGCCAGCTGAAGCGCTTCGACGAGCTGATCCTGCGGGAGGAGATCAACGGAGGCGACGCCTGGGTGATCGGCAGCCGGGGACGAACCCAGTTCCAGTTCTATGTGAGCCAGGTCGCGGAGGGGAGCTACAGCATCGACAGCGGCGCCATGGGCCGCTATGTTCCAGACACGCTGATTCCGGGATTCGACTACAGCAACCCGCGCGGCGCGCTGGAGACCGTTCCGGGAACCGGGGGCGAGATCATTCTCAACGAAGCCACCGCGACGACACTGAACGGAAGCTTCTCTTTCACCGTATACAACGACGACATGTCCACGGCCCTTACTGTAGACAACGGCGAGTTCGACCTGAACCCGGTGTTGCCGCCGACTACGACGGCTCCAACGACGCCACTGCAGCCGATGTATACTGGGCTTTGTGGCCCATTTTGAGGGAATCAGAACCACCAACTGCACGGATCCGCTGAACGCCGCGGGCGGCTGCTTCGAACAGCTGCTGGACGAGCGGCCGGGAAGCTTGATTTTCCATCCCTACCAGGGTCAGAACATGAGCCCCGCGGCCGGTCCGGCCGCGGGGCTTTTCTTTCGTGCATCACTTCAGGAGAAGCAGGCGGATGCTTCGCCGCTTGTCCCCCGCCCGCAGGCTGCAGATGTAGACGCCGGCAGCCAGTCCGCTTCCGTCCAGGACAGCCTGGTGCCTGCCTGCCGCCAATCGCCCTTCCGCCAGCCGGTGCACGAGGGCCCCGTCCAGGCTGTAGAGATCGAGCCGTACGGCTGAAGCCGCCGGAAGCGAAAAAGCGATGCGTGTCACAGGATTGAAGGGATTGGGCCAGGCCCGCAGACTCGGCTCAACGGGCAGGACACGGCTGGGGGCGATCTCCGTGTCCGGGCCCAGCACCTCGATGGCGTCGACGGCAAAGCCGTTGCCGTTGCCGCCCATGCTGTCGGCCAGCATGCGGAAACGCAGCTCGACCGAGGGCTCTCCCAGCCAGTCTTCCAGGTCCAGTGTGTAGACCTGCCAGTTGGCGCTGATGTCGTGCAGGTCGAAAATCTCTGTCCAGTCCTGGCCGTCCGGGCTGAGCTCGAGCAACACCCGGTCGTCCCGCACGAATTCGTGATGCACGGCAAAACGCAGCCGGGCGGCCTCGACGTACTCCAGGTCCAGGCGGCCGTTCCAGCGGGCGCTCCAGTCGGCAAAGGCCGGCGGGCCCTCCTCGATGCCCGTTCCGAGGGCGTAGTCGCCATCGTAGACCAGGCTGCCCTGCACGGCCCAGTCGCCTTCCAGCTGCCAGTCCGCGAGCGCGGGATCGGAAAACCGGTCTACCCGCTGATAACCGCCTAGCTGGATTTCCAGCTCCTCGCTGGTGCCGACATTGTGCGCCGGCGAGGCGTCGACCGCCCGTAGACGGCACTCGACACTGCCGGTGGGCTCATGAAGGTAGACGAGCCCTTGCCACTCTCCGTTCCCGGACCCTTGCAGGCCCCAGAACTCCCACTCGCCGCCGGGAACGCGCCAGTCCAGGAAAACCTGTTCGATGCTGGAGGCATCCGTGGCCAGGGCGCGCACGCGGAAGCTCGCCGAGGGACCGATCACGTCGAAGGGCGCCTGGAGGAACTCTACCTGTGGCGGAAGCAGGTCCTCGCCGACGAAGAAACTGTGCCATTCGTCCAGGTTCGCCGGGTGTCCCGCGTGCTCTTCTTCCCACCAGGCATCCAGGCGGTACTCCACCAGCTGGTTGTCGAAGGGGCCGGCAATCGTGCCCTGCCACTGCCCGGGCTGCTGGTCCATGAACATGGCCGATTCCTGGATAGGTCCCCCGCCCGCGCGCCAGCTCAGCGTGAAGGTCTCCGGCGTGATATCCTCCGGCAGGGAAGCGAGCACGAGGAAGCTTTCCTGCCCGCTATCCTGGGAATCGGGCAGAGGGTCGTGTTCCATCAGGGTTTCCGGCTCGAAGCCGACCCAGGCCAGGTCGTCGAGGAACCAGCCGGCATCGCTGTCCTGCTCGGTCGTCATCAGGTTGAAACGCAGGGCGACGGTGGAACCCTGTGATACAACTCCAGACAGATCGAACCAGGCGCGGCGCCAGGACGGCGCGAGGCCGCTCCAGGCAGGCTGCTCGGGTCTCACATTGAGGCCGTCCGTGGTGAAGTCGTAGCCTGTCATTGGCGGCAGCGGAAGGAACTCCCCGCCGTTTACGGAAACTTCCAGGTTGACGCCGTCGCCTTCCTGCAGCCGGCGCCAGTGGCTGAGTCCCAGCGCCGCGCCCCATTCCGCGCTCACCGTGCGCGCCGGGAACTCGAGGCCTTCCCAGACAGCGCTGGGGTAGTCTGCGTCCAGATCCGTGCCCCAGCACAGGTCGCCGCTGGCCGCGCTGTCCGGCCCGGCCGTGACCGCTCCCCAGGCCCAACTGCCCTCGCCGATTCCGCCGCCGTCTCCGGATTCGAAGTCCATGATCTGCGGCGTGACCTCGCGAAAGTAGCTGTGCAACACGGTCTCCGGAGCGCCGCCCGGAGCGTGGAAGAGGCTGTCGGAGGCGCTATGCAGCACGGCGTAATACTCGACCTGCTGCCCTTCCGGCCGGCCTGGCAGGCTGGCGATCCACAACCCGGCTCCCTGCGGCTGCATATCGACACTCTGCTCCTCTTCTCCTTCGAAGACATAGTGAAGGCTGACGCTGGTCTGCGGCAGCGAGGCCGGCGCCTCCAGGTGAATGCGGATTTCCGCGTTCTGACCGGGCGGCAGGAAGAGCTCCGGCTCCGGAAAGCGGAAGTCCAGCCCGATCCAGGAGAGCACGCTGCCGATGCCGTGGGCGTTGAAGGCGGCGTCGATCTCGTTGAAGCGCGGCGTGCCGTCGGAGAGGTCTCCGTTGTCGTCGTCGGCAACCAGCAGCTCCTGGTAGTAGTCGAAAAAGGCGCGGCCCGTGTCCCAGTCGTCCGGGGTCCCCCAGCGCGCCATGTGATGCAGCAGGGAAACGGCCTCCAGGCCGATTGCCTGGCGCAGGTCCCAAAGCGCGCCGCCGAGGATCGTGCCGTCGTGATGCACCTGGTTGGTGATGTCCTGCGGGTAGACCAGGCTGTTCTGCAGGTCCCGCAGGAACCAGCCCGGGGCGATGCCGGAGACATCCATCATCATGGCCGTCAGCACGTCCGAGAGCCCTTCGTGGAGCGTGCCGTTCGCCATGCCGCCCTGGACACCGGCCTGCTCGTACTGGCGATCGTTGACGGCGTGCCCGTACTCGTGATACACGATGCCGGGAACACGGGCCGTGTTGGGACAGTCGTTGCCTTCCAGGTAGAAGTTGATGCTGCTGCCGTCCCAGAAGGCGTCGCAGAAGTTGTCGATGTTGATGTTGACGGGCAGCGGCGTATCCAGCCCGGTGAATGAGGGATCCAGCCCCTTGACGAAGCGGTAGGCCGCGTCGGTGTGCAGGTAGGCGTCGCGCTCCTCGATCAGCGCGTCCTCCTGACCGATCACGAAGCTCTCCCCGCTGGCCGTGATCGTCCGGCTGAAGGTGGATGAAGGGCCGTCCACCCGGTTGACGCTGGCGAAGGCGCCGGCCATGATTCCGCTGAGTGTCCAGGGGCCACCTCCGGGCACCTCGATCGCGAACTGCCCTTCGGCGTCGCACAGCCCGGGCACTCCGTCTACATGGATCTGGGCATGGGCAAGGGGCCAGGGCACGGGCGACTGCCAGGGCGCCTCGGGCTCGACCAGGCAGTCGATCTGTCCTTCGACAAGCACATGGCGCACGCGGTTCCATGCCTGCACCAGGGCACCATCGATTGCCGAGAGGTAGACGCGCCAGTGCTCGCGGGCGTCCGCGCCAGTGATTCGCGCTCCGAAGACCGGTTCCGGCCGCAGCGCGCCGTTCCGGTAGACCGGCAGCAGGGCCGGGGCCTCCTCCATCCCGACTCGCGCACCCGGGATCGAATGCTCGACGAGTCGCTGCAGGATCCCCTGCAGATTCTGCCTGTCAAGCGCGGCTCGGGGAATATCGACTGCAGGCAGGGCGTCGCTGCCGAAGAGCACCAGGTTGCCGTTCTCGTGTACGCGGAATTCCGTCGGCGCTCCGATCACAGAAAGGCCATTGAGCACTTGGCCGTAACGTATGTACCACACGGCGCCGTGCTTTTGCGCGTACTCCAGCTTCAGCTCATCGGGATGCGGGAACAGTCCGGCATGCTTGCGCATGAGGGAACGCAGGCGCTGATCCAGGCTGTACTCGTCGCGCAACGCTTCCTGTCCCAGAGCCAGCCGGCCGTGTGCCCGGTGGGGATAGGGGCGCAGATGATCCCAGTCTGCGATGCGCCAATCGGAATGTTCCTTGTGAAAGGCCAACCAGGCGCGGGAGGGCTGGGGCCTGTCTAGTTCCAGAATCGCGCTGGGGGTCGCTGGTTGCAGGGGAATCAATTCCGCCTGCGCCAGCAGGCTGAAGCCCAGCAGGACCAAGAGGTATCTGTACATAATTCATCCGCCAGTTTGTTGCCGTCCCGTTCCTGGACAGGCGCGAAGGGTCAGCGGCAAGATGGCAGGCAACGCGCAGGCTTCAAATGCTCAAAGCTCCCTCGGAAACTTCGGTGGCCGGAGCGGATTCCCGCCCGCAACAGGCTAGCGCAGCAGGAGCATCTTGCGTGTGTCACGCCGTCCTTCCGCTTCCAGGCTGACGAAGTAGAGGCCGCTGGCGCAGGCCGTTCCGTCGAAGCTCAGCTCGTGCCTGCCGGCGGCGAGCAGGCCATCGAAGAGTACGGCAACCAGCCTGCCCGCGGCATCGTGGACGACGACCCGCACCGGACCCGTTTCCTGGATCACGATGGGAATCAGGGTCCGCGGATTGAAGGGATTGGGATAATTCTGCAGCAGGCCGAAGGAGTGGGGCCGGTCTTCTGCCTCCGCGGTCGGGTAGAGGTCCAGGCAGATGCGTGTCGAGAACAGGTCTTCCCCGATGCCAGCGTCTTCCTGGCTGCCCGCGTAGGCGTAGAGCTGGAAGCACGAATTCCAGTCCCAGGGATCCAGGACTTCGCGATAGTGGAGAAATGCGACTTCGAAATCGGGTCCCAGGGCATGCGCGCCCTGAACCGAGGGCCAGGGGTCGCCAAAGGAAACGGGCAGGTCGATCCCCGTTGCGTGAGCCACCTGGTAGCCGGATGCATCCGTTCCCTCGCCTACTCCGGCGATCAGGTCGGGAGATCCGTCCTCGTTCGTGTCCAGAGCCACGCAGATCGCCTCGCTTCCCGCGAGCCCGGCGCGGTCCGTGCCTCCCATGGCCGCGAGCCAGGGCTCCGTCGAGTCGGGGTCTCCCCCTCCGTCCGCGTCGCCGGCCTGGCCGCTGAAATCCAGTCCGATGTACAGGGCATCCGTGAAGAAATTGTACTCGGCGTATACGGCCTGAAGATCCCAGCCGCTGGCCGTTCCGGGTGGCGCCTCCGGCGGCAGGACGACATCCTGGGGCGTGTCGTCGGGAATCACCGCGGCTTCGGGTCCGAAATCCTGCTCGCAATCGCCGCTGAACACCGGATCCTCGTGTGTGCCGAAGACGAAGGACTGGTCCGCGTAAACCTGCACGCCTTCCGAATCCGTCGCGCGCACCGTCCAGTACCAGGGACCCGCTCCATCCACCCAATGCCAGTGGAACCACCAGCGCAGCGAATCCGCGACAGGATGCTCCAACAGATCCTCCGGGCTGTTCGACAGGAAGAGGGTATAGAACACGGGAATCGGGTCCGGGTCGACGGAGCGGGTCCAGACCATGAAGACCTCGTCGGTCTGGATCACTTCACCATCGGACGGTGACTGCAGCTCGAAGGGACCCGGCGGATCGTTCAGGTTCTCGACCATCAAATGGAACTCCATCGACCCGCTGAAGCCTGCCGGATCGATGGCTGTGACACGAATCGTCGCCGAGCCATAGAAATCCGGGTCGGGAGTCAGTGTGAGCCAGGCGCTCTGCCCGTCGGGGCCGGGCAGGATTTCCGTCAGCACATCGCCCTCCGGCACTCCCGCCTCGAAACACAGGCTGTCGCCATAGGCGGACCAGGCCGTGATCAGGATCGTCAGGGGTGTCTCTTCCAGGGTCTGCTGGTCGGCAACGGGATCGATATGCGGGATGTAGCACTCGAAGAGGCCCAGCCCGGTCGGTCCGAGAGGCGGAGCGGCCGGGCCGGGAACATAGTACAGGCTGTTCGGCGCCAGGACGACCGTCGAATCGCTGCAGCCGTATTCCAGCCGAATGGCATGCACCGGCGTGGGAGTCTGGATCACGTCATCGAGCGGCCAGACCAGGTGATACATGGGCGGAAACCCGCTCGGACCGCTGAGTTCCGCCTCGTACCAGGCACTTCCGGGAAGCGTGCCGATGTCGGCCTGCGCCGCTTGTAGCACGGCGTCGCCCGCGAACGCGGCAGGGTCCAGGTCGAGCTGGATTTCCGCCCGGAGCCCGTGGTACAGGCTTCCAAGCAGGAGCAGGGTGGTGATCCAAAAGCCGGGCATGTCACCTCCAGAGTTGCAGAACCTGCAGGATCCGGAACAACTTCATTCTTCCCGAAGTACCGAACAAGCTGTGCGATGAAGCGAAAGACAGCATGGATCACGCCTGCTGCAGCCAGGGCCAGGGTGCAACTGCCTGATTCTGCAAGGGTTCATCCAAGACGCAGAGAATCAGGGAATCCGTAGCACTCCCCCCCCCCTGGCAGAAGCTCATTCTCCAGTACGGGAATACATCCCGCCAGGAAATCCACGGCATGAACGAAAAGGGTTGCGGAGCATCCGGTCCTGGAGTAGATTCCTCCTGTACGCGTACCGACCGAACTGTCCCATGGATTAACCGAGGAGGACCAGCCACTATGTACAGCCAACTCGGGGATCTTTGCTGATCCAGACTGGTATTCGTACCGGAACCACAACTTCGACAGTAGCGCCACAGGCGTGAATCGAAAGCCGCCCCGAACCGGGCGGCTTTCCTTTATTATAGGCATCTAACGGCGACTACGATTGATCGTCCTTTTCCCCCGGAAGACTGCCTGCCCTATTCAGAAAGTAGTCCACCGCAACAATTGTCGGAAACTGAACAGGGCGCGAAAATGCAGGTCGCCAACAGATTCGGTATCCCGTTCATTTTCAATGCTCTCGTGTGACCAGGGCTACAGCTCCCATGGCCTGGTTCTTGCAATTTCCGTCTGACAGCAGCAAACACACTTCCAACCAGACGGGCAGAATTCCTTGCCCGCTTCATACAGCTATCGGAGTTCTTTATGAAGGCACTATTGGCGTTCTGCCTCCTCGCCCCCCTGGCGCATGCGCAAACCTTCGTGCCCGGAGGAGTGATTTCCACGGATACGACATGGGGACCTGCGGGCAGTCCCTACATCCTCGAGGGCGACTTGTTTGTCTATGGCAGCGCGCTTCCCGTGCTGACTGTCGAAGCAGGCGTAGAGGTCCGCAGCCAGGCCGGCGTGACCCTGCATGTCGGGTACTCCGCGGGCGTTCACAGCGCCTATCGGGGCGAACTGGATGTCCAGGGGACAGCGATGGATCCGGTACTCTTCACCGCCGACAACGGCATGTCCGGCGGCTGGGAAGGAATCCAGTTCAATGATGCCAGCGACTACCTCGGCAGCAGCAGCTCTCTTGAGCATTGCGTGATCGAGAAAGCCGTCCGTTGTGTTACGGTCATTCGCTCGGACCAGCCCGTGATGCAGGATGTCGAGCTGAACGATGCCAGTGAGTACCCCGTGCATTTCAGCGGAGCCGCGCTGCTGACCATGGGCAACGTGAGCCTTGCCGGCAATGCCGATAATCGTGTGCTCTACGACGGCGTGATCACGGACAGCCTGGAGATCGATACGGTCAACTGGCCCCTGCCACTCGTCTTCGGAGACGTGAGCATCTACAGCAGTGCCAATCCGCGTGTCACCATTGCTCCGGGCAGCGAGCTGCGCTTCCTGCCGGGTTCTGTTATGGATGTAGGCCGGGACCACGCAAGCGAAAGCGCCTCTTTTGCCGGTTCGCTCCTGGCACAGGGGACGGCGGGCCAGCCGATCACCTTCACGGCCGACGACAACAGCGTCGGCGGCTGGACCGGGCTTCGATTCAACAATTCCAGCGACTACGACGGAACAACTTCGCTGCTGGAGCATTGCGTGGTCGAGATGGCCGTGCGGAATGTCCACGCAAAGGACAGTGATACACCCGTGCTGCAGGATGTCGAGCTCAACGACTCGAGCGAATGGCCGCTCTACCTGGAAGGCGCAGGCCTGCCGGGGAATTCCGGCGTCAGCGCCAGCGGCAACCCGGACAATCGGGCGTACTACACCGGCCTGGTCCGGGCGGACCGGACCATCGATGTGGCAGCAAGCTCCCTGCCCGTCGTCTTCGGGAACATCAGCATCTACGACAACACCGTGCCGACCCTGACCATCGCGGCCGGCAGCGAATTGCGCTTCCTGCCCGGAAGTCGGGTGGATGTCGGCTACATCAACAGCATACACAATGTATACCGCGGAGGCCTGGAGGTGCAGGGGACGCTGATGGATCCCGTGCTCTTCACGGCGGACAACGACCTGAGCGGAGGCTGGGAAGGGATCCGTTTCAACGACGCAAGCGATTTCAACGGGGCCGCCTCCTCCATGTCGTACTGCACGGTCGAGAAGGCGGTACGCTGCATCTGGTCGCGATCCACTTCCGCGCCGACCCTGGATCACGTGTCTCTCAACGACTCCGGCGAATGGCCCCTCTACCTGGAAGGAGCCAGCCTGCCCACTCCCATCGCCCTCAGCGGCTCGGGAAACCCGGACAATCGCGGCCTCTACACGGGCGCCCTGCAGCAGGACTGGACCTGCGACCTGGCGAACTGGTCCCTGCCCCTGCTCTTCGACCAGGTCGAGGTATACGGAAGCGGCCGTCCGGCGCTGACGGTCACAGCGGGCAGCGAGTTGCGCTTCCGCAGCGGGGCGACAATGCACATCGGGCGGAACAACACCGCCGAGAATGCGAGCTATGCCGGTTCCCTGGTGGCCGTCGGCACCTCCGGTGAGCCGATCCGCTTCACCGCCGACAACGACAGCATCGGCGGCTGGGCGGGATTGAAGTTCAACAACTCGAGCGACACGGACACGACGATTTCCCAGATGACCCACTGCATCGTGGAACAGGCCGTCAATAACATTCATGTATACGCTTCCGATACGCCCTCACTGGAGAATGTCGAGCTCAACGACAGTTCGGAATGGCCGCTTCTGCTCGAGGGCAGCGGCCTGATCCCGACAACGAATGTCAGCGCCAGCGGAAACGCGGACAACCGGGCCCTGTACTACGGCCTGATCAACGACGACCGCGTCTTCGATGAGGCAGCTTGGACCTCCCTGCAGGTCGTCTTCGACGATGTGATCATCTATGGAACCAGCATCCCCTCCCTGACGATCCTGCCCGGAAGCGAGCTGCGCTTTCTGCCGGGCAGCCGCCTGGATGTAGGCTATCTGAATTCGCTGCATTCGGTCTACCGCGGAGGCCTGCAGGTCCTGGGCAGCGGGGCTTCGCCCGTGCTCTTCACGGCGGACAACGACTCGATCGGCGGCTGGGAAGGCATCCGCTTCAACGATGCCAGCGACTACCTGGGTGCGGCTTCCTTCATGGAACACGCGGTCGTCGAGATGGCCGTCCGCTGTCTGTGGTCCAGGTATACCAGCGCGCCGACCCTGGAAAACGTCGAGCTGAACCACTCTTCCGAGTGGCCCTTGTACATGGAAGGGGCCAGCCTGCCCACGCCGCTGAACCTTGGCGCTGCCGGAAACCCCGATAATCGCGGGCTCTACCAGGGCCTGCTGGGCAACGACTGGTTCTGCGACCTGGCGAACTGGTCCCTGCCGCTCCTGTTTGACAATACGGAAGTGGGCGGCGCGGCTCGCCCCGTGCTCGAGCTCACAGCGGGCAGCGAACTGCGTTTCCGTCCCGGAGCCGCGATGCACATCGGCAGAAACAACAACAGCGAAAACACGAGCTTCGCCGGCGCTCTGCTCGCGCAGGGCACGGAGGCCGAGCCGATCCTCTTCACCGCCGACAACGACAGCATCGGCGGCTGGGCGGGGCTGAAGTTCAACAACTCCAGCGACGCGGACACGACAGCTTCCAGCATGACTCATTGCGTGGTCGAGCGCGCAGTGAACAATATTCACGTATACGCCTCCGATACACCCTCCTTGCAGGACGTGGAGCTGAACGACAGCTCCGAGTGGCCCCTCCTGCTGGAAGGCAGCGGGCTGATTCCGTCTCACAATGTGAGCGCGGCCGGCAATGCCGACAACCGGGCGCTCTACTTCGGCCTGATCAGCGACGACCGCACCTTCGACGCCTCTGTCTGGTCCTCGATTCCCGTGGTCTTCTCGGATGTTGTGATCTACGACTCGTCGATTCCGGTGCTGACGATCCTGCCCGGGCTCGAGCTTCGATTCCTGCCGGGAACGGGACTGGATGTCGGCTATTATGCGTCCCTGCATAGCATCTACCGCGGCGGGCTCGATGTGCAAGGTTCCGTTCTCGAGCCCGTGCGCTTCACGGCGGACAACGACTCGAGCGGCGGCTGGACGGGCATCCGCTTCAACGACGCGAGCGATTACAACGGCGCCTCATCGTCGATGACGCACGCGGTGGTCGAAAAGGCCGTGCGCAACATCACCGCGAAATGGACCGTCTACCCCGCCCTGCAGGATGTGGAACTCAACGATTCCAGCGAGTGGCCGCTTGTCATGGACGGCAGTTCCCTGCTGACGGCCAGCGGACTCAGCGCGGCCGGCAATCCGGACAACCGCGCGCTCTACCGGGGGCAGCTCCTGCAAAGCGCCGTGTTCGACCTGGCCGGATGGCCAATGGAGGTGGTCTTCGACGAGACGCTCGTCTACGGCAGCGCCCATCCCGTGCTCAGCCTGACGCCCGGCAGCGAACTGCGCTTCCTTCCCGGCGCGACCCTGCACATCGGAGGCAACAACGGGTCCTCCTCGAGCTCCAACCTGGGCATGCTTGCAGCGCAGGGAACGGCAATCGAGCCGATCCGTTTCACGGCCGACAACGATTCCAGCGGCGGCTGGCAGGGGATCCGCTTCAACAATTCCAGCGATTACGCGGATTCCAGCTCCACGCTCAACCACTGCATCGTCGAACAGGCCGTCCGCGGAATCGAGATGGTGAACACCCTGACTCCCACCCTCGAGGATGTGGAGCTGAACCTGAATTCGGAGCGACCGCTCGTGCTCAACGGCAGCGGCCTGCCGCCGGCAGTCGGCCTGAGCGCCAGCGGAAACGGGGAAAACCGGGCCCTGTGTCACGGCGTGCTGCAGGACTCGGCGACCTTCGACCTGCCGAACTTCCCGCTGGAGGTGGTCTTCGGCGACTTCTACGTTTACGACAGCACGGTTCCCCTGCTGGTGCTGGAACCGGGAAGCGAATTGCGTTTCCTGGACGGCACCGGGTGCTACATTGCCTATCCCGGGGGACTGCACAACCTGTATCGCGGGGGAATGCATGCGGTCGGTACCGCCGAAGCCCCGATCCGCTTCACCGCCGACAGCGGCATTCCGGGCAGCTGGGATGGCCTGCGCTTCAGCGACGCCGCCGACCTGGGCGGCTCCAGTTCGCGCCTGGAACACTGCATCGTCGAGAAGGCCGTCACCAACCTGTCCCTATATGACACGATGCAACCGGACACGCTGCTGGGCGTCACGGTGCAGGAAGCGACGGGCACGGGCATGCTGTGTCACGAATCCACTCCCTTGATCGCGGGCTGCAGCTTCTTCGACAACGACACCGGCCTGCGGCTCGAGAACGCGGATTCGACGGTGGTCGGCAACGACCCGTCCCGCTCCTGCGCCTTCCTCGGCAACAGCGTCTGGAACCTGTACAACCACGGCCCGGGGAACGTGGGCGCCAGCCACAACGCTTGGTGCTCGCCGGAAGGCTTTACGCCGGAGGAAATGATCTACGACCAGGTGGATGATCCCACGAAGGGCCTGGTGGACTACCTGCCGGTGGTCGCCGGCACACTGCTCCGCGCCTCGATCGCCTACCTGCCCGACACACAGGAGATCCACGTGGAATGGTGTCCGCTGATCGGCGCGACCCAGTACGAGCTGCACGGCAGCACGGAGACCTGGTTCGAACCCGACGGCAGCACCCTGATCGCGACGACCACGGACAGCTGGATCGATGTGCCGCTGGCCAGCCTGCCGTCCCTGCTGGGCCTGCGCGTGGTCGCGGACCTCCCCGAAACCAGCGCCCTGCGCAGCGGCAACCGCTGCGGCGAAGGGCGACGCTACGACGGCAATGGGAATTTCATTCCGTCACACAACCTGCCGCTGGACGGGGTGCAGGCCGGACGCTAGTCTGCAGGTACATCATGTGTAAGACAAGGAGGGCCGCCCGGTTGGGCGGCCCTTTTCATCTTCCTGAGTAAAAAGCCCCGCCGGCGATTGCCGACGGGGCCTTGTTTGCTCGAAAGCGTGATGTGCCTACTTGAGGAGGATCATCTTCCGCGCGTCGTTGAAAGCGAAGAACGCAACTCTAGCATTTTGATGCCTTGCTCTTGATATTTTTGAACTTGTAGCCTCCAGCCTGCGCCAATTCGCGGAACCAACCGTGAGCGATCATGACGATCCGTGACCAATCCATTGCACAATTCTTGCACAATTTACTTCGAACCCGATCAATGCATTCAATGGGTGACCTACGTAGCCAGAAACACAAGTGGCTGTATACATGTCAGGAAATGCCTTGGCGGTACTGGAGGCGACGTCCAGGTCCTACGCCTGGATCCTGGAGATGGGCTCGCACATGGCCCCCAGAGTAGATACTGATTCATCCACGATGTAGTGGTAGTGGTTGGCGCATTTCATTGACTACTTGTCCCTTTTCCAATCTTCTTCGCTGCATCAAGCATGGCATACACGTCTTCCATCTGCTCAGGCTTCACTCGGGAAGTCGTGCCCCTGTGCAAGTCAACTAGCTGCCATAGGAAGCGGACGACCGCACAGTAGTTACCAGCTGATGCTCAGATAGAAGTTTCTTCAATATCAGCCATTAGGTATCTATCAAGCTCACTCTTCCTGTAAAGAAATCCAGCACCGCGCGTGATTTCGCCACTAGCTACCCTCTTATAGAGAGTGTCCTTTGTTAAATCTAAGTAATCAGCAGCAGTTGCATGATCCATCAGTTTCGCATGAACACTTAGTCTAACAAGAGAGTGCGCACCTATAACTGGTATGCTGATTTGCTTACTAAACGTGTGATCAGGAGTACTAGAAGCGAGTTGTGAGTAGTGGGAACCGCGATCATTAACGACATCTCCTCTACAGACAAGAACACCATCACTACCAGATCTAATCCAGATTGCAAGTGCGTTGTTTACTATGATAAATCGAAGTGTATCACCATCTCTCAGTACAATATTGCTAGCTGTTTGATCGGGCTTTAGTGTGTAAACAATAAAATCCCCTTCCTGGACAACTTCTGCGATATAGACAACTCTATCAGAATCTCTATTTGAAGGAAGCCCCCTTTGTGGCTTCTCAATCGAGAATGCTTCATGGTCATAATACCGGACATCCACTCCTCCAAGTGTAGGAGATGTATTCTCTGGAACACATGGTGAAGTAAAACACTGATCGTCTCTCGTTAGCCTCTTATCCTCAGCGAAGTAGTATCGGATCAGCCGCCGGGTAGCAGCGGGATTCTTCATAACGAATAGCTCTCGAGATGACTTTAACAGTGAAAGTAGCTCATTCTTGACTTCTGGTTCAAACATGGCTGCTATACTTTGCGTTACTTCGAAGAGCTCTGCGTCAGCCCAGTTGTACCATCGGAACGAATAGTAATCAGGCTTTGCTATGCCGTCTTCCGGTAAGCTGGCCGCATTCAATTCCTCTAGTCTTAATGAAATCAAGTTTGCGATCTCTTTGGTAATGGTGTCAGTTACAGTAGGCTGCCTTTCTTCTGGGTTGGCTAGTCCAAACCTTTGATCAATCTGTAATCTCGCTGAATCACAGAATGCTGTTTGCACTTCTTCTTTAGCCTCTTCCATGAACACTTTCCACAACGAAAGATCCATTGCATCACAGAGTTTGAGCAGCGTACCCACCCTTGGGTCAGACTGTTGATTTTCAATTTTGGCTACCACGGTCTTCGACACTCCCGCCCTTTGGGCCAGTTCATCCATGGACCACCCAAGCCCATGGCGCGTCTCCTTGACCAGCTCGTGTAGATTTTTCAAAGCTAACCTCAACCGTTTAGACCTGTTTTCGAACCGCGCCCTTGCTTTTTCCATCATGTTATCTTTTATACTCCGCACACGCAATAGGGCAGCTCTGGGGAGCAATCCACTGGCCGGGGTTCTTCAGGTCGATGACCCCTTTGCGTCGGATTTCAATTCAATGCCTGGCCACCTCAAGTAGAAAGGAGCTGCAACATGCAAGCCCAACAGGTAAAAAATTCTTTAGTTCAGTCCCTCAAGGCCATTCTGCAAAACCCTAGCTGTTTGAAACTTGCTGAACTGACTGAAGACCCTACGCCTGACAATATTTGCTTAACCAAAGAAGAGGCATCTGACTTCTATCGGGTACAAGCTCTGCTTGACAAGGAATGGAGTAAGACTGCAAGTCTAGCGGAAAAGGCAGACAAGAATGGAGTCAAGAAAGCATGGCGCAAGCCCAGCGTATACGGACATGATCAAGGATGGACTCCTGATCGTAAGGCAAAGACCAAGCTGATGGCAGTCATGCAAAGAGACACGGACCTCAACGTAACAGTCAAAAGAGTCTTCGGAGCCAGGTTCAAGGATGCGCCGCTTGACTACGATTGGTTTCTGAAGAATATCGAAAACCCAGATGTCCTCGCAGTCTTAAAGGAACACAAGCGTTCTAGTTAGGGAAGATTGGTATTGGGGAGGGGTCTGAACCGTGCATTCAGGCCCCTCCTTTAACAACTGCACTTCACTGTCAGTGATTCATGTATTGATCCATTCTCTATGGTGAAGACTATGTAGAACGATGCTTAGCACTCAGTGAGAGCTGAGGGAGCACCCATCACCATCTCACAATTTTTGACAAAGGAAGGCTCTTCCAGCGGCAAGCTTTCGCAATACCAAAGGAGCAAACTCGTGTTCATATTCTCCCAAACACCCGGCTTTCAACCAATACTGCATGGATACTTTCAGCACCTATACAGTCAAGGGATCGCATTGAATTTGAATTCAATTGTTTCCTACAATGACATTGCAAATTGGGGGTCCCAGTTTACACTAGCATACGACGAAATAGACCTGGACATGATAATCCAATCTCAAGGATTCAATGACAAGGACGTTGAAGCGATCTACTCAACAATCAACTCGTGTATATCAGAAGTAATTCAACGAATCATTACAGATGCCCCGATGCCCTTGAAACCAATAACTCTTCCACTATTTCTCTGCTTCGATGAGTATGATGGGAAGACTGTTCTATACATTGAAGAGGAAGACTATACACCAGCCCAAAAGTATGGTGGAGAAAAACCTGGAAAGCTATCGCCCGAGCAGATTAAGTTTGTCTTCCGTCAATGGTATCTATACAGATTTCAAAGTAACGAGTTTAACCTTAAGTGGAGAATCTAGACTCTCCATCTTCAGCCCATCATCTATCTGTGGCGTAGACTGAATTCACTGGCTATCTCTTATCACAGCACTTGGTCGTAGTACAGATCGTGCTACACTCTGGCTCATCCCAAGAACCAACTCTTCTACTCTTCCCGCAATATCCACCCACGCCTCAACCCTATAGTTGATCAAGTCCGAGAACTGCGCAGCCCTGAAGTGCTCAAACTCCGTCCCGGGCACTGCATTCAGGTAGTACCAGTCCTCCTCGCTGTAAGGATCGTCTTCATTGTAGAAGACCAGGTAGAAGTCTGGCGTCACCGGGTTGCCATAGATCGTTGAGTCCACAGGCGACCAGGTCAGTTGGGCAGACAGGTCTTCTCCAATCTCTACAGCTAGGCCTGTAACCGCTGCAGGTATTGGACCAGATTCACCGATCAACGGCACGACATGGTGTCTGGGATCGTCGGTGTTGCTGATCTCGGTGTCGGCCCAGATGTGGAGCGTGTCCTGGAAGAGGCCTTGGGTCTGGGGGTTAAAGGTCAGGTTGAAGATGCCAGTCTGGTACTCGGCACCTACGGAGTCGGGGTAAGCGCCCAGGATAAACTCGGCCAGGGTGGTGTTTGCGCTGTCAATAGCAACGCCATCGCAGGAAGACGTGAATTGAACTTCTAGCTGGATTGGGTAGCCAGGTTCTGTGACGGCGACAATCTCTTCAGGGATTGTGACTTGGTCTCCTTGGCAGTAGTAGTAGGCACCCATGTCAGCAATTGTACCGTCGGGATCCAACGGGCTGTTGGGGTCTCCAGCATCGATGCAAGGGGAACTACTACTAAGATGATATTCTGTAGTCAACATTGGGTCGTTCGTTATCACTCCATCACCCCAACTCAAATCGCTGTATATATTTCCAACTATTACATCATTCGTACCATTTTCAATGCAGCTGTAGTCAATGTTTAGAACATTCGTAGCAAACTGGCTGCTAGCATGAAGTTCTATTAGCATTCCGCTGATGGTATAGTCATTGTCATACATTATAAGATTGTGCAAGTCTACTACCGAACTATGATCTAGTCGAAGTATAGGGTGGTCTTCTCTACTCACCCTATTAGCGGTAACAGTAGCGCCACTAAACGTGGCAATAGATCCTCGAATGATGATGGGAGCTGTCCTACCAGAGGGATATGAAGTTCCACAATTTGATACAACTAGTCCGTTTATGACCGCATTTGACCACTGAATATAGAGTGCAAGCTCTGGCGCATTGTTTGTAGTACATTGATCTACAAACAGGTCATCTATGTACTGGAAGTTAACTTGTGAATCTTCCATAGCTATTCTCTGACATCGCACTTGAAGCAAGCGGGAGAGAAACAAGTCGCTCTCTACGAAGTTGCAGTCCTGTATACTGATGCAACCAATTGTATCATTTGCTGCAACTGAGCAAGAGTATAAATCAATTCCCATTAGTGTACCGAATAGTGTTGAATCTCCTTCAAATCTTATCTGACTTTCATTGCCAGCTAGTTGGCAAGCAGAATAGTTGTCTGACCCTCCAGGACTGAGCGCACCTTCAGAAGCGATGACAATTGAAGCAGCTATCAAAATCGTTGAGCTCGGATTGATCTGGTGTACCTGATTTGCAAGAGCAACTGTATCATTCAATGCGGCGAATTGTATTGCTTCATCCAAGGTTGGTTGATCACCTGGAACATGAATGACCGCCGCCTGAACCATCGAGACGCATAGCAGCAGAAAAGCAAAGAACCTGAGCATGGGGATCTCCAGAGCAAGATGTGCGGGCTTTCCGAACGGTATTAAGTTCGAGCCTGACATGCACGACTTAGATCATGCCGGCCGATTTCGATGCTAGGTTGATTGGGTCCAGGGAAATCCTTGGGCTAGGTCCAGTCAACTTGAATTGCTCACTTGCTCTAAGTGGACCGACTCGAAGGTCGCCTGGAAGGGTGGCCCCTTTTCTCAGAATGGTAGTCGGTACTAGTCAATGACGGTCCTACATACTCTGAACCCAAGTGAGCCCGGCGAAATGATCTCTGGTGGTATACTGATGACCATGGCACATCGCATATCACGCTCATCATTTCTCCGCTGCCCACCTTTAAGCTTTCGATGAGCATTGCTATCAAGATCAGGGCCGAGTGGATTTACTGAGAAGCTTGGATGGTCTCCAAAGTGTGATCCTGTCCACTCCCACACATTTCCAGCTAGATCTAGTAGCCCAAGTTGGCTCATCCCCTCTGGATAAGATCCAACTGGGGTTGTCCAACCAATACAGTCATTTCCAGTTGGGGCGAAGTTTACAATTTCGCACTCGGGAGGATCATCACCCCAAGGGTACTTTCTGTCATCCTGAAATACAGCGGCAAATTCCCACTCCGCATCAGTTGGGAGTCTGTACCCTTCTGACTCATATGGATTGTGGTCAGTATTCTGAGCCCAGTTGCCGCAATAGAAAGGTTCCAGTAGAAACTGCATACTCAGCCAGTCACAATAACATGCAGCGCCAAACCAACTAACACATGAGACTGGATGGTTTGCAGGATCATATCCCCCGGGGTATGCCTCTAGTGTGTAGTTGTCCGTTGATTCTCGCAAAGAGAAGGTGCCACCGGAGAACATGATTTCCGAACCATTGTCACTCAGGTCAACCAATTGCATACCATATACTGTAACAGTTGAAATGTCTGCAGTTACTAGTCCATTGTCATATGCCCATTGGAGTGCATCGATGTATTCTGCATTTGTGATTTCATTTGTACCTAGTAGATAGCTGTTCGTGAGTTGAACGGTGTGGTCATTTGGAGTAAGGGGCTCATCATCGAAGCTGTCACCCATTGTGAAGGTACCTGGCGGGATTAGTGTTAGGCCGCCTGTGTTTTCCGAAGTAATATGTATATAACCTATTCTAGTTGGTGTGGAGAAGGACCATTGGTTAGGCACTTCAAACGTAAAAAGTGTATCTGAAGTGAATCCGATCAGACTGTCCTGCATCTCATGATTCGAGAAATAGATGTTGTACTTGTTGGCACCTGCCACAGGTCTCCAGGCCACATCGATGTAGGTATTCCAGAAATCTCCTGATGCTTGAATCTGGATCTCTGGAGGATCTATTGCATGTGCAGTGCCACACAATAGAAGTACCGGTAGTAGCCGTTTCATGGCTGCCCCATTTCAGTTCTGTTGATTACTTCACCAACGTAAACTTCTTCGTCTCCACATAGCTCCCAACCTGTAGCGTGTAGGTATACACACCACTGGCCAGCCCCTGCCCGTCAAAGTTCACCGTATGCTCGCCAGCTTCCATCAAACCATCCTGGATGATCTTCACCTGCTGGCCCAGCATGTTGTGGACAGTCAGCTGGACGTGGTCCGTCGCGGCCAGGGAGAACTCGATGCTGGTGGAAGGGTTGAAGGGGTTCGGATGGGCTGGTAGGAGTTGAACTGTCCTGGGGCGATCACTAGCTTCTGCAGTGCTTCCATACGCTGCATCTATAAGTGCCTGCTCACTGATGATGTTTACCCTTGTTTGATTAACTCCCCCCTGTCCATAAATGAAGACGTAGCCGTTGCTATGAAAAACAGCAAACTGATTTCCATAGCCCGCAAAGGAACCTTCTGCATTCAGCGTTTCCATTTGAACAGTTTGACCAACTGACAAACAAGTAATCACAAATAGGCTCAGAATTGAAATTGTCGCACGTCTCATCCGTTCCTCCAGCCATTTAGTAGAGGCTCACTCTAGTTCTGAGATGAGCCTAGTGCATGAACCAACATCAAACTCAAGAGTTTGGTGAACTAGCCACTCTACTGCTTCGTCATCAGGAAGAAGCACTTCGAAATCAGGATTACCGTTCACGAATGGCAAGTTAAAATCCTCCGGCACTCTCCACTCCCTCTCATGTGACCAGTCACAAGGAACTCCATTGTGAAAACGAACTTCATCCTGCCAAGCAGGTGCAAGAGGCGTGAGTAGGAATTTGCATTCATCGTCCAGCTCTCGTGCTCTAACGGAGTTATCGTTTGTGAAGGATTTGAATACTTCATTGTTCAAATACCAACACGGTCCCCCACCATTGCTGAAGGCGTGGAATTTGTGAACATGAATGCCATATGGTGAATACCTGGTTGTCAGCATCTGTATTGTACTTGGCATCGCTTCACTAAATGCAACAGCTATAGGTGTTGGCTGCAAGAACAGCATATGCCGGATATGCGACGCTCGGATCTTCTTTTCCTGAAGAATGCTCAATAGACGGGCGCGCGGGTCCCCTGGGACTCTGAAGCTATCAGGAAAACCAATCCCTGGAGATGATGACTTCGTCAAGTGGACTAACGTATCACGCTTATCTTGCCACTTGCTCTTGGATCGAGTGATCATTCAAGCCTCCAGGCACTCCACCCCATCTTTCCAATAGCCGTCCGTATCAAGCACAGCTTCATACAACTCCAAACGTTCTACCTAGGCGTACTGTCACAAGTCAACTGGTCACCCCATGATCCATCTAGTACTTGAAGCGCAAACTCCAGCTGCCCAGTAAACCCCTCCTGCAACCCAGTGGCCTCGAGAACACCATCCAGCCAGCTACTGAAGTCGTTCAGGATCCAATGCCTACGTTCCTCTTCTGGTTCCAGCTGGATCGCAGTTTGAAGAAGTCGCGCGTCTTTGTCTTTCAGTCGACGTAGCGGGGATCGATGCTTCTTCCTAGGTACCGGCGCGTCAGCAAAGGACGGCCAATCATCAGCGACACTTGGACCCCAGCTACCTCGACAGATACGCTTGACCCAGCTGAACTTCCTGGCCTCGGTCTTGTCCAACCCTGGGCAATGTTTCAGTAGCTGCGCCCACCACTTCCGCAGGTCTTGTTCCGTCCACCGAGCACGAGAGGAGCGTTCTTCAGCCTGGATCACGGAATGGATGAATGCTTGGACGCGAGGCTTTGGCATCCAACCTGGAGTTTGACGGTCAGAGACAAGTCTCCGAAAGTGCTTCCAGTCGCTGTCTTGGCAAGAAGTCGGTTCGCACTTCAAACCAGTAGGACTTGATGGATCAGTCGCAGACATCAGAACAGTGTTTCGACTCCTAGGTGTGCCAAACATCTCCAAGGGAATGTTCTGTTCGGATAGTAGAAAAAGCTTTGCTACAAATCAGCTTCAAAGTACCTAGCTACGAGGTTTTCATGCTCCGAAGACTTTTGCCCCTTCTGCTACTAGCATCAGCATTATCTGCGCAGCAGCTAGTCGTGAAGTATGAAAGCACTGTTGGGCCGGTGTCCTTGAAGTATGGCTATAGCGGTCCTTGGGTAGACATTGATGTGGATGGGGATGGCGTACTAGAAGTCTTTAGCTACAGAAATAACAATGAACCCGCTCTATTCAATCCAATCACGGGTGAGTATCACTATGTAACGGCAGGTTTCCTGACGCCTTTCGATCCAAAGTATACACACAGTACATTTGTAGCTGGTAAAGCAAGAAGCAACAATCAAGCAGAATTCGCATTCACTTCTGGTCAGTGGACAGACCTAGAAATCCGTGATATTGCAACTGATGAAGTCTTGTTTTCGTGGGATGATGACGGAGCTGGTATTCAGCGCATCATAGTGCGCGACTTTGACGGTGATGGACTTGATGATTACTTCGTCTACTATCCATATACAGGGAACGTCCCAGATCAGTACCATGACTACTTCGTTGTTGGTGTCCAGACTGGAATTACTGCAGGCTCCCCTTCGCCCCTTGAAATCGTTTCTGTCGGTAATGATCTACACCTTTCCTGGAATTCGTCGCCTACAGCTGATGGATACCGCATCCTCTGGGCAGCTGACGTCGACCGCCACTACTACACCCAGGTAGGCTTCGTGCGCAACGGCACGTCCTTCACGCATGTGGGCTTTGCGGATGTGGAGCCGAAGGGTTTCTACAAGGTGATTGCAGTTACGGCTGGTGGGCAGACTGCTGGGGTTGGTGGGAGTGGAAGTTGGTAGTTCACTGAATGGAAGCACATTTGCTAGCACGATCAGTGATTTCTCTCAACTCTAAGTGCTCGACCCTAGTGGCGAGTAGACAACCCCTCGAAGAAGGCCAACCCCAGATAATCCCAGTCACCATTGCCTTGTCGGGACTCCAGACCTGACCAGCGTTAGTAATCTCAATGAATCTAGTATTCCACAAAATAGAGCCGCTCATTCCCGGAGGCTTCGGAAGTCCTCTTCTATCTTCATCGATAGCCCAAGCTTTGTCTGGTAAGTACGGGATTGCGAAATGATACGACTTGTCGCCAACATCGATGTTGGAGGGAAAATCAATTTCCTGCATCAAATAGGGTGTACCAGGTTCAATCAGAGTCCCATAGAGAAACCGAGATCGCTCTCCGCTGTATCCTACGCAGAACAACAACTCAGCTGAGACTGGGGCATGCTTTATTGCAAATTTCGATTCTGGAATCCCTTTTGCTCTATGAGTAACTGCGGTCCATGAATTACTGTGGATCCTAGAAGCAGCAAAGTCAATGGGATACTTTTTGACACAAAATGGATTTATCAGCCGAGCTACTATATCACTTCCATGGAACTGATGTGCCAGGGATGAAGTATATAGCTTTCTTGCAACATGCTCATTGGTAACAAGGTATACTGCTCCATCAACATTAACGAAACTAGCACTACCATGATGCTCACCCTCTTCATCATTTAGTACTGTTGATATTGGAGTGTTAAATGGTGTAACATATGCAATCATTTGCTCCAGCACAGATTTGCACATTTCGTCCCAGGTTGCCTGCTTCATGTGTTATGTGTTCCTTTTGCTCAATCGATTGTGCTAGCCCTGGAAGTTGTGGCGTGGGCTTTGCACACGTCTGAATATCCGCTGCGTTTTCCTATCCTGGCAAAGGCCATGACAAGGCGAGGCATCAGTTTGATTCAATAGGTAAACTTGAAGCAAGAGTCTGCCTAGTTTGCATGAATTTCTACTTTAAATCCAAGTTGCTCGTACCAAATTCAAGACCAATTGTAACGGAGACACTACTTGTTCCGTATCTTGCACATTGCAATTGTCTCGTCATCCCAGACTACTGAAATTCCCTCATTCAAGAATAACTCCTCAATCAGGTTCAATCGCTCTGATGACTCTGGGCGGAAAGGAAAAACGATTCCTGGGCAAATGAATTCTTTGATACCTATTTGCGTATCTATGTAAGAGTATATCTGTCTGATCTGGCGGCGGACGTTTCGTAGTACGGCTTTATCTGTCATCCGATCCCAGTTTGATGCCTTGATTTCAATAACAACACAAGTTTCGTCTTCATCATCGACAAGAACATCCACCCTCCCTCGCCTTCCGGACAGCTTTACTACATGGCTCTCCGTTCCTACAATACCTTCAGCCTCAGTGATCCACTCCTGCTGACTTTTTTATGAAAACTCTTACCACGTCGTAGAGGTTCTGGTTCCATTCTCGTTACCACATATCTCCTCAAGTCTCCAACCGAATGAATTTCATCGACACCCCCTTAGACACACGGGATCTCGGTCAAGATCCCTTCAGGACACACAATGCTGTTTTCTTGGTGGCCGGTGGCCGGTGGCCGGTGGCCGGTGGCCAATGTCTAAAGCACTTCACTAATCTTGGTAAATAAACGTTCAAACCGAGCCAACTCATCTGGCTGGAGTGCTTCGGCTGTAAGCGCAGGAAGAACAGCTTGTGCCACGCGATAATGATTATAACCTCCACTCTTCTGAAGAATGATCTTCTTATCCCTGAGCCAAGAATTGATGCGCTCAACCATTCGAGGATGCGTACTCAGATCAGTGGACTTCAATTCGTCGCCATTCAGTTCCTTGGCGTACGTTTGATTAAACGCTGCAATGTATGGGTCTGGTGGCAGCAAATCTTCGATGTCAGCTTCTTTCGGTACTGGGTCAAGAAACATCGAGAAGTCTAAGACGAGCTTTCGCTCAATAAGCTTTTGCCGTATAAGATGCTCTAGTTTCTGATGCGGCGCACTAGCACGATCATGCAATACTACCAGCTTCAACTTGTTAGAGCCAAGTAGTGCAACAAATGTTGTCAGCTTATCAAGACCACCAACAGGCACTAAGATGGAACCGCCCAGCCCTTGCATTCCACTTGCCTCAAGCAGAGCGCCCATGTGCTGCAACAAGATCAAGTCAGCTGGACCTTCGATTAAGACGTTCTTCTTGGCGATGAATAGATTCTGGGCAATTGAATAGCCCAGGGCAGCCTGCAACGGGAACAAGCTTTCGTCCGATGAACCAGCCAGGTCTCCAGTTATCTTACTGCCCTTCTTGACCTGATCCTCAACGACCCGCACTTCTTCCAGGTGTGTACCGTCAATCATAAATGGGGAATGTGTAGTGTATATGATCTGATGCTGTCCCGAGAGACCACGGATGTATGCCAGCAGGTCAGCTTGTGCAAGAGCATGGAGGTTGAGACCAGGCTCGTCCAGAAGTAGAATAAGAGAATCTTCCGTATTGGCACGCGACTGAACAGCATCGAACCACACCAAGAAGCTGAAAAACCAAATGAAGCCCTTGCTACGCTGGTCGAACGGCACTGTAACACCATGTCGTCGATTTTTAATCCGGATGTAGAGGTTGACGCCAGAATTAAAAGGAGCAACGTCTTTTGTGTCACTCTTAAGATCAAACTCCACATCTAAATCAGAATTCTGCTTCCAAAACTCGAATACCTTCTGTGTTATACTTAATCCAATAGCTTCAAGTTTGGCCTTGGCAGTTTCGTAGCCATCTTCACTCATCAGCTCCTGTAATGTCGTACCGGCAAGTTGAAGTAGACCTTGTGCTGTCTCGTCAGCATCTGTAACTTGGTTCTTTGCTTCCCGATTTTGCAATGAAGGTAGGTTGATCTTCCCACTTAGCAACTTGTAGTCGTCGAAATACAAAAACTTTGGAAGTGCCGGTGAAAGATAGGCCTGCCAGATGTGGCCGTCAATTAGTCCCCAGCCCTTCGCTTTGATCGTGCGTTCTCGCCACTGACTAGCAAAGCTAGCCAGCCTGTTATCAGCAGGTAATTCTAGCTCTTCGATCTTCGTGAGCGCGTCTTCAAGGCTTGCAGCACCTTCAAACACCTCAGCCATGTGTTCTAAATCTGAGAGCGGCTTTTGAAGCGCAACTAAAGCTGCCACTTGGTCAACACTAAATCCAATGGTGTTAGTATTGGCTATAGTTGTATCACGGGTGAAAGTCTTACCTGAGGCAATTATCTCTGCGCCTCCGAAGACCTCTTTATTTATTGTGTCAGCAAGTGCTTTCTCAATGCGAAAAGTTAATCTAACTGTTTTCTGGTAGTTCTCGTTCTCGTGTTCAGTTCTGTAGCGAACCAAGTCCTTTCGCGTGAAATCCGCAACGTAGTCGTACTTGGCAGCTCCGAGTGGCATTGCTTTGTGTAGGGCTTCAAGAAATGCGGTCTTGCCTGACTCGTTCTTTCCTACAAGCACCGTCACCTCTCTGTCAAGCTGTACTGGTGTAGAGTCTTCAATAGACTTATACTTCCACACTTGTGCACCGATTAGTGTTATCACGATTGCCTCCAGTAGTGTTCTATCTCCGCCAGGTTGCGAGACTAACTCTTCTCGTCCACCCAATTAGGATTATGCAATCCGGATAATCCTTATCCAGATCATATTCAATCCGCATATCGTCCAAGATTGCCGTTCGGATATAGCAACACTTGCACCACTTTTGCAAGTCGATGAATACTGCCAGATCTGACTACGCTGCCTACTTGCGATCCAAACGGTAACGTCTCAGCCAGGTACTACTTTAGGCCACTACTATTAGGAGACCAGCATGAGAAGAAGAGTCTGGGCTACTGGGCCGGATGATCAGCCAGTGCATATCGATCAGCTAGATCCCATTAAGGACAAAGGCCTGGACTGTGGCTGCAAATGCGAAGACTGCGGCAAGCAGTTGATTGCGTACTTGAATGGAAGCAAGGAACCCCACTTCGGCCACCAGCGGGATTCGACTTGCACAAGCAAGGGGGAGAAATCGGTTCACTTGATGGCCAAGCAAATCATCTGTGAAGCGAAACAACTGAAGATTCCAGTCACTGATGACTTTCACCAGATCGTCACTTTTGACTATGTCGAAGCTGAATACGCAGTCCACGGTAAGCGGATCGATGTCTTCGCCACCCAGGGCAGAAACCGGTACTTCATCGAGATATGGTGCGAGCATAAGACCGAGGACGACAAGATTCGACACCTGAAACAGTATGGGATTCGTCTGCTGGAGATCAGGATCGATCCGAAGCTCTATGATGCCGACTTTGAAACGCTTCGACGGCATGTTCTGTTCGATCCTGGCAATAGGGAATGGCTCGAAGTAGATCAGGAATTCAAAGACGTCGAGCAACTGGATTGCCAGGGAACTTCTTTGCCCTCGCCGCAGCCGATTTCCTGGAAGTGGATTGTGGGCATTGGCGTTGCAGCGATCGCTGCTCCGATGGTCTGTCGATGGCTCACGAAGCCCAGTTCAATCCGGAGTTACAATCGGCAAAGCTGGTTACAATTTCTGTAAACCCCATTCTCCAGTTCTATACAGTAGATTACTGTTTTCTTTCTCGAAGTAGAAGAGTGTAACATTGTAACAAAAGGAGCAAGAGGTTAGAATTATTGCGCCTAAAATCGGCTTCGGGCGTAACTATGTTACAAAATCTCGCGTCTTGCCCCTATGTGACACCAGCAATCCCTTCCAGATTCGCTATACAACCGAAATGTCGGGAATACAAGAAGCAGGCTTCTATCTACTCTCCAGACCAAGCAGAAGTCTAATCCGCAATAGAGAAACTGCCTTTCCTACGGAATCCGAACAAGCTGCCCGTCCGTTAGCTGTTTAAGTACTAATGAGTCTGTAGAGATAGTGTGAACAACAAAGCCATCTAACGTATCACCAACAGTAACTACTGTCGTTTGAGCACCCCTATCCTGAGTTCTTATCAAAGCTGTTGCTGAGTTGCGGCCTTGAACAACGCCCTGTAGCTCCAACTTAGGTTTGACAACCTTCTGCTTTAACTTACTTCCTGCAGCTGCTTGAGGTGGCACTTCTCGGATCATCTTGAAATCAAATGGATCTCTGTGGAACCTGTACATCGTATACGGGAGGTCCAGGGGACCTTTCTCATTCGATACGACAGGTGAATGAATTGGTGCCATCCTTTGTTCGCCAATATCAATGATCTGACATCCTGCCTTGAACCAGATTAACGATGCCACAATACTCAGTAAAATGGTAACTGCCCTGCGATTCATTTGCACAATCCGCCATGAAGTACTGTTAGATCAAATGAAATAGCCAGCCCAGCAACCGAGCTCTGAAATGAAACCTCTGGTGTAGAGTAGAATCTGGCATCGACCTCTAAGAGGGAAATGAACTGCATTAGCTCTTTGTATCCGGACTTGCCTTGCATTGTATACGTCTGAAAGCAGTAACCATTCTCTATATATTTGCTTCCAGGATGTACAGATAAATTGCTATCAATTCCAAGGTTGGCCGATTGAGAGAACAACCACCCGATGACAGTGCTTTCTTCTTGGAAAAAGGGTGCACTCTTGCCCTGATCCAGAATGTTCGAATACAGATTCAATTGATTTGACAGCTTCTGAAGCTGTTCATGCAGCTCATTGGCTTGTTTACTGTGATGAATCGTGTCCAAGAAGGAGGAGCTCTGAGCAAGAAGAGTTGATACTGCAATCCTTATACAAGCCGTCAGGAGGACGATAGAGAAAACACTACAAACAACTAACTGGATCTTCGAAGGTTGCCAGTCACGCAGATAGTTCCTGATTTGCCTGCTCACTATTGCATCCAACCCTGTATTGTCAATTCAATGAGACCATTCTTCTTTGACAATGCAGAGACCATTCGGCAGGAATCGATTCGAGTATGCGCATTCAGAGAGTCCAGAATTGCTGCCACGGCAAGTGTATTCTTTGTTTCGGCAAGCAAATTGAAACGATTTGTCTGCTGCGTATACTCCAGGTTGCGAAGTCGTACTTCGCTGGGTATGTAGATCTCGATTGCCTGTGCCAATTGTGTGAAGCCACTTCGATGCCTACCCAACTGACTGTTTGCGTCAACAGCCATGGCAGCATTAGCGACAGACTCCTCCAAATCGCGGATTTCCTGTTGAATACTATCGCTGGCCTGATGAAAGCGATCGTAAACATGCTTTGTTACACCAATCAGACTTGCTGTGACAAGAAGAATGAAGACAAGTGAAACAACCGCACCAAAGCAACGCGCAGCATATAGGAAGAAAGCATGCTTCGTTAGCATGTCAACGACATCGCCGAAGTATGCACTGTGTGGCAACATCACTTTCTTGCTATGCACACTTTCCATGTCAAGTGAACTACCACAGTAGAACTGGCTTGTGCTAAACTGCTCTGTAAACTGTTGTGACAAGTGTCTATCTATTTCGCCAAAGTCGGGTACAAGACACTCGTAAGAATGCTCTGCTTCGCTTGGTGCCTTCCGCCAAAGTAGATTCTGCTTCGAGACTTTTAGGCCTGTCATTTCCTCGACGTGTTCCGCGATCTCCTCAAAATCAACTTCGTCACCATGCGCTAAAAGGATCTGTCGAACATAGGGAGGATTCAGGATCACTTGCAGATCCCAGATGCAAGCATCCTCCCGGTTAAGATAGGACCAAGTAGCCTGCTCAATGGAATCAATTGCACCGCTCTTCAGAAGAGGTTCGGATGAAAACCCAAGAATGCTCTGTTCATAAGCATTCAGAGTAACACCCTCTCTTCCAAGTTCGATGCGCAGAACGCGACGAAGAGGGTACTGGAGATTAATCTTCACTGCTGTCATGCAATAGCTGAAGCGAGTCCGGCTCGACCTCGAGTTCGGATTCGAAATTGACTTGAGGCGTCAGATAGATTACCAGCTCGGACGTGGAAGTACTGGTCGTTGAATTCCGGAAAAATCTACCGATGAAAGGCAGGCTACCAAGTATCGGGAAGCGACTTTGAGTGTCCGTGTCAGTTTCTGTGATTAAACCACCAAGTACAATGGTTTCGCCATCCTGAAGTCTGACTGTACTTGTAATGGATCGAGAGTTTATTGTTGGAGGCACTTCCGGTGAGAAAGAACCTACAGGTGTCGAGAGTTCTTGCGTAATTTCCACTGTCACTTCACCGCCTGCGCTTACCCAGGGTGTGATCTCCAGTTTCACATCTGCTGAGATCTGTTCGAATCTCTGTGAGGTTTGTGTGGTTGCCCCTCCCTGATTGGGGACAACAGTCTCTGTTTCGAAGATAAAGTACTGTGTCGTTGACACAGTTAAGGTGGCAGAATGCCCATTCAATGTGGCCAGGTGGGGTTTACTTCGCACATTTGCAGCGCCGACTTGATTCATCATGTTGATCGTCGCATAGAAGTTATCTGGCAACTGGGCAATGTTTGTGTTTAGTGCATTTGAAAGACCATCTCCATAGAGCTGTAAGCCACTTTTACTGACTTTGCCACTGATGAAGGGATAGAAGCCCATGCTTAGTGGCTCGCTGCCCAGGCTTTCATCGACACCAGCTTCGATCTTGAAGATCCGATCATCATTGAGATTGTAATCCACCACCATCGCTTCAAGTAGAATTTGCGGCACTCGCTTATCCACCATTGCAAGGTGTTCCCGTATCTGCCTTACGAGATTCTTCTCTGCTACAACCAACAAGCTGTTGTGTTCCTTGATCTCGCGGATTTCCGCATTCTTGGTCAATGACTGTGGCAACATTTCCAATGCGCGATCTGACTTGATATGTGCCAGGGCTACCAGCTCCGAGCTTGCCAAGCTCTGCATGCCTGAATCGCCAACTAAGTATCGTTGTCCACTCCGCCTATACGTATGTGCCGTATTCTGAAACAGCAATGAAAATGCCTCTTCGACATTCAGGCTATCTGCAGAAATTGTGATACGGCCACTAGGAGCCGAATAGATAACAAGATCTGTCTTCGTTCGTTCCGCAATCTCGCCTAACACTTCTCCTATTTCGGCATCCTGTATGTGGATTCCAATCAGGGTATCTTGCAAGCTGATACTTCTTGAATGTCGTCTGCGGGGCCGATACTCGGGGCCAGCACGTTCAAGAAACAGGGTTCTTTCCCGTTGCTGTACGACTAGTCCATTTGATTCAAGCAAATAGCTCACAGCAAGTATTGGCTCAAGATTAACTAGCCTGCCACTGATTGATGCCTGGAGAGAAGGCGTATACACTAAGTTGATTTCTAGCGAATCCGCCACAAGCCTTGAAAACTGCTCTATGGGAACTGCCTTTGCGTGCAGGGTCACTGTTGAATCTTGCCTTGAAAGTGTCAGGTTCTCCCCGCCCACTTCCTGACTATTCAGGCTTCGATCCAAACTCCTGGCGTGAAGAATGGAGCCACTCCATTGGAAGTCGATAGGATACTCATTGGCCAAGAAAACAATCAGTTCCCAAGGGCTGAGATCATGGAGATACAGACTAACATTTGCGCTAAGACTAGGATCTGCGATTAAGTTCAAACTATACTGTTTGGCAAGTCCCTGTAGGACATCCACAACACGTGCATTGGAGAAGTAGATCTTCTCAATCTTCTCATGCCAATAACCGTCTTCTGGGGGATCAACAATTGTATTCGCCACGCACATCGAGGAATACAAACTCAGCAAGAGCAAGACGATCACTCTAAGACAATACACGGATCAATTCCTCACGAGTTGTCAACCCACGTTCCAACAGTCCTTCTCCAGCTGTTTGCAGATCAATAAAATGTTCACTCTTCAATAGTGCGCGGAATTCAGCGGGGGCCGCCTGTCGGTGAATTGCATCCTGGATGCGTTGCGATACTGAAAGGATTTCGAAAACACCCATTCGTCCAGCCTGTTCCCCAGTACCTGTCCGTGTCCGGCGTACGAGTCTTTGCGCTACAACAAGTCGAAGCGTAGCGGCCAAGAGGTAGGGTTGAACCCCCATGTCCAGCAAACGAGTAATGCTCTCAACCGCGCTATTCGTATGAAGCGTGCTCAATACAAGATGACCCGTCAGTGCGGCGCGGATTGCGATTTGGGCTGTCGTCTCATCGCGAATTTCACCTACGAAAATGACATCTGGATCTTGACGCAAAAATGCTCGTAAGGCTTTCGGAAACGTATAGCCAATCTCGTCGTTCAGTTGTGTTTGGGTGATCTCCGAAATCTCGTATTCAACAGGATCTTCAATCGTAAGAATGTTTACATCCGGCTTGTTCATTCTCTGTAGCGCGGCATAGATTGTTGTCGTTTTCCCAGATCCCGTTGGTCCTGTTACAAGCACAAGTCCTTGCGGTGCGTTCAATGCTTCCGACACAATCGTCTGCTGCTTCTTGTCCAGCCCTATGGCGTCTAGACTGTATGTCACTGATGCTGTATCCAGGAGGCGCAAAACGATCTTCTCGCCATGCAGGGAGGGAACAGAAGAAACGCGAACATCAAGGCCTTCATCGGTTCGAATCTTTCCATCCTGCGGTAGCCGTTTTTCGGCTACATCCAAACGTGCGAGTACCTTGATATGTCCGATGAGCTGGCGAACAGTTGGCAGTGGGAACCGCGTAAGGTCACTAAGACTACCGTCCTTGCGGACTCGAATTCGGGCTTCAGTCTTGTAACATTCAATATGAATGTCACTGCAACGATCTTTCCGCGCCCGAGAAGTAATTTCCTGAAACAGTACTTTGACGTTGTGCAGTGTGAACATTCGGTACAATGCCTTAGGTATCTGATGCAAGACAACATAAGGTATGTGAACGAAGATTCGATCATGGCGCAAAGGCAAGCCATGCGCGAGCCTTTCGGCTATGTATTGATATCCGTTCTAACTGCATCAATTCTTCTTTTTGTGCTTGTGGGCATAACGCTCATGAGCATTGGGCGGGTGGATTGGAATGAAGAATCCATCTACACTGAGGAGCAATTGGTTCCATATACAGGGTCCAACCCAAGCTTGTATCTGGAATCTGTGGATTCGGATTCTCAACGAGTCTTCTTGATCGGTCAATGGGCAAGCCATGTCTTCAAAGGAGCACTTAGGCTGCACAAACTATCGCCGCTGGTCATCATTCAAGAAAGCAGCACCATCAGCGGTCTTATAGCGTGCTCGACAAAAGACTTTCGCATGGAACCAGAAGAACGCTACGAGAACTGGCCCCAGGAAGACATTCACCTGGATTCTGAAGCTTCTCTACCAGGTGTCTTCGACTCAAGCCGAGTTGGAGAAGTTCTTCGTCGATTCGACAGAGAACTACAAAATCCTAGCTCCAATAGCAGATTCCAGCAAGACCGCGTTCTTGTCAGCACACTGATTGAACTGACACGATGCGCGTTCTTTGGAGGCCCAACAACGCTAGTTCTGGATGATGAGTCTCCACGGGAGGATCTGTTCATTTGGTCCGAAAGTGCGCTCAGGATTGAAGGAACCGAGGAACTGAATTGCCGACTGACTCTACTATGCACTGATTCTGTCTTTTTTCAGGGAAGAGTTCATATCCGTGATGTAGTGGCATATGCTACTGGCAAGATTACTGTAAAAGATCATTGCAGCCTGCAAGGTGAATTGATATCCAAGGAAGGCATACAAATCCAAGATCATTCGACTCTCGTCTATCCGTCCATTGCATTGACTATTCATGATTCCTTGCGTTCGAGTCCAAAACCCATGATCGCCGTCTCCGACCATTCCACAATTGAGGGGGCGTTAATCAGCTACGAGCACCCAATTGGAAATGGAAGTTCAACGGTTGGCGTACTGTTCTCTTCTCATTCGGCTATGCTGGGTGGAATCTTGTCAAATACACCAGTGGAGGTAGTTGGCGAAATCAAGGGGTTCCTCTGTGCATCGGAAGTACTGCAGAAGAGAAACCGAATCAACTACATCAATAATATGGATCGAGTTCGCATTGACAGAAGGAAACTGCCGCCAGATTTCCCACTCCCCCCCCTGTTCAGTGATGCACCATTATCCGTCTTATGGAATCGACAGAGATGAGATCAATTCAATGTGAAGATCTTGGGTTTAGTTTGACTGAAGTCCTTGTTTCGATGATTCTAGTGGGTTTTCTACTACTGGTAAGCCTTCATTTCTGGAGTTTTGCAAACAGTTCGCGCTTCCAACGCCCACTTAAGGACAAGCGGGTTCAACTGCAAGCACTGGAGTCGCTGTTCGTATCTGATTCAATAGGATCGTATCACAATCGCATACGTACAAGTGCTATCAGGCAACAGGCCCAATGGAGGATCACGGTTGAGCTAACCCAAGATTCACTCGCCTACTCTACGCTTCAGAGTACTAGATCGCATGCATTACGCTGATTCAGGATATACAATTCCCGAGGTTCTGACTGCACTTGCACTTGGGACTCTCGTAACTTTGTTGACGTTGCTATTCCTTTCCAGCCAGTTCAAGTATTTCAATGACTGGCACACTCGTCAGCAACTTGACGCGGAGATTCTGGAATTCGAACGCACATTTCTGAAGGACGTTTCCAGAAGGCATTCAATTCTGCAATTTGACAAGTACATCATTCATCTGCCTCGGTCAGACCGGACTGTAAACTACACTGGCATGGAGCATGAACCCAGTCGCTTAGGAGAAAATCTACTTCGTAAACAAGTATTAGACTCACTGCAAGTCATGTTGCTCGTTCTCGATCAGCGAAACTCCCGAGAAGTCTTCCTGTCCCCCAATTCTGCATTCGATCTAAGTCAACCTAAACGGAATAGACCCTTTCTATTCTTGGAAGGGATATCCCTTCAGGCCTGGTTCACAAACACGCTTGGACGTGACTCCCTTCACTTGCAGCACCGCTTTGCACCGCATGCAAAGTATCCCTATTGGCTACATCAGTGCATCCAAAGTAAGGATAGCTGAAACCAGTGAGGAAGCATCGAAACTCTGCAGACGTCCTTCGATTGATGCGCCAATTGGCCACACTCCTTAAGGGTGGAGTGCTTCTGCAACCTGCTTTGGAAATGAGCTCGAATAGTCTGAAACGCTCAGTAGCGCGAAGATTTTCTAGTGTTCTACGACGACTCCATGATCGAGTCGCCAGTGGACATCGTTTCTCTTCATCCCTTGAGTTGTTTCCGCAGTACTTCGAAAGTCACACCGTAAGTGTAATCCGTGCCGGTGAAGAAAGTGGCCGATTAGCCAATGCCGTACAAGAAGTCAGTCACTATCTTTATGAACGTCAGAAACTGAAGAGTAAGCTTTTCACATTGCTGCTCTACCCAATGATCATCCTGGCTATCACGATTTTGACAGTACTGTTTCTCTTGTTCTTCCTTTTGCCCCGCTTTGAACAGATCTTTGGAACTATGTCGCTGGAATTGCCTTGGATTACCCAGTGGCTGTTGAGCTGCAGTTTATTCTTGCGACAAAACTTCCTGATCTTCGTAGTGCTTATTCTCGTGATCTTCTTCCTCTCGAAGTTTTACCGGCGCAATCGCAAGATTGCCCTCCTATGGGAGAAAGGAATGCTGAGACTCCCAGTGCTTGGCGATACATTGCTGCGGCTATCCCTGATTCGCAATCTGCAGCTTCTGGGTCTTCTTATGCGAAATGGCGTACCTCTTTATGACGCACTTACTCTTACAAGTCATGGTTGTCGTAGCTTCCTGGAACAGAAAGTCTATCGCAGCCTCAAAAAAGGCCTAGTCCAGGGACGCAGCCTTTCAGAATCGCTAAGCAAGTTTCATTTTCTTCATCTTGACTACACGCAGATTCTGGCTGCACACGAAGACAGCTCAAAGCTGGCAGACGGAATCGTGCTGATACGTGCTCAGTTGGAAGAGGAAATTGAATCGTTGACAGAACGCTTCTTTGCCGCATTGGAACCGATGATCATCCTCAGTGTCGGCATGGTAGTAGCGATCATCCTAATTGCAGTTTATCTTCCCATCTTTGAATTGTCTACACAAGGAGGTTTCTAATGCTTCTTGGAACAAAGCGACACTCGGATCGCGGCTTCACGCTAATTGAAATGCTTGTCGTATTGATCATTATTGGGATCCTGGTTGTACTTGCATTGCCTAAGTACTCCGGCGTCATTTTCAAGGCCAAATCAGCGGAAGCGAAATTGATGTTGGCACAAGTCATCACTTTGCAAAAGGCTTACTACCAGGAACACGATCGCTATAGCATGGACTTACATGAGATTGGTTTTCGCCAGGAGACGCTCGTAACGGAGAACGGGACTGCACGGTATATTATCAGTATGGAGAGCGCGTCGGATACGAACTTTGTGGTCCTGGCAACTTCAGTAATTGACTTTGACAAAGACAACGTCTTCAATGTTTGGCACGCTGATAAAAGAAACAGCATCTCAGAGCGAGTTAGAGACTAGATTTGTACCCTAATACTGAGCATTTTGACAGGCTCACACTCATACCGGAACGATCTGGAACTGCCTCATATACTTCCATTGTGATGTCCAAATGAGGCAGAATACTGGATCCCCATATCTATAGACAGCAACTCTGACGAACTTCCGTTGCAGATTAAAGACAGAAGCTACATTTTCACTAGTTTAAATGAATGTGAAATCATGGAAATCATATTGATGCCACCTTAAAAATCTTATAGTTGGGGTATTAGCTCAATGCTACGTGAGACTTCCAGTTGTCCTTGTTCCGATTTAGCCGTACAAGTAACTATTATCCAGTATGGCCATCTATCGCCGTTAAACTGCCTATCAATAAACTCCTCAAAGTTAAATTGTGCAATTTTAATCACTTCAAAGTTTCCAGGTGGTAATACAAGTATACTCTTATCAGCTTCTAATGAAAGCTCTATTTCATGTAATGAGGATGTGCTATCTTGGTATTCGTTGAATAAATCTCCAACTTTAGCACTGAGCCTAACTTCAATTTCTGTTCTAAGTGTATCCATCTCACTGTTACAAAGAGCCATATGTATATCTAGCACCTTCGGAAAATTACCCCAATCTTGATAATCCCAAACACTTATTTCGCGGTACTCCATGATTCTAGTCTCTGCTTGAAATTGCCTACCAACTTGATCAGTGAGAGGTACTGGTACTTCCCCCATAACTACAAGCGAAAGTTGGCTTTTACCAAAGCAAATAGAGGTAACAGCTAGTACAAGTGTGCAAAGTATTCTCATAGTAGAGCTCCTACGATTTTTACTAGTTATGAAAATTTATATGCAAGTGGTTGTCATGATGTTCCCACCAAATCACGCCAGGTATCGCAGTATCATTGAATAAAACGCTCCTGACATTTGGGTCCGCGAGCAACAACTTGACTAGTTCAGAAGTGTAAACTCTACTATACCTCTTATCGCTAATCACAACTGGGCGTTCAAGGCCGTCTGTACGTAACGGACGCATATCAACATTGGTTCCTTTCTGATGCGTCTTGTGAGGTTTCATTTTTCCACCGCCCTCATTGCTAATATCGCCGATTCCTATTCTTGGACCATCTGGATATTTCGCCTCCCACGCAGCCACCAAGTTATCTAGAGAGCGCATTGTTTCTTCTGTACCGTACTGTCTAGATCTTGAACTTGAGTAGGAGTAGTGTCCTTCCCCATCCTCCTTCAATTGAGTGTTTATTTTTGGTTTGACTTCTTCGCTTTCGGTTCCTGTGCGGGATTCTTCAGTATTGGCGGAATTCGTGTCTTCATCCGTCATTCTAACAGATGCTGATTCAATTTCCCTATCTGATTCTGCCTTTCGGTGCCTCAAATCATCTTCACTATTTGATCTATACTTTGCCTGTTTGGCAACCTTTATCGTATTCAAATTATCTACTGCACTTACAGCAGATTGTAGTACAATTAACGCATCCATCATTACATCCAATGGATCTCCACTTTGGAACCAACTAGAGTGCACACCTTCTCCACGAGTCATGCTCAATGGGCCAATCGAAATACTATTGCCCTGCGAAGTGATCACAGAGCTAACAGAAGATTGTACGACAAATTGTACCATAGCTGCACCAAGACCCTCTCCGGCTAATTCGCTCCCAATGCCTGCTCCAAGTTCAGACCCAATTTCAGACAATGCCAATGATGGCAATAAGTAACCCAGTACATCATGCAAATTGCCACCCTCATTGATGATTTCTGCAGTTGTAATCATCATTTTGATGTAACCTAGGACTTTGAGTATAGTACCAATCGTAGTAATTATTTCTTCGCCTGACGGGTCAGTAAATGCGATTGGATTGCCGTTGGTGTAGAGGTAAGGACTGGCAAATTCCTCAGCTGGATCGGTCGCAAAGAATACCCCAGTATCCGAGTCATAGAGCCTGGCCTTAAAATTGTGCAATCCTGATTCGCTGTCGTACTCCTGTCCCGTGAAGAGATACCTGACCTCCTCCGTTGCTTCGCTTTGCAGAATGCTACCGAAGGGTTCGTAGTTGTACTGCGCAACCAAGTCCCCTAAATCGTTAAAAACCTGCCTCGTCGAACCCTGGAAGTCTCGCACAAGCAATTGGTGGGATTCTGTAGTTTCCGTTGTGCGGAGTACTGCAATGGCACCGCCGCCCAGTCCGTAAATGTAGCTCAGCTCGAAATCTTTGTTCACCATACGGTGGCTTTCACAAAGCACGGCGTCATTGGTGCCGAAGAGGTAGAGGCTTTCGTCCTGTTCCCAATACGCTTTCAATTTCTTATAGGGGTCCGTTATGTATCGGTAATGCTGTTTATAGACTCTTCTCTGGGCGGAATCGTAGTCATAACGAACCCGGTTGTCGTTGTCCGGGAGCTGCATCAGACTTGTTCGTTGGTTGAAGGGATCGTATTCAATAGTCTTGGCCGCGGATCCATCATTGTAGGAATTACTAACGCGACCCAGGCCGTCATACATGTATAGGCGATCCAAGTCCGCTCCGACGACCGTGTGGACCTGATTCGATTCCTGTCCATTAATGGTGTTATATGTGTATTGCATCAGCGCACCGTTTTCCCGGCAGCTGAAGATATTGCCGTTCAGATCATGTTCGATGTCTGTCATCGAGTAGCTGACCGTCCCGTCCTCCCGGTAATGACGAGCACTCTGTAATTGACCGGTTCCGGAGTAGGTGTAGGCATTCGCGGTTGTGAAAACATCCGCTTCGATTAGGGTGCCACCTACCGTAGGTCCGCTTAAGGAGAACAGTTCTGAAACCTGCCCAAACTGATGGTTACTGAAGTCGTTCTCGTAGTAGAACTGTTGTTGGAACAAATATCCACCGCTGTTGCCATCCTTGCTCGATTGGTTTCTGACCTGGCGCTTGCGGCCCAAGTTATCGTATACAATTTCCTTCTCCTGGCTGCCAGCCATTCCCTTGCCCAGAGTTTCTTGCTCCAATTGACCACGCAAGTTGTAGATATACTGGGCCCAGTGCCTCTTGCTGCCGGAGGGCAGCACCTGGTGAATGTCTGTTAGACGACCGCTGTTTGCGTCGTCATAAGTGTACTCGAGTTCCGTAGCCGCCAGGTCAGGATAGATTAGACGTGCGACACGACCTCGATGGTCATATTCGAACTGGGTCGTCCGAGAATCCACGCCCCAGTCGTGGTCTTGTAAGGTTTCGAATTGCCGAAGAAGAACGCCATGGGGACCGTAGACGAGTTCCTCGCGAAACTCTGGTTCCCAGTCGGAATTCGTGCTGGATTCAATCAACGTCAGAACGTTTCGATTATAAGGACCATTATCGTTCGCATACTCATAGCGGTTGCGCAGGATAGCGCCTTCAGTCTTACGTGGCCAGTCAGCATCATTGACCAGGTCCTCAAGCACATTGCGATCGGTCATCGGCGGCAATGAAATGTAGCCTTCTTCCAGCACACGGCCGAAGCGATCGTACTTATAATAATTATAGGTGCCTTTCTCGGAGATCGCATGCCCAGCCCAGGTTAGGCGGAGTATGCCGAGAGCATCGTAGACAAAGTATTCAGACTCGTCGTCGATACGATGCGAGGCAATCAGATGCGTTCGGTCCTCGGAGTATTCATGGGTTACATTGTAGAAGACTCCACCATCCTGGTAGGAGGGATCAAATGCAGTTGCGTATTTAGGATCGGACTCGGCAACGAGGTTTCCGTAGTTGTCATACTTCTTAACCGAGAATCGAATCAATGGATCCTGTGGCACTTGCAGGAATGACTCCGTTGTTGAGCTCTTAACGCACAGTACCTGCCCCATGGAGTTCGTATACGACTGCACGTAATCACCACGGACGTCGAAATCCGTACGGATGTGGATCTGTCCAGGCGCGTACCCCATCCACCATGATTGATTGGTTTCTTCTAGCCAACTGGAACTGCTGGATATGTCCCTCCCTTCGCCGGGATCGATAACAGTCAGCTTGCGAGAGGACGGGCTATCATCGTACAACGTGCGGGTATGAGGCCGATTCCCGAAAGCAAGCCCAGTGTAGTTCAAATCATGTGTTGAACCGATTTCTGCATCATTATTAATTGCCGGCAGGGGGCTGACAAAGCCGCTCCCGTCATAGTATTCAAGAATCAGGCCACTGGTAATCTGATCCGCAGTTGAATCATAGCTTTCGACGAACTCGGGTTGGTACTGTCCCAGGCGAACGTGCAACGTTCGCCTACAATCGGGGTCGTCTCCGCAATCCTCATCACCCTCATACAGGCCGCCGTTGACATGCTCTCGCCACCAGCTCGCGTTCATAACGACGGGAATCGTCGTGACATAGGGCCGATTGAAAGTGTCATACAAAGTCTGCGAAATCTCGATCGGTGTCGCGAATCCTGCGAAGGTGGTTTCGCGCTGGGTTTGCAAGACATTTCCAAGTGCATCCGTGAAGACGCAAGACCTCAATACATCTCTGAGGTAGATATACTCTTCGAGGAAAAAGCCCTCCGGCGCGTAGAGCTTCAACTGGCCTGAGTGCATCATGCCATCCTCAGACATTTCTTGATAGCGCCAATTGAAAACTTCCGCATTTCCGACGAAGAAGCTCAGATGGCCCTCAGAGGCATAGACTACTAGATCTTCGATATCGTGAATACCCAGCTCGAAACTAGCTTTCGGTGTACTTGAAGAGCCGAGAAAGAGCGAGAAACTTGGAGGTCCTTCCGGATGATGGACTTCAATTCCACCTTCAAGTATATATGCTAGATAACTGCTCTCGTATGGCTGGTAAACGACCCGAGGATCTGCTGTAGTTGCATCATCGTCATCAAATGTGAATTCGAGTGTCCGTATTTCACCGGTGGTCGAATCAAGCCAGTCAACTTGCTCGGTGTTGACTTTCAAGTAGAAAGCCTTGGGCACGTCCGACAAATCAAAGTGCTCGAGCGGAATAGCTGCTTCACTTACTTTTCTCGGCGAATACCCATCACCCAGTACCGGTAACACATCCCAGGCTGCTTGAGCTTGATCCGAGTACCATCCATCCTTCTTGTCCGGTATGTGTCCGAGACTCCAGTCGGTGAATCCGGCATTGCGGTATTGCACATGTTCGTTGTAGGAGTGTGTCGACTTGAATGTGTAGCCACGGTTGACACCAATGTTACCATCAGGATGATTGTAGGAGTGTGCGAAGAGGCCAAGCGCTGTCAATAGAGTCGGAGGAGCTAAATTTGTGGTCTTAGCTACTTCGACCCCTGTTTCTGCGAAAGTCGTACGCGTCACGTGTCCATCATTTCTGTGTGTCGCTACATATGCATGCTTGCGATAATCGTAAACATTGGCTTCCACAGCGGAGTTGCTTGGATAGAAAAGTACATCGTCTACAATGATACTCTCGGAAAATGGATCATTCGCATTGGCAATAAACGGTCGTAGCCAAAACACCACCTCGCCGAAATCTGCTATCAATTGACTGACTGCTGATTGAGGGATCTGAGTCAGGTCAATTGTTGCCTCAACATATTGCCACTCCTGGTCATGTCCCTCCGGGATAGGAACAACAACATCAGGCCAAGAATGGGGAGTTCCCCCCAGAGCGGGAAACTGAGGATCCTGGCGTGTTGTTCGTGAAGCATCTTCAATCGGGCGAATTGCAAGGTAGGCACCTCGCTGGATAGTTCCGTCCGGATTTTGCACCAGGCTGTAGTTCTCCATCGTCTTGACCCAACAGGAAAAGACGAAGGAGCGTTTCAAGTCGCTGCAATCAAGGGCGAAGTTCTTTCGAAGTTGCCCGTTACTATCGAGACGCAAACCGAATTGCCCTGAATAGGCTTCGCTGCATATAGACGTGTTTTCTGAAAGTGAAGCAAAATCAAACGTTGGCAAGACTGCCGAAGGATTGCTAATGTCCGGGAGCTGGTCACTGGCCGTGTGTTCGAAGTTGATAAATGAACTCTCATGGCTAACCCAGCTACTACTGCTTTCATTCAGATAGCTCCATTCCGAAATTCCATGATCCGCATTCTGGAAAGTAGCAACAGGAATTTCCCCTTTTTGATACTGAGCCCCGGATCGAATACGTGCATACTGCCCTTCATATCGCGTCCCTTCCAATGGCTCAACAACAGCATTGCGGATAAGGGATTGATCAAACTGCTTTGACGCCGTAACAGTTAGATTGCTGCCATAACGCACACCATGTGAAGTAATCCTCCATTGGCTATTCTGCGTATCTTCACTCCAATTCCATTTAAATGTTGCCTGACTGGACTGGTCATCGAATCCGATACGCTCCCAGGTAGAAAAGGCAATGGGTTGATCTGGATTGTCAGGATGCAAGTGTTCGGCACTGTCGATCCATTGTGTCCGCTTCGAGGACAAAAGGATGTCGCCATGAGCTGGTTCATCCGATAGATCCAACTCATAGCTTTCTACATAGAGAGTGAAGGTGGACTGCTGCGGAAAGAATGCGATCAGTCCACCATTAGCGCTGGTACAGAAAGTCGTCTTGTATTCTAAGCTAGCTCCATTCAAAAACAGCATCTCACGGGTCAGATTAAAAAGTTTAACTAGACTCTTCTCCGAACCATGTTGGTGTTCAAAGCTGCGATAAAGTTCAAATACGACTCCATCGCCGATGGATTCAGCCATCGATAAAGACAGTTCGATCACACGGTCAGTAGATTGTAGATCAATTTCGATATACCCTGGAGTCTGAGGCAGATCCAATTCGGAAAAAGTAAAGTACTCTGGAATACCGGATGCCTCATGCCTCTCACGGTATACATCCATACTTATGATTTCGGTTTGTCTGTTGATCTGCTCAGCAATATCGCTGTACAAAACACCATTGGTGCTGGGTACCATGCCGTCGACTTCTTCGCTAATGTATGAGGTACTGGTAGCATTGGCGTCTACTTGATACCCATAGTCCGAAATGCTCTCACGGAGCGCTTCAACAACTCGATACTCTTTTAGTTCGAACGTCTCCCCAACTTGTGAATAGTGCGATTGGAGAAAACCGAACTGGCCATTGGCATACTCTTCGACGGCCACCGGTTTGCGATCCCTGAACAAGCGCTCATTTTTGGCTTCATCCGCTGAATAACTCGAAAACGTATTGGCACTGCTGCTGATGAGTCGACCATCTGCCGCATAGACTTCGGAGGATAGTCGATCATAGAGAGCAGCGCGATCCAGCACTGTAACACCTCCAGGTGATACAGCACTCAGTTCGGGTCCAGCTGGAAGGTGAAATGTACTGCGGATAAAACCATTTGACGCCCCGGAGGCATCTTCTGTATGCACGTCAACTTGTGGAAATTTGGCTGACAAACCATGTTGAGATACATATGGCACAGGCAATCCACCTGCACCATCGCAATAGAATTGACTTCCAAACGTCGTTGTCGTCGACCACTCGTAGCTCCTTGCAATCGTTGGAGTATTCGCGGATTCACTGTCAATGACCACCCGGGAAACCACACAGACATCATACGGCCCTTGTATTCTTCTATTCTGGTATTGTGGAATCCCTGGATTATGATAACTGTAGTCTCGCGAACCCAACTCCTCAGTCACTCCACCATTAATACGGTAAATTGATACTCCCGATGTATACAGCCTGGGATTTCGAGCAACTTCTGCGGATGGGTCTTCACTACCAAAGTAGATTACAAGGTTCTCCCCAGCTGCTTGACTCCCCCCAGCCCTGTGGAAGTACTCATCAGGGAACTGCCCGTCAGCCGGACTCTCCGTACCGCGTTCATCTTCACTTTCGATACTTACATTCGACGGAGTCGTTGTGGAAATCCACGAATGCCCGGTTATAGACAATTCTCCCTGATTGATTACTCTACCATTTCTTATGATATAGACATGATTCAAATCCTCTTGGAGCATTTCACTATTTGTAACACTGCCCCCCGAAACTGCAAAGAATCTTGAACCTTGTACCACCTTAGAAATGTTAAAGTGGGGCCGTTCGTGATACTCAATAATCTCTATATTGTCATCCCACGTTGAGGTCTCCCACTCTTCAAGCTCACCGCTTGAAATGAAGTTCGAACCTATACACTGAAAATCTCCCTGCAGGTTACGTGAGTAGGCTCTATCACGAGTGCGCAGCATTTCTCCGCTGAAGGACAAGCCTCTATATGAATCGAACAGAAATCCGCTCGGGTCCACGCCACCCTGGCTTAGATCGATATGAGTCCAACCATCTTGAACATCATAGGAAGCAATTGAAGGATTGAACACAAAGATATGACCAAGTGCTCCTGGTAAACTTACGTTACCTGTCTCAGCATATCCAAACACATTGTGAGAAGAAGATAACTCAACTGGAATGTGATCAAACTTATAGCTGTTTTGCACATTTGTGGGGTACTCTTCATAGCTATCTGTAAACCACTTCATCATCATATTCTTCTCTCGGCTTGGGTAAGGAAGATACACCATACCCCCATTCAGATTCATAAACGTGAATTCCACTCGATCTTCATTGTGCCCAGCAGGGTAGGAACTGATCGCAATAGCGCCTGCGTAGGATACAGCTCTGGTTGACGAGTGAAAGAACATGGACTCACCCTCGAAGGTCGTATTCGATACCTCAATGACCTCCCCTACAGTGTAGTCTTCATTCAGATACAGTACTTTGGGCCGAGATACCCAATTATTCGGTAAGTGATTCTCTCCCTGTACAACCACAGCGCCCGGCAAGGCGTCTAGGGAGATAGTGACAGGTTGCAATACACCATTTCGAATGAATTTCCTTTCATCTTGCCCAACTAAGAAGTCGCTGTAATACTCCGAACTTTCAAGTGGATTACCGAGGACAACCCAGTCGTCTCTTTCACCATCGTCCCCATCCCGCCATGCATTTCCCTCGTAGTAACACAGCCGACTTTGTGGCTTAAGTAATACTACAGAGAAGTCCTGTTCAAATGCGGCGCCATGAACTGATTCCACATGAGCACTGATCGCCTGCTCAAAAAAAGGAGTAGGTTGTAGTGGAATACAGGATGTATTTTCAATAAAGTAATAGTTCTTATATGCCGAGATCTTAAACCTCGGAGCTCGGTAATCAAGTGTTCGACGAAATCGCATGTCTTCATAGATGTCAGTAGTGAAATCATAATCGTGATAATTATTGTTATTTTTTGTGAACTCACCATAAGATTTAAACCCGGCTAATTCAACCGAAAGTGGGCAATCATCTGTCAGGTGAACGACGACCGGGTCTAAAGGCATATTGATATGACCATATGTTGCGATGGTGTACTCACTTGGGGCAATGTAACCTAAATAACTGGGTGTAATAGGTTCAGGATATGCAGTATCCCCACCTTGAACACCATCGAAATCCCAACAATGTGATACTTCATTGTAAACGATCCTGGTTTCGAATCCACTGATGGTCCCCAATGCAACGATAAAATTCTTCCCCATCGCGATTTCTACTGTCTGAACCGCTGCCCTGTCGTTATCACATTGAATCCAATCGGACTCGTTCGGATGGATGCGGATTGCGAAGTTTGATCTATTCCATGTTGTACTACTAAAATCTTTCTTAAGTAGTATCATATCTGTTGTTGGGGATGTGTCATACTTGTTGGGAACGATTGCAATAGTATTTTCCCAGGATTGAACATGTACCCCCGGATAATAGTGTAGTTCGTCATCTAGATTCTGGTGATTATGTGTCCAAATTTCAGTAGTCGCTGGCCCCAGATCATCTTCAAAAGTTTTTCGCCAACCCCCGATCCACTCATAGACCTGACAAACAAGCCTTTTCCCAGTAGTGGCAGGCATCTCCCATGTCACAACAATATGCGAGGGTGTTGCCCAGGCTTCGGGCATTTCGCCAGAACCGGTATAATCGCTATGGCCTGAGTAGTCTGGCGGACTGATTTCAAGGGAGCGACTTACACCCGTTTCGATCATCTGGTATTCATATTGGGTACGAAGACCTGAAGGCTGCGTCACAGATTCTAGCATTCCGTAGAATTCATCTTCATCCGGAAGTGTATCAAGTCTGTAATCAAGTTTAAGCGGCTTGTCTTCTCTGCCGTTATTGAAAGGTATCAGCTCTTTCAGGAATGATTTAGCGATCACTGTTCCCGTGTTATCCGTATCTGTACCATAACAACGGGCAGATTCAAGGGAGTAGTCGAGGAGCAGCGTATTCAGGATCTTACCGTCATAGCCAGCCACGCGTACTTCCGCCAAGCGCTTCGTGATGTAGCGTTCCTGGTAAGCATCCGGCTCAGGTTGCTCCTGGTGGGGATCAACGACTTCTGCACTAGGTTTGTCCTCATAGAGTAGTGTGATCTCATAGCCCAAATTGTTTCTTATAGACTTGAGCCATATCTCACGTGTGAAGCTGATGTAACCATCAGTACTTAGATCTAAATGCTCATCATAACTAATGATTTTCTCGGTCGTGCTTCCATAATCGTACTCGATCCAGTTAACATCTTCTATCGTCCCTTCCCCACCCATTACCTGATGGGCTGATCTTTCGAAATCTAAGTGCCATTCACTGACATAGTGTTCACCTGTCTCTTCTTCAAAACTAGGCCGCGCACCGATGAAGTTTCCCCACTTGACCCCTACAACGCGTGAAGCGTCAGTTCCTCCGAATCGCTGCACGGAGTTTCCCTCACCAACGACTTCCCAATAGTCGCTACTAATCTGGATATCAGACTCATCGTTCCAATAATGAAAGACCGATACATAAGGCGCATTCGGAAGCGAGTATTCAAAAGCATGATTATGACCATGATCTCCAGCGACAGTTTTGGAGACGAGACGAAGCTCTAGTCCGTTGTAGTAAAAAGTGTCGTCCTTGTATGTACCGGTCCCTGCATTGTCACGTAAGATTACAGGATGATCCATTTGCCAACCCAGACCGACATAGCCAGTTTGGGACTCCTGGTTTCGTGTTCGCACTTCTTCCTGGATCAGATTAGAGTACTGAATTGCAACTTTCGCACTGGCCATCCCTGGGATCTGGGCTAGCGTCAAAGGAAGGCTCAGAGTTCCGGAGCTAGGATCTACTGCACCCGAAAACACACCATCGCTTCCGCTGCCACCGTCAATCCCCAACAGGACTCCTGCTACACCTGAGGAGTGTGCTGGTCGAAGGATTACTGCACAACAAACAAAGAGTACTCCAATCCAATAAAAAGCGCTCGCATTCGGAGAGTGGTTTGTAGAACGTGCCATTATTCATCGCTCCAGGAGATGTTCAAACTCACATTTTGCAGTTCCGGCAGTAAAGTGCTGCTGTCCAGCTCGTTCGGCAGACGAAGCACGATGCCATTCATTTGAACCATGCTATCTTCCATAGCACAGTATAGTCTTGTCACGTTCACCTGACATCCAACTTGGGTTGTAAGTTCTACAGGAATACCGAACGGATCCACCCAAGGATTAGCATAGACTCCGACATCACTCCATGCCGGGGACTCCTGCTGCCAGCTCGTACGCAATGGTTCGAGATAAGTGAGAATTGGACCATCAAAGGTTTGAGCATCAAATTCCATCCAGAGCGAATCCGCTTGCGCGTCTGGAACTGGCGGAGTAAGCGATATTCCAGGAAATCGCAATAGAAGGCAAACATCGCCTTGTTCAGAATGAGCGACAGTTGATTCAGTAGCGTATTGATACACTTCAGCATCAACGGGTGTAGCTGTAATTAGCAGTAGAACTAGGAAATGCATTGGGGTAGGCCCTGCAATTTTGGAGGAATAGATCATTTCACGCTACTGACGATTCCCCGTACGACTCTTCAAACACTTGACGTGCTAGGCTTGACTTCCTGACTTGGACTGGTCCAGCAAATCCCATTACAGTTTTCTGTTAGCACTATCACTATGACCTACATCAAGAAGCAATGCCCATATCTCTGCACTTCACATAGAAACTATACAATCACGATTCTCACGTAGTACTCTCATTTGAAGAGTATTCTTTCTGTTCTGACCTTGTTGAGTTCCTTAGTACAAGTTTCGAACCATGGAAACCAAGATCGCCAGCATCCTGAATGAGGTCGACATCAGCAGATGTCTGCCGGGAGTACGGCCTGGCCCAGCCACCTTCTACAACTGGAAGAAGAAGTTTGGCGGCATGGAAGCCAGGGGCGATGAATGCGGTTTCTTGAGGTCCAGGATGAAGTCGCTGGGGCGGCGTTACGGTCGGTAAAGCTGGTTGCACATTCGGTCCGCACCCTACTCAATAGAATAGGCTACTATTTTTTTCTTTCGAAAGTGGAGTGATATAGATGTAACATGATAGGAAGTGTTTGATTTTCCCGGGTTTGCGTGTTACGCGGAAGGCTTGTTCAAAGCTGGCAGTTTGTAACAATTCGTTGAGCACCGCAATGGCGCATGTGGCCGCAGGAATACAACGAGGAGCGGTGTCATGGTTCATTAGAAGATCTGACGCCGAGAGAATGCAAGGAACGGAAGGCCGGGAGCTCTATGTCCGAGCTTCCACCTGAATAGAGAAGCTTACGTAGTAAGCTAAACCACCTATATCTTTAAACACAATATCGCTCGCTTTAGCATTCCTGCTACACTAGTTTCTCGTCACCCTTTAGTTGACGCCACTGGCTTTACATGAACACGAAGCTATCTACGGCAACATCTGACACCGCAGAATGCACGTTCCTTCTGCAAATGCAATATCTGGACACAAGGAGAGATCATGGCTACTCGGCTTGAACTCGGGAAGCATGCGAAATGGCACAGGGTGCACAAGGGATTTACTCAAGAAGATGTTGCAAAGGCTTGTAAAGTAGCGACCAATCGATCAGCTGTTTCACATCTAGAAATGGGCATACGGATTCCAAAACCGGATGTGCTTGAAGAAATATGTAGAGTCTTGGAATTACCTGAACAATATTGGAAACCATTCACAAATTCACTTTCCTTGCAGCGATTCGAATTTGAAGAGATACTATCTGAGCTTGTAGGAAATCCAAACATAGGGCTAAGCCAACATGAGCATACGACAATAGAAGCCGCTGAAGGAACACTCTCTACAATCCTTGAAAAAACTTCATCAGAAGTGCAAGCATTTGACCAATTCAATTCATTATTGGTGTATTATGGTTGTAAACAATGCTCACGTGATTTCTTCAATTACTATCTAGGTATTGATGCATTCAGTAGTCTGGAGGGGCTGAGAGAAGCAGTTTCTCGATTCCAAATTGATGCAATTAGACTGTATTCATCATTCTCTGAAGCCTATGTTGACCTCAATACTGAAGGTGCACTTGATGACATTCTAATGCCACTAAAGAAAAAGGGTGACTTAAGCGAGTATACAAACAGACAAGAAATGGACTGGATCGATCTTATCCCGGAAGAAAGTTTAGCGGACTTGGGGTATATCTCTGCTAAGCAAGTGCGCCAGGAGGCAGCAGAACGAGAATATCTAAGCAAAGAGTTAACCGAATTAGCACAAATGCTCAAGGCTGAACCAATGATCTCCGTATTACCAAAGTATGGTGTTAGGAAACGTAGAAAGATAGATGCCCTTGTTAGGAAGCACAGTTCTGACTTCAAACATGGTATATTCTCTCCATTATTTAGTATCGATTCCGATATGGTTCTACGAGAAGCTGAAAAAGTGGCACCTAAATCTGATGCAGATATTGCACGAATGGAGAAAACACAATCGCGTGCATTGAAGAACTTAGCTAAGTACTTGACTTCTGATTATATGGATGTCTATGTGGCGACATCTATGAGATCGCAATCCGATTTCGTCTCGGTCAATCGATTCGTTGAAGGGTTGTTCGCGGACCGAAATGTTAAGCCTTGGAAGTTGCGCTACTTCAATCCAACACAGTCCTGGATCGACGATAGAATTGCGAAAGGTCTTGTAGAAGCACTAATGCTCAAACGTTGCTCGCTAGCAATCTACATGGCACAAGAGGCAGATACATTTGGAAAAGACTCAGAGGCCTCAGTAGCACTAGGACAAGGAAAACCAGTTATTGTCTATGTTCCAAAATTGACTATACCTGAGCTAAAATTGGATGTTGAGGCATATGGGAAAATGGCTAGGAATGATCTTTTAACTGAAGCAAGGGTATTCGATAGTAGTGACGAAGTAATTGACGATTCATGGGATGAGGAATCACTTCTTGGCTTCATAGTAACGAATCATATCAGCAGGATCAGCAGCCAAGATTTAGTAACTGCAATTCGACGACATTGGGCTGATTTCGATCTTTATAGTGCTGCGGAGAGAATACGCACGGACGATGAGAAAGCGAGGTATAGGGAATTACTTGATAGCATTGTTGGTAATAATGAGGTAGACCTAAATGCTGTAGGAGAAATGAGAGAACACCTTATTGATATTCTAGTGTCCAAGGCGATAAGGTTTGAGAGGCGAGCGAATCTATTCCGTGCTGTGCATCCCTTAGCACTTCAGATAATTCTTAGTAGTGGTGTGCTAAATGGAATTCTGGTTGTGAGATCAATTAGGCAATGTGCCGAGGTATTGAAGGGCATAGTTAAAAATGATTTGTCTATGGATCTCAAAAAGGATGAGAAGAATTATATGCTGATAGAAAGAAAGACTGAATCAGTAGTCCGAGTCATTTCAAGATTTACTTTGCTTAAAAGTGCATTCGGGATGGGAGTTTCATAGCAAAATAGATCGCAATTGATGCTAGAACAGTGAATTACAGCGAGCGTAATTCTTGGCACACTTATTATTATTATTAGCAACTTGCTGAGGATTAGCATCCTTGTTAAGGAGGCCGGTTTCACGCAACTCCGATTTTAGAGACTCTGCCAAGCACCCATTCGCCTCTACTAACAATCGCACCAGCATACCAAGACATTTGTTAAACCGAAGAGAAATTGACTCTGGCCCCTAGTGACAGCGTGACAGTTGTTTTCAAAAAAGTATCAGAAGTATTTTCAACTAAAGAATTTTTTGCTGCAAAAGTTTTAGATATTAACTGTCATTCTGTCACAGATACCCCTGAACCAAGTGCTGGAGCGGGTTTAGGGCGATTTTGAAACTGTCACAAAACCGTCACTAGTGACAATAAGACTGTCACAGGGATGGCTGCTGGAGTGGGTAGTGAACCTGGTAGAAAGGAAAAACCGGCCCGAAGGCCGGTTTCATCAGCAAAAACTGTCACAGGGTGACACTGTAGCCAAGTCTTCTGTCACGGATTCGCTTGTTCTCTAGCCCTAGTCTTCCCTTTTGCTGTAGGTAGTCTCGGACCCTATTGGGTGATGTCTCGCATCCCATTCCCTTCACAACCTTCCGAAGCTCGGCTGGCATGATGTACTTTTCACCATCGGACGTATTGATTGTGATACTTTGCTTCATTGTGCAAGTCTTGAAGTCCAGCTGACTCGATCTCTGGCCGATGACATCAACGTACCTTCCATCACAAATCGCATCCCAGACTTCCTCTGCTTCATGCTCCAACGATGTCCTTGAAAGGCTATAGAGCCGCTCCTCGTAGGGTGTTATGGGTACAGGCAGTCCATACCGATACCTGGTCAGGTCTGGATCTTGCTGCAGCTGTTCATAGACCTGCTTTAGCTCGGTCCGTATGTAGTGGCCCAGACGCTTTCGGATATCCAGGGCGATGTCACTCCGTCGATCCTTCGGATCAATAGGTTTCATCTCCAGAACGAAGAATTGGTTGTTGGATTCATCCGGTTGCAGCTCGTCTGCTTCCATTTGCATTGGCGTTAGATTGTTGGTCGTCAGGATCACCGACAGGTTACGATCCACCTGGTGTTTCAAACCGTACTTGTTGTTTACCTCAAGAACATTGTTTCCACCGATTTGCTTAATAACTTCATATAATTGCTTGCTGTCTGTATTCTGCTCATCGATGTACCAGAGCTTTCCTTGAAATGCTTCAGTGAAGTTCTTGTAGTCTACATCCCTGCTGTGAAGGGGCTCAAAGATACTGCACACGGCCTCTGCAAAAACGTTTTTGCCAGTCCCCCTTTCTTTGCTGTATAGAACTAGAACGGGTAGTGGCTTATAGTTTGTATAGCAATACAAGGCAAGCCACTTCTTGATAAAGTACTTGTACATCCCAAACAAAGAATCTAACCAGACTTCAATGAAGCTGTTATCAACTTGGTCTTCAGGAAGTGCAGAGTTCCTACCTATTAGTTTGCTACCACGCCACTCATAGTAGGGGGCTTCAATGTTCATATCACCTTCTTGGTTGAATCTAAAGAACCTTCTAGGTTTTGCTGCTCTAGCCATTTCAGATATCAGTCGGCTCTTTATCTGAACAGGTTCATCAATTGCAGCCATATGTGCTTTTCCAGGAGCGATGGAGAACGGCTGAGCATCCGTCTCGATGTATACTTTCAGAAGTGTGTCTTCTAAAAAGAAGTAGTCCTTGTACTTGTCTCGTAAGTGGTCTCGCACTACATCGAACTGCTGATGTCTTTCGATGTTGTATACGCCTTTCAAAGCCGACCCACCATGCTTTTCCGCCCTACAGCTACTGCAGAAGACAATGGGAATCCCTTTGTCATTTAGTTGGTAAGTGGCATTTGCCTTCCCAGGATTTCCCCGACCTGGTCTATGCCCACAATACGGACATAGGAATTGCGGTTTCTGAAGTGGATCTAGTTCCGCTAAAGGCATGTACCGTCCAGGAGAAAGTTGAACAAGCGTATCAACGGATAGGTAAACCGCCCTCCCTTTACTAATGGGATTGCTGTTTGCCTTTTGGACAGCCTCCAGTGATTCCTGTATCTGCTGTCGTTGAAGATCCATCTGCTCGGCGTATGCACCATCGAGGGTCAATTCTTCCCATAGGAAATCACCATCGACAAACGTAGATGGCGGGTCTAATCGACCTGGGATCATCATCCTTCCAAGATCACCGGCTTTGTCAGATTCTGGGAAGTACTTCTCCTTCAGATGATCATAGAGCAGACTGTATTGCTCTGGATCCGTGAGTGGATGGCGCAATGGAATCAGTAAATGTAGCCTTGGACCATTGCCGCCCTGCAGGCTGTTTCTACTATGGTGTATGTAGCAGGATTGGCTGGATGTTGCCCCAGGAAGCGATTGTACCCGACGAATCAGCTGATGTTCGTCAATCGGGACTGTTGCATCCTTGTTGTCGAAGTCGAAGAACAAGACCTGGCAACTTTCCCAGTGTTCTCCATCTCGCTTGCCATCTCTATATAGATTTGGGCTGACCAGATATGACCCTGCCGTGTATTGATCTAAGTCCTCTTGACACCATTCGATTTCTTGTGCTCGGTACTTTCCTTCTGCTCGTATGACTTGGCCTTTATTCTCGAGAGGTTGTCCAATGTTATTCGCTAATATATCACTGTGCACTATTGATATTTTGACTTTATTATTGTATAATATAGGCATAATGCATTGCTTTCTTTTCTTTTCATTCTATACATATTCATTTTCCTTATCAGTAATTGATGACATTATTCGAATTCGTGTTGTTGATCTGCTACTTCATAGGCTGGCACCTTTCTAAGTACTCCACAATGGCATTCACTTGTCGCCAGTTCAGGGATACCTGGTTCGCAATAGACCTCTTGCTGGCCCCCATCAAAAGGGCGTTCTTGACCTGGTCTAGAATTTCTGGATCTGTCAGTAAATCGACAGTCGGTTGGTTGTAGCGGGATACTTGATTGGCTAACATACTGCCTCCTATTATTATCGCTACCTATAGTATAACACTTTTTGGTTATATTGTCAAGGCTTTAGCCACAATTATTTAACTCTATTTCACGGAACAACACAATGAACACACTGAAGTCACCACACATCTCACCCGAGATCCGCAGGAAACTACATGCCCTGGGATTTCGGAAGTCGGAGCACACACCACACATACAAACCGATCAACAGGCTAAAGAAAGAAGCGACAGCGGCAATGCCCTGTTTCGGGAATGGGCCAAGATGGACCAGGAGTTTGAAGACTGGGCTCGCGCCAACTCCTTCTCTATCCGTAGAGACTAGATCAGGGATGCAGTTCCAACAAGGAAGGCGATACGATCCTTCTTGACGAGTTCATAGTGCCAGCCATACTTGCTGAGTTTTGCAGAAGCACCCTTCATTGCATGAAGAATCGGATAGTACCTAGAGTTCTTGATGGGCGGATTTCTACCTGGCATTCCCCAGCTCTCCACCATGGTCGATACCTGGGCTGGATGTTCTTCAAAATCCGTATTTCGCACTGCGAAAACACTGCATACGATTCCTTGGTGCTTAACTGCGTTGGCTTCAATAGCAGACTCAAGCTTCTTTCGATCAAGATCGAAGTAATACAGAATCCCCCAGGGATTCTTGTTGTGGCGTAACAGCTCGTCGTAGATCCTGTACTCCAACAGTACGAAGCCATGGCGAGTGTAGCCGACCAGATTTGCTCGAAAGTTCCTGGTTGAAAGACCAACGCCTTCAGGGGGCAAGAAGTCTGGCAGAAGTAGCCGGTAGTCTACATCATTCTGAAACAGCCCAAACTTCCGCTTCTTTAGTCCTAGCGCTGCCACTTCTGTGATCGTCGTTTCATTTGCATCAGGATTGGCGAGAGTAGCTCGGATCAACTCCTGATAAACGGCCTTGAACTGGTCATGCATCAAGCACCCCACGGTAGTTGAATTGACTTCGAACCCTACCAATATGGACAAGGCTTGCCAGGGTCCCCATCATTTCATTTCAAACTGAAACCTGGTCAAAGCTGTGCAGCTTTGAAAGTATGTCGTTTAGCTTTGGGAAACTGGCCTAGTATACTGCTTCAAGCAGATTCTTCTTGCTTTCCTCTTGCCGAAGCTGTTTGATAGAAGACCGAATCCACTGCAGAACAAGGGCCTGGACGATGCGTGCTTTTTCCTTCCTACTTCTATTCCAAGTCTTCTTCGCTTCCAAGGTTTGTCATTCTCTGGATCAACCAGTCGTAAGCATTCAGGCTTCGTCTGATGGCAACACAGTTAGCGCATCTCTATCATGGACACCTGTTGCTGGAGCAGTCAACTATTCCGTCTTAAGCAGGAACATATTTACACACCAGGATTCACTTCTCGGCAAAACCTACTTCACAACCTTCGAAATAGATATCCCTACGAACTGGTCTTGGGATGCTACTCCTAACAGATTTCATGCTTTTAACGTTAAAGCCCATGCGGGTCCGATAATGACAACCGTTCCCTCAGGCACATTTCAGATGGGAGCTGCTGACATCGCAGAACCAATACATCAAGTTACCCTGACGAATTCTTTCGAGATATCGACATTCGAGATCTCAAATAATGAGTTCATGACAGTCGCACAATGGGCCTATGATCAAGGTCTGGTAACAGTAGAGGAGTTTGAGATAAATGCATATGGTCAAAGGATCTACCCATTTAATCAATACAGTGAGATAGAATTTGTAGATGGAGAATTCCTCTTAAGGCAAGCAGTCGGCGACAATGGAATATGGGGGCCAGAAGTTGCATACCCTGGTGGATACGATCCGGCAAATCATCCGATCTTCTGGTTGTCGTGGGTAGGAGCAGCTTGCTATTGCGATTGGTTAAGTGAATTAAATGGACTCCAGCCCTTTTACGAGGGCGAATGGGACAATTCTGTTTCTCATAACCCTTATGATGCTGAAGGATACAGACTTCCAACAGAAGCAGAATGGGAGTACGCCGCATCATTCCCGGATAACAGATTGTATCCTTGGGGAGCTGCTGAGCCAGATTGCATTGTGGCAAACTATGGATTCGACTGGGCATCCGCGGTTTGCATTGGCTGGACAACACCACAAGGCTCCTATCCCATGGGTGTTAGTAGCCTTGGTTTGTTCGATATTGCAGGCAATTTACGTGAGTGGACAAATGATGCATTAACTCACTATACACAACAGGTGCAAGTGAATCCCATTGGTTCAACCAATTCAACAGATCGGGTGGTTCGAGGTGGATCCTGGGCTGGAATTGCAGAGCATGTGAACACGAAACGTCGAGTAAGTCATAGTCAGTCTGGTGTTGAGAGTCTGGTTGGTTTTAGAGTCTGCAGAAGCCTGCATAACGAATAGAAGATACAGGTCAAAATTCTAATTAGCATGTAATGCGGGATTACAAGGGGCTCCCAGAGATTTCTCCCCAGGAGCCCCTTGGTTGTCAACGTCTCTTGGCCAACAGCCAGACCACAAACTCGGCCAGTGTCTTCAAGACATCAGCCAGCCTACCTTTGGTGCTATCCTTCATCGGTCGCATCCCCCGGATCGCTGTAGTCGTCACGTCGTACATCTGCCAGAAGACGATTGTACTCGGCACGCACTTCCTTGATGAACTCCAGCTCCGCTGGTGTGACCAATCGCTCTGCAACCGGAACGACCTCCGCCCAGCGGAATCCGTTCCGCTGTATATCTTGCAACGTAAACCGGGTCATCATCACCAAGTATGGCACCTTGGATGCTGCTAGACGCTGCAAGTAGCGCTTCCAGTGCTTGATGCTGGTCGGTGAAAGGGGAAAGACCGAAACTGGTGTGGGGTTCTCCCGATCCGGATCCAGTAGAAGTAGCCGCGTCTTCTCCTTGCACGGCGATCCATAGGCGGACCAGGAACAAGATCCGCAGCTAGCGGAGCGTGGCGTATCTACTGTTGGTTGGTCATTGACGGAAGCACAGGTGGGCGAAGGGGAATCTGCCTCGAAGACAGCTCGCACTTGCTGGGCAAGCAGCACCACGCCTGTGAATGTGTTGTCAGGGACTTCCTCCTGCCGACTATCTTCCTCCAGAGTCGGTCCGTAGTCAATCAACATACGATGCTTGCCCGAAGGACTATGTTCGACACGAATACGTGGAAGGGGCTTCTGAAGCCCTTCGGTCATCGAATTCAGTTCAGCCTGTAGGTCAATATCCAGCTCGGCCAGCTGCTGGACTTGAATGGGTTGAATGCCGTTCATGCGACGTTCTCCAGTTCGTTGGTTAGGACAGCGAGCTTGGTCTGGTTGATGGTTCCTTCGCGTGCGGCGGACAGACACGCTTCAGCATAACCGCAGCACCCGCATTTAAGTGGATCAGGACTGCGTGGATAGATCCCCAACCGAATCATGCGTGCGACACAGTTCACGTCCTTCTTCAGCACACGGAACTGTTCAGTAGTCCTAGTCGTGGAGATCCTGGGATCACCCTTTTCCTCGCCTGCAGCCTTCCCATTCGTAGCTCGCTTGTAGGGGATGTGGTGGCGCAGAAAGTACAGCGTCAATCGATCTGGTGTGATCTTCGGAGTAACCAGTTTGCCGTCTACCAGGAAGGTGCCGTGCTGCAGGGCATAGGCATATAGGGACAGCTGGTAGTCCAGATCGACGTACATCTGTGGAGGTGCTGCCTTGCTGGTCTTGAAGTCCACCAGGACTATTGATCCATCGGAGCACTTACGGACTTGGTCAACCGTACCCGTGACTGTGTGCCGTCCAATGCGGACAGTGAAGGTTGCCTCGGCCATCAACACACGACACTCGCGGTTGTAGTCCTTGGACCGGTAGCCATCCAGTATGGCCACAGCATCAGCCAGGTACTGCGCACGCTCCTTCGCTTCATCCTTCCAGCGCAAAGGCTTGGATCCCTTCTCAGCCATGTCAAAGGCTTCCAGGAAGTACGACTCCAGATCCAAATCCCAGTCGCCTTCGTGCATTTGGCGAATCAGGTCGTGAACGGCTGTACCGAAGACAGCTGCTGGATGTTGGAAGGATTGTGTTGTGGGATCGGTAGTTCGCAGGTGGTGCTGGTAGGGGCAACGCAGGTAGCCGTAGATCGTCGATTGCCGTAAAGGTTCATCCATGGCGACCTCCGGAACACTTGTCCAGGAAGTAGCTGGTGACGCGACGATTGATACCCTCGGACGCGAAGGTGTTTGTCTTGGTCAGCACATCCGTGCAGGCATTGTATACCTGCCACATCGACGTACCCTCGATGGCCTGGAAAATGTCCGCGATTAGGGGGCGCGAAAGCTCCAGATCCCGAAAGGTCTGCTGAATACCTTGAACATTCAGTCGCTTCTTGGACATCTGCTGAAACTGCGGAGCAAGCCGATGTACGCTACCGGCGAGAGTAGTCAGTCGCTTTACGGCTTCTTCCACTTCCACATCAAACTCGTCGCCGTGATTGGCGTTATGCTTGAAGCGAAAGCCTCCAAGCATTTGGTCCACGACCATGCCGTTGCTGCAGATCAAGCGTTGCAGGTTGAATGCCAAGCCGAAGCGTGCCGAGCCGTCATAGCTATTCCAGGCATCCAGGGTCAGCGCTACCACGTCGCCTACTGCGGCTTCGAAGGTGGCTTGTTGGAGTACCCAACGTTGACTGAAGCGCTTTCCATCGAACAGGGTACGCCCTTCGTCGGCTTCCAGCTCGGCCTCGTGAAGTACACGTTCTGCCGCTTCCACCACTCGGCGGTTCTCGACCAGGTTGTAGTCTTCGCTGACAATCCCTGCTTCTTCGTGTGCTCCGTCTGGGTCAAGGATGATGGCGTAGCGGCTGGATTGCTTGCCTGCTGGAGTGAAAAGCGGGACCCGCTTGATCTCTGCAAACGGATCCCGCACATGGGTTGTTCGTTTCATTCGTCCTCCGGAATCTGGTTAGATAGTTGTCATACCTTCTTATACCAGAATTCCAGTCCGTATCACAAGTGATCTCAACTAGTGCATCTGTTTGTCAGGTATTTATCCAGCTAGTTTAGCGTTTCCAACGAAGCTCCCATCACTAAAGGGTAGATCCTACGCTACTGATTACTGTAAGCCGTTTTCGTATCTTCGTTGTGAATTTGCAACCTGCAAAATCAGCCTACTACGACTGGATCGCTCTATGCAAATCATACACCATATCCACTACTTGCGAACGCCTGAGGCAACCTACCGGCAGGAGTTCCGATTCCAGGCTGCTGTAGATCTTCCTCCCCTGATCGAAAATCCAGACGCAATCTACACACAGAAAGATCTCACCTCACCTGGCTACAAGGGTACTCTGCGTGAATGCAAGCCCATCGTGAGTTCGACAGGGGTGTTGCAAATCATGGAACCTGTAGATCACGGGTCATTGATCTCTTTCGGCTTACTTCCCTTAGAAGGCATTAAGGATCTTGTCACTCGCGAAGGCAATGAGATTCTCGTACTACTAAACAAGGATTACCTAACTGCGTGGCTGTTTCCGGAAAAGCCTGGAATGTTGTGCGTGAGAGCAACCGTCGCACAAGATGGTGGCGAGTTTCTTCGACAAGTAGTCCAAGCAAGTGGTGATCTTTCTACAATGGAGTATTTGGTAACCCAGCTGAGGCCAGAGCAACGCCTTAAGAAAGAAGTCTTAACAACAGCAGAGGCTGCCATTCTCCTAGGTGTAACTCCGCAGATCGTCATTCGATGGGCCAAGAACGGTTACTTTCCATACGGAAAAGCCAAACCCTACCGTTTTCTTAGGCAGAACCTACTGGACTTTTTGAACGGCGAAATGAAGGGCTAATCCCACTTCAGTGCATCACCAAGTCGTTTGCTGGCCGTGTGAAAATGCTCAGGCTGAGTCGTAAGGTACCGCATCGTTTGCGTGATCTTCTTGTGACCAGCAAGCTTGGAAACTGTATGAATATCGGTGCCAGATTTCAGCATTAACGTGATGCTCGTATGGCGTAGTGTATGAATGCTGCCCTGAATCTCGGGTACATCGTTGCTACGAGCAGCATTTGCCAACTTAATCGCCTTCTTGAGGTGCCTCCAGAATTCATCCATATCGACAATCTGGGCGCGGATCCCCTTGAACACCATGTCCTCGGCATGTCTGCGCTTGAATTCTTGTGCTCTTAGGATGTCAACCGCCTCTTCGGGAATTGATACGGTGCGCGCCTCTTGGCCCTTGACAGTCTTCCCCTCGTCCCCACGAATCCGAATCTCTGCATTCATGAGGTCGATGCAATCCCAGGTCAACCCACGAAATTCGGCACTTCGCAAAGCTGAAAGCAACATGAACTTGAAGTATGGCTGGTAGAAGGGGCGTAGATTGTCGTAAATCAATCTTGCCTGAACATCACTCCAGGCCAATACATCACGATCATCGGGGGTCTTCAGTTTCCGTGTACGCTTGACCGGATTCTCCTTCATCCAACCTTCTCCAACTGCCCAGTTGAATAGTGTAATCAGTACCCCACGATACCCATTGACAGCACTAGGGCGCATTGGCCTACCAGTTTGCTTCGAGTTCGTAGTCCGCAACCAGTTCATGTACTTCGACACTTCATCAGCAGTGAACTTGTCAGCAGATAGCTTCTGTTTACGAGATGCAGTGAAGTATCTCTTTAGACTGTTGGTGACTGACCGATAGCGAACGTACGTCAGTGCCCCTGTCGTTCCGTCCATTGCCTCGATGAAGGCGTCTACAATCTCGACTATAGGCCTTCTTTCGGACGCCCTTACGACAGTGGGCTGTAGCCCCTTCCGAACGCGCAGTTCCTGTTCAGCTTTCCAGGCGCGGGCAAAATTCAAGTCTCGAAACTGCTTGCGGACGTACCCTTGACCGGGTAGATTCCCGGAAACGACCCAGCCTTTCCCCTTGCCTGTTGCAGAGTCCCACGTCCTGGTCTTGATGTGTAGTGCCATATCCCACGCCCTTCAGCCTATTGCACAATTATAGCACAATTCCAGAATCGGTGCAAAACCGATATTCGGCATTGATCAATCTCGGGCTTGGAGCTAAGTTCTATCTCATTGATTTTAAATATTTAAAAGCCCCGTCGGCAATTGCCGACGGGGCTCTGTGTGCTCGAAAGCGTGATGTGCCTACTTGAGGAGGATCATCTTCCGCGCGTCGTTGAAGCCCGGGGCTTCCATGTGGTAGACGTAAACGCCGCTGGCAACCGGACGGTTGGCTTCGTTCACGCCGTTCCACTGCACCTGGTGGTGGCCCGCCACGAGGGGCTGGTTCACCAGGGTCGCGACCTTCTGGCCCAGCATGTTGTATACGGCGATCGTCACCATGGCGTCCTCGGGGACGGCGAAGTCGATCGTCGTGGCCGGGTTGAAGGGGTTCGGGTAGTTGCGTCCCAGCTGGAAGTCGCTCGGCAGCACGGCGCTGTTGTCCAGGCCGGCGGTCTCGAGTTCGCTTCCGCTGTTGATCACCTGACCGGCGCTCAGGCGCAGGTCGGGACGGCCGCTGCGTGTGGCACGCAGGACAGCGTGGGCCACCAGCTCTTCGCCGGCGAAGCCGTCACGGTCCTGACCCTTGATGGCACCGGCCCAGACCAGCTCGTTTCCGCAATCCTTCACCAGGTAGGTCGCCCGGGTCCAGTCGCCGAAGAGCTCGCCGCACTGCTGGCTCACGACTGCGAAGCCGCTGCCGGCCATGCGCAGGTCGAAGGCGCGCACGTCGCGGGCATCCCGGATCTGGATCTCGACCTCGAAGGTCTCGCCTTCGACCACGTACTCGGGCAGCTCAGGCATCACGAAGCTCGCTCCGCTGTTGGACTGTCCGGTGCGGTAGATCAGCGGCACTCCGTTGATCCCCTGGTTGGCGTTGGTGGCATTCAGGTCCTGGATGTCGATCCAGTCGTTGCGATTGAAGTCACACAGCGGGTTCCAGAAACTCAGGTCGTCCTCGTCCGTCGAATCGTAGGCGTTCTTGACGGCCGTCAGGTCGGTGGCGTCGATCTGGTTGTCCGGATTGACATCCCCGTTGTCGTCGGTGTAGCCCGCGCAGTCGCCGGCCAGGAACTGCAGGCGCGTGTTGGCCAGGTTCTGGGTCTGACGATCCGTGTAGATCGGGTCCGTATCACCCGTGTGATCGCCGAACTGCAGCTGCGCGTCGACCGTCTGGTCCAGCCAGCCGTCCACGTGAACAGTGACGTCGTACTCGCCGTCGGGAATGTCGGTCAGCACGAACTCGCCGAAGCTGTTCAGGGCCACCTGGATTCCGGGTGTGTCCGTATCACCGTCGTTGGCGCTCGCGTACTGGGTGTCCCAGTCCTCGATGCCGTGGATCGCGCCTTCCGGAGCCAGCGTGATGGTGGCCACGATTCCGGAGTAATCCGTCACCAGCTGCAGGTCGACCGTGCCCTCGATGGTGGCGCGCGGGTAGCTCATGGCGTGGGCCGCGGGCACCTGGACGCTCACCGGCAGGGGGTTGCCGCTGCCGTTGAAGAAGGTCGTGTAGCGGTTGTTGATCACATCCTGCGTGAAGCTCACGAAGGTGCTGCTCGGGTCGTTGGTTCCCGTGTGCTTGTGCGTCAGCTGGAAGGTCGCCAGCACATTGGTGCCGCCGTCCAGGTTGGCGTCCGCACTGCCCGTGGCGCCGTAGACGAAGTTCAGGCGATGCATGCCGTTCGACTGATCGGCGAGCACCTGGTTCTCCACGATGTTGGCACTGCTGAAAGTGCTGCTGACCGTGAAGGGGGCCGAAGGATTGACGACGTCCCAGTAGGTGGTGTCGATGTCCATGTAGACGGCCGCGATTTCCGCAGTGGCCACACCACTGTTGGGGAAGATCGAGAAGGTCACCGTCTCGCCATGGCTCACATTGAGATTGTTCGGCAGCAGGTTGTAGCCCCATTCGGTGGGACCGGACTCGCTGCTGATCGTCAGCGCGCCGGGAGCCTGGAAGACCAGGTCGCCGTCGGCACTGATGTTGCCGGAAGCCGCGCTGCTGACCACCATGTAGACGTAGTAGTCGCCCTCGTTGGTCAGGTCCGCCGCCAGGGTCTGGCCGCCGCCGATCGAGGCGCCGGTCATGGTGTGCGGCTGGAAGTCGAAGCTGCCATTGAAGGAAGGCCCGGCAATGACATCGGTGCCTGTGTTGTTGGCCACGGTACCGTCGCTGGAGTTCATGATCCAGATGTCGTTGCTCAGGTCCGCCAGGCCGACGACGCCCGTGCCATAGGTCCCGTCGAAGGTCGCCTGGCCGCGCATGTCGACGTCACTCAGCATCAGCAGGATGTTCTGGTTGGCCTGGCCGAAGTTCCAGCCGAAGTCCCAGCTCACGCGATAGGCTTCGCCCCAGTTCACTTCACCGCCCAGGTCCGGCGGAGAGGTGATGAAGGCGTCCTGCGCGTTGCTGATGGCCACATTGGCGTTGGTCAGGTCCTCGGCCGCGGTGACGACGTAGTTGGCGTCCTCGCTGGCGAAGGTCGTGAGACGATCCACGCCGCCGCCGCTGATCACGGCGTAGATGTGCAGGTCACGGGCCGCGTCGGCCGTGGCCACACTCGCCATGAAGGCGCTCGACCAGTCTTCCATGCTGATGTCCACATGGTTGTTGGTCTGGCCGTCCGGATCCTCGGAGATCGTGGTGGTGTAGATCAGCTCGCCATTGGTCACGTCGTCGTCGGCATTGGTCGTCGACGAGGTCAGCGTGGCGATGGTGCCCTGGTTGAAGTCGGCGTTGTTGTCGTCGCCGGTGTCGTCGTCCAGGTAGAAGGAAATGGTCGCGTTGTCGTCCGGATCACGATCACCACCCACCGTCAGGCCCCAGTTCAGGTTGAGGTAGCGCTGGGAAGCGGCAGGGAAGGTGAAGGGATCGGCCGCGGCATCCACCCAGGGATCCTGCAGGATCAGGATGGGATTGTGTACGACCACATAATTCTGTCCGGAGAACTGGCTGTGGGCGATGTCCACGTCCTGGTTGTAGCCATCGTTGGAGACGACATAGATGAAGTAGGTGCCGGCAGGCACGAAACTGTCGTCGTTGTCGTAGATGGTCCAGGTGTAGCTCGCGTCGTCATTCTCCAGCAAGGTGTCTGCGCCGGCCATCAGGGTCGCTCCGGTGAGACCGTCGACGGTCTCGCTGCCGTCGCTGCCGCTGAGGACGAGGTCGGCTTCGGTGAGTGTGCCGTCCGTGCTGTAGTACAAACGGATGTCGGCGTTGTCGTCGAAGTCGATGGTCTGCATGGTCCAGGCCGTGCTCAGCACGCCGCTGCCGTCCTCGGTGGCGTCATCCAGCGCGTACAGCAGACCCGAATCCAGGTAGTCCGTATCGTTGCTGGCAAAATCCACCATGTCGTTGACATTGTTCGGATCGGTCAGGTCGCGATTATTGGTCGGATAGTGGAACACGCGAATGGGGCCGCAACGGCCTACTTTTCGTGTGCCACTGGCAACCGTGGTCGCGTACAGGTAATACTCGACACCGTAGCGGTCGTAGTCCTCCAGGTCGGCCGTCAGCACGCTGATGGTCGTCGGGGAGCCGCTGATGTCGATCCAGGCGTCCACCTCGATGTTCGACGAATCACGCGTGGCGCGCTGGGCACCGTCGTTGATGGACACGTCGAGCAGGGTGCTGTCGACGGACCACCAGAGCGCGTAGTTGTCGTCGTCCACGTCGGTTGCGACGAAGGTCGTCGGCAGGTCCCAGCCACCGTCACCATCGGCGACATCGGTGGAATCACCGTCCGCGTCAGGCGTGGTCCAGGTGATCGCAGGGCCGGCCGCCACCGCGATGGTGGTACCCCAGGCCGCATCGGTCAGACTGGTCATAGTGTTGGACGTCACTGCGATCGCAGTCGCAGCGACCGTCGCGGAGACGCTGGAGGTGGTGCGGGCAGCCAGCACAGTGCAGGTGAGGTTACCGGCCGCGGGGATTGCCGCCGCGTTCAGTGTCACCACAAGCTGCTGGGCGTTGGCGCCCTGAGCAAACGTCACGTTGCCGCCGCCACCGGAGACGGTCGCGACGCAGTTTCCCGGAACCCATTCCCAGCTGGTGCTGGGCAGTGTCAGCGTGGCCGTTCCCGTCGCCTGCAGCTCGTTGCCGGCGCCCGAATCGGTGAACACCAGATCCTGGCCGCTCACTGCTGTGAGGTCGGTCCAGGCGTAGGGTCCGCCGATCGAGAGGAACATGGTCTGTGTCACGCCCACATCCTGGGTGATGGTTGCCTGCGCGTGTACCTCGCGCTGCAACACGATCAGCGACAAGCTGATCATGAACAGCAGAGGAACCCTGGCAAGCAAGTTCCGGGGAAGATTGATTAAAGGTTTCATCTCTCCTCCGCAGGCAGTTAAACCTTGAATTCGGTCTCCATTGTCTCGCCGGGAGAAGCAAGGGCAACAGAGCAATTCGTCTCCAGTATCTCCAGGAACAGAAGAGTGGCTTCCCAAAGATCAGGCAGACGAGAAGTCGCGGCGGAAAATCCGTTGAAGACTTCTCATGTCTTCCTGTTCGGACATCCCTATCGGCACCTTTCCAAAATCATGGAGTGAGTACCGCGCGCTTTTCACGCTCCAGATTTAGGCAAGGAGTGGGCCAAGTGCCAGAAGCAATCATTTAACCATCATCATGAAGTTTGATTTCGTTCTTGAACTGGCGCGCAAACGGCAGGAAGGCACAGAAGTTTGTGCCCGTGGGAAAAAAGTGCCGTAGACTCCAGAACTTCCGAAGGGCAAGGCCCCCAATCAGCACCGTCCCTGGCACCGTCCTTGGCACCGTCCTTGGCACCGTCCTTGGCACCGTCCCTGGCACCGTCCCTGGCACCGTCCTTGGCACCGTCCTTGGCA
>JAUIFJ010000055.1 GCA_030429345.1 bacterium | reverse complement strand
GGACCGTGCCAAGGACGGTGCCAGGGACCGTGCCAGGGACGGTGCCAGGGACGGTGCCAGGGACCGTGCCAGGGACCGTGCCAGGGACGGTGCCAGGGACAGTGCCAAGGACCGTGCCAGGGACGGTGCCAGGGACGGTGCCAGGGACGGTGCCAAGGACGGTGCCAGGGACGGTGCCAGGGACCGTGCCAGGGACCGTGCCAAGGACAGTGCCAGGGACCGTCCAGGGAGCAAGTGTTCCGTCTCACATGACGAAAATGGAGAAAGTGTTACCGGAAATGGACACCGCATTCACGAAACACAGTTTCCGGCTTCCCGGGTCTATGATCTAACAGCAAGCAAATGCAGATTCCTCGTGAAACAAATGGGAGAACCAAACGCATGCCAAGAAAACCCAGAAACTTCATCCGCGACAACTACTACCACATTACGCACCGCGGCAATGCACAGCAAACCCTGTTTTACATGGACATGGACCGCGCGCAGTACTTGCAATACCTGAAGAGAGCGGCGACCATGAACTCATGCAGCATTCATGCCTTTGTCCTGATGAGCAATCATTTCCACTTGATTGCATCACAATCAGGAGAAGGAAGTATCTCGGGAATGATGTGCCAGGCGAACAGCTCCTATGCCAAATACCTCATCTACCACCGACGAGTCGAAGGCAAGGTCTGGGATGGCCGGTTCAAGGACAAGCTGATCGACGATGAGGCCTATCTGTTGAACTGCATGGCCTACATCGATCTGAACCCTGTACGCGCAGGGCTTTGTGAATCACCCGGGGAGTATGCATGGTCCAGCTATCGGAGACTGGCTATAGGCGAATCCGATATGGATTTCCTGGAACCCGCATCTGGCTATACTGCGCTGCACAGGCACACCAAGAGACGACGTAGCGAATATGCGCGCTACGTGTTGCAGGTGCTGAAGAATTCCATGTGGGATCGGGACAAGAACAGGGCGCCACGTACACCGCCAGGCAGCACGGACCTGGCCGCGTAATCCGAATGCGCAGAAACGTGCCTGCTTCAAGGTATCACGGTCATCCAGAAGAGCGAAGTATCACCTATTCGGGGACTCCTCTGTTCGCCACTACTGATGTACGAAGGCGACTAGTGATCCAGTAGAAATCCCGCGCGAAAGAAGAGAACCGCGTCTCGCCCGCCGGCGCGCGAGTAGCCCATGCTCAGCGGACCCAGAAGGCGGTTGTTCAGCGTGAGGGCCAGTCCGAAGCCCTGCAGGCGTTTCGAATCGATTTGCGCGGACACCTCTTCGAAGCCGGGCACGGCATGGTCCTCCAGCCGGCCGAAAAAGACAAAGGGCCGCAGGCTGCCTGTTTCGCTGAACCGCGCCCGAAGCCCCACCGAACCGCACCAGTATTCATGCAGCATCAGTTCCCCTTCGGTGAAACCGGGTTCCCAGGGATAGCCGCCGAACTGTGTCAGTCGGACTTCCGAGAAGGGGCTGTCGAAGATATGGAGAGCGCTAAGGGAGCCCTCGAGGCCCAGGGGGCCCTGGCTGATAACGGCGCGCGCCCGAAGCTGGGTTTCCCGCCAGGCCGGCATGTCACTCAGGCGATCCAGGCTCTGCCGGAAACGCAGGCGCAATTCGGCGCCCTTCGTCGGCAGGGGCAGGCGGTTGCGCGTGTCGATCCACAGGTGTGATACGAGACCGGCATCGATGGCACTCAAACGGTTGTAGGGCAGCCCCGCCTGGTCCGAACTCAGGATGCGGTGCTCGCGGAACAGCCCGCCGACCAGCAGGGCGCCCTTTCGAAGATTGAGCCCGACCATGGCCTCGCCATTGAGGAGGCGGCGGTCATAGTCGAATTCCGTGCGCCCGTCACGGTTCACGTAGCGGAAGTACCGCTCTTCCCAGGATCCCCGCAGGACGCGGAACCAGGTGCTGTAGGCCCGGCGGCTCTTGACCCAGGTCGCCCCCAGGCTGGATCGCCCCTCAAGCTGGGCCTCGAGTCGCAGCCAGGAGCCCGTGCCCGTCGGCTCGAGAAAATCGAATGTCGCTCCCAGGATCAGCTGCTCGCTCTCGCTGTAGGCCATGTTCAGCCCTAGTGTCCCTCCCTGCAGTCGGGAGCCGCGGAGCAGCAGCGTGGCCTCGGGTACACCGTCCGCCCCTAAGGTAATCTCCCCGAGGCGATAATCGGCCTTGCGGTAGATTCCGCCGTATACAATGGCATTGGGCAGATCCCGCAGCCCGCTCAGAGGAACCGCCCTTTCCGGCCCGGCGTCGCCAAGCGGCGAGCGGTCGATCTCTTCCGGGGAGGCGATTCCGTCCCATTCCAGGTTCAGGATACGCACACTGTCCGGAAGAGAAGGGCGAACGACAGCCGGCATGCCGCGGCCGATCGACCGGCGCAGGGCGAGCAGCTCCTTGCGGCTCTCCTCCGCGGCCTTGTATCCGCGTTCGATGATCGATGCTACATCATCGAAATCCAGCATGCCGGTTCCGCGCGTGTCCACGTGGATCACGATGTCGGCCATGCGTTCTAGCTCGTCCTCGCGTGCCAGGCCGACCAGGTCGACGGACTGCCCGGCGATCGACAGCAGGTCCTGCAGCTCTTCACGTTCCCGCAGGTCGTAGGTCAGACGTACCGCGATCACAAAGCTGGCCCCCATGCGCCACGCCAGTTCAACGGGAAGGTTCTCGAGCAGGCCGCCGTCGACAAGTATACGGTCGTCTACAAGGGCTGGATCGAAGATGCTCGGCAGACTCATGCTGGCGCGCAGCGCGGTGGGAAGGGAGCCGGAAACCATGTAGTACGGCTCTCCGCTTTCGAGGTCCGTCGCCACGCAGCCGAAGGGACGCGGGAGCCTGCGAAAGTCCTTCACCGGGTGTACTCCCAGGGTCAGGTCGGCCAGCAGGAGTTCGACCTTGTGTCCGCCGACCAGCCCTCCGGGCGGCAGCAGGCGTCCGTCCTGCAGCATGAACTTCAGGTGCGAGGGCCTGTTGCTGAAGCGAGCGCGCCCGATCCACTGGTTGTGTCTCGGACGATCGATAAAGCTGTCTACCCAAGGGATCACCTGCGCCAGACTGTCGAGCTGCGCTTCCGACCACCCGGCCGCCCACAGGCCGCCGACCAGCGCGCCCATGCTGGTGCCCGTGACCAGGTCGACGGGAATGTCGTTCTCCTCCAGCCAACGCAGCACGCCAATGTGAGCCAGGCCACGCGCGCCTCCTCCGCCCAAGGCAAGTGCAACTCGTGAACTGTCACTGCGAAGATCAACGAAGCTTTTCGCACGGGCCTCTTCATGGACGAGTGCAATCAGGGTCAGCAGAAGTGTCAGCAGGCGCATGGCGAATCAATCCTGGCGGAGCACCCCTTCCGCACGGGTTTTTCCGGCGGCATCGGAGTGGACATGGAAGATCAGACTGTTTCGCGGAAACTTCCACGCAGGCGGCGACTCAGGGAGACCGGCGCTCTCGCCAATGCACGCTGGCCGTCGTAGACGCCCTTGTAGAAGTGATACTTGAGCAGGAGAACGAATGCCGCCGACAGTGTATTACGATGCCCTGCGCCTTCGTGCAACTGCAGGTCAGGCAGGGGCTGTCCGGGATCCGCTTCCCACAGGCGAACCAGCTTCTGGGCCGAGCTGACCAGCCGACGGGCTTCATGAAAATGGATGCGAAGATGCCTTTCGACCTCTGCAGGATCCTCGAAGGTCGGGTGCTTCGCCAGGTACCGAGGAAAATCCTGTCCGACACTGTGCATTCTCCGGCAGAAGCCACGCCAGTCCAGGGGATGATCGTGCAGCGCGCACAGCTCCTTGCGGTAGACCAATCGCGTCCCTGCCGCAGCCAGCCGAAGGCCAAGATCCGTGTCCTGCCAGCCATAGGGGAAGCGCTCGTCAAAGCCGCCCTGCCCAATGAATAGCGCCTTGGGCAGACTGAAATTCGGTGCATAAAGGCAACGCGGATTGGCCTTTTCCGGATCACCGATCGCATCGAAGCCGAACTGGTATACGGTCTCCTCCACCAGACAGCGCATAAAGGGATCCTGCAGCTGCTCTGGCGGATAGGCGATGTGCCCTAGAACGACCCTGAGATCCTGCGAGTTCTCCCTCAGCGCATTCAGATGCCCCTGCAGCATGCCGGCTTGCGGCAGCATGTCCTGCGCCGAAAAGACCAGCCATCGTCCACGGGCTTCGGCGGCCCCTCGATTGCTGGCCGCGCTTTGCCCGGGGCGCTCCTCCCGGAGCGAATGACAGGGAACGCCCGCTTTCAGGCAACGACCCAGGGCGAAAGTGCGCATCCAGTCGAAGCTCCCATCGGATGAGTTGTTGTCGACGAATACCACCTCCCAGCAAACGTCACAGGTCTGACTCAACCAGGCATCCAGGGTTGCCGGCAGAGTGCGGAGCCCGTTGAAAACGGGAATGACGACAGAAAGCTGGGGACGCACGAAGGGCCTCCTTTCAATCCAAGGGCCTTCTTCGCTTGTCGGCAGTTTCCGGAAATACTTGGGTGCCACGGACGGTGCCAGGGACGGTGCCAGGGACGGTGCCAGGGACGGTGCCAGGCACGGTGCCAAGGACGGTGCCAGGGACGGTGCCAGGGACGGTGCCACGGACGGTGCCACGGACGGTGCCAGGGACGGTGCCACGGACGGTGCCAGGGGCGGCGCCAGGGACGGTGCCGGGCACGGTGCCAGGGAGAAGAGCCCCGCTCCACGTGAACCAGGCATTTGGGCACACCTCTAAGAAGAGGATTCTTACTTTGCGGCCTACCGGGGGATGGATGTGGACCTGGTGGCCACCGCGGCCTTCAAAGCCGTCCGAGGGGCAGGTAAACCCTGTCCTTGCTGGGTTCGATTCCCAGACGTTCCCGTATTAGAAGCCCTGCACCTGGCGGCGGGGCTTTTTTGTGTCTGGAAGAGGAAACAGGCAAACCCTGATCTTGCTGCCACTACACGTGGCGCGGTCGATTCCCAGTCGTTCCCGTATTAGATGCCCTGCACCTGGCGGCGGGGCTTGCTTCTTCTTCGGCACGACCCACTAGATCCCCACATTCCAGCTTCCGGCATCGACCGACTACCTTCTCGGTTATTCCCGGCTTCCAGCGGACTTCCGACCCCGTGATCCATTTGTGAAAACCGGACAAGGATTGGTGAAAACCCCGTGATCTTCCTGTGAGATCCACTTCCAACCTTGGCCTCCGCTTCAACAACAACCCTGACGGAGGTCACACATGAACTCGAGGATCTTGCAACACGGCGTGCTGATGATGGCCCTGGGCACACTGCTCATCGGCTGCGACAGCGACGACGAAAACAATGGAAACAGCGGTGCGATGGGTCAGCTGCAGCTCTCCCTGAGCGGCCTGGAGCCTCTGGGCGGCGGCATGCACTACGAGGGCTGGGCAATCATCCGCGGACAACCGGTCACAACGGGCAAATTCAACCTTGACGCGACTGGCGGCCTGGTGAACTTGGACGGACAGCCACTGGAGAACGGCGTCTTCGAGACCGCTGAGGAGCTGGGCGGGGTCGAGGCGGTGGTGATCAGCATCGAGCCGGCGGGCGACAGCGATCCCGCTCCCGCCGACACAAAGGTTCTCGGCGGCGCCGTATACGGTTCCACGGCTCAGCTGAGCGTCGCTCACGCAGCGGCGCTGGGCGACAACTACTCCGGCGCAGCCGGCGACTACGTCCTGGCGACGCCTACGAACGGCGCGGGCAGCGACGAGACCAGCGGCGTGTGGTTCCTGGACCTGGCGACCACGATCACAGTCGATTTCGTGGGGCTGGAGCCCCTGATGAACGGCATGCACTACGAGGGCTGGGTGATCGTCGACGGCATGCCCCTGTCGACAGGCAAGTTCAATGTCTCACAGGGCGGTGGCCTGGAGGATCTGGACGGCCAGCCGATTCCGAACGGCGAGTTCGTGATCCACCGGGCGCTGGATGCCGCCACGGCCTTCGTGCTGAGCATCGAACCGGCCGGCGACACCGATCCGCTGCCGGCGGCGACCAAGCTGCTGGGCGGTGACATTTCCGACGGCATGGCCACTCTGGACGTGAGCCATGGAGCCGCCCTGGGAGACGATTTCAGCATGGTCGCCGGCGACTACATCCTGGCCACGCCCACGGACGGCGCGAATACCAGCGAGACCAGCGGACTCTGGTTCCTTGACCTGTCCAGCGGCACGCCGGACACCGGGCTGGAACTGCCGTTGCTCCCAGAGGGGTGGGTATACGAAGGCTGGGCGGTGATCGACGGCACCCCCGTGACCACCGGACGTTTTACCGACCCGATGGCAGCGGATTTCTCCGCGCCCTACAGCGGCAGCGAGCCCGGCCCTCCCTTTCCGGGCGAGGATTTCCTGGTCGACGCCCCTGTCGGGCTGACCTTCCCCACGACCCTTGCCGGCGGCGCAGCGGTGATCTCGATCGAGCCCCAACCCGATGACAGCCCGCTACCCTATACCTTGAAGCCCCTGGTGGGCATGATTCCTGGCGATGTGGTGGATCACGTGACTTATGCCATGGAGCAGAATCCGGGTTCCCTGGTTACAGGCACAGTCACCCTGAATACCGTCCCGATGGCCGGGCTGGAACTCCCGCCCCTGCCTGCCGGGTGGGTCTACGAGGGCTGGGCCGTGATCGACGGCACGCCCGTGACGACCGGCCGCTTCACGGATGTGACGGCGTTGGATAGCAGCGCGCCCCACAGTGGCAGCATGCCCGGCCCGCCCTTCCCCGGCGAGGACTTCCTGGTCAACGCGCCCATGGGGCTGAGCTTCCCGACGGACTTGAGTGGCGCTGCCTTCGTGATCTCGATTGAACCGGAACCGGACGATTCCGCGGCGCCCTTCTCGCTGAAGCCGCTGATCGGCACAGCGCCCATGCAGGCCCTGGATCACGCCACCTTCATGCTGGAAAACGAGAGCGCCGGGTTCCCCGGCGGAACGGCCACAGTGAACTAGCTCGTATACGCATCAGGGACGGCAAATCCCGCCCGATGCAGCTGTGTCCTACAGAAAAGAGGCCCTTCCAATGGAAGGGCCTCTGCATCTCATGGCGCCAGCGCGCGAACACGGTAGGTACGCACCGCGTCCATTGGCAGGACGCCCGGCGACCAGGACAGAGTATCCCCGAGCAGCACGAGGCCCGTTTCCGCAGCGAGCTGGCCGCTTCGATAGAGCAGATAATCGGCGGCTCCGGCTGCAGGAGTCCAGTGCAGGAAGGTCGTCTCCTGGCCCAGGTCGTATTCGATGGAGAGGGCGACAGCCGGCAGCGGCTCGAAGGTCGTCACCTGGAAGTTGTCGATCCTTCCTTCCGAGTCCTCCCCGAAGCCCAGGCCGATCTTGTAGTCGGCCTCCGAGTAGAGCGCGTGCAAGGCTTCGTATACGAGCACACCGCCAACGGTGTAGCGCAGCCGGCCGTGGTTGAAGTCCACCTCGCACTGGATCCACTCGCCCAGGTCGATGTCTTCCACGTAGGGGATGTTGTTCAATTCCGGGGCCAGGGCCTGCGCCGTGCCGTTGACCGAGTACATCAGATCGATCAGGGGCAGCGCGGGATCGTCTACATCGATCCAGCAGAGATAGCCATTGAGCACGGAACCGCCGTTCTGGCGGAAACTCCAGGGCGCGTCGGCATAGAGAGTGAAGTTGATGTAGTCGTAGTACTCCAGCCGCGCGTCCCATTCGGCGCGGAAGTGGCTCCCCAAGGGCTGGTCGAACTGCATCATGCCCCAGCCGCTCGGCCCGGCAATGTGCCCGTAGCCGTCCAGGCGCAGCTCGCCGTCCACGATTTCGTAGCTGTCCAGATGCGCCGGACTGGCTGTCCAATTGGACAGATCACCGCTGAAGTCATCCACATAGACCTCGGCAGCGAGCGGAAAGGCGGTCAAGGCAAGCAAGAGCAGGAGTTGGAGATGGTTCATGATGGATCCCTTGACAGATGAGTGAAGACGGACTCCCGGGCGAGACATGCAAAAACCAATCCGGAACGACACAAATGGCAGACCCCCTCCGATCTTGCACCCCAACAGCTGCGTAAAGCCTTGTTTACAATGCCCCTGAAATAGTGGTTGCTCGATTTCCTGGCCCTGAGGGCTTGAGCCATCCCTGCCGCGGCACCCGATTCTGAACAGCGGCACCGGGAGATCAAAAGGGGCCGAAAGAGCAGGCGCACCCGCTTTCCGGCCCCTTTCCCCCTGCATGTTTGCGCGCCTCTAGTTCCCCGTCGGCGTGAACTGACCCAGGAAATTGCTTCCCTGCATCAGGTTGACTTCGTTGATCGCGGCGCCGTTCATCGACAGGGCGTAGCTGTAGCCGGAGGCGGCATCTTCCCAGATGAACTCGCTGCCCTGCAGCTCCACCGAATCGATCTGGATCTCGTCGCCGTCGTTGGCTGCAGGATTCTCGTCAATGAATAGCATGCCGGAACTGGAGAAGGTGAAGTGCATCAAGGTGCCCAGCGCCCAGGGTGCCCCCGCGTTGGCAAAACTGAATTCCATTTCCACAATCGTGCCGGCAACGCTGGCCGGCAGATCCGGATTGTTGCTCGCTGTCGGGGAGTCCTCGTCGTCGTCGCAGGAAATCATGGCCAGGGCCAGCAGGAAGATCAGCAGGTGTTTGAGCACGGTCATCGTTCGTCTCCTTGTTTGTCATTGTTGTCAGGCAAGTCGAAGATCGTCCGTCCCGTGCGAATCACACATACGGCATTTGCCTTATTAGTGAACCGGAAACCAGCGGGAAGAAGCAGGAGATCGAATGAGCGCGACCTCACTCAGCGGGCTGCGGGCCCGGCTGCATGAAATCATCTTCGAGGCGGATACGCGGGTGGGCAAGGGCTTCGACATCGCCTTGATCGTGCTGATCCTGCTCAGTGTCCAGGTCGTGCTGCTCGACAGCATTCAGGCCATTCGTGTTTCATACGGCCGGTATCTGCTGATCGCGGAATGGACCTTCACGCTCCTGTTCTCGGTCGAGTACCTGCTGCGGCTGCTGACCGTCAAGCGCCCCTTGTCCTACGCGACCAGCTTTTTCGGCGTGATCGATCTGCTGGCCTGCCTGCCGACCTACCTGAGCCTCTTTTTCCCGGGTACGCAATACCTGCTCGTGATCCGTCTCCTGCGCGTGCTGCGCATCTTCCGCATCCTGAAACTGGCGCAGTACCTGGGCGAGATGCAGCGCCTTGGCGCCGCGCTCCGCTCCAGCCGCCGCAAGATCACGGTCTTCCTCTTCGCCGTGCTCGTCTGCACGGTGATCTTCGGCTCGCTGATGTATCTCGTCGAGGGGGCGGATCACGGATTCACCAGCATCCCGCGCTCAATCTACTGGGCGATTGTCACCATGACCACCGTGGGCTACGGCGACATCAGTCCCCAGACACCGCTGGGCCAATCGCTGGCCTCGATCATCATGGTGATGGGCTACGGGATTCTCGCCGTTCCAACGGGCATCGTGACTTCCGAACTGACACGCCAGCCTCCTGTCAGCACCTCGACCCAGGCCTGCCGCGCCTGTGCGACCGAAGGCCACGACGAAGACGCCGTCCACTGCAAGCACTGCGGGGAAAGGCTCTAGAGCAGGAATCCCGCAGGCACCGAAGTCCTTGCGGGATTCCATTGAGTCACAGCGAAGCCTCAGGGTTGTGCAGTCACATGGAAACGGCGCAGCTCACGGGGAGCCGGATCGTATTGCAACGGCAGATCCAGCTGCAGAACCGTCGAATCGGCGACCAGGGTCGTCGTGCCGTCCGGCAGGGTTTCGTAGACACTGTAAGACATGGCCCCCTGCACACCGGTCCAGCTCAGGCGGATCGTGCCCGGGTCCAGGCGCTCGATGGTCAGCACCGGCGCTGGCAGTGGATCACAGTCGTCGGGAACCCCGTTGCCGTTGCTGTCCTGCCCCCGCCAGGACAGGTTCTCCACCGGAATCCGCAGCATCTGCCAGTCACCCCCGGGTGGATTCCAGTGCATCTGTGCCCCTGCCGACCCCGTCGTGTGAAAGATCTCGTATACGATCTCCCTCGCTTCTCCCGCTTCCAGGTACAGGTTGAACCCTCGGCCGGAACCGTGCGAGAACTGCCAGGACTCGTACAGGACCACTCCGTCGAGCCAGAGACGGTAGCCGCCCGAATCGACTCCGATGTTCAAGTTGTGCGTACCGGTCACATCGGCGACAAGGGTTCCGCTCCAGCGGATGCTGAAGCTGTCTGCTGGAGCCAGGGGATGCGGAGACCCTTCCCAGGAGCCGTTGGCGTTGAGTCCGTCCAGTTCGGTGGCCACCAGGGAGTCGAAGGCGATGCCGGCGTAATACTCGGCCTTCATGCCCTGCATCACGTCCTGGACCTCGCAGGCATCCAGCAGGCCGTTCGCATTGCAGTCCAGGCCCGGATCCGCACAGATCTGCAGGCGGTCGTCCTCGCCGTCGCCATTGCAGTCCTTCCACTGGCAGGTGTCCAGCAGGCCGTCGTTGTCGCAGTCCAGTCCTGGATCGAGCGCGATCTCCTGCGCATCCGGCGTGCCGTTCCCGTTGCAGTCTCCCTCGCAGTCGTCCAGGATGCCGTTTCCATTCTGATCAGCTGCTTGCGCCTGGAACTGCCCTGCGTCCATCGGCCCCCAGCAGAACATCGTGTCGTAGTCTTCGCACAAGACAAGGGCCGGGCCACTGAAATTGGCGTACTCGATGACCAGGGAGATCTCGTTCAAGGACTCGAACTCGAACTCGAATTGTTTGTACCCCGGGGTCCAGTCATCGAACTGAAGCTCGCCATCGACCCAGCAGCGCAGGCCGCCCTCGACCGCTATGCTCAGGGTTTCCGTGTATCCGGTCTGGCACCAGGGGTAGCAGAAGCCCGACCAGCGCACGGAGAATCCCTCATCCGGCAGGGATGGGTGCGACAGCGTATCACCGTAGAGGTGCTGGTTTCCCGGCACGCCGAGAGCCACATGCCGCAGGCGATCGAACTCGGTGCCGCTGTAGTACATCGTTTGTGCGCCATAGCCCTGCAGGACGTCGGGGAACAACAGCTCGTAGGAATCCCGCAGGCCGTTGCCGTTGCAGTCGAGAGAGGGGTCGGCGAGCAGCTGCTCGTGATCGAAGATCCCGTCCCCGTTGGCGTCCTGGACCGGAAAAAGCTCCATCTGGCAGGAGTCGATCCAGCCATCGGCGTCCGTGTCGAGTCCGGGGTCCAGGTCGATCTCGCAGCCGTCCAGCAGGCCGTTGGCGTTGCAGTCGGAAAGGGGGTCTTCCAGCAACTCGCAGCTGTCGAGCCATCCGTTGCCATTGCAATCCAGCCCGGCATCGTCCAGGATCTCGCAGGCGTCCAGCAGGCCGTTGCCATTGCAGTCCGCTTGCGGCTCGAGCAATTCGCAGCTGTCTGTCTCACCGTTGCCGTCGCAATCCTCCTGCGGAGCATAGCGCAGACGGGTTTCCGGTATCACCTCGATTCCCGCGTCGGTTTCCCATTCCAGCACCAAGGTGGCCTGACCGGCGTTCTCGAAATACTCCAACTGAATCGGCACCCATTCGTCTTCCATGCCGCTGAAAGGAACCGTCAGCAGGCGAGTACCGCCGGGAACCCACTCGTCGATCAGCAATTGTCCATCCACCTCCAGGCGGCAGCCGTCGTCCACCCAGACGCGCAGGGTGATCGGAGAGCTCTGCGGCACCCTCATCTGGCCCTGGTAGCGTGCGCTGAAAAAGTCGCCCGGCATGCTCTGAGCGATCGTGCCGGCGTTCATCCGCCGGTCGACGGTCGGCACACGCTCGATGTAGACGGGATTCGTCAGCGCCGTGTTGTCGTAGTACTGCGCCAGCAGGCCCGAAGGGAAGGGATCACATTCCGGCAGGTATACCGGATTGCAGGCAGGCACCTGGAAGAGATCCGGCACATCATCCTCGTCGCAGTCCAGTTGCGGACCCAGTAGTTGCGCGTTGGCATTCGAAGGGATCACGAAAAAGGCGTCCGTGCAGGAGGCTCCGTAGTTCAGGCAGGGACTGGAGTCCTCGTCGAAAGTGAACACGCCTTGCAGGCCAGCCCCGTTTCGCACCAGCTGGTTCCAGAAACCCAACTGGTATTCGTGTGCTCCGGCTTCCGTGCTGGCCCAGATGCGCAGCTCGTCGAGCTGGCCGCGGAATCCCCCGTAGGAGGCGATTTTCAGGTTTCCCCCGGATCCGCCGGTCGGCATGTCCGTGATCCATATGGAGCCCCAGACCTGAGTGCCGTTGCGCAGCAGAACCGTGGAATAGTTGTTCCCTACGGGTTTTCTCCAGAAGGTGATGTGCTGCCACTCGCCGGCGACGAGCATGTCGGGATAGGTGTGGAAAGCGTCGGTTCCGTTTCCGTGTTCCCATTTCAGCTTGATTGCCCCGCCGGGCATGCATTCGATGGTCCAATTGAAATTCTGCTCCTCTTCTTCGCCGGTTCCGCCGAACTCGACGATCGCCGCGGTCTGGTCCGTGTCCTCCGGACGGATCCAGAACTCGACCACCAGATCGTCACGGGCGAAACAGTCGGCGGTGGTATTGATTCCGTATACGGTGCTGCCCGAGAGCCCCAGGCAGGATCCCATGGCCAGCTGCAGATCGTCCGGTCGGCCGTCGTTGTCCAGGTCCTGCGCCTCCAGGAATCCGGGCGCGAGGAAAAGGATGGTCAGCAGGAACCGGCATATCCGGAATCGGCTGTTCAAGAGCGAGAGGAGGTGCGTTTTCATGGCTGTCCCTGTGGGTTGGTCGTCGCAGCAAGGGAAGGATAAGCGGAACCAAAGGGTCGAACAAGGGGACAAAAAGGGGACAAAATGCCCTGTTCAAAGCCGAGCAAGCAGGACAGAATCTAAATCGTCTGGAGGAACCCGGTCAGGCGGTTGCCGCGCTCCAGTCCGAGCTGCTTGCGCAGGCGGGTGCGGGCCTTGCGCACGCTCTCCTCGTTCTGGCCCAGCAGTTCTGCGATTTCACTCGTCTTCAGCCCGGATCGCAAAAGCGAGCACAGGCGCATCTGGCGGCGGGTCAATCCTGGATAGCGTTCCGTGAGCTTCTCGATGAAGTCCCCGTGAATGCGGCTGAAATGGGACTCGAACTGCTGTACGACAGCGGGGCCCGTAAGTGTCGCGCTGCCTAGCCACTTCTCATAGGCCGTGTCGTTTTCGCGCCTGTGGAAGCGCTCCAGGCACTCTTCCCGGAAACGTTGCATACCCTGCCGGTGGGCCGTGAGCTCCTGGGCCAGGCGCTGGAGTTCGTCTTCCCGCTTGCGCAGGGTTTCCTGCAACCGCTCGGCATCGCGCTTCCGCAGCGCATTCTGAAATCGAAGCTCCAGCTGCTTCATCCGGGGCTCGTGTTCTTCGTCGCGCACCGTGTCACGAAGTTCCGTGTACGCACGCAACATCCGGATCGCCTCCTTCCACTTCTGTTGCTCCTCGAGGGCGCGGGAAAGATGTCCGAGGATGTTCATGCGATAGCGGTCGTTGCCGACGCGTTCGGCGATCGGGAGCGCTTCCTCGAGCACCTCCTGCGCCTCGACAGGACGCTGCAGGTGGTTCAGGGCCTCCCCGGCGACGCTGCGGCAGATAGCGGAGAGAATCGTCACGCCTTCCCGGTCCGCATGGGCGGTGCCTTCCCGGGCTCTCGCCAGACTCTCCTCCATCCGTCCGGCGAGCAGCAGGGAGAGGGCGAGGCTGTGCAGGTCGTAACACACGCTGATCCGGCTATCGTAGGATCGATGCAGGGCCAGACCCTTCTCGATGCTCTCGATGCCCTCTTCGAAGCGCTCCAGGCCGACCAGGGCCGATCCGCGATTCGTCAACAGCACGGCCCGGCGCTCTTCGTGCTCCTCCCCGATCAGCGGCGCCGCCAGGTCATAGTACTCCAGGGCTGTCGCGAACTCGCGATTCCGCAGGGCCCGATTGCCCACGCCGCTCAGGAGCTGGATCTCGAGCAGCGGATCCCTGGTCTCTGCATCACGCAGGTGCTGCAGCATGGCGTCGAAGCTACGCTGTGCCTCCTTCAGGTCGTGCAGGTAGGAGTGGCATGCGCCGATCTCGTAATACACTCGTGCCAGGAAGAGGGCCCGCTTCCGAGGGCGGGCCCGACGGCGGGCCTCCTGCAGGGGACCGAGCGCGTCACCCGCGCGTCCCAGCTGGAGCAGGATCGAGCCTTCGAGGAACAAGGCTTCCTGCAGGGCATTCGGATCCCCTTCGGCGCGGAGATCGGCCCTGCACGAGAGAAGAAGCTCCAGGGCCCGGGCAGGTTCGCGAGCGTAGACCCGCTCCGCTTCATTGTAGCGTTCGAGCCAGGGACGGGAATCCGATGAAGGGGGTGTAGCCATGTCAGAATGTGATACCCCCGGATCGAAGTGCAAAAGAAAATCAGGGCGTCGAATCCTTGCCCGGGCACCGTGCTTGGCACTGTCCCTGGCACCGTCCCTGGTACTGTCCTTGGCACCGTGCGTGGCACCGTCCTTGGCACCGTCCTTGGCACCGTGCGTGGCACCGTCCTTGGCACCGTCCTTGGCACCGTCCCTGGCACCGTCCTTGGCACCATCCCTGGCACCGTCCTTGGCACCGTCCTTGGCACCGTCCCTGGCACCGTCCTTGGCACCGTCCCTGGCACCGTCCTTGGCACCGTCCTTGGCACCGTCCCTGGCACCGTCCTTGGCACCGTCCCTGGCACCGTCCTTGGCACTGTCCTTGGC
>JAUIFJ010000054.1 GCA_030429345.1 bacterium | reverse complement strand
CAAACTGGAGGAGAAGCGGTTGGCACACGAGATGCCACACGCCGCACTTCACAGGTTCAAACACCAGCAGCCAACTTTCATCCCTGCAGCTTACAGGTAATCGACTGCTACGTTCTAACGTTCAGCATAAGCTGTGGCCGGCTTGGCGCGGGCTTTGCCCGAGCCACTGCGACGCGCAGCGGCGCCAATTCCAGGCAAAGGCCGTGACAAGGCGAGGCACCAGCTTGATGCTGTTGTTATGTTCCAATTTCAATTTGCACTAGTTCACCCTCTGGAGTTAGTCGCATTAGCTGTGGCCTGTATGCTGTAGTAACTCCAGATAGATTAAAGTCTAAATGAATGCCCTCTTCAGTCGCTGCATTTTCTAACTTCATACACAAGGATTTGATATCAGATCGTACATTTTCGATCGTATCAAGTAATACCGCGAATTCTTTAAGAGAGTACAGTTTTCTGACGCCATGCTTCCACTTTCGTTGGTTCTCTGATTCACAATACACGGTCCTAAGATCGAGCAGCTCTGCATTTCCATTTGGCTCGCCGAAATTGCCAGGCCTCCAAACGCCATGAATAAAACTGTTTCGATCATCTCTTATCCGGTGCAATTGGCCTACTATCTTGTCAAACAGTTCCTTCTCTTCCCAGAAATTCCGTCCTAGCTTCTTCAGAATGGTAGTGTTTTCTGCGAATTGAGATTTATCCAAGAAAGCTGATGCAACAACTGCTTCATCACGGAAAACTATTCCTGAAATGAGAGATCGCAGATCCGCTTCAAGACAAGAAAAGGAGCATGCAATGATTCCGAAATTCACATAGAATGCTCTATTCATGACTCAACCCAGTTACTTTATGAGTATCTTGCTTGTTCTGAATGATGAAGGATTACAGTTACAGCATGAACTTCGCTGATGTAACTTCTCCGTAGTGTCAAGATTAAAGACTAGTTGGATAACTTCTTCCTGCTATTGAACTTAACATCAAATGTTCTTAGGTCGACAGGCACGCCACTACAATTCCTACTCCGATATCATGTAAAATACTGAATGTTGTGTCTAGTAGATTTGATACTGGTCTTGTGATTTTATCTTTCATAAGCACCTCCCATGGTAAATTGATAAGTTTAACTGCATTCAAGCACTTCGTTTTGGTTAATATGGTCAGTAAGATACAAGCTATCGTTAGTAAGATTGCTAGAGGAATTGAACCTCCGCCTGCAACCCCTACCGGCCTAAGAACATTTCAATGATCAAATTCTAACCACACAGTATAGCAATTGTCTAGCAAATATGCAAGTTAACTTGCTACGCGCGATTGTGTACATAACTATGAGTATACAGTCTGCCCAACCCTTGATCAGGCCTTCTAACCATATATCTCATATCCTGCCAATCATATCCACCCGAATATCCTCATGTCCAGTCCGTAGAAGAGGATATTCACTTACAGGTCATCTGCCGGGCTGATGACGCCCATGGGGCCTCGATTGATGACATGTGTGTAGATCATGGTTGTTTTCAGATCCCGATGGCCAAGCAGCTCCTGGATCGTCCGAATGTCCTGCCCCCGTTCCAGCAGATGAGTCGCGAAAGAATGTCGCAAGGTGTGGCAGGTGGCTTTCTTGTGAATGCCCGCCCGCCGAACAGCTTCCTTCACGGCCCGCTGGATGATCGAGGGATCCATGTGATGCCGCCCTTCGCGGCCGCTTTCCCGGTCCCGCCACCGGTGCTGCTGGGGAAAGACCCATTGCCATGCCCATTCGGTGGAGGCATTAGGATACTTCCGTAAAAGGGCTTCGGGCATCTCGACATGGCCGAAGCCTTCCTTTCGATCCCGCGCGTGCAGATCTCGCACTGCCCGCAGGTGTTCCTGCAGGGTCGGCGCCAGCCTAGCGGGGAGCAGGCTCTGGCGATCCTTGGCGCCCTTGCCGCTGCGGACCCAGAGGCGTTGCCCTGCAAGATCCAGATCCTGGACGCGCAGCCGAAGCGCTTCCATCAAGCGCAGTCCGCCGCCGTAGAGCAGATTGGCGACCAGGGATGTGACACCATCGAGTTCGTCAAGGAGTGATTTGACTTCCACGCGGCTGAGCACAACCGGAAGCTTCGCCGGGCGGCGGGCGCGGATCACATCGCCCAGGTCGCCGATCTCGCGACCGAGCACATGGCGATACAGGAAGAGCAGGGCGCTGAGCGCCTGGGTCTGCGTCGACGCACTTACGTCGCGCTCCAGCGCCAGGTGGCTAAGGAACTCGTTGATCTCCGCCTCGCCCATCCCGGCGGGATGCCGTGTGCCGTGGAAGCGGATGAAGCGCAGGATCCAGGCCGTGTAGGCCTTTTCCGTGCGCTGCGCGAAGCGTCTCACACGAAACGCGGCGTGGATCCGCTCCCGCATGCGTGGCCGTGGATCGAAGGAGGGCGTCTCACGGCAGCAAAGGGCCATCGGCCTGAACGCAGAATCGAATGAGGATGGAAGAATGCCCGCAGCCATCGATTGTCCCCGTTTGAAGTCAAAGCAAGCTATTGCATTGTTGGGCTTTCGACAATCAAAACAGCCAAGGGCAGAAACGATTCCGCGTTCCTGTCAGGCATTCTGGACAGGCGGCTTCAGGTCGGATCCGGACAGGAGAACTCTTCGGTACGCAGGATTCACTTGTGCCGGATCGGCCCGGGAACCCCCGACCCCACCATCAGCTTCCATTCTCTATATTCCGCAACTCGAAACCACAGACCAGGATCCTTACATCAAGATATGAGCGATTCCAGCACCCCGCGCCGCCAGCCCAAGCCCGACTGGCTGAAAATCCGCCTGTCGAATGGCAAGGAACAGCAGAAGATCAATTCGCTGATGCGCGAACAGCGCCTGGCGACCGTCTGCGAGGAGGCCCGCTGCCCCAACCTGCACGAGTGCTGGAACAAGGGCACGGCCACCTTCCTGATCCTCGGCGACACCTGCACCCGCAGCTGCGGCTTCTGCAACATCAAGACCGGGCGCCCGGGCACCGTCGACTGGGACGAGCCCGATCGCGTGCTCGACGCCGTCCGCAAGATGAATCTGAACTACGTGGTCCTGACCAGCGTCGACCGCGACGAGCTGCCCGACAAGGGCGCCGGAGTCTTCGCGCTGACCATCCACAAGATCCGCAAGGAATTCCCCGAGCTGAAGATCGAGGTGCTGATTCCCGACTTCAAGGGCGACTACAGCGCCCTGCGCCTCGTCCTGCAGCAGAAGCCCGACGTGCTCAACCACAATGTGGAAACCCACCCGGACCTCTACCGCACCGTGCGCCCGCAGGCCAATTACCAGCAGAGCCTGCAGCTGTTGACCCGCGCCAAAAAGCACGGCTTCTATACCAAGTCGGGCTTCATGGTCGGCATCGGCGAAACGGACGAGCAGGCCTTCGAGGTCATTCGCGACCTGCACGAGCACGGCTGCGACTTCATCACCATCGGCCAGTACCTTCAGCCGACGGCGAAGCACCTGCCCGTCGATCGCTGGGTCCACCCGGACACTTTCGTCGAGTACGGGCGCTATGCGAAGAGCCTGGGTGTACACAAGATTCAGGCCGGACCGCTGGTGCGCAGTTCCTACCACGCCGACGAGGCCTTCGAGGGCGAGGGCGTGCTGACCCAGGCCGCCGCCGTCCAGGCCTAGAGCGGCCGGAACGCGAGGCCCGGAAACACGAATCCTTCCCGAAGGAAGGATTCATGTGTCGCTTGTCAGAGGGTAGGTGGTCCGAAGGACCGCAAAGGGAAGGGTGGATGGGACGACCGGCAAGTCGGCGGATCAGGTGTTCCGCGTCAGCCTTGCCGATCGGGTGCTGATTAGAACCCGCGACGACCGGATTGGTTCCACTTCGGATTGCAGATTTTGGAGTTTTCTGAGATGAGTGTCCAATTGGTCAGCGAACAACAGGCGGAACGCCTGCTGGCATTTGCCGGCGAAGTGGTCCGCGGCGTGCTGGCCGGACGCGATTCCTTCCGCACTCCCGACGATCCGATCTTCGCCATGCGCCGTCCACTGGCAATACGCCTCTTCCGCGCCGGCACCTTGCGCAGCCAGTCCGCGCGCTTCGAGGCCGATCAGCCCCTGGGCCGCTGCCTGAAGAACCTGCTGATCCACTGCGCTTTCGGGGATCCGCGTCACGCGCCCATGAGCTCCGCCGAATGGGAGCAGAGCGGCCTGGAGCTCTTCCTGATCGAGAACGACTCGCCGATTCTTGCCGGTGAAATCCTCGATTATGATGAAGAGGGCCTGCGCGTCCAGGGGCCGAAGGGCAGCTTCTGGTCCCTGCCCGGCGAGGCCCGCCTGGAAGGAATCCGCGGAGAGGAACTGGCCACGCGGCTCTGCCAGCAGGCCGGCCTGGCAGCGGACGACTGGACCAAGGGCCTGGAATCCTGCCGCGTGTTCCGCGGGCAACGCATGGGCGGCCTGGCGCGAGGACGGGTGTGAGCGCTTCTTCCCACAGCATCGAGCACCTGCTCGCCGAAGCCTGGCGGGTCCGCGAACAGGCCTGCGCCCGCTACAGCAACTTCGCGGTCGGCGCCTGCCTGGAATGCGCCGATGGCAGCCTCTTTCTCGGCTGCAACGTGGAAAGCAGTTCCTACGGGCTGACCTGCTGCGCCGAGCGGGTCGCCCTTTTCAGTGCCCTCGCCGCCGGACAGCGCGAGTTCCTGCGCGTGGCAGTAGTCGCCGAGACGCCCGAGCCCTGTCCGCCCTGCGGCGCCTGCCGCCAGGTGCTCTTCGACTACGCGCCGACACTGCAGGTGATCCTGGGCAATCGTGAGTCACACTTGATCCGCGGCATCGGCGAGCTGCTTCCCCTGGGTTTCCATGATGACTACTTCCGCCGGCAAGACCGGTCGTGACACAATCCTGATCGGGCTGGCCGGCGGGACGGGATCGGGCAAGACCCTGGTCGCCCGCACGCTGGTCAAGCGCCTTGCCGGCCGCGTGGCCGTCATCGAGCAGGACAACTACTACAAGTCCCTGGCCCACTTGCCGCTGGAGGAGCGCGCCAAGGTCAACTACGACCATCCGGACGCCTTCGACCAGGACCTGCTCTACGAGCATGTCTGCGCCCTGCTGCGCGGGGAAGCCATCGAGATGCCCGTATACAATTTCTCCGCGCACACGCGCAAGGAGGAGACGGTGCGCGTCGAGCCGCAGAAGGTGGTGCTGCTCGAGGGCATCCTGATCCTCTACTTCCCCCGCCTGCGCGGGCTGATGGACATGCGCGCCTTCGTCGACACGGACAGCGACCTGCGCTTCATCCGCCGCCTGCGCCGCGACGTGGGCGAGCGCGGACGCAGCCTGGAAAGCGTGATCCAGCAGTACGAGGACACCGTGCGGCCCATGCACAACCAGTTCGTCGAGCCCACCAAGCGCCACGCCGACGTGGTGATCCCCCGCGGCGGCCGCAACGAGGTCGCTCTCGACCTGCTGCGCACCAAGATCCACAGCCTGCTCGAGCCCACCCCGGAGGTGTCGTGAATTTCATGCGCCCCGGCTGCGGCTGGATCGAGGTGATCTGCGGCAGCATGTACAGCGGGAAGACGGAAGAGCTGATCCGCCGCATCCGCCTGGCGACCATCGCCCGCAAGCAGGTGCTGGTGGTCAAGCCGAAGATCGACACGCGGTATCACAACAGCCAGGTCGTGAGCCACAACCAGGTCTCGCTCCCCGGCACCGTGGTCGAGTCGAGCGGCGAGCTGCTGGACGCGGTCGGCGACGCGGAGGTCGTCGGCGTCGACGAGGCGCAGTTTTTCGACGGGGGCATTGTCGAAGCCTGCGAGGAGCTGGCGCGCCGCGGCTGCCGCGTGATCGCCGCCGGCCTGGACAAGGACTACATGGGCAAGCCCTTCGGGCCCATGCCCGAGCTGCTGGCCGCCGCCGAGTTCGTCAGCAAGACCCACGCCATCTGCGTGGTCTGCGGGAATCCGGCCAACTTCAGCCAGCGCAAGACCCTGGACAAGGAGCAGGTGCTGCTGGGCGCCGACGGGACCTACGAGGCCCGCTGCCGCCAATGCTTCCGCGTGCCACCGCGGGAGGAGCAGCTGGGTCTGTTCAAGGAAGAAGGAAGAGCTCGCACGGAGAGCACGGAGAAGACAGAGAGCACGGAGAAATAGAAGCCGGTGTGTTGGCGGGGGCGGCAGCAATTGGCCGTCGGTGATACGCCGCATGCGCGAGTTCTACATGGGTTGCCACACAGAGAGGGTACGGGAATGGAGAGACTGATCAGCCTGGTCGGCATGCTGGTGTTGCTGGGAGCGGCCTGGGCGCTGTCCAACAACCGTTCGAAGATCAACCTGCGCACCGTGGGAGTGGGCATCGGCCTGCAGTTGACGCTGGGCTTCCTGCTGCTCTACTGGGAGACGGGCCGCAGGCTCTTCCGGTTCTTCTCCGATGGCGTCGCCAGTTTCCTGGCCCTCTCCGGGGAAGGCGCGAGCTTCCTCTTCGGCAACCTGGCCGACGGGCAGCACTTCTTCACCGACGGCAGCACCTGGCCCGGCTTCGGCTTCCAGTTCGCCTTCAGCGTCCTGCCGACCATCGTCTTCTTCAGCGCCTTCATGTCGGTGATGTACTACACCGGCGTGATGCAGAAGCTGATCAAGGTCCTGGCCCGCGTGATGCAGCGAATGATGGGCACCAGCGGGAGCGAGACCCTGAGCGTCGCCGGCAACATCTTCGTCGGACAGACCGAGTCGCCGCTGCTGATCCGTCCCTTCCTCAAGAACATGACCCGCTCGGAGCTGCTGACGGTGATGGTCGGCGGTTTCGCCACCGTGGCCGGCGGCGTGCTCGCGGGCTACATCGGCATGGGCGTCAGCGCCGGGCACCTGATCGTGGCCTCGGTGATGTCCGCACCCGCCGCGCTGGTCGTGGGCAAGATCATCTACCCCGAAACGGAACACAGCGCCACCGCCGGCGACGTGGAGATTCCCGACTTCGACAGCGGCAGCAATGTGATCGACGCCGCCACCAAGGGCACCACCGACGGCCTCAAGCTGGCGGTCAATGTGGGCGCCATGCTGCTGGCCTTCATCTCGCTGATCGCGCTGGTGGACTGGATCCTCGGCGGCATCGACGGCTGGATCGACGGCGGCCTGCTGGCCGGCGACCTGATGGAGAACGGCGAGTATGCCGGCTTCGTGCCCGGCAGCCTGCAGACCTTCTTCGGCACGCTGCTCGCCCCGCTGGCCTTCATCATGGGCGTTCCCTGGAAGGATGCCGGCCTGGTCGGCAACCTGCTGGGGATCAAACTGGCGGTCAACGAGTTCGTAGGCTACATGACCCTGACCGAGTACATCGCCATGCCCGAGTTCAGCGAGCGGGCCCAGGTGGTCGCCACCTACGCCCTGTGCGGCTTCGCCAACTTCAGCTCGATCGGGATCCAGATCGGCGGCATTTCCGCCCTGGCCCCCGAGCGCCGCGGCGACCTGGCGCAGCTGGGCCTCAAGGCGATGATCGGGGGGGCGATCGCCTCCTGGCTCACGGCCTGCGTCGCCGGCATCATGATCGCCTAGCCAAGGAAGACAATGGATTCGCAGACCCGCAGCTCCGTCCTTCAGGCCGCCCGTGTCGTACAGGAGGCCCTGGGCGAGATCCCCGACCGCGCCGTCGTGCTCGGCAGCGGCCTGGGCGTCGTCGCCGAGCGCATGGACAAGGTCCGTTCCCTGCCCTTCGACCGCATTCCCGGCTTTCCGCCGAGCACGGTTCCCGGACACGCCGGCCGCCTGGTGGCGGGCGAGCTGGAGGGCCTGCCCCTGCTGGCCTTCGCCGGCCGCGTGCACGGCTACGAGGGGTATACGCAGGAGCAGGTGGCGCTGCCCGTGCGCCTGTGTCACGCCCTCGGCTGCCGGGTGCTGCTGACGACCAACGCCGTCGGCGCGATCAATCGCCTGCTGTCCCCGGGGGACCTGGTCCTGCTCGACGACCAGATCAACCTCATGTTCCGCAATCCCCTGCGGGGGGTCAACGACCCGGAGCTCGGCCCGCGCTTCCCGGACATGAGCGCTCCCACCGATCCCGCCTTCAACCGCTTGCTGCGTGAGACAGCCCTCGACCTGGGCATCGGCCTGAAGACCGGCGTGATGGCCGGCCTGAGCGGCCCCAGCTACGAGACGCCGGCGGAGATCCGCATGCTGCAGCGCCTGGGCGCCGATGTGGTCGGCATGAGCACGATTCCCGAACTGATCGCCGCCCGCCACCTGGGCCTGCCGGTGGCCTCGATCAGCTGTGTGACGAACATGGCCGCCGGCCTCTCGGCCCAGGCCCTGGATCACACGGAAGTGACCGACACTGCCGCCGAAGTGCGTGAGGACTTCCTGCGCCTGGTGCGCGAAGGCCTTTCGCGCTTCCGTCCTTCCGGGGAAACGGCCACCTCGTGAAGCCCGCGCCAATGCAGCCCGCGCCTGTGCAGCCCGCGTCGCTGCTTCTGCTCCTGCTGCTGGCGACGACCTTGCAGGCCGCGCAAGTGCAGCTCGCACCGCAGGTCTTTCCCGAGGACAGCCTGTCCTACATGATTCCGGAGGACTGGAGCGAGTGGCCGGTCAAGGCGATCCGCTTCAGCGGGCTGGAGGTCACACGGGAAGAGGCCCTGCGCCGCGAGCTGGAGATGGAGACCGGCGACCTCTACTCGGACGCGGCCCTGGTCCAGGACGGCAACAACCTGAAGAACACGCGCCTCTTCGCGCGCCTGGTGGTGACCGTGACACCGGACACGCTGGATCACAGCGTCGACGTGATCTACGCCATGCGCGAGCGCCCGCGTTTTCTTTTCCTGCCCCTGCTGGTGCCGGGCGACGAGGTCGACCAGTGGAGCTACGGCGCCGGAGTCCTGCAGCGCAACCTGGGCGGCATGGGGCGCCAGCTGGCGGCCTCCGGCAAGACGGGCTATGCCCGCAGTGTGGAGCTGCGCTACGTGGAGCCCTGGTTCCTGGGGCGGCGGCAGCGGCTGGCACTTTTCGCCGAGCATCACGAACGGCCTGTGACACGCATCGAGGAGGGCCGCCGCCAGGAGTTCGAGCGCCGCTCGACCCTGCTCGGCACGCGCATCGAGCCCTTCCTGGATCCACGCTTCAGCGTCTACCTGGAACCGGCCTGGTACCGGCTGGAGGCCGGCCGCTTCAACAACGAGCCGACGACCGTGCATCCCGCGGGCCGGGACCAGTTCTTTTCCTGCGCGTTTGGAAGCGTTCTGAATACCACCGACATTCACATCAATCCCCGGCGCGGGGGGCGCTTCTACGCCGACGCCTGGTTTTTCGGCCTGGCCGGGAAACGGCAGCCGCAGGGGAGCCGCTTCACGGTCGGGCTGAGTCGCTACAAGGACCTGGGGCCCCTGGTGCTGGGGGCCTACGCCGGGGCTGCCTCTTTCCTGGGGGACCCCGCGCGGCGGGCCGAGTACATGAAGCTGACCCTGGGAGGGCATCCCCTGGTGCGCGGAGTGGAGAATGGCGCCCTCACGGGCTGGACCCGCTGGATCGGCAAGCTCGAAGGGCGTTTCCCCCTTTTGCCGAAACGGATCCTCTTCCAGCGCTGGGACCTGGAGGTCGGCGGGGTGCTCTTCGCCGATGGCGGGCAGACCTGGCAGACCGACATGGAAGGCAGCAAGGGCTTCCGCGGAGCGCTGGGTGCCGGGCTGCGCTTCTTCGTGCCCTATGTGGATGTGCTCTCGGCGGATCTGGCCTGGGGGTCGGATGCCGGTCTGTTGTTTTACGTGAAGACAGGACAGAGTTTCTAGGAGTCCGATGAGGATCCGTGATTTCAAACTGCGGCTGCTCTGCCTGGGGCTGCTGCTGGCCGGAACACTGGGACTGGCCATTGCCCAGGACGATCCCTCCGGCGAGGGCGACGAGATTCCTGCTTCCGACAGCCTGGCGCTGGACAGCCTGGCCCTCGACAGCCTGCTGCAGGACAGCCTGGCATCCCTGGCCCCGCTTCGCCGCCAGGGCCCGCTGCTGACCGATCTGACCCGTTCCGCCAGCCGGCGCTGGATCTGCGGAGATTCGGGCCTGGTGGCCTGGAGTGCCGGCGACAGTCTCTGGAACCGCCTGCCGGGCGCGGATTCGCTCATCGGGCTGAACGCCATCGCCTTTTCGGGTCGCACTGTCGTCGTCGGCGACTCGGGGCGCGTATACATCGTGCAGCGTGATTCCCTGCGCCGCGTGGAGCTGGACTCGGCGGGCAGCATTGCCGCCCTGCGCTTCAACGGCGGCGAAGGCTGGCTGGCCGGCGAAAAGGGCCTGCTGGCCCGAAGCATGGACGGCGGCCGCAGCTGGACCCGCCAGGCTCCGCCCGTGAAGGCCCGCTTCCTGGCGCTGGAATTCCATGAAGGCGACTGGTACCTGGCCGGCACGGGGGGCTTTCTCTTCCGCAGCCGGACCGCTGGGTCCTGGGAGCGCATTCCGCGTCGCAGCTACAGCGACCTGGTCGCCCTGCGCAGCGACCCGCGGGGCCTGCTGGTGCTGGCCGAAGACGGCTGGCTGCAGCGCCTGGAGCCCGACGGCTCGTGGACGACCCTCAACGAACCCGGCTGGGGCGAGGCCTGGTGCCTGGAGCGCTGGACCGGCGGCTGGCTCATCGGAGGCAGCGAGGGAAGGATCAAGGTCTTCCACGAAGGCCTGGCTGCCGAGGACACGCTGGATCGCACCCTGCTCTTCACCAGCGCGCTGGCCGAACCGGGCCGCGTCCTGCTGAGCGGATCACGCGGCGTGCTCGCCGCCTGGTCCCTTGCCGATGCCGAACTGGTCGAGATCGGCAACTCCCTTGGCGCCCTGAGCGAAAGCCCGGAAGAGGAGCTGCCGGCCGATTCGCTGGAAGTCCCGGCAGACAGCCTGCGGATCGACCTGGTGGCGCAGGTCTCCGCGGACACCTCGCGCTATCTCTTCAGCTACCTGGACCTGCCGCCCGGGTTCGCCGACAACCAGGGCAAGGTCGACCGGCTCCTGCGCAACTACAACCGCTCGCGCTTCCTGGAACAGCCCGGCTTCGTGGTCATGGCCCTGGACATCGGGCCGCGGGGCAGACTCGAGCGCAGCCTGGTGCTGGACGAGTACCCCGTCGGCCTGGGTCTGAAGGACTACGCCATCGAGGTGGTGAACAGCCTCAACTACTCCCCGGGTTCCCTGGCCGAAGAGCTGGTCCCCGGGCGACTGCTCTTCAGCCTGCACTTCCCGGTCTTCCGCAGCAACCTGGACCCCTGGTACGCCAACGGCGCGGACGGCGATCCCTTCCTGGACAGCCTGATGGGCGATCGGCAGCGTATCACGTCTGCACTGGATCCGAAGAAGCTGGTCAAGAGGCTGTCCTTTCCCCGCAAGGCCAAGCGCTTCCATTGGGCGGGCGAGACCCTGCTGCGCGTGGCGATCGATTCCTCCGGCGCCCTTGTCGAACAGGAAGTGCTGCTGGAGGACCCCGAAGGCTACGACTTCGCGGAGCACGCGCTCGAGCAGCTGCCCGAGCTGGCCCTGCAGGCCGGGGGCGTGCCCGGCGCGGGCTGGATCCAGCGGGGCTACCTGCAGCTGCGCTTCGACCGCAAGCGCTACAAGAAGGCCCGCAAGGAAGTCGAAAAGGGCTTCGCCTTCGTCGAGGACCGCTACAGCTGGGTCCTTCGTGATACAGCGAGCTACCGGACGGATCTGCTGGCCGGGGTCTGCCAGGCCTTCTTCAAGGAGAACCAGCCGGTCGGAGAGGCGGAGCTGTCCCTGGTGCTGGGGCATGACGGCCTGCCGGTGTATACGCAGCTGGCCCCCGCCGACACCAGTTTCGGCGCAGAGGCGGTGGAGACCATCGAGATCCTGGCCCAGCTGCTGACCTGGGGCTATCCTTCGGATCTGGAGCGCGGCGACCACTCCGACACCTTGCGCGTGCCCCTGGTCTTTCCGCTGAGCGCGCCGGACAGCACGGCCATCGACGCCCTGCTGGAAGGGGTCCGCTTCTGATGTCCGGCCTTGTCACACAAACCCCCCTCTGGCTCGAGGACCGCCCCGACTTTCCCCAGGACGCCTTGCCGGATTCCGTCGAATGCCTGGTCGTCGGCGCGGGACTGGCCGGCAGCTGGCTGGCCCTCGAGCTGGCGCGGCAGGGACGGGAAGTGCTGCTGCTGGAAGAGGCGCATCCTGCCGCCGGCGCTTCCGGCCGCAACGCCGGGCAGCTGGTGGCAGCCCTGAGCTGGCCCTACGCGCGGGCCGTCGACATTCTGGGCCGGGAACGGGCGCGCGAGGCGCGGGAACTGGTCGAGGCCTCGATGAAACGCCTGGGCGAGGAACTGGCCGACTGCCGCAGCCGTGTACAATACATGCAGACCGGTTCGCTGGCCTGCGCCGCAGGCGACCGCGAGCGCAGGCAGCTGGAGCAGTCGGCGCGCCTGCTGCAGGAGGACGGCTTCGAGGCCGAATTCTGGACCGCGGACCAGCTGACCAAGCGCTACGGGGCCTCGCCCTTCCACGGCGCGCTGCACCAGCCCGGCGATGCGACGCTGCATCCGGCAGCCCTGGTCTGGACCACGCTGCAGAAGTTTCGTGATACGGGCGGAAGCTACGCAGGGGAAGGTGTATCACAGATTCGCGAGGAGGGCGGCTGGGTTCATCTGCGGACGGATTCCGGCGAGCTGCGCGCCCGGCAGCTCTTCTGCTGCGCCGGCGCTCGTGTGCCACGGCTGTTTCCCCTGCTCGAAGGGCGGGTGCGGTCGGTCCAGGGCCAGATTATGATGACGGAACCCGAGCGCAAGGTCTTTGTCCTGCCGATGTACAGCCGCGAGGGAGCCGAATACTGGCGCCAGGGCGAAAAGGGGCATGTGCTGATCGGCGGCTGCCGGGACCAGGCGCCCGGGCAGGGGCTCGAGCGAGAAGCGCCCGAGCCGGATCCCGCTGTCCACGCCGCCCTGGAAGAGTTCCGCCGCCGCAGTTTCCCCAAGCTGGCCGCCGCCCGCACCGCCGGTTCCTGGACCGGGCAGATGGCCTTCACGCCGGATGGCCTGCCGCTGGCCGGTCGTCTGCCGGGGCATACCCTGTCCTGGGTGCTGGCGGGGTTCAACGGCTGCGGCCTCTGCCAGATCCCGGAATGGGCGCACCGGGTGGCCCGGGCCCTGCAGGACGACTCCTCCCTGCCCGCCTGGGCGGATCCCGCACGTTTCGCCTGAAACGAAGCGGTTTGCCACGCCTGGCCCTCCTGGCCAAGCGCAGCGTTTCCTGCCTGAGGCGTAGTTCTTTCCTGGCACGGCCCGCATCGCATTCATTGCGAATCTCCTCCGAGAACCCCCCATGCAGGATTCCCTTCGATCCATTCCTTTTGGCTGAAGCGAAGAAAGCCCTTGCTCCAACGCCCGGGCTTTGCCTTTCTTGGAAGGTCCCCGGAACACCAACTCTCAGGAAGATCTATGAGCGTACGATTTGGACTGCTGGCTCTCTGGCTGGCGGCTGCCGCCTCCCTGTCTGTGGCGGATTCCGCCCAGGGGCCCGCAGCGGAGAGCGGCCAGGAACTGGACACTCCGCGCATCCAGCAGGAGGAGACCCGGGACCAACGCGACGGCGGCGCGGGGCCGGCGGAGGCCGAGCCGCTGGATGTCGTCGAATACCAGGATGTGGACGACCGCGAAGGCACGACCGGGGGCAAGGGAAATACCTACAGCGGTCCGCCGACCAGCAGCGGCGGCAGCCGCGAAGTGCGCTTCTACTGCGACCTGGGCTTCGAACAGGGCAGTTTCGAGGGCGAGGACAGCTGGTATTCCTTCTTCATCGAGCAGCCGGCGGTGATCCGTCTGAGCACCTGTTTCTCGCAGACCAGCTACAACACCTCGCTGGCCGTGCTGGACGAGCAGCTGGTGACGATGGCCGTCAACGACGACTCTCCGACCGGTCTGTGTGACCTGCCTTTCGCCAGCGACCTGGAATGCAACCTGATGCCCGGCTTCTACTATGTCGTCGTCGACGGCGCCTTCGGGGACGGCGGTTTCTACCATCTGCAGGCGGAACTGGATTTTCCGCTGGACGTGCCTCCGGCCCAGGTCGAGATCCACCACCTGGGCGGGGATTCCCTGCGCGTGCACTGGCAGCCCGTGCCACACGCCCTGGGGTATCGCCTCTTCGGCCTGAGGCAGTACCAGCCCTTCCCGCAGCTGCTGGCCGAGACCCTGCAGCCGGATGTCCTGCTGGTGCCGCCCTTCACCCTGCCCCATACCGACGGCATCAACAAGACCTGGCGCATGCAGGTCCACACCGTGGGCACGCCGGATCCGGGGATGTTTCCTTCGGACTAGAAGAGTTCGCGGTCAGGGGTTGTATACGAAGAGCTCGCACGGAGGCCGCGGAGGAGACAGGGAACACGGGGAAGAAGAAGGGCCTTTGGTCCCCAAGCCTGTCATCCCGCAGTCCCCAGGGCTGTCATTCCATGCCCTCAGGGCTGTCATCCTGCGGCCCGCACGTGTGTCATCCCGTGGCTTGACCACGGGATCCTTGTCCGCGTCGCAGACCGGAGTGCCTGTCATCCTGTTGTCTCACAGCCCTGCCCATCCGCGGCCCCCAAGCCTGTCATCCCGTGGCTTGACCCACTAGTGTCCGGTTAAAACTCGAATAATTTCAGTTGGTTAGGATCCCCATGCAGTGAGTTTGTGTAGTCGAAGTCGGCGAAGGCGCTTCCGAGCTTGGCTTTCTCGAAGATTGAAACTGAAA
>JAUIFJ010000053.1 GCA_030429345.1 bacterium | reverse complement strand
AAGGAGCTGAAGGACAAGCGCCAGGTGGTGTACGACGAGCGCACGGCGGCCAACACCCTGGTCCGCAATGCCCAGGCCGCGGTGGATCGGTTGCCCCAGCCCCGACCGGGCGGCCAGGTGGAAGAGGTGAACACGAAGGAGCTGCTGACCCAGCTGGATCAGCGGCGGGAGCAGCGCCGGCAGAACGAGGAGCAGCGTCAGAAGCTGCAGCAGCTGTACGCCGAGCACGCGGAGCTTGGACAGCAGATCACGGACGCAGAGGCAGAGCTTGCCGCACTGCAGGCTCGCCTTGAGGACTTGCGGTCACGCCAGCAGCAGGTGAAGGAGAGTGGGAAAGCCCAGAAGGAAGTGATTGCTGCGCTCGTCGAACCGGATACACAGGAGCTCGAGGATCGGTTGGCCCGTGTCGACCAGCTGAACCTGGAGGCCCGGCAGGCTCGGGAATACCGAGAGGCGAAGGAGGAGCTGGCGGAGCACGAGTCCAGGGTGGAAAGCCTGACCAACGACCTGTCTGTCATCGATACCCAGATCCGGACCGTTCTTGCGGGTGGAAAGCTTCCGATCGAGGGACTGGAGATTCGCGAGGACGGCGGGGTCTATTTCGAAGGCCGGCCCTTCGAGCAGGCAAGCAGTGCGCGCAGGCTGGAGATCAGCCTGGCCATGGGGGCGGCGATGCACCCGCGGCTCAAGTTCCTGTCCCTGCAGGAGGCTTCGATGATGGACGAAGGCACACGTGCCCGGGTTCAGGCCTGGGCTGAGGAGCACGGGTTCTTCGTCCTGATGGAGCTCGCGACCAGCGAACGGATCGGCATCCACATCGTAGACGGCGAAGTGGAGACCCCATGGCAGGAGGATCCCGGTGTCCAGCAAGCTGTCTGACCCCTTCGAGCGTATCGATCGCTGGCCTGGCGGGCGGCCCGCCCGCTGGGCTACATCCGAGGTCATGGACTTGATGGACCTGCTGGACCAAGTGCGTGATGCAAATCACCTGCTGACCCATGCTGCAGGGATAGCGGACCAGACCTTCCGCGGCGCCTACCTGCTGATGAACCGGTCAACGCGCGAAGATCCCGAGGAAGAGAGAAAGCGCCGCCGGCGGATGAAGCTGCTGCTGCAGGCGTGGAACAAGTTGCAGCTGGATCGGCGATTGAAGGCTGCCACACAGGCCATTGCGCTTAGTGCCTGGTCCATCCGGCGGGACATGCCCCGAAAGACTGGCTGGCGGACCCGGCGGTCGACGCAGCAGCTGCTGGTCCTGGCGGGCAACCCGCAGCTGGAGATTGGGCAGCGGCTGCGCCTGCTGCTTGAAACACATCCTGCACAGCTTGAGAGCACACGCCAGCTTTCCCAGCACCATGTGCAGCAGCAGGCACCGAATCTGGATCAACTCAGTCCTCGGCGAGCCTTGGGCAGCAGGATAACCCACCTGGTGCTTGAAACGGCGATCGGACTGCATCACGGCCTGCGTCTTCGCCAGGGCCGAATGGGCGATGATCCAACGAAAGCCAGCTGGGACATGATGGCCGCCTTCGGATCCGATGAAACCGGGACCACTTTCCTGGACGCCGTCTGCCACTACTGCTGCTAGACCCCTCCATTTTTCTGCAATAAATCTCCAGCACCTGTCACAAAACAGAATTTCTTCGCCCCATACGTATGTAGGCACCCCCAGAATTCGAGGCCTACATGCAGGATTCCATCCAGACTGAAACCCGGCAGGCACGCCTGCAGCTGGCGGTTCTCCGCGCCCTAGGCCACAAACTGGACCACCCCCCGGTCTTCCTGACCGATGTGGAGACCGCGCAGATCCTGCAGCAAAAGCCGCAGACGCTGGCCAAGTGGCGGTGCACCGGCCGGTACGAGATCCCGGTCACCAAACTCGGGCGCCAGGTGCTGTACCGACTGACCGATGTACTGGACTTCATCGAAAGCCGGACGCACGAGGTGGCCGATGATTGAGGTCACGACGCCCCATGCCGTTCTGGCTGCCCTGTGTTGCATGCTGTTAGGCGCTGGCATCACCTGGGTTGCAATTCGTCCCCAGAGACTAGGCCAGCGCACCACACAGAAGTTCCTGGCCCAGCTGGAGGCCCTCAGGCCTGCGTGTGTGGATTCCCAGGCAGCACAGATGCTGCTGGAACTGCTGCACAGCGCCTGTGCCACGGGCCGGATCTCCTTGCAGGAAGCACGGCGGGAAATCCGCCTAGCACACCGGCGCACGGTAGACGGGCTGTGCCTTCCAATCCTGACCCAGATCACCCACCTGCTGACCCACGTGGCCAACGCACAGGCATGCCTGTCGGTGATGGATGTGCCGGCCGACCGGGAGAGCCTGCTCTTGGCCGATGCGCTGAAATCCCTGGAGGCCACGAAAGACTGTGGTCTCAGCCTGGCAAACCATGCCGCACACACCATTCCAAATCATGAGGACCCCGATGGAAGGACAGACTGAAACACTGGCCCCGGCGATGGAGCAGGATGACCTGTTCCTCGAAGCGGCCCGGATTGTGATCCAGACCCAGCGCTGCGCCATAAGCCTGCTCCAGCGTGAATTGAAAATCGGGTACAGCCGGGCGGGCAAGCTGGTCGACCTGCTGGAGCAGCAAGGGGTTGTCACACCCTTTGACAACAAGCCGCGCGAGGTCCTCGTGGACCAGAGCTGGCTGGAACAGCTGGAGGCTGGCGGCGAAGCCGCTGGTGCCCCGGCAACGGAGCTGGATGACACACCGGACGAGGAAGACGAAAAGCTGGCCGCTACGGAGGATGTGGCAGAACCGGCTGCCACGGACCCGGAAGCCGAAGAGTCGGAGGAGCAGGCCCAGGCGGCGGAAGCCGAGGAGCAGGAAGAAACGGATCCGCCGGAAGAGCCGGAGGAGGATGAGGAGCCCGAAAAGCCGGAAGGACCGCCGCCGGCTGCCACACGCGACTACCAGGACCTGGTCCAGGAGCTGCTGGACCTGCAGGAGATGACGCACACCCGCGGCTGGCGCACTGTGTTCGGCCAGCTGCTGGATGCGCGCGACAACGCCAAGACCTGCCTGCTGACTGCGGAGAAGATGAATGACGTGATCCGCATGCAGTCGACGGCCAAGTTGGTGGATGAGCAGATCCAGCGGCTGCTGGAACCGGTGGAGCGGATCAACGAGCTCAGGGAGAAGTATCCGCTCTTCGAATCCGAATTCCAGTACAGCGCCGAGCTGGACAAGAAGACCGGGCGGATCACGGTTGTGACGCACACGCCGCGCCCGGTGGTGGAGAACAATCCCGAAGAGCCGGCCAACCCGCCCGGGGAAGTGGATTCCGACCCGGCAGTCGCCCAGCCCCGGGCGGGGGAACCGGCCTCCGAAGAGGAACAGGAATCCAGCCCGGATGGAGGTGATGCGCATGAAGATGAAGTGACCAATGACCAGGGCGCCGGCGGCGACGAGGAAGGCACCCTCGACCCCTTCGGCGACTAGTCTTGTTGGGCCCGGCAGCCTGAACAACACTTTCCGGGGGGGAGGTGGAGGGACGGTTGCCGGGCCACATTTTGGAGCACGGATGAGATACAAGAACCGCGACTTGGCTGTCCGGATGAAAGAGCTGGGGGTTGCGAGCTCGGTGGAGAAGTGTCAGACCATCCTGACCCAGACTACCCAGGCCATGCTGGACTTGATGGACGAGCTGGAAACGCAGGACAGCCTGACACTCCTCAACCTGGGCCGCTTCCAATTGGTCGAACGTCGAAGGAGCAGATTCGCAGACTCGCATACACGCCTGGTCTTCTATCCCGCCGAGTCCGTGAAGCGTGGCCTGAAGGAGCGGATCCCACCCAGTCCGGAACGTCGCATGAAACCGAAGGAGGTGGCCGATGAGTAGCCCGCCGCGATGGATCACGACTCTCTTCCACCTGGGAACCATGCCCTTCCGGTTCAACCGGCGCTTTGTCCTCGATCGCCACACCTGGATCCACCTGTTTGGCAGCCTTGCCCTCTGTGTGGGGATCGGACTGCTGGTCTACAAGTCGGGGGCAGGACGGCCCGAGCTTCCGGCCGCGGGCTGGGCGCTCCTGCTGGGTCTGCTCTGGGAAGTGGGCGATGGCTTCAAACCCCTGTGGTACGAGCGGCCCTTCGGGGACTTGAGGGACCAGTTTCTGCGCGCCGATGGCTTCAGCTGGTCAGACCTGGTCGTCGACCTGGTGGGCGTCCTGATCGGCATGGTGGTCCTGCAGCAGCTGCTGGGACTGTAACACGGAGGGAAAGTATATGCATGTGGATCACCAATACCGGGCACTGCGACCGGGTCCGCTCAAGGCCTTCTGGCGGTGGATTACCAGTACGGACTGGAAGACCGCTGTGGACCTGCTGGTCGCGCGCATCAATCGCCTGCAGGGCGCAGTGGACGCTGCGGTCGATGGGCAGAACCAGCTTGCCCGTGATGCGGAACGCTACTGCGATCGCAGGATCAGGGAGGACTCGAAGGCGCAGGCGGCTACCACAAAGGCCGAAGTGCTCAGACTGGAGATGCGGCTCAAGCGCAACCTGGAACAACAGTTGCAGCAGCTGCTGGACCAGCGTGTGCCCCGCGATCCGCTGATGAACCGCCTGCGCTACCTGCTCTCCAGGACGGACCCGGCTGCCATCATGGTCTTCGCTGAGGACGTGGGCGCACCCGTGGATCTGATCGAGCAATGGGCTGAAGGGCGATCCATTCCCAGCCAGCGCCATCGCCAGGAAATCGCCTGCTGGGTCTACGATGTGCGAAAGCCGAGTCCGGAGCAGCTGGCGGGCACGGCGGACATGGATTCCAGGGGGGATCCCCTGATCCTGAAACTGAAGCGGCTGCTGGCCCAGCCCGGCAAGGTGGACAGCCGCGCGGCCGAGGAGCTAGGCGTCCATGTCCGCACCCTCTACAAGTGGGCGAACAAGACCCAGAAGCCGGATTTGCGGAACCGGATGCGGATTGCCCAGCTGGTCTATGGGCTGAAGGCCGAGCACATCACGGACCTGCACTTGGAAGGCTTGGCCTACCTGGAGAAGGCTGGCCTGAAAGGCGGTGAGGCATGAGCGAGCCGCGGGCACGGCGCCAGCCGCTTTCCGAGCTGGACCACGAGGTCCTTCACCGCCTGTCACACAACGTTCGGCTTTTGATGCAGGAGTCTGATCCGCCTGCAGTGCCGGCCACCGTGGCCCGCGCCGCGGGCATCAGCATGGGCAGCCTGCAGGGGATCCTGAAGCCCAGGGACCAGATGCCGGGGCTGCGAACCCTCCTGCGCCTGGTGCAGCACTTCGATCTGGATGGCGTGGGTGACCTGACGGACGGGCTACTGGGGCCGGCAGCGGATGTTGCGCAGTAGGCAAGGACAGGGGGATCCTGTCCCACCCCGCTTTGCTGGCGTTCCCTTCTACGGAGATCGAGAAGGCCTGCGGGCCCTGAACCGCAGGATCGATGCCTTGGCGTTTCAGGCCGAGCAGACCAGACCCAAGCGTTGGCCGCGGGGCAACGGCAGGGCCAGGCGCACGATTCTGCGGCGGTTGGGTCTAGAGTTCCCCACCGGCTTGACAGCCGGCCAGGCCCTTCGTTGGCTCGAAACCCAGGACTGGAACAATTTCAAATGACACACATTGACCGAAAGGAAGACCTATGAAGTTCACGCGCACGCTTACTCGCCTCGTCCCCAAGGACGAGAAAATGGAGCAGACGATTCTGAATGGGCTGGAGAATTACAGTGGATTCCTGTCCAACGACCGTGTGAAGGACGAACTCAAGGACTTCGTTGGGGGCTGCTTCCCCATCGAGGCCGTTGCTGCAGGCGATGGGGTCAAGCGGCGTGTCCGCATTACTATCGAGGTCGAGAATGAATAGCCTTCGGATCCAGCGTCACACACAAAGAGCAGCTTCGGCTGCTCTTTTCCTTTTGCCCAAAAAATCCTGAAAGGGTACACCTCAATGATCCAAATATCAGTAGCTTAGAAATATGTCCCACCCCCCGGCGAAATAGTTTTCAGGAAATGACTCAGGTGTAATCCTTTTGGAGGAGGGACCGATTTGGATTGCAATTTGAGTTTCATTGCCCCTTTTTTCGGTTGGGAGGACCACCATGGACAGCGTAAAGAAATCACAAGATGGTGTGAAGTCGATTTCATTGACGGGAGTCGTTGAAATTGATGTTCGCAAGTTCATGCAATCAGATGCGTTTAAGAAGGCTATGAAGGAACTGGAAAAAATCCATGTTGAAGAGCCGCAGGCGCCGGCGAAGCAGTCTGCATGAATCTGTTCATTCTTCTGTTTCTTGTGCCGGGTTACTTGTATACCCAGTGGAGCTTGAATCAGGTATACGAGTCCCAGCAGAGAACGGGGCACGAGCAGTACTTCAATATTGCGTTCTGGTCATTAATTCTATTCTTGATTTCTTCCCTGGTAATCTTTGGTTTGGATTTAGTCGTACTTTCGGGGTGTACATCAATTTGGGATCATGTTCATAAGTGGATTACAAGTCAGATTCGATTGAGAGTTGGCAGTTTGTCGGGTGCAGACTCCAGTGATGCTGAAGTCTATGCATTCTGTACAGCCAACCTGCTCATCTCTCTGCTGTATGTTTCGTTTCTTAGGTGGAGAGCCAGAAGGAAACCGCTAGAAGATAGGGTCCGAGCGCTTCGTAAAGCCGTCCAAGAGAATGACCTTGAGTTGTTATTGCTCGATTCATATGAATATGAGTTTCCTGTTAGTGTTACTTTGAAAAATGGCAAAGTATACATCGGTCAAGTCACTAGGGTAGCGTTCGAGAGAGTTGAAAAGAAGTATTTTACACTGCTTCCCTACCTCAGTGGATATAGAGATCCAAATTCTAAGCGGCTAACGATTACAACAAACTACAAGAGTGTGTATACCAGGCTTGGAAGCATTGAGGATTGTGATGTTTCCCCGGAGGATTTCGCAATGATCTTCCCAAGAGATCGAATCCAAACTGCTAATCGCTTCAGTCTAAGTGTTTACGCTTCAATGAAGGATCCCAAAAACTTCTAGCGGCAGCCTTTTCTCGTCACACACAAAGAGCAGCTTCGGCTGCTCTTTTTTTGACCTTTTTTCTCTGGGCCTGTCACAAATCAGGATTTGCTTGCCCCATACGTAGGTAGACACCCCGAACTGGAGGACTACCTGGTGACCGATGTACAGACCATCCTGACCGAGCTGGACGAAGGCCTGACCGCCCATGGGGGCGGGTACCACCGCACGGGGGACCTGCGGCTGATGATGACCCGCAGGGGTCGCGATACCCTGGTCCAGGCCGTTCTGGATGCCCACGGGACGCATAGACCACTTCTCCAGGATGAAAGCTACCGCGGGATCCGGATCGAACAGTATCCCGGTCTGGAAGGCGGCGCCGACTGGTGCCTGGTGGTCAGGCGGCCCGCGCAGTTCAAACTGTCACACGCCGTGACGGGTGAGCTGCAGGAGCGGCACCTGCCGGCCGGCGCGATCCTCGCCCGGGGAACGGTCCGGCAATGAAGGGCAGTCCCTCCCATCCGATCCCGCGCCTGTTCTCCACCAGGCCCATGAACCCGGCTGACGAGCTGGAAGACCTGTATGCCGTGATCCGCGAGCTGGCCGAGAACCGCACTCTCTTTGGCCTGCGGCACGGTTCCTCCGGCTGGCACGCCCTGTGGCGGATCCTGAATGCCAGGGCGGAGCGGTTGAACGCCCAGGGAGTGGATGCGCCACCCACGACTACACCTGCCCTTGAGGCGCAGGAGCAGCGCGTCTGCACCATCCCGATTGCCCTGCCGGACCAGCATGACCTGGCCGTCGGGGAAGCCGGCCCTACCTGGGGACAGTTCCTGCGTGACTTGATCGAGTGGACGGAGCCGGATCCGGAGACCCTGCCACACACCCAGGTCTGCAGCCTGCATCCCGAACTGCCGTGGCCGCACTACGGCTGCCAGGGCGGGCATGGGATCCGCCCGCCACACAGACCCGCCGATGGCCAGAGCCCGCCGCATGAAATCCACCTGGTGATCAAGCTGAAGAATTCTGCTGGAAAGGGGTATTTGTGAGACAGCTGACTGGGCTTCTGCTGGTCGCCGGAGCTGCATTGAGTGGCAGCACGACATCCTTGCCCATGTCTTTCGATCGAACTCCCGGCGTTCGCCAGCGCACAGCCGCCGACAGGCGAGTATCCCGATCGAAAAGCTCTCGCCGCCGGATGATCAAGAAGTCGCGTAGACGAAACCGCAAATAGCACACGGAGAAACGGATGCAGAACCAGATCGCAGGACTGTAACGATGAGCAATCTCAAGGCGATTGACCTGTTCGCCGGCGCGGGTGGATTCAGTGAGGGCGCACGGATGGCCGGCGTTGAGGTCGTGTGGGCGGCAAATCACTGGCCTGCGGCTGTCGAGGCGCACCAGGCGAACCACCCGGAAACCGAGCACAGCTGCCAGGACTTGCATCAGGCAGACTGGACCCAGGTTCCCGCGCATGACCTGCTGCTGGCCAGCCCCGCCTGCCAGGGACACAGCCGGGCAAGGGGCAAGGACAGGCCGCATCATGACGCCACACGGTCGACCGCCTGGGCTGTCGTATCCGCAGCCGAGTGCCACCGGCCGCCGGTCCTGCTGGTCGAGAATGTCCCCGAGTTCGCGAAGTGGCAGCTGTTCCCCGCTTGGCGCCAGGCACTGGAAGCGCTGGGCTACAGCCTGATGCCCATGATCGTCGACGCCGCGGATCACGGGGTTCCCCAGCATCGCCGCCGGCTGTTCATCGTCGGAACCCGCAGCCGCGCGCCGCTGAGCCTCAACTTACCCAGCCGGGAGTACACAGCTGCCTCCACTATCGTGGACTTGTCTGGGGGCGACTGGTCCCCGGTTCGCCGCACAGGGCGCGCCGCGGCCACGCTCGCGCGCATTTCCCGCGGCCGACGCAATCTCGGCCCGCGATTCCTGATTGCTTACTACGGCAACGAGCACGGTGGCCGAAGCCTCGAGCGGCCTATCGGCACACTGACTACCCGGGATCGCTGGGCCATCGTTGACGGAAACCGGATGCGGATGCTCCTTCCCGACGAAGTGCGCGCTGGAATGGGATTTCCCGAGGGCTACCAGTTACCGGCCAATCGGAGGCTCGCCGTGCACTTGCTGGGCAACGCCGTGTGCCCGCCCGTGGCGGCTGATATGATCAGGGCGATCAGGGAAGCGGGATGAGCGCCTACCAAAAGTACCACGGCCAATGGGCCGCACCTTTGCCGCTTGGCGCGGATGTTCCGGAGTCGTTTGTAGACATCCGCGAGGCCGTGTTCGACACCTACGATCTGGCCAACGGTCACGCGCAGCACGAGGCTTCGAAGGGACCGTGTCCCGGCTGGTGGGCAGTGATCGAATTGCGGCGCAGGCCGGCCAGGTCGCTGATTCGGCAGGACTGCTCGGAGCCGGTGCGTCTTTGGGAGTCCGGCCAGGTAGTGTTGAAGATCAATCGACCCGACCAAGAAATAGCGAGGAACGCATGAGTGGCAGCCAATCTGTGGCAGACCCGTTCGACTACGAGTTCAATGTGCCGACCGGTGAATTCGAGCCCAGGCTGCGGATGCAGCTGCAGGCCCTGCTCGCCCCGGCCGACTTCGAGTACCAGCTGGGACAGCGGATCCTGGTGCGCGAAATCTGCGAAGGCGAGATCACGGACCGGGCCTTTAGCGCATGCATCACGCACATCGTGCCGGCCGGCACGCCAGGTCTGGCCGAGGGCTGGGTCCTGCTGGGTTTGAGCAGCACCAGGTGTGGCACACGGGCAAACGGGAAGTAGAATCCAGATGAGCAAGAAACAGAAACCAGGCCCTTGCCTGGAATACAGCCAGCTGGTCCGCCAGCTGGAAGAAGCGAAGCAGCAGATGCTTCAGTGGCGCTCACGCGCACGCCTGGCGGAGAAGAGGATCAAGCAGCTCACGGACTCGAATGCCACACGCCGCTTTCCGTGGAACACCTGCGGGGCCAGCCGACACGCCCAGATGATTGGGGAAGGGTTACTGGAAGGCAGCCTTGTGCTAGAAGGCCATGACTGTGGGCACATCGGCCAGTCGATCCACACAACCGTCCGCTGCCTGTTCGCCGCGCGCGATCGCCTGAAGGCCATCGAAGACGCCCGGGGCTTCGTCGACAACGCGGCAGCAGGACTGAAACTGGCCAGCAGCCCGGAACAGATCCAGCATTCGCAGCGGGACCTGCAGGAAGCCGAGGCAAAGCTTTTGAGCCTGACGACCCGGGCGAGTGACGCAGGGTATGCTCCATTCAAGACGGAGCACGAGGAGCAAAAGCTGTCATGAGCACCAGCCCCTCAGCCATGCCTGAGCGCACCTACTGGCGCTGCAATCACTGCCTGCTGCCCTTCGTGCTTCTGAATCCGCAAGAGATCCCTGCGGACGGCACATGCGGCTGCTGTGGCGGCCAGTCCTTCGAAACCATGGGCAAGGTCCAGGTCATCAAGCAGAAGCCTGGAAATCTGGCCCATGGCTGCAAGTGCAATGAATCGTGTGCCAAGGCGCAAGGACCGCGCTGCACTTGCGCCTGTGGCGGTGTGCATCACGGAACGGGTATGGTCGCCCGGTTTCAGCACGACACGGAAAGCTGCACGCGCATTCTGATTCCTGCCGCACCAAAGACCCAGTTGCGCGCCAAGGACCGGGGCATCGAATGGCGGGAGGCGCTGCAGGCCGCGCAAGATGGGTTCAAAACCTGGATGGCCGGGCAATCCACACTCTCGGTCAACGATCGCGATTTCAACAAGCAGCTGCGGCTGGAGAACATGCTGTACCTGGCGCAGAAGGCTCGGCAGCACTGGCCGCGCATGCAGATCCTACAGGATCTGGAGCAGCTGCTGAATCAGGGGAGAACCAAGTGAACTACGAAGACATAAAGCCCGGCTTGCGTGTCCGCTACCACCCGATCATCGGCGGCCCCCACGACGGTCAGGTCTATTCCGTGACACACAAGAACCTGTTGAATGGATCCCGGCCCGTCGCCTGGCTAGAAGGAAAATCCGGCTGCGTGTCCGTCTACGCCCTTTCCAGGTTCGGCTTCGGACCCGCTAAGGTGGACTGCAGTCCCCTGGTCTGCCGCGGGCATCATGAAGTACGTCGACGAAGAATCTGAATCCATAAATCCAATGATGTGACACAAACAAAGGAGATCCCCGTGAGTTGGAAAACTGAAATCAAGAATGGACTGGCCAGAAAGGCGCTGAGTGCCCGTGCCCTGGCCAGGGCTGCCGGCCTTTCCACTAGCACCGTGCACGACATGCTGAACAAGCACGGATTCAGCCCCCAGATCAGCAGCCTGGAGGCCGTGTTCGAGCAGCTGGAAATCCGCATGTGCTACGAATCCGGACCCGATGTCCACTCGGCCGCGCAGTCCTTTCTGGATGAGAAGGGCTGGACCGACCAGATCACTGCCAGGGAATTCTTGGCCATCGCCGCCTTCCTCGCTGAGACCGGCGTTGAGAACGGGCTGAAGGTCCTGCAGATGATCACCGGGGTGGACAAGCTGCGGACCTTCATCGCCAGCATGCGGCCGGTGTACCAATGAGGTGGATCCAGCCCAGGGGCAGCCGGTTCGTCCACCTGTTCCATGGCCAACTGGAAGGCCGGTTCGACCGCGGGGCCTGCGGCACGCTCTTCTGGCAGCGTAGCTGGCTACCTGCACGGCCTACTGAGCCTGGCACACCGGTCTGCCCTGCATGCGCGGCCAGCACCAAGGAAGCGGCCAATGCCCGAGAAGTCCCGCCACCGTAGACAGGGCCTGGCAAACCCGCCGCCCCCGAAAGAAACCGTGCCTTCCCCCCTGCAAATCCCCAAGTCCCCCGGACAGGATCGATGTCCGTACCCATGTTCCGCGCCGGTCTACGGCCCGTAAGGCCCTTTCGTCCGCCCCCCGGCCCTTGGCCTTCCGGTCCTCGGTCCAGCTTTGTTTGCACGCCCAGGCAGCAGCTGGTGCAGTTTCGGCTTTCCATTTGCTGCCCAGGCTATCCCTTTTCGGAGACCCACATGCAAGATGACCAGAAGATGCAGGCGCAACCATTGCCGGAAGACCTGGCGGGCTGTGCAATCCGCCTGTGGTACCGCCGGCGGCCCCTGGGCTGGACCGAAGACCAGCATTTGCAGAACCCCGCGGTCAACACCCAGAACCAGGCAGAAAAGCAGCTGGCGCACACCGTGGCAAAGTGGATTCGCCATCAGCACCCTGATTCCCGCCCGGGCTTGGATCTCAGCCCGCTGGTCGAACGGGCGGCAACGCCTGCCGTTCCAGCCGTCTGCACCGCCCGAACTGTTCTCGAAGCCATGCGGATTGCACTAGGCCTCACAGTCCCCGAGTTGGCAGTCCGCCTGGGCCTCCGGCGCCGAAGTCTCAACCGCTGGTGCGCAGGACATGCAAATCCCATAGGCCAGGCACGTCACATACTGAACGTGTTCCTGGCTGACCATGGGCTGGGCATGGTGTACCCGCTGCAGAAAAATGAAACACGGCCGGCTGGCCGAAGGAGCATGGCATGAATGGCCAAGCAGAAGTGAAGCAGGAATCGATCCCGATGCTGTCCGACAACCCCCAGGACTGGACACTGGCCCAGTTGGCAGACCTGGTGCACAGGATGCGCGGATACATCAGGCCCTTCATAGACCAGGTGAAAGAGAAACTGGAAGGCCAGGAAGAGCACCTGTACCTGCTGGACCGCCAGGTCGAAGGCCTGGAGGAAGACCTGGGGAAGGTGGAGCACAAGCTGCAGACGATGCCCAAGCCGCGGCCTGCAGGACGACCCGCACCCACACCACGTCCGACCCTCCGCCTCAGGGAGTACACGGAACAAAACTCCTTCGCCAACGCACTGGACGCCTGCATCAAAAAGCTGGGGATGAACACCCAGCAGGTGGCACGGAAATTCGGGGCAACCGTCAGGACCGTCAACCGATGGCGGTCTGGTCAGTCCATGCCCAGGAAAGAGACCCAGGCCGCGATCGAGGAGTGGATGGACAGCCTGTCACCCTCAGTCGATGAGGATTGGATATGATTATCGCTCCTTACGCAAGAATCTTGGCCTCAAGAAATTGGCGCAACTGTGTCCAAGCTGTGTCTTTGTGTCCATTTAAAAATTATGAAACCCGTGTGTTTCAAAATTATGAAATGGACACAAGGACACTTGCTGGACACGAATCCATTGACTTTAGAAGGGGTCGCCAACGCCCATTCCCACCCCGTTCCCAGCCAACGCCCAGCCAACACCCAGGCTAAAAGAATTAAAATCATGAGGATAAGTGCAAAATGGGCTCTGGGCGTTGGCGAAATCCAGGGTCAGAACAGAAACCTATGGGCGTTACAACGACATGGACGCTAGACTTCAGGCGACTCTTATTTTTAGAGTTAATTAAAGGCCACCGCCCATGCCAACGCCCCCCACTAAGACGAGAGAGAGTTATTGCGTGTTTGAAGAGACTGGCCAAAAGCCCAACGCCCAGAGCCCTTTTGGTCTCATCTGCTTGACTGTCAAGTAGATAGGCCTGGGCGTTGGCTGGGAACGGCCTGGGCGTTGGCCAAAACTGGGCTTCTGCCGTGTTTCGAGGGAGATATCCAGTGAATTGCAATGCGATGCCCAGGCGTGTTCCACAAGGTCCCCGGCGAAGCCGGACTACCGCGGGCGAAGCCCGTGCATCTTCTGGCCAATCGCTCCTCTTTCCCCACGGCGACGCGCGCGGCGCGCGCACCACGACCGACAAACTGAAACAGAACGAAAGGACCAACCATGTCACAGACCCAGACCCTGCAGCTGCCCAAGACACAGATGCTGGAACCACAGCTGCCGAAAGGATACACACACCACAGGGAGTTCCACTCCCATTCGTCAATCGACCTCTTCTGCAACTGCCCACAGGCCTATAAAGCCCGGTACATCGACCCCAAGCTGGGCATCGAGCACCAGGTGGTCGAGAACCCCACGGGACCCCTGCCACTCGGAACCCTGCTGCACCGGTGCCTGGAACTCACAACCCAGGAACTGTGGGCAGGCGGACACTCCGGCCGAGTGGTCAAGGAAGCACACCTGTACTATGACATGCTGAACCAGGCATTTGCAGAAGACCCGTCCGCAGGTGCAGCAGTCCTGACCGAGGCACAGGAGATCCTCAAACACTGGCTGCCCACCGAACTGGTGGACGCCCAGTCCATCCGTGGACTCGAGTGGCCCTTCCAGCTGATCCTGGAAGACCTGGAAGGCGATGTGGGGATCCGAGGCTACATCGATCGTCTAGAACACCGAGGCGATGACACCGTCCGCATCGTGGACTACAAGTCCAGCAGATTGCTCTTCACACACGATGAGCTGAGGAGGTCCAGGCAAGCAAGTATCTACGAGCTGGCCGTCCGGGACAGCACGGTGCTCAACGTCCATCCCGAGACCCCGGTGGACATCGAGTTCGTGATGCTCAGACACCCCGGGATAAACCAGCGCACCACCCGCAGTCCCGAGCAGCTGAACCAGGCTTTCACCGAAATCGTCGGCCTGGTCCGCAAGATCGAGTCCACCAGGGAATTCAGGCCACAGCTGAACAAGAACTGCGGATACTGCGAACACCGGCACGCCTGCCCGCTGTGGCGCCAGATCGTCGATCAGGGGCTGCCCCAGGCGCAAATAGACCCCATGGACGTCACGGCCGTGGCAGAGGAATACGAGCGGATGAACAACGCGGCAAAAATCCTCTACCGCAGGAAGGAAGAACTGGGGGACGTGATGCGCACCCACCTCATCGGCCAGGATCACATCCAGACCAGGAACCAC
>JAUIFJ010000015.1 GCA_030429345.1 bacterium | reverse complement strand
ATCAGACGAGAAAAGGGAATTTGATCAATTCGCAGTTGAAATCGCCACCACCCAAAAATCGCTGTGGCGCGGCTTCAGTACACGATTGACGGCCAAGAGCAACAGGCTAAACCGGACACTAGTGGGCTTGACCACGGGATCCTTGTCCTTGTCGCAGACCGGAGTGCCTGTCATCCGAACGGTCCTGGAGCCAATCCGCCGAAGTGCCGTTCCGCATGTACTACACCCAGCACATTACATTCCGGCTTCAGTAGCCTGCGGAGCCTTGGCGCATCCCCGCCTTTGCAGCCCGTGGCGCAGTAGTGGATCCCCGCCGCTTCTGCCTGCGGTGCCGTATTGCATCCCCACTGCTTCTGCCTGCGGCGCAGAAACCGATCCCGCGGTCAAGCCGCGGGATAATGAAATGGTCCGTCCCCTGATGTTTCGGCATCGATGTGCCATTGTGGAATTGTGAACCCACAAAACAGGAGACGGACCAATGAAGAAGCTTGCGACATCGATCAAGACAGTCAAGGTGCTTGGCATTGATCTGGCCAAGAACAGCTTTTCCCTGCACGGGGTGGATCGCTGCGGCAAGACTGTGTTTCGGAAGACTTGCAGCCGGAAGCATCTGCCGGAGCTATTGCAGCAGCTGCCTCCCTGTCTCGTCGGCATGGAAGCTTGCGGTGGAGCGCACTACTGGGGACGAAGAGTGATCGAGTTGGGACTTGACGTGAAGCTGATGGCTCCCCAGTTCGTCAAGCCCTTCGTGAAGAGCCAGAAGAATGATGCCCTGGATGCTGAAGCCATTTGTGAAGCCGTCCAGCGCCCGAACATGCGTTTCGTGCCGGTCAAGTCCATCGAACAACAGGACATCCTGTCCCTGCATCGTGTACGCCAATTGGTCGTCCGGCAGCGTACGTCCCTATGCAATCAGATCCGGGGCCTGTTGATGGAGTACGGCATCACGATCCAGATCGGCATCGCCAATGTGATGCAGGCTCTGCCGATGCTCCTGGATGCATCCGAGAGTCGTATCACCCAGTTCTTGAAGGACATTCTGACCACGCTGAAGAAAGGCCTGGACCAGCTGAACGATCAATTGCAAGTACTTACTGCCAGAACTGAAGAGCTGTGCCGAAACAGCGAGGTCAGCCAGCGCCTGAAGGCGATTCCCGGTTTCGGACCCATTCTTAGCACCGCTTTCCCCGCCGCTGTGGGAAAGGCCCAGGCTTTTGCCAACGGCCGTCATTGCGCTGCCTGGCTGGGGCTTGTGCCGCGGCAACATTCGACGGGCGGCAAAACCCGTTTGGGCAGGATCACCAAAAACGGGGACCGCTATTTGCGCTACCTGTTGGTGCACGGAGCCCGCGCGGTCGTCAGTCAGGCGGCGGGGAAAGAGGATTCCCTGAGCCGCTGGATCCAGGCGCTTGTCGCACGACGGGGCAAGCAAAAAACGTATGTCGCCCTGGCCAACAAGATGGCGCGGATCGGCTGGGCGTTGATGGCCAGGGACTCGCGCTACACTGCTGATTTGATCTGAACCCTCCCGCCTATTCGGCCAAAGAGAAAGAAGTGTTAAGGAAAGAGAGACCACCCCATGCGCTGCCTGTTGAATCAGGCATGTGATGACGAAGAAGCGAAAGCGCCCCCTGGATAACCTGTACGCTGTCATCGATCATCAAGATCGTCGGGATGCCTGAGGACTTGGGGGAGCTGATTTCATCAGGGCCCGGAGGCTTGAACCTCCACAAAGAGGCCGGATATATGACCGCAGCGCTGCTTCAAAATCGCATGGATTCAATTGCAGGAAAGGGACGGACCATATATGACAAGCGTCCCTTAGGAGTAGTGAAAAGGGGGGCGTCGCTTCGCGACGCCCCCCTTTTGTTCTTCCCTGTGCTCTCCGCCCCCTCTGCGGCCTCCGTGCGAGGTCTTCATCCCCTCTCGTTCCCCCGGCGGAAGTTGCCTGTGGCGCGGGCCAGCAGGTGCTGGGTTTCCAGCTCGTCGGCCTGCTCGAGCTTGTGTTTCAGCTTCAGTCCCGCCTTGCCGGAGACCGTGGTCACGACGCGCCCTTCCCAGAAGATCTGTATACGGTCCTCTCCCGCCGCTTGCCAGCGGAAGGGCTGGTCGTCCAGGGGAGTCTTTGTTTTACGGGACCCGATCGTTTGCCTTGTCATGAACAGACCCTTTGCTCCTGGACAGTAACCAATCACTTCAGCAGAAGCACCTTTTCCCTAACGACCTGGTATTTTGTCTCGGCCTGGACAACATACATCCCGCTGCCCAGGGCACTGCCGTCGAAGACCAGTTCCGTCGTACCTTTCGGCAAGTTGCCGTGATGCACGGTACGTACCAGTTGTCCGGCCAGATTGTAGACGCCCACTTCCGCAATTGCTGGCTGGACCAGCTCCAGGCGGATGAGGGTCTGCGGGTTGAAGGGATTTGGGTAAACGGATAACAGCGCCATGGATTGGGGCTGCCTGAAGGAAGTCCCATAGTCCTCGACGGACACGGCACCCTGGTTTTCAAACCAGAGAATGCTCGATTCGTATCCCTCCTCGATCATTGCGATCACATCCAACAAGCCGTCTCCATTGATGTCGCCAGTGGATACGGCGTAGCAGTAGTGCGACCAGGGTACATCCCGTATGAATCGGGCTTCGCTGAAGGTGCCGTTGCCATCCAGATTTTCATGCCACAGTACATCTGAGCCGGAACTCGTCAGTATATCCGGATCCCCGTCCTGGTCCAAATCGGGTGTATCAACTGAGTATCGTGGTAAGTGAGTATGGAGTTCATTGACGACCCAGCCACCATCGCTCGAGATTCTGTTCTCAATCCAGGCAAGTGTCCCGTAGTACGAATTTGGCCTCTCCGTTGAACCAACAACGAGGTCCAGGTCACCATCCAGGTCGATATCCACCGTCGCAAGAGCACCAGGTGCTGCGATCGATGAATCAATTGAGTCGGCAGAAAACTCACCCTCACCATTGTTTTCCATGAAGGACAGTTGCCAAGTGCCGGCCTTAACAATGTCCATGTCGCCGTCGTCGTCAAAGTCCCCGCAAACGATGTCGTATACATCGTCGAATCCAAGGTACAATGCTGGCTCGTAGCCCTGCAGTGAATCCGACATCATGAATAGATGGGCAGCTCCACCGGCCCAATCCCAATCGTGATCCACATGCTCCCAGCCAATAATGTCCAGATCGCCATCATCATCCAGGTCTATAAGCTCCGTGTGCCTGGTCTCAAAGTCAGAGACAAGCTCCTGCTCAAGAACGAAGGTGCGCTGAATTGCGTCGTACTCCATGATAGCTACGGCTCCAGATGCGGCGTAGACAAGATGGGGTGTTTGTGCTTCTTCGAAGAGCGTAAGTCCTGGGTTTTCACCCGAACTTGAGAACAGGTGGGAGTGATACTCAATACCGCTGGGCAAGTAGTTGTGAAGAGTCGTTCCTCCCAGTGTCACTGCAACGATGTCGACATGTCCATCCGCCTCCAGGTCTGTTACCAGGAGTTCCGGTTGTTGGCCCAGGTATGGGGTCAGGGTGCTGTAGTGGGCGGTGCTATTCTCCGTTCCAGGATTCTTGAACCATCCGACTCCCTTGTACTGACTTGCTGCAAGAAAGTCCTTGTATCCATCCCCATCCAGATCCGCAAGTTCAAGGGATATCGGATTGCTGCGAAAATCTTCAGCCAGTACCTCGCCCACAAAGGCCGTGCTCTCCTCGTCGTAGTGGTATCTGCGTAGCTCTTCTTGCCATGCAGCAGTTCCCGTATTCAGAAAGCTTGCAACCAGTTCGTATGTGCCGTTGTTATCGGTATCCAAGGCCAGCAGACCTCGCCCACCCCAATCGGACCCATTGACGATAGGGTCCTGGAGTGTAAACAGGGTTGAGTCATTTTCCTGCATAAACCAGACAAGGCCTATCCCGGCTTGAGAGGAGAACAGTGTTGCTGCAAAGTCCTGGTCTCCATCCTGGTCCAGATCTCCCTGTACGATTTTCATTGGATAGCCGTCAAAAGAGAATGACTGCGAAAGAGCGAAACCGTTTTGTGTCTGCTGAACCACATACACACTGGCCGATTCGTCCTCTAGTCCTGTACTAAGGACGAATTCCATGGTCTCATCTCCGTCCAACTCCATGGCGTAGATATTTTGCAGGTTGTGATCCGTCTGCAAGAGAATCTGTTCATCGGCAAAGGCACCCTGACCGTCGGTGTTCTCGAAGTACAACGCCAGATTTGCGCTGGTGGAAAGAACATCCAGGTCGCCGTCTTCATCAATGTCGACAATGTCCAGACCTTGGAAGGCCAGCCCGCTATCTCCTATCTGGTGTCCCGGGCCGAAGCCGCCCGCACCGTCCAGGTTTTCGTACCAGTACAAGAACCCGTCATCCAGTGAAACGCTGTTCACGATGATGTCGAGATCCCCGTCCGCGTCCAGATCTCTGCATTGTACCCAACGCGGTTCGATCAGCTGATCCGAAATGACATGACGCCGGGTCTCTGTACCCTGACCGTTTGTGTTTTCCAACCAGACAATGTGATCCGAACCGTTGAAGGTGGCTACTACATCATCGTCTCCATCGCCATCAATGTCTGCTCCAGCTAAACCTATGGGTCGGATTAAATCCCCGGCCAAGACCTCTTCTGACGCAAAGGCAATGTCCTCGGCCATGGCTGAATCGACCAAGCTTGGCAGACCGACGACCGCAGCGAAGCAAAGGCGGCCTAAAGCTCGAAGTCGGAGTACTGGCTGGAAAGAGGTGCGCATGAGTTTTCCCCTCAACAGTGTGTTCATTGTTCGCTACACCCCAGTCGCTTGTATTGACTAAATGTGACTGGTGAAGCCTGATTTATGTGTCAAGATCAGGAGTAGCTGTTCGTTTTAGTCTAGTATCGCTATTGCAGCTTTCACTAGGCCCACCATCGCCTTTCAGTTAAGGATCCCGGAAGTGAAAGATGTTCTCATGTGTATAGGGTGACATGGGAAGGTGGTGTTGCGGCTAATAGAAGGAGTCGAAATGCTGCAAAACCGCGGGGAGACCTTCCACCACCCGCCGGATCGGGCAGTTCACCAGAATCTCCCTGCGGCCATGCGCAGAATCAAAACCGCCCTGTCGGTTCGTCCGGGCCTGTCCCCACCGGCGCCGACTCCCTTGTCCAGGGCGGAATTTTTATGGAAGAAGAGAACTCTTGTTTCGCTTTCATGCGCACCAGGAGCTTTGGCCCGTGCTGCATTCTGAGTGCGAAGCTCCGGGACCGCCGTGTCCCCCGACCGACGGTCCCGGAACGCCTTCGCGTCTCTTTCCTTTTTCTTTCGCCTGTCTGGCCGCCTCTTCGCGGCCACTTCCAGCTCGGCGCTGTGTGTTTGCCGATTCTGTTTCGCTGTTCGTGGCGGCCGTTTTCCCGCCCCGGCCGCTCCGGGACGGGAAAGCCGCTGTTTCCGGCGGCCCGGAATCTCTTGTTCCGAGCCGCTTCAAGGAGACCCGTTCACGGGTGTCCCGCTGAAGGAATGCCTCCGCTGCTGGCATCCCTGCGTTGGTCTGTCGAGGATCGACGCCTGGCGTCGAAAGCCTTCGAAATCTCCCGGGGCGCCGTGGTCCCCCGACTGGGCGCCCCGGGCTTGATTTCGAATTCGGGGGGAAATCTAGGCCCTATTTCTTACAGGCTGATCGCTGGCACCTTACAGTTTCATCTTTTTGTGCATTTTCTGTTGCAATGGTCTTAAGCGAATAGAAATCAACTAGAAAAGAAGATCAAAACTACTTCACGGACTCCGCTCCCTTCCGGAAAATCGCCGCTTTCCGGTTTTTGTCCTGGAAGCCATCCAACTTTTTCTGCTCCGGGGCGCCTCAAGGCCCTGCGCAATGCGGAAGGGGTGCAGGTCCATCAAGCGCGGGAGCGCCCCTTTCGCACCAAGGGATTCCATGCAGGAACCCTGCCGAATTGGTATGCTGATCCGGCCAGTTGCAGGGGAGTCCGCTTCGATGAGGGAAAGCAGGAAAAAGCGTCAGGAGCGGGCCGCCGAAGTGGTTCGCAGACTGGCGAAAGAATGGCCGGACGCCCGCTGCTCGCTGCACTACAAAACCCCACACCAGTTGCTGGTTGCCACAATCCTCTCGGCGCAATGCACGGATGAGCGTGTCAACCAGGTCTGCAAGCCGCTGTTTCGCAAGTACCGCTCGCCCAGGGCCTTCGCTTCTGTCGAAGCGCCGGAGCTGGCGGTCGACATTCACAGTTGCGGCTACCACAACCAGAAGGCGCGCAGCATCGTCGGTATGAGCCGGGCCGTGCTCGAACTCCATGGCGGGCAGGTGCCCCGGACGATGGAGGAGCTGGTCAAGCTGCCGGGAGTCGGTCGCAAGACGGCCAACTGCATTCTGGGCGAAGTCTTCGGCGTGCCGTCGATGGTCATCGACACGCACATGATCCGCATCATGAACCTGCTGGGCTTCGGCAAGACGAGGGATGCTGTCAAACTGGAACGGGAACTGATGGACCTCTTCGAACCCGCCGAGTGGGTCAGGCTGACGCACCGAGTCATCGAGCACGGCCGCGCGGTCTGCATTGCCCGGCGCCCGGCCTGCGCCCGCTGCGTGCTTGCCGACCTCTGCCCCTCCGCGGGGAAGACGGCGTGAAACAGGTTGCGTATACGGAGCATCCCGAGATCACCGATTTTGCGCGCGTGCTCTTCCTGGTGCTGGCGGCGATCTTCATCAGCTCGCTGGTCGCCTGCAACCTGATCTTCCAGAAGTTCTTCACCTGGACGCCCTTCGGGCTGTATACTTTCGAGATCAGCGTCGGCATCCTGCCATATCCGGTGACCTTCCTGGTGACCGACATCATCAGCGAGCTCTACGGCAGGCGGCGGGCCAACTGGGTCGTCTTCAGCGGCTTCGTCGCCAGCCTCTTCGTGATGGGCATCGTGATGCTCGCCAATGCCGTGCCGCAGACCGCCTGGTCGCCCGTCGACGACGAGACCTTCGGCCGGGTCTTCGGCCTTTTCGGTCCCGCGGTCTTCGCCTCCATGTCGGCCTACCTGGCGGCGCAGTTCATCGATATTCGCGTTTTCCACTTCTGGAAGCGTCTCACGAAAGGCAAGCACCTCTGGCTGCGCAACAACGGCTCGACCATTGTGAGCCAGCTTGTGGACACGGCCGCCGTGCTGCTCCTGCTCTGCCTGGCCGGCGTGATCGCCTGGGACCGCTTCGGGGGCCTGCTGCTCAACGGCTTCCTCTTCAAGGTGCTGGTCGCGCTCTTCGATACGCCACTGTTTTATCTGGCGGTACTTTTACTCAAGCCCCGCGTGCACCAGGATCCGGACGAACGGGCCTGGCAGGACGCAGAGGGGGAGAAACCCATGGAAAGGAACCCTCAGGGTGAGTGACAAGCAAGAACGACTGCAGGAGCTGACAAGCTCCCTGCTCGAGACCCTGGGCGAGAATCCGCAGCGCGAAGGCCTGCTACGGACTCCGCGACGCGTGGCCCGGGCCTGGCAGGACCTGACCGTGGGCTATTCGCAGAGCCTGGAGACGATCGTCAACGAAGCCGTCTTCGAAGAGGACTGCAACGAGATCGTGATCGTGCGCGACATCGAATTCTACAGCCTCTGCGAACACCACCTGCTGCCCTTCTTCGGCAAGGCGCATGTCGGCTACATCCCCGACGGCAGGGTGATCGGCCTGTCCAAGATTCCGCGGATTATCGACATGTTCGCGCGTCGCCTGCAGGTGCAGGAGCGCCTGACGCACCAGGTGGCCCAGGCCCTGAGGGAGGTGTTACAGCCCCTGGGAGTCGCGGTGGTCATGGAGGGAGCGCACATGTGCATGCAGATGCGCGGCGTGCAGAAGCAGAACAGCATGACCACCACCAGTGCCATGCTGGGCGAGTTCCACGACCACGCCGAGACCCGCGCCGAATTCCTGAGCATTCTCAATCGTCAGGCCAAGTAGATTCGCGACGGGATTCATTTCCCGGCATCGTGGAATTGCATAGGACTGGGCCGCGCAAGAGAGCATGGAATGTATCACGGGCTGTTTCCTGGCGGAGACAGCCCGTTTGCACTCGAACTGAACTGATTCGGCTTGTCCACATGTCCAGGCGGGTGGACAAAAGTGGACATTGAGCCCGTGCACGCTCCTACTCACAGTGCATGGCTTTGAACGCTGTTACTTTCAGTCCTCCTCTCCAGACATTTGCCGGTCCGATCCAGCCGTGAACCGCCTCATCTGGGCATTTTGTCCATGCGGGAGGACGAAAGTGGACTTTGGGCCCTTACACGCTCAACCTCACAGTGCATGGCTTTGAACCCCGTTACTTTCAGTCCTCCCCGTTGGACACTCCTTGAGCAGCTTCCGCCGCCCCGGCCGGGGGAAATTCCCGGTACATCTTCCTGCCCGCGCGGATCACGACCGTGCCCGCGATGCGATCATGCAGGGCCTGTCGGTTCGGGTCGCGCACGGCCTCGAGAAAGCCCAGGCCGAAGGTCGAAAGGCTCGCCGTGTAGCCGCCGGCGCGGTTGAAGCTGTCCCTCAGGCGGAAGGGGCCGCCTGTCAAGCGCACGACGCGTATGCCGAAGAGGAGCTTGCCTGGTGTCTTTCCTTTGCCCCACCATGCGAAGAGCGTGAAATACGGAACGAGCACAAGCAGGAAGTTGAGCACTTTCGAGTCCTCGCCGGCGACGGAGCTCAGGGTGAGCACGACCTGGCGGGAATCCGGCACGTAGGGCTCGTTGTATACTTCGCCGAAGCTGATCGTGCCCTGGATGTGATACTTGCCCAGAACCTGTTCCAGACCCTGCAGGTCCTCCGCCACGACCAGCTCGCGCAGTTCGGGGGAGAGGCAGGCCGGATAGTGGCGAGTGGCCATGCGCATCAGGTAGTACAGGAACTCCGTGTCCTCCCAGGGATCCTGGTCCTGCTCGAGCAGCTCCCCAAGGCGGGGAAGAAGGCGCGGCTCCTGCCACTGAAGCGTGAACAGGATGCCCGCAGGCAGGAGGACCAGGCTGTAGAGAAAGACCAGGAAGAGGTCCGCGGAAAGCGCCGCCGCACGCCGTCTCACGCTGGACAGGGGCAGGCCCAGCAAAGCCTGTGTCACAGCCAGAGGCTCGAGAGTCACCCTGCGGCGCCGGTCGGAGTGCAGCATGCTAGAGCTCCCGGATGAAGCAGACCACCCGTCCGGCCTCGCCGAAGCCCAGGGCTTCGTGAACGGCCTGCGAGAGCGTGTTCTCCAGTTCCGTGTCGGAGGCCAGCTGCCGGCAGCCGCGCCCGCGGCCCCAGTCGCGGACCTGCATCACGAGTGCCGCGGCGATGCCCTGCCGCCGGAAGGCCTCCTCGACGAAGAGCCCTTCCAGGTAGGCCACAGGGGAAGAGGAAGCTCCTTCCACAAAGTCGTTCCGCAGGCTGGCCTCGGCCAGGCCGCGGGCCTTTCCCCGATCGTCCAGGGCCAGCCAGTGCGCGAAGCGCTCCGGCTCGCGGAGCTCCTTCAGCATCTCCGTGAGATGCTCCTCTTCCTGGGCGGGCCACAACAGCTGCCGCAGCCGCAGCCACTCGGCCTCCGGGCTCTTCAACCGGCGGATCACGAATTCCTGCTTCATTTTGCGAGCCGCTCCAGCACCAGCTCCCTCAGGCCCTGGAAGCTGCCGTTGCTGAAGAGCACCAGCAGGTCGTCCTTGCCGAAGTCCTCCAGAGCCCAGTCCGCCAGTTCTTCCGCCTTGTCGCGCTGGGCGAAGGGAATGCCGCGCCCGGCGAACCAGCCCGCGGCAAGGGCGAAGTCGAAGAGCGTCTCCGGAGCGTACTTCCAGGCCCGGTGCAGCGCCCCCATGCCGGCGCGGTCCGCTCCGGACAGGGCCTCCATGAACTCCTGCTGCATCACATTGGTGACGCTGGTGTTCGAGCGCGGTTCGAAGAGCGCCGTGATCCGCCGCTCGGGGTGGCGCAGGCGCAGGCCGCGCAGGCTTTCGCGGATCGCCGTCGGGTGGTGGGCGAAATCGTCGTAGAGTAGGCCGCCGCCCTTCAGCTCGTAGCGGTCCATGCGCCGTCCCGGGCCGGAGAAGCCGGCGGCCACCTGTTCGAGAATGCTCTGGGGCACGCCGAACTGCCGCGCCAGCAGAAGGGCCACGGCCAGGTTGCGCCCGTTGTGCGCTCCCTGCATCGGCGAACGCAGCGCGTGTTCCACGCCATCCAGTAGATACGTGTATACGGAGGATTCACCCTCCGGCCGTTCGCCCAGCAGGCGGCAGTCGCAGCCTTCCCCCTCGCCGAAAGTGGTCAGCGGGGCCGGAGAGTCGGCGGCGACTTCCATGGCCAGGGGACTGTCGCCATTGACGATCAGCCGGCCGCCGGCGGGCAGCAGCCTCAGCAGCAGGCGGAAGCTGTGCTGGATCTGTGATACATTCTCGAAGATGTCGGAATGGTCGAACTCGATGTGGTTGATCACCAGGGTGCGTGGCCAGTAGTGCAGGAACTTGCTGCGCTTGTCGTAGAAAACCGTGTCGTACTCGTCGCCCTCGATCAGGAAGGGGCCGCTTCCGGCGTGCATCGGCGAAGGCAGGCCGGCGGGGCGTCCGCCGATCAGCCAGCCGGGATCCAGGCCGGCCTCGCGCAGCAGCAGGGCCAAGAGGTTGGTCGTGGTGGTCTTGCCATGCGTGCCGCTGACGACCACCGAATGGCGGCCTGGCAGGAAGTCGCTGCGGATCAGCTCCGGCAGACAGGTCAGGGGACGACCGGCCTCCAGCGCCGCCTCCAGTTCCGGGTTGCCTCGGGGAATGGCATTGGCCACGATGATCCGGCAGGGGGCATCCGGCAGGTTCTTCGCCGAGTAGCCCTCCCGCCAGGCGATGCCGGCTTCCCGCAGCAGGTCGGACATGGGAGGATAGACCCCCTCGTCGCTGCCGCCGACCACCCGTCCCTGCCGGCGAAGGCAGATCGCCAGCGATGCCATTGCCGTGCCGCCAATGCCGATGATCCAGTCATCCATGCTCGCTTTTCCCGCAGATTTCGCCTTGTGTCGGCTTGAACGCATTTCCGGCGGGGATCCCTATATTCCCGTTTCTATTGTACGAGTTACGGATGTCCCTCCCTTGGAGCAATCAATGGCAGATCAAAAGCAGATCCTGATCGTCGACGACGATCCTGCACAGTGCGAGATCCTTTCCCAGCTGATCGGACAGCTCGGCTACCAGGCCTACAGCGCCACCGATGGCGACATGGCCCTGCAGGTCTTCCAGGAACGGGGGATCGACCTGGTGATCTCGGACATCAAGATGCCCCACATGGACGGAATGACCCTCCTGCAGAAGATCCGCAGCCTCAACGAGAAGGTGCGAGTGATCATTCTGACCGGTTACCCCAGTTCCGAAACCATTCTCAAGACCATCGAGAACGACGGCTATACCTATCTGGTCAAGCCGGTCAAGCTGCAGGCCATGACCCAGCTGATCGAGAAGGCCTTCAACGATCCGGTCGATGAAGACTGAGTTGCAGCACCTTCGCCCCTTGCCTGTCCTGCCTGAAAACCCCTTTCAGGAAGAGCGGGAAGCGATCGAGGCGCACATTGCCGAGATCCTTTCCCGCTATCGCAAGCCCGTCAGCCTCTATGAACCCCTGCGGTACATCATGGGCATCGGCGGGAAGCGCATCCGCCCCATTCTGACCATTCTGACCGCCGAAGCCGGCGGCCTGCCCATGCACAAAGTGCTCAACGCCGCCGTTGCGGTCGAGCTGCTGCACAATTTCACCCTGGTCCATGACGATATCATGGACCACGACCTGGTGCGCCGCGGCCAACCGACGATCCACGCGCGCTGGGACGAGGGTACGGCGATTCTCGCCGGAGACGCGCTGATCGGCATTGCCTACCGCTGTCTCTGCGATTCCTGCGGAGAGGATCTGCCCGGCCAGGTGCGCACCTTCACTGAAGCCGTGGTGGAGGTCTGCGAAGGCCAGGCCCTGGACAAGGAGTTCGAGGAGTCCGGCAAGGTCACCCTGGCAGACTACGAGGACATGATCGCCCGCAAGACGGGGCGCCTGATCTGCATGTCGACCCGCATCGGCGCCATGGCCGCGGGCTGCGATCCGGCGACGGTCGACCTGCTGGAGCGCTACGGGGCGCTCATCGGCAAGGCCTTCCAGATTCAGGATGATCTGCTGGACTACCTGTCGACCACGGAGGAGCTGGGCAAGAATGTCGGTTCCGACATGGCGATGCATAAAAAGACTTTCGTCACCCTGAAAGCGCTGGAGCTGCTGCAGGGCGATGCCTTGAAGCGCTGCCGCGAACTGCTGGCTGCGCGTCAGGCAGGGGCTGATGAATTGCGCGAACTGCGCACTCTGCTGGTGGACGGCGGCGTGCTGGAGGATGGGCGCAAGCTGGTGGACAGCCTTTTCGGCGAAGCCTTTGATGTTCTTGACGAAGCCGACGCGGGGCTCAAGGTGGAGGCTTTGCGCGCCTATGCCACCTGGCTGCTGCGGCGGAAATCGTAGTTCGAGTAGGACGGCCGACGGGCCGCAATCCAGGTTGTAGCACAGGTGTTTCCGCGCGCTCCCCCGGAGCCGCGCCGACCGGATGCCATGGGACTTTTTCCCGAACAGCCTCTTCTTCTGGCGCTGGCTTCGCTGGCGGCGGCGTTGCTCTACCTGGAGACCTGGGCCATCGGCCAGTTCCAGCTGGGGCGCCCTGCGATCGTGCTGCCGCTGGTGGGCCTGGTGGCGGGGCAGATCGAGTTGGGCCTCTGGATGGGGCTCTGCCTGGAACTGCTGCTGCTTCGTGAACTGCCCCTGGGAGCAACCAGCCCGCCGGATCCCGCCATGGGCGGCTACCTGGGCCTGCTGGTGGTGATCCCTACTGCCGGAAACGCAGAGGCGGGGCTGGAATGGCGGATCTTCTGCGGCCTGCTCTTCGCCATCGGTTTCAGCTACCTGGCCGGCTGGCACAACCATGCGCAGCGCCAGCGGAACACGAGGCACTGGTACGGCCGCTTCGAAGCCGCGGTCCAGGGCGATCAGCCGGATCAGGTGAACAAGCTCTTCCTGCAGGCCCTCGTCGGGAGTTTCCTGATGGCCTTCGGCTTCGCCTTCCTGGTGCTGGCGCTGCTGGGCCCCCTTGCGGCCTGGATCCTGAGCACACTGGCCGCGACGGAGCTGAACCCATCCTACTTCAAGTGGCTCGTGCTGGCCACGGCCATCGGCACAGGTCTGAAGCTGGGTACGGGCCGGCAACCGGGCAGTTTGACCGTCGTCGGCTGGGTGGCCGGTGCCGCCCTGCTCTTGGCGCTGGAGGGACTGGCCGCATGAAAGGTCGCCTGTTCTGGCGCAGCTTTTTCAATCAGGCCCTGATCAACTACCGGGGCATGACGCATATCGGCATTCTCTGGGCCCTGCTGCCGCAGTGGAAGGAGCAGCCCGAGGGGCGACAGGAGAAACTGGGGCGCTCCTTCGGCTTCTTCAATTCGCATCCCTACCTGGCGGGCTACATCATCGGCGCCAGCGCCCGCATGGAGCAGGATCATGAAGGGCAGGTGCTCGAGCGCCTGAAGAAGGCGGCGATTCCGCCGCTGGGCGCGGTCGGGGACCGGCTGTTCTGGTACTACCTGCGGCCGCTTTCCGGGGTGCTTTCCTGCTGGGGGCTGGTGCTCGGCCTGGCGGGCTACCGCCGCCTGGGGCTGTCCCTGGTGATCGTGGCCTGGCTGGGCTACAACGCCATGCATCTCTGGATTCGCTGGCGCGGCATCAGCCGGGGCATGGAGCTGGGCCGCGAGGTGCACCGGGACATCATGGCGCTCAAGCAGCACCCGGTCAATCGCTGGACGGCCAGGGCCTTCGCGCTCAGCGCCGGGCTTTTCCTGGGAGTGGGATTCGCCCACGCCCTGCAACTGGGACTCGACGGGCCGCGCCTGGCGGGCCTGGGTCTTGTCACACTGGTTTCCTGGCAGCTGCCCGAACGGCACTGGGCATTGCCTGTATACATCCTGGTCCTGGCGGTCCTCGCGACAGCCCTTTTCTGAAGAGGTCACGGTTCATGCTGAGAGAAGAACTGATGGTGATCAACGATCTGGGAATCCATGCCCGGCCCGCCCAGCACATCGTCAAGCTGGCCGCCAAACACCAGGCCGAACTGTGGCTCGAGAAGGACGGCAACCGCATCAACGGCAAGTCGATCATGGGCGTTTTGCTGCTGGCCGCCGAGTGCGGAGCCCCGGTGACCGTCGAGACGGAGGGCGCCGACGAGCAGGCCCTGATGGACGGGCTGAGAGAGCTCTTCGCCGCCGGCTTCCATGAACTGAAGCAGGGTTGAGCGCGAGTCTCGGTTTATTGTAGACGAGGTCTTCCATGGCAGAAATCAAGCGTACGGGCATCGGCGTCAGCCCCGGCATCGTGATCGGTCCGGTGGCCCGACGCTCCCACGCGGCCCAGACCGTGCAGCCGCGGAGCCTGCGCGAATCGGAGATCGCTCCCGAGCTGCAGCGCTTCCGCCGCGCCCTGGGAACGGCCGAGAAGCGGATCGCCAAGCTGGCCGAACAGGTTGCCGAGCGCCTGGGCACGGAAAGCGCGGGCATCTTCGAGGCGCACCTGATGATCCTCAAGGATCCGATGCTGCTCGAACCCGTCGAGCAGATGATCCGCGACGAGCGGGTCAATGCCGACTACGCCCTGCACCAGCACCTGGAAGAACTCGCGCGGCAGTTCCGGAACACGAAGGAGGAGTTCATCCGCCAGCGGGTGGACGACGTGCACGATGTCGGACGCCGCCTGATCGAGACCCTGCAGGGCCGCCGCCGGCGCCGCGTGAGACAGCCGGACAAGCCCGTGATCCTGATCGCCGACGACCTGAGTCCCTCCGAGACGGCGCTGCTCGACGCGACCCAGGTGCTGGCGCTGATCACGGAAAAGGGCAGCCAGGCCAGTCACACGACCATTCTCTGCCGCAGCGTCGGCGTGCCGGCGATCGTCGGCGCGGAGGGAATCCTGGAAGTCGTCAAGGACGGCGACCTGGTGATCCTCGACGGCACCAGCGGCAAGATCTTCATCAACCCGAACGCCCGTACGACAAGCCGCTTCCGCAAGGCGCGCCAGGTCTTCCTGGGCTTCGAGGAGGAGCTGCAGGGGCTGCGCGACGAGCCCTGCATCACGAAGGACGGCCACGAGATCGAGCTCAGCGCCAACCTGGAACTGCCCGTCGAGCTGAACCAGGTGCTCAAGGCCGGCAGCCGCGGGGTCGGCCTCTTCCGCACGGAGTATCTCTACCTGGCCTCGCGGACCATGCCGGGGGAGAAGCTGCAGGAAAAGGAATACCGCCGCGCGGCGGAAGCCGTCCACCCGGATCCGCTCGTGATACGCACCTTCGACCTGGGCGGGGACAAGCAGCCGGCGGGCATGGAGTTCCCCCAGGAGGCCAATCCCTTCCTTGGCTGGCGCGCGATCCGCGTCAGCCTGGACCGGCCGCGGCTCTTCCGCACCCAGCTGCGCGCCATCCTCAAGGCGAGCACGGTGGGCAACGTGCGCATCATGTTCCCGATGATCAGCGGCAAGGCCGAGCTGGAGCGCGTGCTGGAGGTCTTCGAGGACGTCAAGGAGGAGCTGCGCCAAAGCGGCGAGGACTTCGACGAGAACATCCGCACCGGCATCATGATCGAGCTGCCCAGCGCCGTGCTCTGCGCGACCGAACTGGCGCCCATGGTGGACTTCTTCTCCATCGGCACCAACGACCTGACGCAGTACATGCTGGCCGTGGATCGCAACAACAAGCTGGTCGCGAGGCTCTTCCGCAGCATGCATCCCGCCGTGTTGCGCGGCATCGCCATGACCGTGGACGCGGCGCGCAACGCGGGCATCCAGGTCGGTCTCTGCGGGGAGATGGCCGGGGATCCCACGGTCACCATGCTGCTGGTGGGCATGAAGCTCGACGAGCTGAGCGTCAGTCCCGTGATCCTTCCGGAGATCAAGCTGCTCGTCCGTTCGATGAGCCTGGAGGAGGCGGAACAGTTCACGGCCCGCGTCCTGACCATGGAGAAGGCCGACAGCATCCTGCAGGCCTGCCGCGAGCACATGAGCGCCCGTTTTCCGGACCTGCCGATCTGGGCCGAGAACATCGTCTCCTCGGGGACGCGCAACTAGGACAGTCCGGCGCCGGCGTGATCCGGCGCCTTCAGCAGAGCGCGCGGGGAAGGCCGCGCGGTATACACTTCTATTCCTGTACTCGGAGGTACTACAAATGGCACGTGTGATGTTGTTCGTCGATGGCACCTGGCTCTACCAGAACATGGCCCGGCTCCTGGACTACACCGAGGACCGCTACTATCAGATCGACTTCAACAAGCTGCCCCAGTCCATCCTGGAGGAGCTTGGCGGGCAGCAGCCCGGCCTGGAGCTGGACTTCGTCCGCGGCTTCATGTTCGGCGCCTTCCCCGTCAAGGTCGACCCGATGGACGAGATGCTCTCGCAACGGCAGAAGGATTTCTACACGCGCATGCGCGAGGACTTCTTCTACCATGTCGAAACCTATCCCGTCAATTTCAAGGGCCGCCGGATCCGCCGCAGCGACCGCGACCCGACGGATCCCTTCCACCCGCGCGAGGCCCAGGCCTCGATCTCGCTGGCGACGACGGCCCTGCAGTGCGCGCATAATCACGCCTTTGACATTGCGGCCTTCCTGATCGGCGACCGCGACTACAAGCCGGCGATCCGCGCCATTCGCCGCTTCGGCAAGCGCACGGTGGTGATCAGCATCCGCAACAGCTGCACCCCGGAATTCTCCAGTTCGCACGAGCGGGCCATGGTGGCCGATTTCAACACGATCTGGATGGACGACATGGTCAACGAGATCCAGCTGACACGCGAACTGCCCTCGCGCTCGGCCCCCTACGACGATGGCGAACACGGCGAGGGCGCTGCCCGTCCCCAGGTGAGCTACAACCAGCGGCAGAAGCAGCTGGAGGAGATCGAGCAGGACCGCCAGCGGGCGATCGACGAGGGCGAGGAAGTATACGGCGCGATCAAGACCGTCAAGATCGAGAAAGGCTTCGGCTTCCTGACCAGCGATTCCGGGGAGGACTATTTCTTCCATTACACGGACCTGGACGAAGGCCTCGAGTTCAGCGAGGAGCTGATGGGCATGCCGGTCAGCTTCTTCATCGTCCGCCCGCCCGACGACCAGCGCGCCGGCGCGGCGACCCATGTGTGTATACAGGAGCAGGACGACCTGGTCGAGTAGCGGCAGGTTTTTTACACCGGATGATCCACGTGCCCCCCGGGGGCGCGGGTTGCCGGTTCCACATCCGGTTGCAGTTTCATTCCCACACACCCCCAACGAAGGGAGAACAGGTTGATGGTACAATCATTTCGCTCAATGGCAGCGCTGGGAACAGGAGCCTTCCTGCTGCCGGCCCTTGTCTTTGCAGGGACCTTGACCCCGGAGGAACTCGAAGACAAGCGGCAAGCCTTGCAGCACTCGGGCGCCCAGGCCCTGCATGCCGAGAAGCTGGCGGATCAGCCGGCGCGGCATGCCGGCGGGGCCTCGGACCCGGCCGTCGCGGTCACACAAAAAGATCCCCTCGAGCAGCTGATGCAGCGCCACCTGGACGGGGATCCCCTTACGAGCTCGCAAAAGGCGCAGCTGGCGGATCGCTTCCGGTCCGCGAATCCCCGACCGAAGGGGCCGGATCACACCGTCGACGAGGTCTGGGGACCGGACGAGTTCGGCTATTCGGCCTATGACCAGGACGAGGAGAACGGCATGCCCTTCGCCTGGATCGACCCGCTGGCCGAAGGGCACACGCGGATCTGGGAGGGAGTGAACCAGGACGACACCATGTCCGATTGGCTCACGCTGCCTTTCTCCTTCCCCTTCTACGACGACGAGGTCGATTCGCTGCGTTTCAGCGCCAATGGCGTGATCATGATGGGCGGCGAAGGAGCCACGCCCTCGTTCTCCTACCGGCTGCCGGATGACGTGACCGATTTCCGGCTGATCGACCCGTGGTCCCTGGATATGTATCACACTGCCGAGACCTCGCAGGCCTGGTACGGCGTGCAGGAGGACCCGGAGGCCTTCGTCGTCACCTGGATCGACCTGGCGGGCTACGACGACCGCGAAGTCTTCCAGACCTTCCAGGTCCTGCTCTTCCCCGACGGGGACATCCAGTTCCAGTACGGCGACATCGACGAGACGGGCGCTCTCTGCGAGAGCAGCGGCCTGGATCACACGGGCACGCGCGGCCTGAACGTGGGGGACGCCTCGGCGCACTACACGGGGCAGTCGCTCCTCTTCAACCTGACCCTGCCCGACTACGCCGTTGCCGTCGATCCGGCGACCATCGCCCAGACGGGAAATCCCGGCGACGTGCTCAATGCCAGCTTCACGATCACGAACATGGGCCAGCTGGCCGACAGCTACACCCTGGATGTGACACAGGATCTGGTCGAGGTGACCCTGAGCTACCAGGGGACGCCCATCGGCAATACGGGCACGATCCAGCCCGCCGGGACGATGACGATCGACGTGACCGCGATCATCGACGAGGAGATGGGCACCTACGACGACTTGGCCGTGATCGGCGTTTCCTCGGACAATGCCGCCGCCAGCGCGGCGGTCGACGTGTCGACCTCCGTGATCAATGCCGCCGGCGGCGGCCCGGACAACTGGGGAAACACCTGGACCAGCGTCGAGAGCTTCTGGGTAGATCTGCCGGAAGAGGACCGCACGCCGGTGACGCTGGGCGATGACAATTCCGCGGGTCCCTTCCCCATGGGCGGCGCGCTGACCTTCTACGGCGAGTCCTACTCGGAGTTCTACGTGGCCAGCAACGGCTACTTCGGCTTCGTTCCCGACAACATGGCCTCCCGCTTCAATGCCGTCCTGCCCGACGGCGGGACCCCGAACGCCCAGTTCTACATGTTCTGGGACGACCTCAATCCGGCTTCCGGCGGAACCGTGTATTACGGCAACGACGAGGACGGGCGTCTCGTGTTGACTTTCGACCAGGTCAGCGAGTACGGCGGAGCGGGAACCCTCACCATGCAGGCCGTCGTGGATTTCACGGCGGGCCAGGTCTTCTTCAACTATGACGCCCTGGAGAACGGCATCGATGTCGCCGGCTGCACGGTCGGCATGGAGAATGCTGCCGGCGACGATGCCCTGCACCTCCTCACGGATGGAGATCCCTATGTGCCCACCGCGGGCTGGAGCCTGCGTTTCGACCTGATCGTCCCGGACTACGCCTTCAGCATCTCCCCCGAGATCCTGGGCCTGAGCGGCGGTCCCGGTGACACGGTCACGGGCGACTTCACGATCTTCAATGCCGGCACGACCCCGGACAGCTATGCATTGAGTGTGACAGAGGATGTGCTCGCCGTGCAGCTCCTGCTGAACGGCGAGGAGATCAGCAACACGGGCAGCATCGCGGCGGAAAGCAGCCTGACGATCGACGTGGTGGTGACGATTCCGGATGAGACCGGCACCTTCACGGACGAGGCCCTGGTGCAGGTCAGTTCGGACAACTCCGACGGAACGGACGGGATGCCGGTCTCGACGCTGGTGATCAACGCCTCCGGCGGCGGTCCCGACAGCTGGGGCAACACCTGGACCAGCAGCAACGGCGGCGACATCGAGTACTTCTGGGTGGAGCTGGACGAGGCGGACCGTGTATACGTGACGGATCTCGGCGACGACAGCGTCAGCGGCCCCTTCCCCATGGGAGGCGCCTTGAGCTACTATGGCGAGAGCTACAGCGATGTCTACGTCGGTTCCAACGGATACTACGGATTCGATCCTGCCTCGATGAGCTCGCTCAGCAACCAGGAGTTCCCGAACGCCAACGCCCCGAACAACATCCTGGCCCTTTTCTGGGACGACATGGATCCGGCGGATGGAGGACAGGTCTACTACGGCACGGACGACGACGGCCGCTTCGTGTTGACCTACGACGGGGTCATCGAGTATCCCAGCGGACCGGGCAATATCGTCGCCCAGGCCGTGATCGACTTCGCCGCGGGGCATGTGTATCACAATTATGCCGCCCTGGCCGACGGCATCGACATCTCCAGCTGCACCATCGGCATCGAGAACGCGGACGGCAGCGACGGCCTGACCGTTGTATACAACGGAGCCCCCTTTCCGCCGGCCTCGCAGTGGACGGTGCTCTTCGAGCTCGGCGCTCCGCCCGACTACTACCCCGCCCTCGAGGACGGCGTCAGCGCGGTCGGCCCCGTCGATTCGCAGGTCAGCGCCTTCGTGGATGTCACGAACAACGGCCTGCTGCAGGATTCCTTCACCATCACCGCCTCCGGGACGGGCGATGTGGAAGTGGATGTGCTGATCAACGGAACCCCGGGCAACACGACCCCGGTCGTCCAGCCCCTGGAGAGCTTCGGGATCGAGCTGGAATTCGACATTCCGGATTCGCCCTCGGACATTACGTATACCTTCGACCTGACGGCGACCAGCGTCGGCAACTCGACGGCGCAGGATGCCACGACGGTGACGCTGGTCGTGGTGCCGACCCAGGGCGGACCTGACGACTACGGCTACTTCTGGAGCACGACCGATGCCGGCGGCCAGGTGGAGTACGAGTGGTACGAAATGCAGAACCCGGTCGTCCTGACCCTTGGAGATGACGACTACAGCGATCCCATCGACATGGGCCTCACCTGGAACCACTACGGCAACGACTACACGCAGGTCTTCATCGCCAGCAACGGCTACATGGGCTTCAACGAGACCAACATGTGGAGCCTGGGCAACCAGGACCTTCCGGATCCGAACGACCCCAGCGACCTGATCGCCTTCTTCTGGGACGACCTCAATCCCGGCGCAGGCGGCACAGTGAGCTACGAGGCCAACGGCGAGATCTTCGTTGCGCAGTATACGGCCGTATCCGAGTTCGGAGGCGACGGCTCCATTACCGTGCAGGTGATCCTTGATCCCGACGAAGAGGCCGTGCGCATCAACTACCAGAGCCTCGACGGAGGCATCGACACGAGCAGCGCGACGATCGGCCAGGAGGGCGCCGGCGGCGCGCAGGGCTTCTGGTGCAACTTCAACAGCCTGGGCTGGGTGCCGACCAACGAGAGCTCGGTCTGGTTCGGCTTCAACGTGATCGGTCCCAGCGGTCCCTACGCCGTCGACATCGATCCGGAATCGCAGCAGGGGGTGGGCGTCAACGGCGGCTATGCCGAGTATACCTTCGAGGTGGAGAACCGCGGCGAGAATGCCAGCGCTTTCAGCATCGCCTCCGAAGGCCATGTCTGGGACGTGACCTGGCATGATGTAGACGCCGCCTGGGCCGAGATCACGGCGATCCCCGAGCTGGCCTATGACGAGGTCTTCAACCTGGGTGTGAGACACCATGTGCCCGAGGAGCCGGAAAGCTTCACCGATCTGGTGAGTTTCGAGGTCACTTCCACCATGGAGCCGATGGCCTTCGCGGAAGCCACCGTGCTGACCGCGGCCAGCTGCACCCACATGGATCAGCTGACGGGCAACCTGACCGGCACCGGGCTTTTCGGCATGGTTCACCTGAGCGACGGCGAGGGCATGGACGACGGCCAGATCCTCTGGAACGCCAGTTCGGTCAACCGCTTCGTGATGCAGGACTCGGAGGACGGCTCCGCGACGACGATTTCCGCGATGACCGCCGGACACGACTACCAGGGCATCGCCTGGGACAGCCGGGACAACACGGTCTGGGTCAGCTACTTGGGCGGCATCAGCCACAAGAACACGGACGGCTCGACGATTGCCTCTTTCGAACCGGCGATTCTCGCCGAAGGCACGGGGCGCACGCCGATGGGCCTGGCCTACGACGCGGACAGCGAGATCCTCTGGGCCGTGTGTTCCAACGCCGGTTTCGACGAGGTGGTGCGCATCGACATCAGCGATTCCGCCAACCCGGTCGACCTGAGCGCGGAAGCGCTGCCCTGGAGCGGCGGCGTGCCCGGCGCGGCCGGCGCGGACTACGACGAAGGCAGCGACCAGCTGATCCTTGTGAACAGCAGCACTGGTTCCATGGAGTGCTTCCTGGACCTGGGCACCGGCGAGATCGAACCGCGCGGCGACTTCTGTCCCAGCGGGCTGGAGGATGTACACGGCATTGCCCTGTATACGGACGGCACGGTCTTCCTGGGCGCGACCAACGGCCTGGCGCATCCCGTGGAGCACTACATGGCTCCCTGCGCCGTCACGGATGTTGCGAGCGGACCGGCCCTGCCGGAGCGTTTCGAGCTGGGCGCCAACTATCCGAATCCTTTCAACCCGAGCACCATGCTGCGCGTGGCCCTGCCCCAGGCGGGCCAGGTCAAGCTGGAAGTATACAACCTGCTCGGCCAGCGGCAGTCCCTGCTGTGGAACGACCGCCTGGACGCGGGCTGGCACGAGTTCCGCTTCGACGGCAGCGCGCTGGCGAGCGGCGTCTACTTCTACCGTGTGACGGTCGCCGACAACGGCGGCGCCTCGCTCTACAGCGACGTGCGCAAGATGATGCTGATGAAGTAACACGCATCTTCCAGGCTCCCGGCGCGGTTCCCGCCGGGACCTGAACTCGGGCCCCCGTCGGTTTCGGCCGGCGGGGGCTTTCTCTTAAGGATGAAGTACGAAGTATGAAGGATGAAGTATGAAGTATGAAGTGGGGTGGGTGGGTGTCCTGGTGGGGGGATGGGGTTGTTCAGGATGTGGGCGGGGGTGTACTGTGGAGTGGACGAAAGTGGGAAAAGAGCGTGTGCACGCTCCTACTCACAGTGCATGGCTTTGAACCCCGTTATTTTAAGTCCTCACCAGAGGACAGCTGTCGCCACTTCCATGCCGGAATCCTTGGTCATCGTCGAGTCCGATCCTGCCTGGATCCATTTCCCAACCTGCCTTGCAAGCACCTGATGTTACCGGCACAACCAGAAACAGGTTTCTCCACGGCCTTTGGAAAAGGGGTGGAATCGGGGAGGGGATTCCGGCATATTGTGGGCCTGTTCGCTTTTCCCTTCGGCCGCCCTGGCCGTTTGTAGTGCATCCATCCCATTGATAGAAGGGAGTTCAGGTCCATGAGGAACCACAGCAGGAAACGGGCTTTTGCCCTGGCAGCGCTTCTTCTGCCTGCCGCGCTTGTCGCTGAAGCCTTGAGTCCGGAAGAGCAGGCCGAAAAGGAGCGCGAGCTTCAGGCGCTGCGCAAGACGGAACTGTCAGAGGCAAAGGAACCGGCTGTCCAGCAGCCTTCCCATGCGGAGGCTGAGCGCGCAGCAAACGCGGAAGAGCAGGCTGAAAGGCGCGCCGAGCACCTGGCCAGCGAACTGTCATCACAGATCCTAAGCCCTGCGCAGACACCGCCTGAGGCCAAGGATCCGCTGGATCTCCTGAGAATGCGGCATCTGGCTGGACAGCCCCTGAGTCCAGCGGAGAAGGAGCAATTGCTTGCGCGTTTTCCGACTCAGCCCAGGCAAGTCCGCAAGGGCGGCCAGGGAACGGACGAGTCCTGGGGTCCGGACGAATACGGCTACTCCGCCTATGACCAGGACGAGGAGAACGGCATGCCCTTCGCCTGGATCGATCCAGTGGCAGAGGAGCATACCGAGCTTTGGCCGGGCCTCAACCAGGATGACACCTTTTCCGACTGGATGACCCTGCCCTTCTCCTTCCCCTTCTACGATGACACGGTGGATCAGGTGCGCTTCAGCGCCAACGGGGTGATCATGGTCGGCAACGAGGGGGCGACACCCAGCTTCTCCTACCGGCTGCCTGACGACGTGTCGGACTACCGGCTGATCGACCCCTGGTCGCTGGACATGTACCACAAGGACACGAGTCACCTGTATTACGGCGCGATGACGGAACCCGACCGCTTTGTCGTCACCTGGGTCGACCTGGCCGGCTACACGGACCGGGACAATGTCCAGACCTTCCAGGTGATCCTCTACGGCAATGGCGACATTCAGTTCCAGTACGATCTGCTGGACGATACGGGAGCGCTCTGCGAGAGCAGCGGCATCGACCACACGGGCACACGAGGCCTGAACGTGGGGGACGCCAGCGCGCACTACCAGGGCCAGTCGATCCTCTTCAACCTGGTTCCGCCGGACTATGGCGTCACGGCCGAGCCGGCGCTGATCACCCAGACCGGCGGCCCGGGCGATGTGCTCAACGCCAGCTTCACCATCACCAACCGCGGCCAGCTGGAAGACAGCTATGCCCTGGCCGTGACACAGGACCTGGTGGATGTGACACTCAGCTACCAGGGAACGCCGATCGGCAATACGGGCACCCTCCAGCCGGAGGGAAGCATCACCATCGATGTCATCGCCATGATCGACGGGGAGATGGGCACCTATGAGGACGCGGCGCTGGTGAGCATCGACTCGGACAATGCCGATGTCAGCGCCACGGTGGATGTGCTGACCTCCGTGGTCAACGCCGCCGGCGGCGGCCCGGACATCTGGGGCAACACCTGGAGCACCGACGAGCACTTCTGGGTCGATCTTCCCGAAGAGGACCGCACCTATGTCACGGACCTGGGCGACGATTCGGTCAGCGGCCCCTTCCCGATGAACGGTTCGCTCAACTTCTACGGCGACGCCTACAGCCAGGTCTACGTCGGCTCGAACGGCTACTACGGCTTCGACCCGACCTCGATGACCTCGCTTTCCAATCAGGAACTTCCCAACGCCACCTTCCCCAACAATCTTCTTGCGCTTTTCTGGGACGATCTGGATCCTGCCGACGGCGGCCAGGTGTATTACGGAAACGACGAGAGCGGTCGATTCATCCTGACCTATGACGGGGTGATCGAGTATCCTTCCGGGCCGGGCAATGTCGTCGCCCAGTCGGTGATCGATTTCGAGAACGGCTCGGTGTACCACAACTACAGCGAACTGGCGGACGGGATCGACCTGAGCAGCTGCACCATCGGCATCGAGAACTCCGATGGCTCGGATGGCCTGACGGTGGTCTTCAACAGCCAGCCTTTCCTGCCCTTCGCTCCCTGGACGATCCGCTTCGACCTGATCATTCCGGACTACGCCTCCAGCGCCAACCCCAACCCGCTCCTGCTGGGCGGCGGTCCCGGCGATGTGCTCAGCGGAACGGTTTCGGTCTTCAATGCCGGCACGCAACCGGACAGCTACAGCCTGGCGGCGACCGAGGACGTTCTCGGGATCCAGCTGCTTGTGGACGGCGAACCGGCCAGCAATACGGGCACCATCGACCCCGCCGGCAGCGCCAGTTTCGAGGTCGAGGTCACGATTCCCGAAGAGATCGACACCTTTACAGACAATGCTTTCGTGCTCATCAGCTCCGATAACTCCGAGGATGTGATCAACCTGGCGGTCACGACAGCCGTCGTGAATGCTTCCGGAGGCGGCCCCGACGCCTGGGGCAACAGCTGGACCAGCAGCGCCGGCGGGGATGTGGACTATTTCTGGGTCGACCTGCCGGAAGAAGACCGCACCTACCTGACGCTGGCGAGCAACGGCGTTGCCGGACCGCTCGAGCTGGGCGGCGCCCTTTCCTTCTACGGCGACTCCTACAGCCAGCTCTATGTCGGCAGCAACGGCATCTACGGCTTTTCGCCGACGGGCATGGCATCCGGCGTCAACCAGAGCTTCCCCGCGGTCGGCACTCCCAACAATCTCTTCGCCCTCTTCTGGGACTTCCTGGACCCGGCGGCCGGCGGGCAGGTGTATTACGGCACGGACGACCAGGACCGCTTCGTGCTCACCTTCGACGAGGTGGCGGAGTCCTTCGCGCCGGGTTCCATCACGGCGCAGGCGGTCTTCGATTTCGCCGCGGGCCAGGTATACCAGAACTACCAGAGCCTGGCCAACGGACTCGACCTGGACAACTGCACCATCGGCTTCGAGAACGGCGCCGGGGACGACGGCCTCAACGTGCTCATCGACGGCGCGCCTTTCGAGCCCCTGCCGGAGTGGACCGTGCGCTTCGACCTGATCATTCCCGAGTATACGGTCAGCGCGAACCCCGATCCGCTCGGGATGAGCGGCGGCCCGGGGGATGTGATCCAGAGCAGCTTCACCCTCTTCAACGGCGGACTCGTCGAGGACAGCTACACGCTGACCCTCACGGAGGACCAGCTGGAGATCGAGATCACCATCGATGGACAGCCTGCCGGCAACACGGGAGTCATCGCTCCCCAGGCGAGCCTGGTCGTGGACGTGATGGTCACGATTCCCGAAGAAACCGGCACCTTCACGGACAACGCCTCCGTCAGCATTGATTCCGACAATTCGGAGGCCTTCCTGGATCTGGCATTGATCACGAGCGTGATCAACGCCGCCGGCGGCGGCCCCGACGCCTGGGGCAATACCTGGATCAGCAGCGCGGGTGGAGACGTGGACTACTTCTGGGTCGATCTGCCGGAAGAGGATCGCACCTATATCACGGACCTGGGCGACGATTCGGTCAGCGGACCCTTCGAGATGAACGGGACGATCAGCTTCTACGGCAACCCCTATTCCTCTGTATACGTCGGTTCGAACGGCGTCTACGGTTTTGACCAGTTGGGCTTGAATTCCCTCGGCAACGAGAATTTCCCCGACCCGAGTACGCCGAACAACTGCCTGGCGCTGTTCTGGGACGACCTGGATCCCGCGGACGGCGGGCAGGTGTATTACGGCAACGACGAGGACGGGCGTTTCGTGCTGACCTACGACGGGGTGATCGAATACCCCTCCGGCCCCGGCAATGTCGTGGCACAGTCCGTCTTCGATTTCGAGAGCGGCTATGTGTTCCATAACTACAACCAGCTGGCCGACGGCATCGACCTGAGCAGCTGCACGATCGGCATCGAGAACAGCGACGGCAGCGACGGCCTGACCGTTTTGTACAACAATGACCCCTTCCCGCCTGCCTCGCAGTGGACCGTGCGCTTCAGCCTGGGCGCCCCGCCGGACTACTTCCCGGTCCTGGAGGATGGCGTGAACACGGCGGGCGGTGTGGATTCGCAGGTCACGGTGCCGGTGAGCGTCACCAACAACGGCCTGGTGGAGGACAGCTTCGTGATCGCCGCCAGCGGGACGAGCGACGTGGAAGTCCAGGTGCTGATCAACGGCACACCGGGCAACACGACGCCGACTGTCCAGCCTTTGGAGGCCTTCGAATTCGAGCTGGAGTTCGACATTCCCGAGGTGCCGGCGGACATCCAGTACGTCTTCGATGTCACGGCGACAAGCAGCGGGGACCCGAGCCGGCAGGATGCGACCACGGTCTCGCTGACGGTGGTGCCGGTCCAGGGCGGTCCGGACGAATACGGCTACTTCTGGAGCACGACGGACGCCGACGGCCAGGTGGAGTACGACTGGGTCGAACTGGACAGCCCGAACCCGGCCCCGGCCACGGATGACGGCTTCGCCGGCCCCTTCGATATCGGCTTCACCTGGAACCACTACGGCGTGGATTACACCCAGGTCTGGATCGGCAGCAACGGCATGATCGGCTTTGCCGAGACGGGCATGAATTCGCTGGGCAACCAGCAACTGCCGAATACTTCGACCCCGAACGCGGTGATCGCCATGTTCTGGGACGACCTGGACCCCGACAGCAACAATGACGGCACCATCGAGTACGGGACGCAGGACGGCCTGTTCGTGGTCAACTACCTGGGCGTGCCCGAATTCCCCGGCGGCCAGACCAGCGGTCGTATTACGGCCCAGGTGATCCTCGACCCCGACGAGGAGGCCGTGCGCATCAATTACCAGAACTTCGAGAACGACCTGGACATGCTCTCGGCGACCATCGGCCAGGAGAACGCCGATGGCACACAGGGTTTCTGGTGCAACTACAACAGCCAGGGCTGGATGCCTACCCCGGAGAGCGCGGTCTGGTTCGGCTTCAATGTGATCGGCCCCAGCGGTCCCTATGCCGTCGATATCGATCCGTCCGAGCAGGATGGCGTGGGCGTCAACGGAGAGTATGCGGAGTATACCTTCGAGGTCGAGAATCGCGGCGAGAACCCCAGCGCTTTCAGCATCGAGTCCGAGGGACACATCTGGGACGTGACCTGGCACGATGTAGACGCCGCCTGGGCCGAGATCACGGCGATTCCCGAACTGGCCTATGACGAGGTCTTCAACCTGGGCGTGAGACATTTCGTACCCGAGGAGCCGGAAAGCTTCACCGACCTGGCGGTCTTCACGGTGACCTCGACGGTCGAAGAAACGGCCTTCGCCGAAGCCAGTTTCCTGACGGCGGCCAGCTGCACCCACATCGAGCAGCTCACGCAGAACCTGACCGGCAACGGCCTCTTCGGCATGGTCAACCTGAGTGACGGCGAAGGGATGGGTGACGGCCAGATTCTCTGGAACGCCAGTTCGGTCAACCGCTTCGTGATGCAGGACTCGGAGGACGGCTCCGCGACGACGATTTCCGCGATGACCGCCGGACACGACTACCAGGGCATCGCCTGGGACAGCCGGGACAACACGGTCTGGGTCAGCTACCTGGCCGGCATCAGCCACAAGAACACGGACGGCTCGACGATTGCCTCTTTCGAACCGGCGATTCTCGCCGAAGGCACGGGGCGCATGCCGATGGGCCTGGCCTACGACGCGGACAGCGAGATCCTTTGGGCCGTGTGTTCCAACGCCGGCTTCGACGAGGTGGTGCGCATCGACATCAGCGATCCCGCCAACCCGGTCGACCTGAGCGCGGAAGTGCTTCCCTGGAGCGGCGGCGTGCCCGGCGCGGCCGGCGCGGACTACGACGAAGGCAGCGACCAGCTGTTGCTGGTCAACCGCTCGACGGGCAGCATGGAATGCTTCCTGGATCTGGGCAACGGCCAGGTGGAGCCGCGCGGCGACTTCTGTCCCAGCGGGCTGGAGGATGTACACGGCATTGCCCTGCATACGGACGGAACGGTCTTCCTGGGCGCGACCAACGGCCTGGCGCATCCCGTGGAGCACTACATGGCTCCCTGCGCCGTCACGGATGTTGCGAGCGGACCGGCCCTGCCGGAGCGTTTCGAGCTGGGCGCCAACTATCCGAATCCCTTCAACCCGAGCACCATGCTGCGCGTGGCCCTGCCCCAGGCGGGCCAGGTCAAGCTGGAAGTATACAACCTGCTCGGCCAGCGGCAGTCCCTGTTGTGGAACGACCGCCTGGACGCGGGCTGGCACGAGTTCCGCTTCGACGGCAGCGCGCTGGCGAGCGGCGTCTACTTCTACCGTGTGACGGTCGCCGACAACGGCGGCGCCTCGCTCTACAGCGACGTGCGCAAGATGATGTTGATGAAGTAACACGCATCTTCCAGGCTCCCGGCGTGGTTCCCGCCGGGACCTGAACTCGGGCCCCCGTCGGTTTCGGCCGGCGGGGGCTTTCTCTCAAGGATGAAGGGCGAAGCGGGTTGGGTGGGTGTCCTGGTGGGGTGATGGGGTTGTTCAGGATGTTGGCGGCGGTGTCCGTTGGGGTGGACGAAAGGGAAGAAAGAAGCCGTGCACGCTCCTACTCACAGTGCATGGCTTTGAACCCCGTTATTTTAAGTCCTCACCAGAGGACAGCTGTCGCCATTTCCATGCCGGATTTCCTTCCCGCTCCCGACTCAGATCCAGCAGCGGCCGGGGCCCCGGCGCATTCGGCTGAGGAGTCAGGGCATTGGATTTTAACATGATGATTGACAGTTGAAGGTTTTACTTTCCAGTGAGTTGGGTCATTGAGACAGAGTTGTACAAGCATCGGGAGCGAATCATGAACCGATATGGAGCGGAGTTTTTCGGAACGTTCTGGCTGGTGCTGGGCGGTTGCGGCAGTGCAGTCCTGGCCGCCGGGTTTCCTGAAGTGGGCATCGGCCTGCTGGGGGTTTCGCTGGCTTTCGGCCTGACCGTGTTGACCATGGCCTATGCTATCGGGCACATCTCCGGGTGTCATCTGAACCCTGCCGTGTCAATCGGCCTGTGGGCTGGCGGGCGCTTTGAAGCCCGCGAACTCGCGCCCTACATCGTGTCCCAGGTGCTGGGAGCCATTGCCGCAGGCGGTGTGCTCTTCGTGATCGCCAGCGGACAGGCGGGCTTCGACGCCAGCGCGGGCTTCGCTTCCAACGGCTTTGGCGAGCACTCGCCGGGCGGCTATACTCTTCTTGCCGCGCTGGTGACGGAGGTCGTGCTGACGATGATGTTTCTCATCGTGATCCTGGGCGCGACCGACAAGCGGGCCCCGGCGGGGCTGGCTCCGATCGCCATCGGCCTTTGTCTCACGCTGATCCACCTGATCAGCATTCCGGTGACCAACACATCGGTCAACCCCGCCCGCAGCACCGGTGTCGCCCTCTTCGCAGGAGGGTGGGCAATCCAGCAACTCTGGCTCTTCTGGGTCGCGCCGATCATCGGTGGAGTGCTGGGGGCCGCGGTCTACAAGTGGATCGGCAAGGAATCCTGAGGCACGAACCCGCCTGGACGATTGCTGGTCGATCGAGTTTTCCGTCGAAGAGAGAAAAAGCCCGCCGATCGGCGGGCTTTCTTTTGCAAGCCACCCAGGAGATTCGAACTCCCGACCTACGCATTACGAATGCGTTGCTCTACCAACTGAGCTAGAGTGGCGCGAAGCCCCGAAGATAGAATCGGAGACCCTTGCAAACAAGATCCTCTTTCATGGCGCGCAATCGTCGACATCAGGAAGAAAGGTCTTCCTCCAGCGCGGCGCGCAGCAGGCGCAGGCGCTCTTCCAGGTCGCTTTGCAGGCCAGCCAGGCCGGCCAGGGCCTCGAATTCGCGGTTCTCCTCCTCCCACAGGAAGTGGTCGCCTCCGCTGCGCGGCGCGTCGTCGGGCATGCTCTCTCTTGCCCTTTCAAGTTCACAGGCCAGCTGCTCTCCCAGGACTTCCAGTTCGCGCAGCCAGGAGCGTCGTTCCCGCTTGAGGTAGTCCGCTAGCAATCGTCGTCCGTTTTCGTCCAGGGCCCGGGGTAGCGCGGCAGGGACGGGTTCCATGGCGGGTCCTCCTTTTCTCCGAAACGCAAATAGCTCATGCCGGCTCCGCCTTCCACTCGCTGCAGGGGCCATTCCGGCTGGGGTTCGAGCAGGCGATGGCCCATGGCGCGCCATTCGCGGCGGTTCTGGCGATGCCTCAGGAAATACCCTTCCGGCATCACCGTCAGCAGGGTGTCTTCAAAGCCGATGCGGCTTTCCAGCGCCGGAATGGCCAGTACGCGCAGGGCGTAGAGGCTGAAGCCGTCCGTGTGAACGGTCGTTGGCGCGCTGGCCTGGAAAGCGGCGCGCAGGCGCTTGCAGTCTTCGACGGCAAGATAGTCGCGCAGCAGGCCGCTGCCGTGCGCGCTGAGGAAGGCGAATCCGCAAAGAGCCGGGAGCTGCAGGGCCATTTTCTGCTCCGCCAGAAGGGCTCCGCCGAGCAGGGCAGCGGGGGCCAGCAGAGGCAGAATGTACCAGGGCAGGTCCATGGGTAGCGGCTGCCAGGAGGAGAAGGAGGTCGTCCCGCCCCAGAAAAGCAGCAGCAGGCCAAGAAACCACAGGCTGACCCAGCGCCAGGCTCGACGCCTGCCGACCGTCGCGATGGCCAGCAGGGCCAGCAGGGGCAGGCCCATGGAGGTGCGGCGCAGCAACAGGGAGCGCGGATTGCGTTCCAGCAGCAGGCGCGCCAGGGCCGGGCCGCGGTCCTCCGGGGTCTCGTAGCCCCGCGCGCTGCCGGGTTTGAAGAAATCGTCCGGGCAGAGTTCGTGATTCAGGGCCTGCATGCGGAAGCGGTGCAGGGCGTCGCCGCGATCGATGTGATATACGGCGGCCTCCGCGGCGAGCACGAGCACGATGCCGCATCCCGCGGCCCACAGGGCCGGCTGCAGGCTCAAGGGTCTTGCTTCCCTGCGCTCCGTGATCCACGCCGCCAGCTGGGCGATCGCCAGCAGGGGGAGCAGCCAAAGGGCGATCATTTTGAAGAGCAGCGAAAGGCCGAGCAGCAGCGCCCCGGGCCAGAGCAGCCACCGTCGCCCGTGTTCGCTCTCGACCAGCAGCCAGATGCCCGCCGCTATGCAGGCCGCCGCTCCCGTATCCGCGAAGGCGGTTCCGGCCATGACGGCCTCCACGGGGACCAGCGCCAGCAGCAGGGCCGCCCAGGCGCCGGTCGCGGCTTGCCCCGTCAGCAGTCGCCCAATGCGGTATACGGCGAGGACGGCCAGGAGAGAGAGGAGAAGCGGGAACAGGGTCCAGGCGAAGTCGCCGGGCCCGAAGAGGCTTTCCGCGAACCGCAGCAGGCCGATGTGCGCCACGCGCAGCGGCATGATCGGATAGCCTTCGTAGGCCGCTTCCCCGAAGCGTGCCACGAAGAGATAGTGGGCATCATCGGAGAAGACGAAGCCGGGGCGGTGAAGCAGCCGGACCAGCAGCGCCAGCAGGAGCACTGGCAACGGGCTGTTCATGGGGTGGAGGTGTCGGATCAATCGTGTCATGTGCAAGGGGCAAAAGTAGCGATAGCGATCCCGATAGCGATTGTTTGGGAGGGGGGGAATCCTACCTTTCTTACTCACAGAGGAGAACCCGTTCCCATGGAAGCATTCATCGACAAGGTGCTGGGCAGCCCCATGCTGCTGGCCATTGCCATTGGCCTGCTGATCGTGATCGTCTATGCCGTGCTGAAGAAGCTCTTCAAGATGGCCCTCTTTCTGCTTTTGATCCTTATTGGCGCGTTGGTCTGGTTCGAGATGACCGGGACGCCCATGCCGGATGAGCTGGAGGCGCTGAAGGAGAAAGGCAAGGAGACCTACGAGTCGGTTCGCGACGGGGTCAAGAAGGCCGGCGAGACGGCGAAGGATGTCAAGGACGGGCTCGACAAGCTCGGTGACTGAAAGGCTCCCATTGCTTTTTGCTGCCGCAATGGTATAATCTGCGTTCTGTCAATTGGCCTGTCGTCCAATGGCTAGGACTCTGGATTCTGGTTCCAGCAATCGGGGTTCGAATCCCTGCAGGCCAATACAACGCAAAAGCCCCGTGCACTGCGCACGGGGCTTTTTTCATGCCAGCTGGATCGAAACCATCCACAGGAAGACGACCAGGCTGATGAGCTGCGCGACAAGGCAAAAGCCGTCGCAGGGTTTCTGTTTGTGTCTTTGCTGCATGAGACCTCCTCTTTGCAGAGGTGTCGATCCCATGGCCGCGAGGTGACCGCTTCCTATTCTTTCCCTTCCTCGCTTTCGCCAGCTTCAGGAAGCTTGCGTCCCGCCTGCTTCAGGCTCTGGCGCAGCAGGTAGTCGATCTGGGCGTTCAGACTGCGCAGATCATCCCCGGCCCAGCGCTGCAGGGCTTCCAGCAGCCGCGGATCCAGCCGCAGCAGGAATGCCTTCCGTTTCGCCATGATCTAGTTGTAGAGCGTGCCCGTGTTGACCACCGGCTGGGTGTGGCGATCGCTGCAAAGCACGACCAGCAGGTTGCTGACCATGGCCGCCTTGCGCTCCTCGTCCAGTTCGACGATCTCCTTGCGGCTCAGCTGTTCCAGGGCCATGTCGACCATGCCCACCGCGCCTTCGACGATCTTCGAGCGGGCGGCCACGACGGCCCCCGCCTGCTGGCGCTGCAGCATGGCGGCGGCGATCTCCTGGGCATAGGCCAGGTGGCTGATGCGCGCCTCGATTACGTTGACTCCCGCTTTGTCCAGTCGATCCTGGATCTCCTTCTGCAGCTGTAGGCTGACCTGTCCCGTGTCGCCGCTTAGGCTGAGCACGTCTTCGCCATGGCTGTCGTAGGGGTAGGCCGTGGCCAGGTTGCGGACGGCGGCCTCGCTCTGCACATGCACATAGTTGACGAAATCATCGACCTCGAAGCAGGCCTCGGCGCAGTCGACCACCTGCCAGACCACCACGCAGGCGATCTCGACCGGGTTTCCGCCGGCATCGTTCACCTTGACTTTCGAGGTCTCGAAATTGCGCACGCGCCGCGAGATCTTGCGCTTGGTGAAGAAAGGATTGGCCCAGCGCAGGCCCTGGTCGTGCACCGTTCCCACGTAGCGGCCGAAGAGCTGCAGCACGCGGCTCTCGTTGGGATTGACCATGAAGCAGCCGGCCATCATCAGGATGAAGAAGACGAGGGTCAGCAGGCTACCAAGGATGCCGGGCACGAAATCGGCCCTGGCGCTGGCGATCAGGCCGACGAAGCAGGCGATAGCCGCCAGAATGAACAACAGCAGAATCGGCAGCCCATTGGCCGCTTTACGTTCGATGTCTTTCAACATGTCCAGATCCTCCGATTGATGTCATCATGATATCACTTTGATTTCGTCCCTGGCAAGAGGTTTCACCAGAGATCCGGTTTTTCTTCTCCGTCGCTGAATGCGCTTGCCGGATCTCGATTTCGAAGCGGGATTGCCTTACCATGAAGCGCCCGCTCGCGCGGATCGCGACCGGCCGGGCCGGCAGAGGGCAACGAACACACGGAAGCCATGACAACGACCCTGACGGACAGCCTGGAGCGCCCCCTGCGGGATCTGCGGATCTCGCTGACGGACCGCTGCAACTTCCGCTGCAGCTACTGCATGCCGGCCGAGACCTTCGGCAAGGGCTATCGCTTCCTGCCGCGCAAGGAGCTCTTGAGTTTCGAGGAGATCACGCGGGTGGTCGGTCTGCTGCAGGAGCTTGGCCTGCAGAAGGTGCGTCTCACGGGAGGCGAACCGCTCCTGCGCCACGACTGCAGCACGCTGGTCGGCATGCTGGCGCGGCCGGGCCTGGACCTGGCGATGACCAGCAACGGCCTGCTGCTTCCCCGTCACGCGGAGCAGCTGAAGCGGCAGGGCCTGCAGCGTGTCACGGTCAGTCTCGACTCCCTGCGCGACGAGGTCTTCCAGCGCATCAACGACGTGGGCGTTCCCGTTTCCCATGTGCTGGAAGGCATTCGCGCCGCGGAAGAAGCGGGCCTGGGACCGGTCAAGATCAACATGGTGGTCAAGCGCGGCCTCAACGAGGAGGACCTCCTGCCCCTGGCGGAACACTGCCGTGAGACAGGACGAACCCTGCGCTTCATCGAGTTCATGGACGTGGGAAACAGCAACGGCTGGAACCGCGAATCCGTCGTTCCGTCCGCGGAGATCCTCGAGCGCCTGCAGAAGCGCTGGCCCCTGGAGGCTGTCGGGGCGGCCTATCGCGGCGAAGTGGCCCGGCGCTGGAAGTACCGGGACGGGGCCGGGGAGATCGGCCTGATCTCCAGCGTGAGCCAGGCTTTCTGCGGCGACTGCACGCGGCTGCGCCTCAGCGCCGAGGGCGTGCTCTACACCTGCCTCTTTGCCACACGGGGAAGCAACCTCAAGACTCCCCTGCGCGCGGGAGCGGACGACGGGAAGCTGCGCGAGCTTCTGCAGGGCCTGTGGAGCCGCCGCTCGGACCGCTATTCCGAGCGCCGCGGCAGCGCCGGGCAGGGACAACGCATCGAAATGTCCTACATCGGAGGATAGGGTGAGCGATTTCGGAATCACCAAGACCATTCCGGCCGGCGAGGGGGCCGACTTCGTCGATTCCCTCTACGACGGCCGGCTCAAGGACTACGAGTTCCACATGGCGGGCAGCCCCTCGAAGCTGCAGGTCGGACACTGGGTCTACACGATCCACGAGCACCGCGTGGTCGGCCGGCTGCGTATCACGGGCTTCACGCCCGGGGCGATCAACCCCAAGTCCGGGCGGCCGCGCACCTTGATCCACGTGGAAGCGCCGGGCGAGAGGGCCAGGCAGGCCTTCCCGCGCAAGGGGCACCAGGGCACGCGCTACTACGAAGGCGAAGACTGGCCCGGCGCCAGGCAAGGCTGAAAAGGAGGATTTCATGGCCAGCACGTCCATGGCCGTCGTCACCGGCGGCGCGGGCTTCCTGGGCAGCGCGGTGACGCGCAGCCTGCTGGAAGGCGGTCGCAGTGTATACGTACCCTGTTTCACCGAGCGGGAGAGGGAGCGCCTGCTGGAGGGCTTCCGGGGCGAAGGCAGGCTTCATGCCTCCCTGTGTGACCTGAGTTCAGCCCAGGCGGCCGAGGACTGGTTCAGGGCGCTGCCGGCGGGTCGGCTGGATGCGTTGGCCTGCATGGCGGGGGGCTTCCACTTCGGCGGCCTGGCGGAGACCGGGGCGGAGGATCTCGAAGGCATGCTGGACATGAACCTGCGTTCGCTGTATCACACCATTCGCTCGGCCCTGCCCCGCCTGCGCGAGGCGTCGCCGGCCAGCGTGATCACGGTCGGCGCACGGCCCGCGCTCTACGACGGCGGCGCCAGCATGGCCGCGTATACGGCGAGCAAGTCCGCCGTGCTCGGCCTGACGCGCTCGCTGTCGGAAGAACTGCTGCCCGACGGCATTCGCGTCAACGCCGTCATTCCGACCATCATTGACACTCCCGCCAACCGCGAGGCCATGCCGGATGCGGACACCTCCTCCTGGCTGCCGCCGGAAGGCATTGCCGAGGTGATCTCCTTCCTGGCGGATCCGGCCTCGCGGCTGGTCAGCGGCGCGTCCCTGACCCTGGCGCGTTGAACCGTCTACCGCGGGGCCTGGGCTCCGTGGCGGCCGCCTTCGTCTTCTGGGGGCTGGCGCCGCTTTACTGGAAACTGGTCGAAAGCCTTCCGGCCCGGGTCCTGCTCGGGGAGCGCATCCTGTGGTCGGCGGGCACGGCGCTGCTGCTGCTGGCACTGCGCCACCGCGGGCTGCCCTCCCATCTGCTGAAGAGCCTGGTGCGCCTTGACGGGGTTCTCCTGCGTCGCGCGATCTGCGCCCTGCTGATCGGCGGCAACTGGGGCCTTTTTCTCTGGGCGGTGCAGCACGACCGGGTGCTCGACATCAGCCTGGCTTATTTCATCAATCCGCTTCTCAATGTGCTGCTGGGCATGGTGTTGCTGCGGGAAAGACTCAACGCGGCTCGTTTGTGCGCCGTCGGCCTGGCGGCCATTGCCGTACTCAACCTGGTGCTCGTCGCCGGGACGACGCCCTGGCTGGCTTTGGCCATGGCAAGCAGTTTCGCCGGCTACAGCCTGTTGAAGAAAAGCCTGCGCCGCGGCAGCGTGGAAGGGCTGTTCATCGAAACGACGATCCTGGTGCCGGCAGCCCTGCTGCTGGTTGCCGGCAGCGCGCAGGCCTCCGGGCCGGCTCCCCCCTGGCTCCCCTGGGCCCTGCCCTTCTGTGGCCTGGTCACCCTGACTCCGCTCTGGCTCTTCGCCCGCGGAGTACGCGAACTGCCCCTGAGCGTCACCGGCCTGCTGCAGTACCTGGCGCCCAGCCTGCAGTTCCTGCTGGCGGTGAGCCTCTTCGGCGAGGCGCTCAAGCCGGGGCAGCTGCTCAGTTTCAGCCTGATCTGGATCGGCCTGGCCCTGTTCAGCGCGGACCTGCTGCAGGCCTCGCGCAAGGCGAAGGCAAGAATCCCCTGATCGTGTTATGCTTGCAGGCGGCCGGAAGAACCCGGCCGGAGAGGAGAACCCATGGCCGAATACAAGGATGCCTGCGCGGCGGAAGACCTGCAGGAAGGGCAGCCGCGACGGGTGGAACTGCTGGGAGTCGACCTGCTGCTCTGCCGCATCCAGGGACAACCCTACGCGGTGGAGAACCTGTGCACCCATGACGATTTCGAACTGCACGACGGCCCCTGCGAAGGCGAGGAGATCGAGTGCCCGATCCACGGGGCGCGCTTCAGCCTGATCACCGGAGCGGCCTTGACGCCGCCGGCCTTCGAGGACCTGCGCACCTTCCCGGCGCGCGAGCAGGGCGGAAGGATCCAGGTCGAACTGTGATCCGGCCGCGGCAGGGAGAAGAGATCGCGCTGCTGCTCTCGGGCGGTGTCGACAGTTCCGTGGCCCTCCGGCTGCTGCAGGAACAGGGCCACCGGCCGACGGCCTTCTACCTGAAAATCTGGCTGCAGGAGGAGCTGGCCTTCCTGGGGGACTGTCCCTGGGAGGAGGACCTGGCCTACGCCCGCGCCGTCTGCGAGCAGGCGGGAGTCGAGCTGCAGGTGATTCCCCTGCAGGAGGAATACTGGGAGCGCGTGGTCTCCTATGTCGTACAGGAATTGCGCGCCGGTCACACGCCGAGCCCCGACCTGCTCTGCAACAGCCGGATCAAGTTCGGTGCTTTCATGGAGAGCGCGGGCAGCGGCTTTTCCCGTGTTGCCAGCGGTCACTATGCCCGCCTGGATCACGAAAGCCAAGGGTCCGTGCTGCGCCGCGGCGTCGACCCGGTCAAGGACCAGAGCTATTTCCTGGCCCGCATGCGTCCTGAGCAGCTGGCCCGCTGCCTGTTTCCTCTTGGCGCACTGCCCAAGGTCCGGGTCCGCGAACTGGCGGCGCGCTGGAACCTGCCCAACCGCGAACGCAGGGACAGCCAGGGCATCTGCTTCCTGGGCAAGATCCCCTATGACGAGTTCGTGCGACATCACCTGGGAACGCGCGAAGGGCGGATCATCGTCGAGGAGGACGGGAGCGTGATCGGTCGCCACGAGGGCTACTGGTACTACACCATCGGGCAGCGCAAGGGGATCGGCCTGCATGGCGGGCCGTGGTACGTGGTGGACAAGGACATCGGCGAGAACGTGATCTATGTGGCACACGCGGAGCGGCTCGCCGCGCGCCGCTGTCGCCGCTTTCGCGCAGGCTCCCCCAACTGGCTGCAGGCCGAGGCCCCCGAAGGCCGTCTGCAGTGCCGCCTGCGGCACGGGCCGCGCCTCTGGGACTGCCATGTCACACCCGAAGACGGAGAGCGCTGGCAGGTTGCCCTGGATGTCTCCGACCCCGGAGTCGCCGCGGGGCAGTTCACCGTGTTCTACGACGGCGAGCGCTGCCTGGGAAGCGCGGTGGTCGAGAAGATTCTCGAGCGGGAAGAGAGCTAGGACCTCACGCAGAGACGCTGAGGCCGCAGAGAAGAGAAGCGGGACGTTCGGGTGCCTCCGGTTGACCGGGATGTCCATCGCGTCTCTGCGTCTCTGCGCGAGAACACACCCTTGGCCCTACGCCAACCCCAGTTCCCGGGCCAGGGCTTCGCGCTCCTGGTGCCAGTTGCGATCCAGACCGGCGGCTTCGAAGAGCGGCTTTCCCCAGGTCCGCACCGGCACCAGCCCGCGACGGGAAGCCTCGCGCAGCAGAAGGGCCTCGTCCGTCTGCTCACGACTGTAGGGAAAGGGGTTGCGGAACTCGCCGGGCGCCAGTTCCTGCCAGCCTGTATCACGATCCTGGAGCTGCCGGCCGATCTCCCCTGCGCGTGACAGCAGGTGTTGCAGGAAACTCATCGAAAAGGGCGGGGTTTCTGCCGCCTTGCCGCGCGTGCGACGCAACCACTTGACCCAGTCCCAGCCATAGAGAAAATCATGCACGTAGCGGAAACGGATCGGCCCCTTGCATCCATAGAGCAGGTTGAGTTCCAGCAGGGCATGAAAAAGCGGGGCCGACCCTTGCCGGGTAGCGCTCGCCAGACCGTCCAGGTCGCAAAAGAGGTTTTCGGGAAAATGTTCCAGCAGAGACTCTGTATACTCGCATAGAAAGGCGACCCAGGCATGGTCCGTTTCCAGTAGGGGAGTGTGCCGCAGGAGGATCTCGCCGGGCAAGGCGGCGCGGCGTCCGTTGGGCGCCAGGCTGTTCCAGGAGGCCGACCGTTCCTGCACCTTCCGGTCGCAGGCCGCCAGGCGATCCGCCAGCAAAGCGGGCAGGGAAAGCGATTCGATGAGTGGGTTCGGGCCTGTCATACACCTTCTTTCACGGAGTCTGGAGCCGAAGGAATTGTCCATCAGGGCATAGCTTGGCAACTTCTATTCATGACGACCTTGACACAGATCCAGCCCGTCAAGCCTTCCTGGCGCGCCTGGTGGATCAGCGCGCGTCCGGCGGCCTTTCCCAAGCTGCTCTTCCCCGTAGGGCTGGGGCTGCACCTGGCCGGCTGGCCGCTGCAGGCCCAACATGCCGGCGGTCTTCTGGCCCTGGGCGCCTTCCTGCTGCCGGCGCACCTGGCCATTGTCCTGTGCAACGATCTCGCCGACCGGCGCGCGGATGGCCTGGAGGTACACGGGAATCCGGCCGCGGCGGCCAGACGCCCCCTTGCGGCGGGCAGGCTGGGACACCGTTCCGTTCTTGTGGTGGCCGTCCTCTCGCTGCTGGCCTGCCTGCTGCTGGCCCTCTGGCAGGAGGGCGGCATCGGTCCGCTGAGCGTGCTGGTGCTGGCGGCCGAGGTCTGCGTGCTGGCCTATGGCTTCGCGCCCTTTGCCTTCAATTACCGCGGCGGCGGGGAAGTGCTGGAAGCGCTCGGCACCGGCGTACTCCTGCCGCTGATCGTGGCCGGTCATTTCCACGGTGTTCTTCTGGATCACACCGCCTGGCTGCTGTGCTGCGGCTTCCTGTTGGGCGCTTCTTCCGCCCTGGGCAGCGGCCTGAGTCACATCGATGCCGATCGCCGGAGCGGCAAGAAGACCCTTGCCGTGCTCTGGTCGCCGGTGGAAGCGGCGCGCCTCAGCCTGCTCCTTCTGCTGGTCGCGGCGGGGGCGCTTCTGTGGCACAGCTGGCCGGGAATGCCTCCACTGGCCGCCTTGCCGGCCCTCGCGCTCTTCCTGCCGGCGACGGCCGCCCTGCGGACACAGGCTTTCGCCCGCTACAAGAAGTGGCAGAAAGGAATCCTGCTGCTGCTCTGGCTCGCCCTTTGGAGCGCATGAAACTGCTCCGGAAGCGGGCGGGAACAGGAATCCCCGGCTGCGTGCTGCTGGCGGGCCTCCTTGTTTCCGCCTGTGGAAGCGAAGCGCCTGGAACCGGAACCAAGGGAGATGCAAGCATGTCATACAACCGCCTTTCCGGGGAATTGAGCCCCTACCTGCTGCAGCACAAGGACAATCCCGTCCACTGGCAGCCCTGGTCCGCGGAAGCCTTCGAGGAAGCGCGCAGGCGCGATTGCCCGGTCTTTCTCAGCATCGGCTACAGCACCTGCCACTGGTGCCATGTCATGGAACACGAGAGCTTCGAGGACGACAGCGTCGCCGCGCTGCTCAACGAGCAATTCGTCTCGATCAAGGTCGATCGCGAGGAGCGCCCGGACCTGGACGCGCACTACATGAGCATCTGCCAGAGCCTGACCGGCCAGGGCGGCTGGCCGTTGACCATTGTGATGGACCCAGAAGGCCAGGCCTTCTTCGCCGGGACCTATTTCCCGCAGGAGCAGCGCTATGGCCGGCCGGGCATGCTCGAGCTGCTGCCCGCGCTGGCGGGAGCCTGGCGGGACGAGCGCGGGAAAGTGCGTGACACGGTGACACAGATCCGCCAGGCCCTCGAGCGCAGCCGCTTCGAGGGCCCTGCCGGCAAGGTGGATCCTTCACTGCCGGCAACGGCGGCCAGCCAGCTCCTGCAGCGCTTCGATGCCGCCTGGGGCGGATTCGGCGGCGCGCCGAGGTTTCCGACTCCGCAGCACACGGCCCTGCTGCTTGCGCAACACGCGCGGACTCCACGCGCGGAGATGCTGCACGCCGCGGAGAAGACCCTGCAGGAAATGCGGCGCGGCGGCCTTTACGACCAGGTCGGCCATGGCTTTCATCGCTACTCGACGGACGGGGAGTGGCGTGTGCCCCATTTCGAGAAGATGCTCTATGACCAGGCCCTGCTGCTTCCCGTCTACTGCGACGCATGGCAGCAGACGGGCCGCCCGTTCTACGAGGACGTGATCCGCGAGACCTGCGGCTATGTGATCCAGCGCATGCGGGACCCCGCCGGCGGATTCCATTCCGCTGAGGACGCCGACAGCGAAGGGGAAGAGGGGCGCTTCTACACCTGGAAGAGGCTGCAGCTGCTGGAAGCGGCGGGCGAAGAAGGCGAGCTCTTCTGCCAGGCATACGGCGTCGACGGAGCCGGGAACTGGGCCGGCGAAAGCGGGCGCGAAGAGGGGCTGCACGTGCTGCGTCTTCCCGGCGGACCCGGGGAAGGCATTCGTGAGACACTCTTTCCTCCGGGCACCGATCTGGAGGCCCTGGAGAAGGCCCGCCGGCAAGTGTTCGCCAGCCGCGAGACCCGCCCGCATCCCCTGCTGGACGACAAGGTGCTTTGCGACTGGAACGGCATGATGATCGCCGCCCTGGCGCGGGCAGGAGTTGTCCTGGAGGAGCCGGCTTTTCATGCCGCCGCCGTCGAAGCCGCGGAGTTCGTTCTTCGGGAGATGAGGGATGAACAGGGCGGCCTGCTGCATCGCTGGCGCAAGGGGCAGGCCGGTATACCGGCCATGCTGATGGATCACGCCGCTCTGATCGGCGGGCTGCTGGCGCTGTACCAGGCCGATTTCGATCCCCGCTGGCTGCGCGAGGCCCTGCGCCTGCAGCAGGAGTGCGACAGCCTCTACCTGGACCGGGACCACGGCGGCTACTTCATGACGGCCGCCGAGTACAGCGAAACCCTTCCGCGGCAGAAGGACTTTTACGACGGCGCCCTACCCGCGGGCAATTCGCTGGCGCTCGAGAACCTGGTGCAGCTGGCCCGTCTCACGGCCCGGCCCGAACTGGAGCAGCGCGCGCACTCGCTGGCCGGGCGAATCGCGGCCGAAGCCGCGCTGTCTCACAATGGCGCGGATCGCGCCCTCTGCGCCCTGGATCACCTGGTGAACGGAGGCAGCGAAATCGTCCTCTGCGCGCCGGACCGGGCCTCCGCCGGAGAGATGCTGCAGGTCCTGGACAGGCGCTTCCTGCCCTTCCAGGTGCGCCTGCTGAAGACGCATGCCAACGCGGATGCGCTGCACGACCTGACGCCCTGGTGCCGCGCGATGCAGATTCCGGAAACGGGCTGCCGGGTCTATCTTTGCGAAGACTTCAGCTGCTCCGCGCCATTGGATTCACCCGAGGCGCTGGAAGGCGCGCTGGGACGGTAGCCGCCGGCGGCGGACTTGCTTTTTCCGGAGCCGGTCAAGCCCCTGCTCGGCGGATTTCCTAAACTGGGTCGCTCGGCATTCGGTAGGCACTCCCGAGAATCGGTTCATCCTGAAGGAAACCATGAAGACAGAAGATCGCCCCATCAACTGGAAAACAACCCTTTTCCTGCTGATCAGTCCCGTCGTGGCGCTGGTTGGCGTGCCCTGGTACATCTCCACCTGGGGCCTTGGGCTGTTCGATATCCTGCATTTCCTTCTCATGGCCTACGCCACCGGACTGGGCATCACGGTGGGCTATCACCGCCTGGTGGCGCACCGCAGTTTCGACGCCAGGCCCTGGGTGCGCAAGGCGGCGGTGCTGGCGGCGACGGCCAGCCTGGAGCACAGCGCCATCACCTGGTCCAGCGAGCACCGCTACCACCACCGCTTCGTCGATCGCGACGGCATGCCCTACGATCCCTACAACATCCGCAAGGGCTTTTTTCATGCCCACATAGGCTGGCTGATCCGCAAGCAACCGCCGCTGAGCCGGGACAACGTGAAGGACCTGCTCAAGGATCCTTTCCTGGTCTGGCAGGATCGCCACATTCACAAGCTGATGATCGGCCTGTCCCTGGTGCTGCCGACCCTGGTCGGCCTGGGGATCGGCTCGCTGCTGGGCTACGGCCTGCTGCAGGCCGCGCTGAGCGGCTTCCTCTTCGGCGGCGTGGCGCGCATCGTCTTCGTGCATCACGGGACCTTCTTCATCAACAGCCTCTGTCACACGCTCGGTCGTAGGCCCTACGACGGCGAGAGCAGCGCCCGCGACAGCGGCTTCGTGGCCTTCCTGACCTACGGCGAAGGCTACCACAACTATCACCACGCCTACCCCGGCGACTACCGCAACGGCATTCGCGCCTGGCACTTCGATCCCGGCAAGTGGGTGATCTGGCTGCTGGAGCGCACACGCCAGGCCTGGGGCCTGAAGCGCGTGCCGGAGGCGACGATCCGCCTCGCCCTGCACCGCGAAAGGCTGCGCCGCCTGGAGCGCCGGGACCCGGAATGGATCACGCGCCTCTCCGCCCAGGCCCGCGAGAAGCTGCAGGCCCTGGAGGCGAACCTGGAAGAACTGCACCAGCGCAGCAAGGTCGCCTGGAGCGAATACCGCGCCCTCCGCGCCAAGCACATCAGCCGCCGCAGCGAACAGGCCCGCGCCCTGCGCGCCGAACTGGACCAGCTGCGCCGGGAGATCCTCGAGAAGATGTCCAACTGGGAAACCTTGCTGCGCGAACTGAAGGTCCAGCCTGCCTAGGGGATGGATGTCTCGGACAGGGGGTCCCGGCCTCGTGTGATCCAGGACTCCGGATGGGGGTTGGTTGGTCGGGGATTTGGGCTGCAGGCGAAGCCTGCAGCTAGAGTGGCTCGGCCGTTGCACGGCCGTTCTAGATAGTTGATTTCTTCGTGGACAGTTCGCCCTTTCTAGTGACTACCCTTTTCGGTCCGAATCACCAGAACATTCTCGCCATTTCCACGGCCGTGCAACGGCCGACCAAAAAGGGCTGCAGGCTTCGCCTGCAGTTTGCCAGGGGGTTCCACCCTTGACAGTGTAATCCAACAAGGTAGGGGTCCGCGAATCAGGGGAACGGTGTGATCCGTCCTCTCCGGGGTGGATCTCAAGGTGGGAAGAAACATCCTACAGGACTGCAGGCGAAGCCTGCAGCTAGAGTGGCTCGGCCGTTGCACGGCCGTTCTAGATAGTTGATTTCTTCGCGGACAGTTCGCCCTTTCTATTGACTACCCTTTTCGGTCCGAATCACCAGAACATTCTCGCCATTTCCACGGCCGTGCAACGGCCGACCAAAAAGGGCTGCAGGCTTCGCCTGCAGTTTTCCAGGGGGTTCCACCCTTGACTGTGTGATCCAACAAGGTAGGGGTCCGCGAATCAGGGGAATGGTGTGATCCGTCCTCTCCGGGGTGGATCTCAAGGTGGGAAGAAACATCCTACAGGACTGCAGGCTTCGCCTGCAGATTCCCGGGGTCCGTCGCCTACAGTGCAGCACTCCTCGCCCGCAGCCAGTGGTCCGCCAGGACCAGCAGGACCATGGCCTCGGCTATGGGGACGAAGCGCGGGAGCAGGCAGGGATCGTGGCGGCCTGTGACACAAACCTCCTTCGGGGATCCGTCGCTGCCCGCGCCCTGTTGGGCCATTGGGATGCTGCTGGTGGGCTTGACGGCGCAACGAAGCCGCAGGGGCATGCCGCTGCTCAGGCCGCCCAGCAGGCCGCCGTGGCGGTTGCTTCGTGTGCGCAGCCCTTCCGGGCCGGCGTGTTCGATGGCATCCTGGAAGGCGCTTCCCCGTGCTTCCGCGGCAGAGAAGCCGGCGCCGAACTCGACGCCCATTACCGCCGGCAGGCTGCAGAGGCCCTTGGCCAGGTCGGCGCGAAGCTTGTCGAAGACCGGTTCGCCCAGGCCGGGAGGCAGGCCCGTGGCCGTGATCACGGCCGTCCCGCCAATGGAATCGCCTTCTTCCCGGCAGGTCTCGATGAGCTCCGTCATCCGTCCAGCCGTTTCCGGGTGCGGGCAGCGTGTCGGAGAGGCCTCGACCTCCTCCCTCGTATACATGTCCTCGCCGGAAGCGGGCAGGGTGATCCCGCCCACGCTGTCGACCCAGCCGAGGACCGCGATTCCCGCCGTCGCCAGCAGCTTGCGCGCCACGGCGCCCGCCGCTACCCTGGCAACGGTTTCCCTGGCGCTGGAGCGGCCGCCGCCGCGGTGGTCCCTCCTGCCGAAGCGGGACTGCCAGGTGTAGTCGGCGTGTCCCGGACGGAAAGTATCACGCAGGGACTCGTAGTCCTTCGAACGCGCGTCCGTGTTGCGGATCAGGATCGAGAGCGGAGCGCCCGTCGTACGCCCTTCGAAGAGGCCGGAAAGGATCTCGGGAAGGTCCTCCTCCTGGCGTTGCGTGACCAGGGCCGATTGCCCGGGTCGGCGCCTGCGCAGGTCGGGGAGCAGGTCGTCCACAGAAAGCTCCAGTCCCGCCGGCAGGCCGTCGATGATGGCGAGCTGGCCCGGGCCGTGGCTTTCGCCGGCCGTTGTCACACGGAAGAGTTGTCCGAAGCTGTTTCCGGCCATTGAGGGCTAGAGCTCCAGGCTTTCACCGACCTCGAGCACGCGGGTGGCATGTCCGGCCGCTTCCGCCTGCCTGGCGAAGTCCTGCGGGTCGACTTCGATCGGCGGGAAGGTGTTGTAGTGCATGGGTACCGTCAGCGCCGGTTTGAGGAATTCACAGGCCTTGACCGCGTCACGGATACCCATGGTGAAGTTGTCGCCAATGGGCAGCAGCGCCAGGTCCAGCGGCCCGTAGTGGCTGCCGATCAGCTGCATGTCCAGGAAGAGCCCCGTGTCACCGGCATGATAAATCTTCTTGCCGTCGATGGTGAGCACGAAGCCCGCCGGGTTGCCCAGGGCTTCCCCGCCGGGGCCGGTGGAGCCGTGGTGGGCAATGGTCCACTGCAGGTGGCCGAAGGGAAACTCGCGGCCTCCGCCGATGTGCATCGGATGGGCATTCAGGCCCTTGGCCTCGAAGTAGCCGGCAATTTCGTAGACGGAGATGATCCGGGCTCCCGTGGCCCTTGCGATGGCTTCCGTGTCCCCGATGTGATCCCCGTGGCCATGAGTCACCAGAATCGCGTCCAGCTTGCCGAAATCGCCGGGTCCGACCTGGGCCAGGGGATTGCCGCTGAAGAAGGGGTCGACCAGCAGGCGCTTGCCCGCGCCCACGATCTCGAAACAGGAATGGCTGTGAAAGGTGATCCGTGGCATGCGGCTTCTCCGTGGTTGATGGCTCCGGACCGGATCCGGAACGGGTTCAGCTTCTCGCGCCGGGGCGGAATTCTTCCGGACACCAGCGGCGGATGGTCTCCACCAGCTGCGCCGCCGTGAAGGGTTTCGGCAGGTAGTCGCTGGCGCCGCATTCGTGAGCCATCAAGGCGCCATCCGGCCCGATGCCGCTGGTCAGCAGGATCGGCAGGGAGGGCGCGGCTTCGCGCATGCTCTGGATCACATCCCGCCCGTCCATGTCCGGCATGCGCAGATCGACAAGGGCCAGGCCCCAGTCGCCCGCACGCCGCGCGAAGAGTTCCAGTCCCTCTTTTCCGCTTTGCGCGCAGAAGGTGCGGAAGCCGCGCTGGTTGAGCACCATCTCCAGCACCTTGAGGTTGCTCTCCTCGTCATCGATCAGCAGGATGTCCCCGCTGCCCTGCCATTCCTCCCCGCCCGGACTCGTGCCCGGCGCGTGTTCCGTATACAGGCTCAAGGGCAATCTCAAGCGGAAGCGTGCGCCATCCCTTTCCGGAACGCAGGACAGTTCGGCGCCCATGCTGCGGGCGTCTTCCCGCGCCATGTAGAGGCCCAGGCCGCTTCCGCCGGACCAGAGGCTGAGCCCGGCACGGAAAATGGTTTCGTGTACATCCGGCGGCAGGGGCGGGCCGTTGTTCCAGAAATCCAGCAGCATGGAGTCCGTGTCACTGTCCCGGGAACGGGAGATCACGATCCGTCCCTCGTTCTCGGGAACGGCGCGCCCCGCGTTGAGCAGGATCTGCAGCATGATGCGCTTGAGCAGCGCCGGATCCGCCCGGACAAAGGCTTCCTCCACTTCCGCGCGCAATTCGAGACGGCAGCCGGAGGGCAGGCTGAACTTGAAGAGGTGGGCGCTCTCGTGGATCAGGTGCCACAGGTTGACCGTGGCCAGGTTGGCCGGCGAGCGGCTGTTGAGGTGCAGCAGGTCGGAACACAGATCGCGCGCCTTCAGGCCTGCGTGCAGGATCTGGTTCACCGCGTCCTTGTCCGAGGCGTCCAGGTTCTGCAGCCCCAGCAGCTCCGCGTGTCCCAGGATGCTGACCAGCAGGTTGTTCAGTTTGTGCGCCACGCCCCCGCAGAGCGCCCCCAGGGAGGCCAACCGGGCCTGGCGCCATTCTTCCGGAGAGACCGTCCTGTCCTGGGGCACACGGGGAAGATCCCTTGAACCAGGCCCTTCCGGCGCCGCCAGCGTGATCCTGTGTCCGCGAGGCTGTCCGGATTCGTTGCGCAGGGTCTCGATGCGCGCCAGGGGAAGCTGTCGCTCGCCGTCTTCTTCCGTCATGAAACGGATCGGAATCGCCTGCAGCTCGCTGGCTCCGGATTCGGCCTGGTGGCGTTTCAAGGTGCGAAGCAGCGGCTCAAGGACCCGGGCCGCGGAGGAGGGATCCCTGGGGTCCAGTTCCGGCAACAGCGTCCGGCAGGCCTGGCTGGCAGATTGCAGACGGAAGTCGAGATCCACTTCCAGGATGGCGGGAGCTTCGGAGGGGCGTGATCGTCCTGCGTTTGCCTGTGGGTGTTCCATGTCAGGATCCACGGGGAACCTCTCGCTTTTCCTAAGGGGGGGATGGGCCCGAAGGCCGCCGATCCAAGGTGGGCTTCAAGCCTCTGGATCGCAAGAGGATTCGCCTGGTCGCCGCGTCCCTTCCCAGGCCAGCAGGCTTTGCTTGACGCCCGCGCCCCAGCGATAGTGTCCCGGCAGGCCCATCTTCCGGATGACGCGGTGGCAGGGAATCAGCCAGGAAACCGGATTGGCGCCGACTCCGCCCCCCACCGCCCGCGAGGCCTTGTCCTGTCCGCAGGCACGGGCGATCTCCTGGTAGGTCGTCAGCTGTCCATCGGGGATTCTCAACAGGGCCTCCCAGACCTTTAGCTGAAAAGGCGTTCCCAGCAGGTGCAGGGAAAGCGCGCTGCCCGCGTCCCGCACGGGAAAGACCTGTTCCGCCACCTCTCGCGTTCCCTCCCTGTCCTCGAGCAGACGGGCCAGCGGAAACTGGCTCCGCAATTCTTCCAGACCGGCGGCGGATCCGCGCTGGGCCAGGAATCCCAGAAAGCAGATGCCCTTGTCGCTGGTGGCGAGCAGGAACTCCCCGAATGGGCCGGAATGGATGCCATAGCGGATCTCCAGGCCCTGGCCGCGCCGCTTCAGGGATCCGGGGGTGCAGGCTTCGGTCTTCAGCACCAGGTCGTAGAGCCGGGAGCCGCCGGAAAGCCCGCAATCCCAGGCCAGGTGTTCCAGGCTGCCCTCCTGCAGGATCCGTTCGCGCAGCGCTTTCAGGGTCAGGGCCTGCAGGAAGGCCTTCGGGCTCAGGCCGACCCAGCGCTTGAAGAGCTTCTGGGCGTGGGCCGGGCTGAGCTGCATTTCGGCGGCGATGGTCGCCAGGTCGAGCTCCGGGCGCGCCCGGCCGTCGCTCATCAGGGCCAGGGCGCGGAGGACGCGCTGCTGGCTGTGGTTGTCCAGGTGTATCATGGGGGAAAGATGGGGCTGGCAGGGGGCGCGGCGCCACCCGTTTCCTGCGATTTTTCTTCTCTCTTTTCCGCTTTCCGGGCTTCCGTTGATGTGGGTCAATTCAAGGAGGGATCCCGCGTTCTAGCTTCGTTGTTCCCCGGCAGAGCGGCGGTTGGTATACTCCAGCTCGGCCTGGAAATGACGATAGTCCCGACTAGAAGATTGCCTGAGAAACGGGAGGACGAATGGCACCCTATAAAGCGGCTTCACCCGAAGAGGTGGTGGCCTCGATCGAAAGCAACGAGTTTGTCTGGGTTCACAGCATGGCCTCTACGCCGGTGCGCCTGCTGGAAGGCATTGCCAAGCATGCCATGGACAAGCACAACATCACCCTGATGCAGCTGCATACGGAAGGCGCCCAGGTCGTCACCGCCCCCGAGCTGGAAGGGCATCTCCGCCTGCGCTGCTTCTTCGTCGGAGCGCCCTCGCGCAAAATCGTCAACGAGGGCAAGGCCGACTACGTGCCGATCTTCCTTTCCGAGATTCCCAAGCTTTTCCGCAATGGCGAGCAGCGGGTGGACACGGTCCTTTTGCAGGTCAGCCCGCCGGACGCCCATGGCATGTGTACGCTGGGCATCAGCGTCGAGGCGGCCAAGGCGGCCTGCGAGGTGGCCAACAAGGTGATCGCCCACATCAATCCCAGCATGCCGCGCACCCATGGCGACGCCTTCATTCCCTACAACCGTTTCCACGCCGTATACGAAGAGGATGTGCCCCTGCATGAGTTCCCGCCGGCGCGGCAGACGGAAACCACCCGCGCGATCGGCGAGCGTGTGGCCTCGCTGATCCGGGACGGGGCCTGTCTGCAAATGGGCATCGGCGCGATTCCCGACGCGGCCCTGTCCAACCTGACGGGGCACAAGGACCTGGGCATCCACACGGAAATGTTCGCCGAGGGAGTGCTCGACCTGGTGGAGCGCGGAGTGATCACCGGCGCCTGCAAGAAGGTGCATCCGGGCAAGATCGTCACCGGCTTCGCCATGGGCTCGCGCAAGCTCTACGATTTTGTCGATGATAATCCGGAAGTGGTCTTCCTGGATATCGAGTACGTCAATGACACGGCCAACATTCGCCGCAACTCCAATGTGACGGCCATCAACAGCGCGATCCAGGTCGACCTGTCCGGCCAGGTCTGCGCCGATTCCATGGGCACGCAAATCTACAGCGGCGTCGGCGGACAGATGGACTTCATTCGCGGCGCGGCGCTGAGCCCCGGCGGCAAGGCGATCATCGCCCTGCCCTCGACGGCGGCCGGCGGCACCGTATCACGCCTGGTGCCGACGCTGACGCCCGGAGCCGGCGTGGTGACCACGCGCGCCCACGTGCAGCACATCGTCACCGAGTACGGCGTGGCCAACCTGAAGGGCCGCAGCCTGCGCGAGCGCGCCCGCGAGCTGATCCGAATCTCCCACCCCGATTTCCGCGAGGAGCTGATGAAGGGCGCCCGGGAGATCTGGGGCCTGAGCATTCCCGGGTAGGGGAGTGTAGCACACGCATCCCATGGACCGCCCTGCCCTTGCTGGCGGGGCGGTCTTTTCATTTAAGATCTCGCACAGAGAGCGCGGAGAAGACAGAGGACACGGAGGAAGATCGAATGGGTGTTCACTGCAATCCGCCCCAATCTCTTCTCGGCGCTCTCTGTCTTCTCTGTGCTCTCCGTGCGCGTTCTTCTGAATCACAGCTTCGCTCTTGAAGCCGGTTGCCTGGATTCGTTCGGCGCGGCCCTTGTCCGTGCTCAACCTCTGGCCGCCGCTGTTGATTGGAGCACAGGCGGCCGGCGGGGACGCGCCGTGGATCACGCTGCTGATTGGCGGCTGGCTGTTGCAGCTGGCCATCGTCTGGCTCAACGATTTCGCGGACCGCGGAAGCGATGCCGGACAGCCGACCTGGATCAGCGGCGGCTCCGGCGTGCTGCCTCGCGGGGAACTGCGGCCCCGGCAGCTGAAGGCGGCGGGCATGCTGGCCGCCGAAGGCTATCTGCTGTGTTTCGCCTGGCTGGGCGCCCTGGTCGGCAAGTGGCTCCTGCCCCTGCTGGCCCTTGCCGGGCTGGGACTGTTCCTGGCCTACAGTTTTCCGCCCCTTCGCCTCAACTACCGCGGTGGCGGCGAATTCCTGCAGACCGCCGGAGTCGGACTCGTCCTGCCCCTGCTGGCCCTGTGGGTGAGCGGCGCATCGGCCGCCGCTCTTCCGACCGGGGACTGGCTCTTCTTGTTGCTGACCGCCTTCATCGCCGCCATTGCCACCACCCTGCCTGACCGGGACGAGGATCTGCGCGCCGGCAAGCGCACCCTCTGCGCGCTGCTCGGCCGCGGGCCGCTGCTGGGCCTGTTGTGGCTGGCCAGCCTGCCCCTGGCCTGGTTCTCTCCCTTCGACCTGCTCGTTCGGCTGGGCCTGCCCCTGGTGCTGCTGATCGCCCTGTGGCTGGATGCCGGCCGCGCTGATGCCCGCCGAAGAGGCCTGCTGCAGGGCCTGCTGCTGCTGGCCTGGGTACAGGCTTGCTGGTGGGGGAAGCTCTGGGAAGGGATTCCCTTCTGAGGCCAGCCCTGCAGGGGAGGGCAACCTTCGATAGCGATCCCGATAGCGATTTTTGGGGGTGATCGTGCCGATAGGTTTGTTCGAAGGGAGAGGGGAACCCATACAGCCCTTGTCCCGTATCCATTCCAAGGCGTATCCGGACGCCTGAAGCACAACCCCCCCGATCGACCCCAGACCTGAACGCACGGGTTTCCAGAAGTGGAGGAACCATGAGTCCACGTGCGCGCAAGCGCCCGGATCCGGAGGCGCGTCCCTTGCATGGCCTGGTGGCCCGCAACCTGCGACGGTTGATGGCCGAGGCGCGCCAGGGTCAGGGCATCAGTGTGCTGGCCCTTTCCGAAGAGACCGGGCTGGGAACCGGCAGCATCCAGGCGATCCTGCGGGATCCCGACCACAGCCCCGGTCTGCGGGTGCTCCAGGGACTGGCCGAGCATTTCGACCTGCCCGGCCCCTGGTCGCTGCTGGTGGATCTGGATCTGGAGCGGGACCTGTTGTATTGGCTGGCGAGCCATCGATTGCCTTTCGCCCTGGGCCGCCGGGACGTTGAGCGTCTGGTCCACCTGGCCGGCAAGGGGGGGCATCTGGTTGTTCTCGAGCCCCTGCTCGGCCTGCTGCAGGAAAGCGACTACGCCACCTTCCGCCAGCACCTCGATGAGCTGGAAGGACGCGGGCAGCGCGATGCCATTCAACGGCCGGCAGGCTGGATCGGACTTACTTCTTTCTAACAGTTGCCTTTCATTTTGCCTTTTTCTGAGACAATCGCTGCAGGAGGTTCCGATTCCGATCCTCGCATCGACGGCATCCCAAATCTGACGGGAGAGACTGGATGAAGGCAGAACGCATCCTGGTGGTGGAAGACGAAGACGACATTGTCGAATTGATCCAGTTCACCCTGCACCGCGAGGGCTTCGAGTCCGAGGTGGTGCAGAAAGGCGATGAGGCCCTGGCCCGCGCGGAAAGCATGGAGCCGGACCTGATCCTGCTCGACCTGATGCTTCCGGGCAAGAATGGCCACCAGATCTGTTCCGACTTGCGCGCCCATCCCCGCCTGGCGCAGACGCCGGTGATCATGCTCACCGCGCGCAGCGAGGAGAAGGAGATGATCCAGGGCCTGGAAAGCGGCGCAGACGACTATGTCACGAAGCCCTTCAGTCCCAAACTGCTCTGCGCGCGCATTCGCGCGGTAATCCGCCGACGCCGGCGCGAAGAGGACGGCGGCGCGCATCCTGTGGCAAGCGGGCGCATTCAGCGCGGCCCCGTAGAGATCGACCCCAACCGCCACAGGGCGACCCTGAACGGCAAGGCCCTCGAGTTGACCTACACCGAATTCCATCTGCTTGCCCTGTTGGCCGGTCGTCCCGGCTGGGTCTTCAGCCGCTACCAGATCGTGGACAGTATCCGCGGAGAAGGCTATCCTGTGACCAAACGTTCCGTGGATGTCCAGGTGGTCGGACTGCGCAAGAAACTGGGCGAATCGGCTCGCCTGATCGAGACCGTGCGCGGCGTCGGCTACCGCTTTGCCGAAGAGGTCGAAGAAACCGACTAGCCGCCCCGCCGCGGACCTGATCCGGGAAGGAAGCGCATGAGGCCGCGCAAGCTCTTCTGGTTGATCTATCCCCCCTCCCTCGCGGTTCTGGTCCTGAGCCTGGCGTTGTTGGCCCTGGTGGCCGGACGTCACCTGCATCGCGTCGCCATCGAGCGCCAGACCAGCGACCTGGGCGTGCAGAGCCGGCTGCTGGCGCCCTTCGTGATCCAGGCCCTTTCCGATCCGGAGGTCCCTGCCGTCGACAGCCTGCTCGCGCGGGCCGCCCGCCGCACCGACACCCGCTTCACGCTGATCGCCCGCGAAGGCCTGGTCCTGGCCGACACGGACGAGGATCCCGAGCTGATGGACAACCACGGCAACCGGCCGGAGATCCTCCAGGCCCGCGCGACGGGGGCGGGCGAGTCCGTGCGCTACAGCCGGACGCTGGGCGCGGAGATGGTGTATCACGCCATGCTGCTCGACCCGCGAGGGGACGCGCCGGTCTTCCGCCTGTCGGTGCCCCTGCGCGGGGTGCAGAAGGCGATCCTGGCCCAGCAACGTGAGATCTTCGGGATCAGCCTCGGCTTCATGCTGCTGGCGGCCCTGCTGAGCCTGTGGTATACGCGACGGATCTCCGTTCCCATCGAGCAGATGCGGCAGGCGGCGGAGCAGTACGCCAGCGGAAGCCTCAGCCTGCGCCTGGAAGAGGGCAAGGTGGAGGAGCTGAACAGCCTGGGAGCGGCCATGAATCACATGGCCGAGCGCGTCGACGAGAAGGTGCGCTCCCTGGCCCGCGAGCGCAACATGCGCGAGGCTTTGCTCGACAGCATGAACGAGGGCGTGATCGGTCTCGACCGCGACATGCGCTCCGTCTTCATCAACCGCGCCGCCTGCAGCCACCTGCGCACGCGCGAGGCGCGCCTGCTGCGCCGCATCTTCCCCGAATGCCTGGAACACGACGGCCTGCGGCAGGCCCTCGAGAGCGCCCTGGCGGAAGGCGGGGACTCGGAGCACCGGGTGCAGCTGGACGGAGAGGGCACGCGCCACTACGCGGTCAGCGTGACACCGCTGCTCGACTCGAGCGAGCAGGTGATCGGCACGCTCTGCGTGCTCAACGAGATCACGCGGCTCAAGCGCCTGGAAACCGTGCGCGAGGACTTCGTGGCCAATGTCTCACACGAGCTGCGCACGCCGATCACCTCGATCCGCGGTTTCGTCGAGACCCTGCTCGAGGATGGCGGAGCCGACCGCGAGACCCTCGAGCGCTTCCTGGGCATCATCCAGCGCCAGGTGACCCGCATGAACGCCATCATCGACGACCTGCTGGAGCTTTCCCGCATCGAGCGCGAGGAGCGCGATGGCGGAATCATCGATCGGCAGACGATCGAGTTGTTTCCCCTGCTGGACATGGTGCGCGAACTCTTCCAGTCCCTGGCCGCGGAACGGAAGGTGAAACTGAAGCTGGACTGTCCCGCCGACCTGGCCTGGTCCATCGACAGCCACCGCATCGAGCGCGCCCTGAGCAACCTGGTGGAGAACGCCATCAAATACAGCGATCCCGGCGGCCAGGTGCAGATCCAGGCCTGGGTAGACGGGAGCGAGCTGCAGCTCTGCGTGCGCGACCAGGGCATCGGCATTCCCGGGGCGGACCTGCCGCGGCTCTTCGAACGCTTCTACGTGGTCGACAAGGCCCGCAGCCGCAAAATGGGCGGGACGGGCCTGGGCCTGTCCATCGTCAAGCACATTGCCCGGGCCCATGGAGGCCGCATCACGGTCGACAGCGAACCGGGCAAGGGCAGTTGCTTCCAGTTGCGCATTCCGTCCTCGCTGCCCGGTAGCGGAACGAAACAGGCGGCGGCACAGGCCGGATCCGGTTGAATCCTGAAACGCATGCCCCGCCGCCTCGTCCAATGCGCATGCTGACTCGTGAACAGATTCTGAATGCCCTGGTGCGTGACCTGGGCGCCCTGCCCTGGGCCCTGGCCCTGGTCGAGGGCGGAGCGGCCGCCTGGGGGCGGGTCGACCAGTGGTCGGACATCGATCTGGGACTGCTGGTGGAGGATGGGCGCGAGCAGGATACTTTCCATGCCGTCGAAGCCTGCCTGTCCGTCCTGTCTCCCGTCGAGATGCGCTTCGAGATGCCCCAGCCGACCCTCAATGGCCAGCCCCAGGCTTTCTTTCGTCTAGAGGACGCCGGCCCCTTCCTGCTGATCGACCTGAGCCTGATGAAGCCTGATCGCGAGGGGATTCACATTCCCCGCGAGATCCACGGCGACACGCGGATCCACTTCGACAAGCAGGAGCAGGTGCGCGTCGGCCCGCTGGATGCATCCGGGCGGGAGCAGCTGCGGGAGCAGCTCGAGCGCCAGCTGCTGACCTGCCGCCGACGCTTCCGCCTCTTCCAGTGCCTGGTGGAAAAGGAACTCGCCCGGGGCAACTGGATCGAGGCCCATTCCTTCTATATGGGCTTCACCCTGCGACCGCTGCTGGAGGTCCTGGGGCTGCTGCACCGTCCGGCCCACGCCACTTTCGCTACGCGCTACATCTACTACGAACTGCCTGAAGAGCTGCACCCGCGCCTCGAGCGCCTGTGGTTCGTCGGACAGCTTGCCGAGTTGGCGGATCGCCACCGGGAAGCCTGCGCCTGGTTCCAGGACTGCCTGGGACTGCTGGATGAGCAGGGAGTCCAGCTGCCCCCGGAATCTGGCGCGTCCCGCTGAAATGCACGACCCCGGAGCGTCCTGCCCGGGGTTCTTCTTCTCTTTCCGATTTCCGAAGCAAGCCCGGAATCACCTTGACAGAGATCTAACACGCGGCTCACAGTCTCTTGATTGCCCGCTCTCACTTTGAGCGCGATTCAAATGGGAACATCGCCGGTTACGGGAATAGCCGGCGATGTTTGTTTCGGGAATATGGAGGAACCATGCGCATTCGATCTCTACTGGTCGTGTTGCTCTTCGCCGCGGGCCTGGCCCAGGCCAAAGGCACTCTCACTGGCACCGTTACCAGCAGCAAGGACGGCGAGCCCATCGTGGGCGCCAATGTGGTCGTCGTCGGCAGCCGGGCCGGCGCTTCGACCGACCTGGACGGCCGCTACCGCATCGTCGTCGACCAGGGCAGCTGGGACATCCAGGTCTCGCACATTTCCTACGAAGCGCTTGAGAAGAAGCAGGTCGTCGTCATCGACAACGAAGAGACGGTGATTGACCTGCAGTGCGTCCCCTTCGTGCTCAAGGGCGAGGAAGTGGTCATTCAGGGCCGGATCAAGACCAACAACGAAAACGCCCTGCTGACCGCCCGCAAGAAGGCGGACACGGTCAACGACGCCATCAGCTCCGAGCAGATGAGCAAGAGCGGCGACGGGAACGTGGCCAGCGCGCTGAAGCGTGTCACCGGCGTGACGATCCAGAACGGCAAGGACATTTTCGTCCGCGGCATGGGGGATCGCTACAGCAACGTGCAGCTCAACGGATCGGCCCTGCCTTCCACCAACCCCGACCGCCGCGAAGTACCGGCCGACCTGCTCAGTTCCAGCCTGGTCGACAATGTCACCGTGCAGAAGACCTACACGGCGGACCAGCCCGGCGAGTTCGGCGGCGGCAGCGTGCAGATCAAGACCCGCGAGTTTCCGGACCAGCGCAGCCTCAAGGTGGGCATGAGCACCAGCTTCAATACCACCAGCACCGGGAAGGACTTCCTGAGCTACGAAGGCGGAGACACGGACTTCCTGGGCTACGACGACGGCACCCGCGAGCTGCCGGGCAATACCAACGACGCCAACGGCGACGGCCGCATGAGTTCCGAGGAAGGCATGCAGGCCGCCTCCGCTTTCCAGAACAACTGGACGCCCGGCATGGACAGCGCTCCGATCAACCAGAGCTGGGGCCTGTCCTACGCGGACAGGTATGAGCTGTTCAACGAGCGCGAACTGGGCCTGGTGACGTCCTTTTCCTGGAGCCACAAGACAGACAACCGGAACGGCGACTACCGCAACCTCTACCAGCCCGGCGCGCTGGCTTCCGACTACGAGCGCATTTCCGGCAGCCAGAAGAGCGGCCTGAGCGCCATGGTCAACGTCTTCTTCAAGCTCAGCCCGCGGACGACCGTCGGCCTGCGCAACCTCTACGTGAACCAGGCCGAGGACAAGGCGACCCGCGTCTCGGGTTCGTACTACAACAGCGACGGCGACTACCGCCAGGACATTCTCAAGTTCGAGCGCCGCAGCATGCTCAGCAACAGCCTCGAGCTGAAGCAGGATCTGCCCATGCTGCCCGAAGGCCGCGTCAAGGCGCGCCTGGGCCTGAGCAGCACGCGCCGCGAGGAACCGGACACGCGCAACACGCACTACGCCTTCAATGATGTCACACGGCGTTTCGAGATCGTGCTGACCCAGCGCGGCAACTACCACTTCTTCAGCGAACAGGACGACCGGATTCTCGACTCGGAACTGGGCCTCGAATTCCGTCCGCTTCAGAAGCTGGGCCTGAAGACCGGACTGCAGTACATGAACCGCGACCGGACCTTCGACGCACGCCAGTTCACCTACGACAACTCGGGCACGAGCAGCCCCTACCCGACCGAGCTGCGCGGCACGGACGCCGAAAGCGCCCTCGGCCCGGACGTGGTCGCCGCCGGCCAGCTGCGCTTCTTCGAAAGCACCCGCGGCAGCGACTCCTACGAGGCCGTGCAGAACCGCTTCGCGGCCTACGTCAGCGGCGAGATCAATGTCACACCGACCCTGGAAGTCAACCTGGGCGTGCGCCTGGAGCAGGATGCCCAGGACCTGAACGACGAGGAGCTGACCAACTACACGGATGTGCTGCCGGCCCTCAACACGACCTGGCGCATCACCAACGATACCGCCCTGCGCGGCGCCGCCTCCATGACCCTGGCCCGTCCCGAGTTCCGCGAGCTGGCCGACTTCTACTTCACCGACTTCATCGGCGGCCGCACGACCTACGGCAACAGCGAGATCGAGCGCACGCGCATCACGAACACGGACCTGCGCTACGAGTACTACTTCGGCATTGGTGAGCTGGCGGCCGTCGGCGCCTTCTACAAGCACTTCGACAAGCCCATCGAGCTGCGCCATCGCAACAGCCAGCAGCCGGAGGTAGTGTACGACAATGTGGACTCGGCCGACCTTTTCGGCCTGGAGTTCGAGCTGCGCAAGAACCTCAACCGCCAGATGCAGCTGTCGGGCAACCTGACGCTGATCCACAGCGAAGTGAACTATGCCGACGACGTACACAACCAGGCCAACCGCGATCGCGCCCTCTACGGCCAGTCGCCCTACTCGCTGAACCTGAACTACTACTGGAAGATCGAAGAGCTGAACAGCACGCTCAACCTGGCCTACAATACCTTCGGCAAGCGCATCAGCAGCGTCGGCAGCCTCAACCAGGGCGACGACGAGTACGAGCAGCCCTTCCACAAGCTGGACCTGGTGGCCAGCCGCGAGTGGGGCGCCTGGACCACGAAGCTGAGCCTGTCCAACCTGCTGGACGACGACGTGGAGTTCGTGCAGTCCGGCATTGTCACCGACACCTACAGCCCCGGCCGCACCGTTTCGCTGGGCTTCAGCTACGAGCTCTAGCAGGTGTCACACATCCGTCGCAACCAACGTGTTCATGACAGAGACACAAAGCAATACACAGGAGTGAAGATGTCCCTCAAGAAGCACTGGATTCTGGCCCTTGTCGCCGCGTCCACCATGCTCAGCATGACCGCCTGCGACGACGATGACGATGACGACAACGGCGGCAACAACCAGACCATTCCCCAGGTCTACACCGACCTGCCGGGTACGCTGATCACCGAGAACACCACCTGGAGCAGCGACATGAGCCTCTCCGGCAAGTACTACGTGCTGCCCGGCGTGAACCTGACCATCGAGGCCGGCGTCACCGTCAGCTTCGCGTATCACAACGATAATCCGGACGACGTGGGCGCCATCATCACCCTGCGCGCCGACGCCACCAATTTCGACACGGCCCGTCCGAGCGCCCAGCTGCACTGCAACGGCACGGCCGACCAGCCGGTGGTCTTCACCAGCGGCCGCGGCACCAAATCGGCCGGCGACTGGGGCGGCATCGTGCTGATCGGCGAGGCCCCCAACAACATCAGCGGCGGCGAGGGCGACGTGGAAGGCCTGAGCGAGAGCATCGCCTACGGCGGCAGCAATTCCAGTGACGACAGCGGCAGCCTGAGCTACGTGCGCATCGAGTACTGCGGCTTCGGCATCGCCGCCGGCAGCGAGCTCAACGGCCTGAGCCTCTACAGCTGCGGCAGCGGCACGACGCTGGATCACGTCCAGGTCTACAAGTGCACCGACGACGGTTTCGAATGGTTCGGCGGCAATGTCAGCGCCAAGTACCTGGTCAGCATGTACAACGACGACGACAGTTTCGACATGGACGAAGGCTGGCGCGGCAACGGCCAGTTCTGGTTCGCCATGCAGGCCCCCGGCGCCGACAACGGCTTCGAGTCCGACGGCCGCAAGACCCTGGGCAGCGGCGACGCGACGCGCCCCATCCTCAGCAATGTGACCCTTTACGGCTTCGGCGCCGGCAAGGACGCCGAGGACAAGAACTACGGCATGCGCCTGCGCGAGGACTTCGAAGGCGAACTGAGCAATTTCCTGATCGCCAATTACGCCGGCATCAACTGGAAGCTCGAGAGCGGTGACGGCGACGCCACTAGCGACAATTACGACAACGACCTGCTGACGATCACGAACACCCTGATCTACAACAATGACCAGGACGGAGCGGGCGACTTCGGCGGCTTCAACAGCGAAGCGGATTCCATGCGCTTCTGTGATGCCGCCACCAACAACATGGTCTACCCCATGGACTTCTTCAACGATGCCGCCGGCATGGACTTCACCCCCTGGGGAACCGCAGACGGTAGTGGTGTAAGCCCCTCCGGCAGCTGGTTCACCAGCGTGGACTTCATTGGCGCCATCGACCCCAGCAACGATTGGACCCAGGCTGCCTGGGTGCGCTGGAACGACTAGTCTTTTCCTCTATATTCCCAGAAACGCCGTCCATTCCGCAAGGGGTGGACGGCGTTTCACATTTTTACCTGCGACGGGCACGGAACATTGTTCGGATTAGTCGATCGCCTTATCTTGCGAATGCTAATGCCGAGCCTTTCCGCTTCTGGAGCTTTCCGTGATGTTTATCATCGTCCTTTCCACTCTGCTGGCCATGCTTCCCGATTGCGCAATGGCCGCAGAATCGACTGCACCCACAACCCTGCAATTGCTCGATGAGGCGAGCGGGCGGCCGATTGCCGGAGCCCATTGCCGCGTCGGTAGCCTGGAGCTGTTGAGCGATCGCAGGGGCATGCTGCAGGTACCCTTCGGGGCGGATACGCTGAGTTTCTCCCACCTGTCCTACGGCCAGTGGCAGCTGAGCGGGGTCCCGCTGGCCGCCAGCCTGGAAAGCGGCACGCTGCGGCGCTCCCTTGCCCAGCTGCAAATGCAGCCCGTCACCGTCTTCGGCCTGCGAAAGGCCGGCGGCACACGAGAGAGCCTGCGCCTGGAGGATGCGGATCGCCTGTCACACGACGGGGGAGAACGGCTGGTCGCCTCCCCCCTCTTCGGCGGCGTGCGCAAGAGCGGGAGCCATGGCGTGGATCCAGTGCTGCGCGGTTTCCGGCGCGATCAGCTGAACATCGTGCTCGACGGGGGCGCCTGCGCGGCGGCGGCCTGCCCCAACCGCATGGATCCTCCTTCCAGCCAGCTGGCGCCGAACCGGCTCGATCAACTGCAGGTACTGAAGGGACCGCACAGTTTCCGCTATGGCTCGACCCTGGGGGGCACGGTGCTGGCGCGCAGCGAACCTTCCCAGTGGAGCGCGGGCGACCGGCCCTATGGGCGGTTCAGCCTGGGCGGGGAAAGCAACGGCTCCGTGGGACGGGCGGAAGCGGTTGTCGGCCAGGTACTCGGCAAGACGGACCTGGCGCTGCACGGCTCCTGGTCGAAGGGCAGCGACTACGAGGACGGAATGGGCATGGACGTGGCGTCCCGCTTCGATCGCTCCAGCGGCGGACTCTCGCTGGGCGGGCTGGCGGGCGATGCGGACGAGTTCCGGCTGGATGTATCACGCAATGTCGCAGGGCTGACGGACTTCCCGGCCCTGCCGATGGATCTGCGCTCGGACCGCACGAACCTGTTCCGCCTGGAATGGCGTCACACGGCGAAGCATGCCCACCTGCGCCAGTGGACGATCAGCGCACACGGGAATCGAGTGCGCCACGTGATGGACAACCTGGAGCGCCCGACAGCCGGCCGGATGATGGACGCGCGCACGGACGCCCTGACTCGCAGCGGAAGCCTGCGCGGCGAAACGGGCTGGCAGGGCAGGGACTGGGTGCTCCACGCCGGCGCCGACCTGCGCCGTGAGGAGGCGGAAGGCACCCGGCGGCGCGAAGTCCTCATGGGGCCGATGGCGGGCAGGGTGATGCACGATACCGTCTGGAACGGTGGCCGGATCACGCGGGCCGGCCTCTTCGCCGAGGGCAGCCTGCAAAAAGGCGAATGGACACGACGCTTCTCGGCCCGTCTGGAGCACAGCCGCGCGGAAGCGCGTCGTCCCGATGCCGGCTTCGCCTCGCGGCAGGGCGAACTGGATCACGCCTGGACCGATCCCAGCCTGAGCCTGGGTCTCGGACGCGAGTGGGCGGGCGGCTGGCAGGCCGGGGCCTGGCTGGCCCATGCGCGGCGCAGCCCCGGATTGACCGAGACCTACATCAATTCCTTCCCGGTGGGCAGCGACGCCTACGACCTGCTGGGCACGCCGGGCCTGGCATCCGAAGCGAATACGCAGCTGGATCTCCGGCTGGGCCGCAGGCTGCGGAGCGCCGAGCTGGAGGCGACGATCTATGTGTCACGGGTCGGGAACTTCATCAGCTCCCGCATCGACACCAGCCTGGCCCCTGTCATGCCCAGCAGTCCCGGCGTACGCCGTTTCGTCAACCTGGAGGAGGCCCGTTTCGCCGGATTCGAGCTGGAGGCGATCTGGCTTGCGCTGCCCGACCTTCGGCTCAGCGCCCAGGCCGCGTATACCCATGCGGAGGATGTCGACCGCGAAGAACCCTTGCCGGAAATTCCTCCTCTCGAGGGCCTGCTGCGGATCGAGAAGCTGTGGCAGCGATTGGCGCTGGATACCTGGCTGGCGGCACGCTTCGTGCGCAACCAGGATCGCGTATCCCAGGCCTTCGGCGAAAGCCCGACGCCAGGATTTGCACGACTCGACGGTGGACTGAACTGGAACGCCCCGGGAGGCGTACAGCTCGCGCTGGCTGTGCGCAACCTGCTGGATCGCGAGATCCGCGAGCACCTCAGCCGGCCCCTGCACGGCAGCGGGGAGATTCTTCCCTCGCCGGGGCGCAGTGTCCTGCTGACGCTAAGCTGGGATGCGATGCCCTAGAAGAGGGTCTAGACGGCGATGTGCTGCGCTGAGGGGAAGTCCAATTGACAAGCGCCTGTTGCCGGATGATCTGCGCGATGCCTGGATGCATTCGGCAGTTTTCGGCCAGATCCGCACCTGCGCATGTCCTGCGAACTGGACGAAAGGCGGGTAATCGGGTTTGCACGCTCCTACTCACAGTGCATGGCTTTAAACGCCGTTGTTTATTGTACAGTACTTCAGACGGAGAGTGGCAAAAAGACGGTCAGCCATTCTTGGCAGTTTGACTAAAATCTTGGCGTGAAAAAAACGAATTGCCTACTGCTGGAAAGGATTCACAGGGTTTTGCCTTCCCAGATTGTAGAACCTGGTAGATAATTGCTGTCCAAAGGGCTGGACGAAAGGCGGGTAATTGATTCTGCACGCTCCTACTCACAGTGCATAGCTTTGAACGGCGTTATTTATTGTCCAGCCCACACGACAGCAGATCGGTCGTTCGTGAGAGGCTGAAATTGTCGTTCAGCAGTATTGAATGGAAACCAGCTGCGCCGATTTAGCGGCTGATCTGCTGGCACGTCTGCGCTCCCCTCGTCAAGTCCGCTGCTTTTGGCTTTGAATCTCAGCCCTCCTATTCCATAAACTGAGGTATGCGTCCATTCTCAAGATCCTTGTGCCGTTTGCCATTGTTTTCAAGGCACTCCGCCCTGCGTGAATGCAGTGTTGCCTCCCTGCTGCTTATTCTGCTCTTGTCGCTTCCAGCCCACGCCCAGCTGGACTGGCCCGTGGATTCGACCCGCTTCGACTGGTTCATTCGCCTGGACAACAACACGGCGCACTCTGACTTCGTCGAGCAGCACGTCCTGCCGGACAGCAACCTGCTCGTATACTGGCACCCTAATTTCCTCGTCGCCGATCCTGCGGACAACGATGGCGCGGCCACGGTGATCTCGCCCCACGGGGAAATCCTCCTGCCCGACCAGTGGCTCGAGCACCCGGGCGCCTTTGGTGTCTCACACGTGAACAGCCAGGGCCAGCTGATGACCTTCGACCAGGAGAAGTTCCTCTCCGGCTGGCCCTACGACTACCGCTACCAGGCGACAATCAACTGGTGGAACCTCGATTATGCGGGAGGACAGATCACGCTGCTGGACTCGCTGCGTGTGACGACCTGGGGGGATTCGCTGGATTATGGAAAATTCAGCATGAAGCTGGCCTCCAATGGAGACAGGACGATTATTACATCGGGATTTGCGCGCTATAGCAACCCGGATAGCGCGGCCTTTGGTCAAAGGTATATCGTTGTGGACGATGAACTCCGGCAAATTGTTCACGAGGATACGCTCTCTGGATCGCAGTACACGGGGACAGCCATTCCAATAGCCTATCAAGATGGATGGATTGTTTGGCAGAATACGCAGATTACAAGACTGGATGCTGGTGGAGTGGTAGTCTGGAATACAGGCCTGGATCGGTACTATGGAAATAGTAGCTGGCACGATGAGTTCCTTCGAATCGTTGACGATACCATGTACTTCGTGACCACATCACAAGCCGATCCGACCTGGAGTCATTATAGATGGTTCACGGTTGATCTTGAGACGGGTGTGTGGGACTCTGTATTGCTTTACGATGGAGATGAGTATCTACATGGCGCAGGGATGATTATCGAGGGTAGTCATGCTATTATCCTTGGGGATTGCAGATCCAGCAATGGCGTCTATAACCGGATAATTCGTACTACTCTTGATGGTCTTGTAGTTCAGAATTCACTCTACGCAGAATTATGCTTTGCACCGCTGTTTCCTCTGCAATCCGGATGGATGTACACCAGGCATGCCGGAGATGCGATTTTTAGGTCGGCCTTGGCGCGATTTTCGATTTCTGGTGGTGATTGGGTCTATGAAGAATACATAGCAATGCCAGGCACTCGATACGGTGGCAGGCAACGCCCATACTTCCTGGATGGGGGCTTCGTTTCGATTCATGAAGAGCACATGGGCGGCGTAGAAATTGGATTATTTGCGAACAGATATTCTCCGCCTGCCCTAACTGTGAATAGTAATTCGCATGAGAAGAAATCGGTTTTCTCTTTATACCCGAATCCAGCAAACGGAAGTGTGCGATTGGTCTTTACACTGGCAAAAACCGCGGTTGTCAGCTTTAAGCTCTACAACCTCCAAGGTCAATTGGCCCTCAGGGAGTCGTTTGATTCAGTTTCAGCAGGGGAATTCAGCACCCTCATAAATATGGAAGACCTGGCCGGAGGTTTGTACTTGATTGATTTGAACTTGGATGGTGTCTCTGTTGCCAATTCGAAATTGCTCTACCTGCCTTGACACATGCTTCAGTTTTGCTGACAGCCGTGACAGTCCAACGTGGATTTATAGTTCGAGAAATGCATAAATAAGAACTTAGCCTTGACAAAATCTGGTATGGTTCTTGAAGAGGAGTTCGAAAAGTTGGAGCCTCTATCAATGAACCTGTTCTCGATCATCTTGTCTTTGGCAGTTCCCGCAGTGTCCATGGCAGCTTTTGGCCTACACGCGGAGATCGATACTGCCGCTCTATATTTATATCACAGCAACAATGGCACAGCCTATTGCTCTGCCGATGGCAGTCCTTTGGTTGGTCACCAATCGGGAGAGTTTAGAGATTGGCAAGGGGGGCATTCGGGATTGATGCCGTTGGCCAGTGACGAGCCATTCTATTTCGCCGCTGATGCAAGTGATGGTAATTTGAACGGTTCAGAAGAGGTTTTTCCTAGTGATACTGTGCCAAATCGGATTGGCCTTCTTGCAGAATGGCGGAGCTCTCGCTCCGAGATGGACTATCAATCAGATCCTGTTCTACCGCTTGGCGCAAACATAGAACTCGCCGTCGTTCCGATTCGACTCTACGCGGAATCGGTTGATTCCCTTCTTTGGGAGGATGAGGACTTTTTCCTTTGGGACGATACAGATTTGACCTTGGATCAGATATACGATCACTTTTTTGCAGAATTCCTGGATTCGCACTCACCTGGACTTCTGCTGCAATCCGGCTCCCTGGCTGACTACTTCCGCGTCCAGCAGGATAGTGTCGTCTGCAACATCGTCCCCGATAATCGCCGTTGTGACTGGTACGGGACCTATCCCGGATGGGCCTGTGATCCAGAGGGAAACCCCTGGCGTGTCAACATTTTCGACATGCAGAGCTGGACAGGCTTCATCGGTAGCCTGGAGGCGCAGGGTCTGGATTTGTCCGACCGTGGCCCTACTCGCCCGGTATTGTTTCTCCTGTCAGGCAATCATCTGCCGGGGCATACTCTCTCGTACCCTCACAGTGGATTCGCGGTAAGCAATCTGTGGTACGAAATCGGATCCGGAGATGGTCTTGTCCGCGACTACATCCCCGTCGGCTATCTGGCCAAGATGCTGCTGCAGGTTTGCGGGAATCTTCGTGAGACGGGCTTCGACCCCGTCAGCAGCGATTCCCGCGGATCCGGTGCATGGGACCTCATGGCGGAGGGCGAGATCGGCGCGGCGCAGTTTACAGGGGATTATGCCGACATCCATTTCCCGGCGCCCTTGAACCCCGTGGACCGCCTGCGGCTTGGCTGGGCCCAGGATGCCGTCGAGCTCTACCTGGGCGGCGGGCAGGATTCGACCTATGCCTTCAACCTGGACCAGGACCTGGTCTACTGGCGCAATCCCTTCCAGCCCGAAGAGATGATGGCCTTTCAGGCCTTTGCCAACCAGCCGGGGGACCTGATGGCGCATTATCCGGCCTCCCTGGTCGCCAACGGCAGGGGGCTGGTCTATCAGAGCCATGGCAACCTGGTCCAGGGCGTGCTCGGCGAGGAGCGTGTTCCGGAACTGATTCGCTCCGAGCTGCTGCCATTGGGACCTGGCCGCTTCGCCGAAAGCCATGCCCCCTTTCCCAGCGAGAACAACAGCCTGCTGGATCGCGGAAGCTGGAGTTCCGCGGACTCTGTATACCTCGATTTCTACTTTTCTGTGCAGCCGGACATCCATGTCGAAGTGGGCAATCCGCTGGACTCCTCGGAGCCGCACCACATCGTCCCGGTCGAGACCGCTTCCCTGGAAGTGCCAATGAATCTACAGGAAGACCTGGTCATTCCGGTTCTCAACCTGGGGGGAAGATTCTCAAACGTTGAAGCATTTGTTCTCGATGATTCACCCGATTTTTGTTCGTTGGATCCGGTATACGGCGACATCGATGGAGCTTTCAACTTTCATCTGCCTCTCCAATCCTTCCAAGTGGATGTGCCACAGCACTCGATCCAGATCCAGGAATCCGTTCTGTGGCTTGGAAGAACCTGGACCCTGGACCTGAATGTGCGGTCGCGGGACATCGACACCGGGAACTACCGGGACAACTTCATGACGGTCCAGCGCCGGATCGGTCCGCCGCGGCGTGCGGTGCTGCCGATGGCGGATCCGCAATGGCGCGCGGCCAGTTCCCCGGACGCGCTGGTGCTGCTGCAGAACGGCACCCTCGATGTATACGGAGAGGGACTGGTCCACCGAGGCAGCCTGACGCCCCGTGGCGAAGTGCTGGATTTCTTCTGCGTGCAGGCTGCCGGCCCGGAGCACAGCCCCGAAGAGCTGCTGGTGATCACGGCGGATGAAGCCGTTCTTTATGATACGGGACCGCAGAACGCGCCGCAGCCGCTGAGTGGCTGGCCGATTTCCCTGGTGGATCCGGGCCCTGCAATGGTCTTCGCGGAAACCGCCATCGCCGAAGAGACGATCCTGGCCCTCGTGGACGGCGACGAGCTGCTGCTGCGTTCCACCGACGGCACCCCGGTGGACGACGCGCGGCAGCAGATCTCCCTGCCCCAGGAGATCCTGCCTGTCACACATCTGGCCTATGCGGGAGGTGATGCACTGGGACCCCGTTTCCTGCTGGGGGGCGGCCCCGACGCCCAGCCGGCCCTGGCGCTGATTGCCCTGGACGGCACGGTCCTGCTGGAAGTGGATCCGACCGACTTCGCTCCCATGCATGTGGACTGGCAGCAGCTGCTCTGCGCCGATTTCCTGCACAACGGCCTCGTCGACTGCGCCGTGCTTGCCCTGACCGAGCAGCCCGGGTTGCAGCCGGATCAGCAGGTGCTGCTCCTGCTTTCCTGGTCGGAAAGCGAGCAGACCTGGGGCTACAGCGCGCGCACCTTCGCCGGCAGCACCGTCGACGGGCATGGTCCGCAGGAGTTGCTGCCCCTGCCCGGCCATTCCGCCTGGGAGCCGACAGGACTGCTCTTCCATTCGCTGGACCGCCTGGCGGACGGCATTGATCAGGGCGGGCTGCGGCAGCTGGATCTGAGCGATCCGCTCTGGCCCTGGCGCATGGAAAGCCCGCAGACGATCGCCGCCAATGTGCCCCAGACCCTCTGGCTGCTGGATCACAACGAGGACGGCGAAGCGGACCTTCTGCGCCTGCGCGAAGGACTGGGCCTGGACTTGCTTCTTGCCGACGAGTCTTCCTATGATCCCCTGATCGAGGAAGGGCAGATCCACTTGACGGACTGTCGCCGCCGGCCCGTTCCCCTGATGCAGAACGGCAGCCTGCATCTCCTGCTCCAGGAAGACGGCGAGCTGGTGTGCTACGATCTGCTCACTTCCTCCTGGCCTCTGTGGCACGAGCTGCGCGGACCGGGGCATGCGGGGCACCTGCCGGTCCGGGGGATTTCCGGTCCGACGGCGCCCGCCTTGTCGATCCAGCTGGCGCAGAACCGGCCCCGCCTGGTGGTGTCGCCATTGGATCCCCCCGTTTCCGGCCTGCAGATCCTGCGTTCCCCCAACAGCACGGGCGCGTTTCCGCTGCATCGGGAGCTGCCCTGGGACGGCAGCCAGCCTCTCGTCTGGGACGATGAGAGCATGTCCCAGCTGCAAGGCAACTGGAACTACCGGGTGCGTCCGACCTGGGACTACCCGGGCCCCGACGGAAGCCTGTATCACGACTGATCCCTCTCCACCAACCTGATCCCTCCTGCAAGCCCCGGCCGCGAGCCGGGGCTTTCTGCAATAATCCCCTTCGGCATCCGTTTCGCAGTTCGCGGGCCGACTCCGTCATGGAATCGATGTCCTGCCCGCCTCGTCCAAGAAATGCCATCCACAATAGGGGACCGCTCCAGGCCGTGACGAAGAGCGCCAATATCCACCTGGGGGAAGACGGTCCGGACCTGGAACAGGCGCGGGGCGGCGACGAATCCGCTTTCGAAAGACTGGTCCAGCGGCACGAGGGACGCGTGGCGGCCACGGTCATCGGCATGCTGGGGTCCGGCATGGATGCAGAGGATGTCGGGCAGGAGGTCTTCATCCGCCTGCACGCCAACCTGCACCGCTTCCGCGGCGAGGCGCAGCTCGGCACCTGGCTGACGCGCGTGGCCATCAATCGCTGCCTGGACCGTCTGCGCTCGCGGCAAGGTGTCCTGGGGCGCTGGCTGGGGCTGGAGCCATCCGAGCTCGGTTCCCTGGAGCCGCGGCTTTCCGGCGAAGAGGTCCTGGATGCCCGCGAGCGCAGCCGGCTCGTGCAGGATGCGGTACGGCGGCTCAAGCCGGCCTGGCGCGCCGTCGTCGTGTTGAGGCTGCTGCAGGGCTATTCGACCCTGGAAACGGCCGAGCTGCTTGGGCTGCCCAAGGGCACTGTGCTCAGCCGGCTGGCGCGAGGATCGCAGAAGCTGCGCGAGGAACTGGGGCCGTTGCTGGACCGGACCAAGGGGAAGGAGATTCCATGAAGCAAGAACCCGATACACGCGATCTGCAGGACCTGCTGCAGGGAGCCGAGCCGCCGTCCTTTCGCCCCGGATTCAGCGGGCGTCTGCGCTACGCCTTGCAGGAACCGAGACTGGCCGGCGAGCCGGAGGACCTTCTGGATCGCTGGATCCGCGAGCTCTTTCCGCGGCTGGCCCTCGGCGCGGCCTGCCTGCTGCTGCTGCTGGGCGCCTGGAACCTGGGAGGCGCGCCGGAGGGCGATCTTGTCACACGGCTGCTGTCCCTTCCTGATGTGACACTGGCCAACAGCCTGGATCTGGCGGAAGGGGGAAGCCGATGAGCCCGCGCACCCAGAGCATCCTGCTGCTCGTGATGACCCTGGTGATCGGCATCTTCCTCGGCCTGTTCCTTGGTGGACGGCTGCATCACAAGCGGATGAGCGAGATGCGCATGTTCGATCGGCCGGGCATGCTGAAGGGCTTCCTGCTCGACCGCCTGCAGCTGGACGCGGCGCAGCGCGAGGAGCTGGATTCCCTGCTCGAGGTGCATTCGCGTGAGACAAGCAGCCTGATCCGCGGTCACCGCGAGCTGATGAAGACGCGGATGGATTCCCTGCTGCAGGTGCTGCGCGAAAGCCTGGGGCCGGAAGAGTTCGAACGCCTGCAGAAGGCTTTCGGCGAAGGGCGCCGCGGTCGTCCCCGCGGACCCGGTGTGCCCGGCGGACCAGGGCGGCATAGAGGGCCGGGAGGCCCCGGCGATCCGGACGCGCCGCCTCCCGGCGGGGAGCGACTGCATCACGCGGACCCCGACAGTTCGTCATCCGGCCGGGAAGGAGCGCGCCCGTGATCCGCATTCGCCGCATGGGGCTCCTGGGCCTCGGACTTCTCGTCCTTTCATCCTGTCGCATGCAGGCCATCGATGTCCCGATGGCGCAGAGCGCCGGGGAGTTGCTCTCCCTCTCCCCGGCGTGGAGCGCCGAGGACCCGCCCGCCCGGGCAGGCTTCGCCGCATCCGGGGATACTCTCTGGATCCTGCTGCAGAGCGAATCCCCGATGCTCGCCCGCGGCCTGCGAAGAGGAGAGATCACCTTCTGGATGGATGTGGAAGGGGGAAAGCGGAAGACCCTGGGACTGCAGTTCCGCGGACCGCTGCGGGAGCCGCGCGGACGGGAAGGGGGCGGCCTCACCGGCGACAGGCAAGGCGAGGCGGATCGCCCACGGAGAGGGCGTTTTTTCAACGATCGCCTGGGTGTTTCCGAACAGGTGCACATCCTGCGGGACGAAGAAGAGTCGACCTCGCTTCTGCCTGCCGACTCACCGCTGGAGGACTGCAGCCGTTTCGTGTCCGGTCCGCAAGGCTGGGATCTGTGGCTGGCCCTGCCACTGGGCGTATCATTGGATGACCGCCAGGATGCTGTAATACAACCCGGTTCAGGCATCGGCTTCGGCCTCGTGGAGACGCGAGAGCCGAGTTCCTTCCGGTCCCGACCCGGCAGGGACATGCGTCAAGGCGGTGGCCCTCCCGGCGGAGGAAAAGCCAGGGGCGGTGGCGGCCGTGGCGGAATGGGAAGAGCTCCCGGTGGCGGCCCGGGCGGCGAGAGGGGCGGAGGCCCTCCACAAGGGAGCCCCGGCGGCATGGCCGATGCGGATCCGCTGAAGATCTGGTTCCGGCTCCAGCTCCCCTGAAGCGAGAAGGAGTTCGCGAAAATTTGCCGGATTCCGGAATCGATCGCATGCGCGCCTCGTCCAAGAGGCGAAACACAAAGGAGGACAGCATGCATCACATATTGAAGAAGAGCCTGATGGCCTTCGCGGCTTTCGGCGCCCTGGTGGGCTTCAACAGCGCGATCCAGGCCAGGGGCGAAGGGCCCTGCGGTCCCGGGCAACAGGGCTTCCTGGAGGATCTGACGGACAGCCAGCGCGCCGAGTTGCACGAGCAACGACTGGAACTGGAACAGGAGGGGGCCGCGCCTTCCGCGATGCGTGATGCATCACGGACTCTTCTCGAAGGCTGGGGAGTCGACCTGCCCGGGATGCCGGAGCGAAGGAAGGAGGGCCGCGGTCCGCAGCGATTCATGGAAGAGCTCGACAGCGAAACGCGCGCGGAACTCTATTCCCTGCGCCGGGAGCTGCTCGCCGACGGCGCGTCTCACAGGGAAGTCCGCCAGGCCCGCCGGGAGAAGCTTGCCCTCCTGGGAGTCGATCTGCCGGAGCCGCGGGAGCGCAAGGGGCGTGGAAAGGGCCATGGCGTCCTTCCTGGGCTCAGCGAAAGCCAAAGGGACGAACTCCACTCCCTGCGGAGGGACCTGCGGGATGCTGGAAAGGACCGCGAAGAGATTCGCCAGGCCTGTGATGCACGTCTGAAGGAGTGGGGGCTGGAGCCGCCCGCGAAGGGAAGGCGCCACGGGAAGGATTCCGCTCGTCGCGGCCCGGGTCGCATGCTGGAAGAGACGCTCGAACGCGAACAGCGCGCGGAGCTTTACAAGCTGCGCGAGAGCCTCCTGGCCGAGGGGGCCGCGCCCTCCGTGATCCACGAGAACATGCGCTTGCAGCTGGAGGAGTGGGGCCTCGAGGTTCCCGAAGGCCTCGAAGAAGAACAGAAGCCGCAGACCGGAAGCCGTCCCTCCGGGAAAGCGCGTGTCACACCCAATCCATTCAATCCGACAACCACCCTGGCCTTCGCGCTGGAGGAGGGCGGGGCGGTCAACCTGACGATCTACGACCTGCAGGGGCGACGCGTGAGGAACATCGGTCCCCTGCAACAGACCGCCGGCGAGGCGCGCATCCGGTGGGACGGCCGGAACGACGCGGGGACGCGCGTCGCATCCGGAACCTATGTCTACACCATCACAGGCCCCGGCCTGCGGCTGGATGGCCGGATGAGCCTGATCCAGTAGCCTGAAGCCCCGCATCCGGCAGGGTCGCGATCCCCTGCCGCTGCACCGGAGTCCGTCGTTTGCGCGACGGACTCTTTTTCTGTCTTCCCCCCGCGGACTGCAATGCCTGCCGGGAAATGCCACTTTGCCGGTTCAATCCACTTCCGGAGGCTGCATGAAATCGACTTCCGGCGGCAGCCGCGTTTCCCTGCACGGCTTGCTGCTTTTTCTGGGCCTGGCGGTCCTGGGTTTCCAGCTGGGCAATGCGCTGATCCGCTTCAAGGCTTTTGAGCGCACGGTGACGGTGAAGGGCCTTTCCGAGCGGGAAGTGCCTGCGGACATCGTCATCTGGCCGATCCAGTTCACGGAAGCGGCCAACAATCTGCAGACTCTCTACGGCGAGATCGACCAGGGCAGCGAGCAGCTTCGGCTGTTCCTGACCGGAAACGGCCTGAGGGACGAAGAGATCTCGCTCGGCGCGCCGGCGATCACGGACAAGAGCGCCCAGCAGTACGGCAACTCGGGGGGCGCCGCCTATCGCTACGTGGCACAGCAGGTCGTCACGGTCTACAGCAGCCGCGTCGACGAAGTGCGTTCGCTGATGGGGCGCCTGAGCGAGCTGGGCCGCGAGGGACTCGTGCTCGGCGGCGACAACTACATGGCCCAGACGGAGTACATTTTTACCGGACTCAACGAGCTGAAGCCGGAGATGGTCGAGGAGGCGACACGGGAAGCCCGCGCCGTGGCGGAGAAGTTCGCCGAGGACTCGGACAGCCGCCTGGGCAAGATCCGGCGCGCTTCCCAGGGGCAATTCAGCATCCAGAGCCGCGACCGCAACAATCCGCACATCAAGAAAGTGCGGGTGGTGAGCACGATCGAGTATTACCTCTCCGACTAGGGTGCCTTCGGTATCGGGGCGAAAGGAGATCGAGAATGAAATGGAGTACACTGCTGCTGGTCGGCGTCCTGTGCCTGGGCTGCGGCAAGCAGGAAAGCGCGCCGGGCGTCGCGGGCAGCCTGCCGGGCGGCCACCTCTGGATCGCGCCGGACACCCTGCAGATTCCGGTGCTGGATGCTCCGGGGAGCGGTCTGCTCGTCACACGCGCCGAAGCCGGGACGCGCTGGCTGATCGAGGACAGCCTGGCGGTCGGCGGCATGAGGGGACCGGAGCTTTGGTTCAAGGTCAAGCGCGAAGACCAGGCCGGCTGGGTCCGCAGCGGACGGCCGCCGGTCGTACTGGCTCCGGGCCGCATCGAGACCCACTGAGCAATGGACGCAATGGAACTCCCGGTGCGTCTGCGCAGTCACACGGCGGGTCTGGGCCGCTGCCACGGCATCCTGCGTCTTACACCGTCTTCCCTGGTCCTGGAAACCCAGCTGCGGGCCATCGTGTTCCATTTCATCAAGGCGCCGGTGAAGGTGCTGCATCTGCCGCTGGAGCAGCTTGCGGACCTGCAGTTGAAGACCTTTCCGCGCTGCCGCCTGCTGCTTTCGGTGGACAGGCTGTCCCTGCTGCGCGAAGTACACGCCGACGCGCGCAATCCCCTGCGCCTGCGTCTACGCAGGAAGGATCGCCACCTGGCGCGGGACCTGGTGCAGACGGCCCTGCTGAGGGCCAGTGAACTCAAACTGCGTGGAATGGATTTCGAAGCATGAGTACTGTAATCCAACGAATTGCCCGGGCCGGCTGGATGCTGCTCCTGTCGGTGGGCCTGCTGAACGCGGAGCAGCGGAAGGAAGGGAAGGAAGCCATGGACATGCAACTGGAACGCATCGACGGGTCCGTCGAGAGCCTGGGCGATCACAAGGGCAAGCTGCTGCTGATCGTCAACACGGCCTCCGAATGCGGTTTGACTCCGCAGTACAAGGGCCTGCAGGAGCTGCACGAGAGCTATGCCGACCGCGGCCTGCGCGTGATGGGCTTTCCCTGCAACGAGTTCGGTGCCCAGGAACCGGGATCCAGCGAGCAGATCCGGAGCTTTTGCAGCGCGAACTACGGCGTGGATTTCCCCATGTACGCCAAGGTGCGCGTGCTCGGCGAGGATGCGCATCCGCTCTTTCGCTGGCTGAAGGCCGAGGCTCCCGAAGGCAAGCAGGGCGAGATCCAGTGGAACTTCAACAAGTTCCTGGTGGATGGCGAAGGCAAGGTGGTCGATCGCTTCGAGCCGACCATGCAGCCACAGGACGAGACCCTGATCGCGCGCATCGAGGAGCTGCTGCCCGAATAGAGCCAAAGAGCGCACACAAGCGGGGGATCTGCACCGAATCCGTTGGTGCAGATCCCCCGCTTTCTTTCTCCCGGCAGGGCACCTGCCCGTGCAAGGGCTTGAAATCGTGGAGCTTGCGTTCCAGCACGCAAAGTGGCACGCCCTCTGCATAGTCTTCGGTCAACGGAGAACAACAAAGCGCCTTGCCCGGTTGCTTGAAGAATGATCCTCACTGTGGGAAAGGGAACCCCAGCGGTAAGAAGAAGGAGCGGGTCGGCACCCGGAGATAGCGGTGCCCGGCCCGCTTTCTTTTGCGGCTCCGCGACAGCGCTCTGGTCCGGCACTTGTCGCACAAAGCCGTCAGGGCCTAGAAGAAGCCGCGGATCTCCGTGTGACGGATCAGGCCGCCCAGGTGGCTGGTCCAGGCGAGCAGTGGCAGGAGGACCAGGGAAGAGGCGGCCAGTGTGACACGCTGCCAGCGGGGCGGGATCTCCTCCTGGGCGTACTGCAGCAGGCTCAGCAGGGAGAGAGCGCCCACCAGACCCGTCAGGATGAAGAGCACGCGGCCCCACAGGGCATGGGCTTCCACCAGTCCGCGGGCTTCCGGATCCTCGATGGCCAGGGCGCGCAGCACGCCATCCGCTTCCGGGCCGCTGAAATAGCTGGCGGCGGCCAGCAGCGCGGCGAGCACACCGCACAACGCGGCCACCTTGAACAGGCCTTCGGAGGGAAGCCGCAATTCGACCAGGGCGAGTACGCCGGCCAGCAGGCAGCACCAGGGTACCAGGTGTACGACGGCCAGATGGATCCAGGCACCGTTCATCGGACAGATCCTAGTCTTCGCTGGTGCCGATGGCTTCGTGGGGCGCGACGCCTTCTTCCAGCTTGCTGTAGTCCAGTTCGCTGCCGCGCATGCTGTGCGGAATCAGGTAGGCTCCGGTCATGGCCAGCATGGCTACCAGGACCACCAGCCGGCTCACCAGTTCCTTCTTCTTCGCGCGGAAGCCGATCAGCGCGACGGCGAAGAGCCAGGCCAGCCACATGATGAGCATCTTGTTGTCGGTCAGGTCCTTGCCGTAGGGGAAGCCGGTCCAGAAGGCGCCGAAGGCATACTTCTGCACGATGGGGCCGAAGAACATGCCGCCGGCGCTGAGGATCGCCAGGGTCCGCCAGGCGGTGGCCCGCATGCTGGAGGGCGCGAAGAGCGCCGCCAGCCCCGTGCGCATGCCGAAGAGCACGCCGAAGAACATCAGGAAGACATGCGGGAAGAGAATGTGATCCGGCACCGGATCCTTGAAGCGGATCACGACATTCTCCTCGCCGGCGGCCGGCACACGGCTCTCGGCCGCGCCCTGCAGGTCCAGGTAGTACTCCAGCTTGCCCGCCGCCGGCTGCTTCGGCAGGTCGGCGCCCAGGTGATACTCGCCCGTGGGAACCTGGGTCCAGAATGCGTCCACGGATGCGGAGTACAGCCCCGCGCCACCCACCAGGCAGAGCACGCTGATGGCGGACATGGCCAGCCAGACGACCGCTTCGTGGGTCGGCCCCTGCGGAATGCGCCGCTCCAGCTGCCTGCGCAGGAAGAAGAGACCCGCCCAGAAGGCTCCGAAGAGCAGCAGCACGAAGAGCAGCTTGGGCAGGGGGCCGCTGGAGCGGTACTCCGCGTGGGGCGTGAAGGGCACGGCCCTGAACTCGTCGTCCGTGTTGTAGCGCTTGTAGTACAGGGTTGCCCTCAGCCCGTCCCCGTCGGGGAGCACCACTTCCGCGTCGATGTCCGAGTTCTGGCTGCGGATCAGCTCGTAGCGCAGCTCCTCGCCCTGCACCGTGATGGTGCCCTTGGCGGGATAGGTGGGACCGGTCGTCCGCTGGTAGATGACGGCGCTGGTCATGATCAGGAAGGCGCCGACCCAGAGCAGGATGCCCAGCCAGCGGGGGTGAGTGTGTGTGCTCATGCGGTGTATCCGCTCCCTTGAAAGTCCTCTTGAAGCAACTTTACAACTTCATCAGAATGTCTGCCGGGACTGTCACAACAATGTGGAAATGCGGGACCTGGAGGAAATGGAAAGGGCGGCGCCTGCTCGGCAGGCGCCGCCCTGAATCGTTCTGCATGCAGGGAGCTAGTTGCCCATGCGCTTGTAGACCTCTTCCAGCTGGTTGACCAGGCCGGCGAAGCGGTCCATGGCCTTCTGGACCGGCTCGGGACGGGTCATGTCCACGCCGGCATCCTTCAGCTGCTCGAGCGGATACTTGCTGCCGCCGGACTTGAGGAAGCCCAGGTAGTCCTGCAACTCCTGCTCGCCGCCCTCCATCACGCGCTCGCTCAGGGAAATGGCCGCGCTGAGGCCCGTGGCGTATTTGTAGACATAGAAGGCATGATAGAAGTGGGGGATCATCATGCCGACCATGCTGTTGTAGTCGGTCAGTTCCGTGTCCGGTCCGTAGTAGGCCTCGCTCAGGTCCTGGTAGACCTTGCGCAGGCTGTCGACGGTCAGCGGCTGGCCGGCCTCGACCATGGCGTGCGTGTCGCGTTCGAACTCGGCGAACATGGTCTGGCGGAAGATGGTGCCGATGGTGTCGTCGATCTGCTTGTTGAGCAGGTAGGCCTTGAAGAGGTCGTCCGTCGAGTCGGCCAGCAGCTTGCGGGCCAGCAGCTGCTCGTTGAAGGTGCTGGCGACCTCGGCGACGAAGATCGTGTAGCCGTAGTGCTGGTAGGGATTGTTCTTCTTGCTGTACCACGAATGCATCGAGTGGCCGCCTTCGTGAGTCAGCGTGAAGACGTCGTCGATGACCTCGTCCTTGTAGTTCATCAGGATGTAGGGCGCCGTGCGGTAGCCGCCGGAGCTGAAGGCGCCGCTGCTCTTGCCCTTGTTCTCGTAGCGATCGACCCAGCCGCCGGTCAGGCCCTTCTGCAGCACGCCGCAGTACTCGTCGCCCAGGGGCTTGAGCGAGTCGATGATCACGTCGACAGCCTGCTCGTAGCTGTGCTTGACCTTGATGTCCTTGATCAGCGGAACACGCATGTCCCAGGTCTGCAGCTTCTCCAGTCCCAGCATGCGGGCGCGCAGGTTGTAGTAGCGGTGCAACACGGGCAGGTTGGCGCGGACCGTGTCCACCAGGTTGTCGTACACGCTGACAGGGACATTGTCGCTGAAGAGGCTCATTTCGCGGGCGCTGGGATGGTTGCGCACACGGGCCAGGTAGATGTCCCGCTGCACGCTGCCGTTGTAGAGCGCGGCCAGCGTGTTCTTGTGCTGTTCCCAGACCTTGTTGTACTGCAGGTAGGCCTTCTCGCGCACCTCGCGGTTCTCGTCCTGCATGAACATGGAATAGGTCGACTGGGTCAGAGGGCGCGTGCCCTCGGAGCTTTCCAGTTCGCCGAATTCCAGGTCCATGTCGGTCAGGGCGGAGAAGCCCTGGTAGGAGGTCTGGGCGAACTCCTGCTGCATGGCGAGCAGGCGTTCCTCTTTTTCGCTGAGCACATGCGGCTTGTAGCGCAGGATCTGCTCGAGGCTGATGCGGAAATCGTCCAGCACGCCGCTGTCCAGGAAGGACTTCATGGTCTTGTCGTCAATGGCCTGCAGCTCCGGCGCGAACCAGGCGAAAAGCGCGCTGCATTCGCTGGCCTGCTGGATCAGCCGGGCCTGGCGGGCCTGGTTGTCGCTGTTGCTGCCGTCCTCGGCCACCTTCAGGTGCGAATAGACGTAGAGGGTCTCGATGAGCAGATCGAGTTCGCGGTCGAACTCCAGGCAGGCCAGCAGCTTTTCGGCGGATGCGGCGAGGGTGCCCTTGAAGGCGGCGATCTTGCCCTTCATTTCGGACAGCTTCTTCAGATCCGCTTCCCAGGCGGCATCATTCGCATAGACCTTTGTCAGGTCCCAGCAGTTCTCGGGTTTGACTTCACTTCGCGCCGGAGTCGCCGGGGCGGCATTCTTGGTGGTCATGAAAGATCCTTTAGCTTGAGCCGCGCGGCAGGACCGTCGGCAGTTGATACTATATGGAGGAAGTGAAATAGACGGTCGCGAGGCGAAAGAGGTTTCCCCCTGGCAGGCTCCGGCCGAAAAAATCTTAATGTATGGATCGACTCCGGAAATTCAAGTTGCCCCTCCGGATGTGCCGAAAGGAGGACGCGCCTTGCCTGATCAAGCCCCGGGAAAGACTTTGCAGGAGGTTGCCCGCGAACTGGGCCTGGATCGCCTGCGGCGTCACATCATCCTTTGCGCCGACCAGGCGCTGCCCAAGTGCTGCAATGCGGAACAGTCCCGCGAAAGCTTCGCCTTTCTCAAGAAGCGGCTGAACGAGCTGGGCCTGGACAGGGCCGGCGGCGTGGCCCGGAGCAAGAGCCACTGCCTGCGCATCTGCCGCCAGGGGCCGATCGCCGTGGTCTATCCGGAAGGCTGCTGGTACCACAGCTGCACTCCGGAAGTGCTCGAGCGGATCCTGCAGGAACACCTGATCGGCGGCGTGCCTGTCCAGGACTACCTGATCCTGCAGCACGCCCCCAGCGGCGAGAACGCGCATCCCCGTGATCCGCGTGAAGGCTAGCGCGAGCCTGTATGCGGCGGGCCTGCTCTGGCTGCTTGTCGTCGGCGGGCTCTCGCTCCGTTTCGGCGGCGGCGACGCGCCCTATTCCTTGGACGATGCCTGGATCCACCTGCATTTCGCCGAGAACCTGGCCGCCGGCCACTGGGGCATGGAGCCGGGGCAGATCTCCGTTCCCAGCTCCAGCATTCTCTGGCCCTGGCTGCTGGTGCCTTTCGCGGGCACGGCCTTTCTGCCCTGGTGGCCCCTGCTGCTCAATCTGTGCTTCTGCCTGCTCAGCCTGAAGGCGGTGCTCGCCTTTCTGCGGCCTTATGGCCCTCTGCCCTATTCGGCCCTGCTGGCGCTGGCCTTCGCCAACCTGGTCGGGCTGGTCTACACCGGAATGGAACACAGCCTGCAGGTATTGCTGGCCCTCTGGATCCTGCTCGGCCTGAGGGACCTGGCGGGTGGAAAAAGCGCGCGCCGGCTCGCGCCGCTGCTTGTGCTCGCTCCCCTTGTGCGCTATGAACTGTTGGCGCTTGTCCTGCCGGCCATCCTGCTGATCGCCTTCCGGCGCGGCCGCTCCTGGCTGTTGCTGCTTCCGCTCGTCTTTCTTCCCCTGCTGGCCTATTCCCTCTGGCTGCATCACCTGGGACTGCCCCTGCTGCCAACCTCCGTGCTCGCCAAGTCCGGGCCGGCTGCGGCGGAAGGACTGTCGGCAACCGCCGCCAGCCTGCTGGCCAACGCCCTGCATACGCTCCAGCTTCCCCAGGGCCGCGTGCTGGGCGCGCTGACGGCGGTCTGCGTATACCTTGGCCTGCGGCGAGGCGGGGAGGACACGCTCAAGCCCCTGGCGCTTTTCTGCGCCGCGGCGCTGGGGCTGCATCTGCTGGCGGGCCGCACGGGCTGGCTCAACCGCTACGAGATCCAGGTCTGGCTCCCGGCCCTGCTGGTCGTCCTGGCGGTCTTCGCTTCCTGGCTCAGGGAGCGGCCGGCAGGGCAGTTCCCCGGGATGCGGCCTGCTCTCCTGACGCTAGTGCTCGCCTTTGCCGCGCTGCCTTACCTGAGGACCAGCCTGGAGACGCCCTGGGGAGTACGCAACATCCAGGAGCAGCAGGCCCAGATGGCCCGCTTCAGCCGCGAGCACTGGCCGCATCCCGTTGCGGTCAACGACCTGGGGCGGGTCAGCTTCCGCAATCCGAACACGGTGCTCGATCTCTGGGGCCTGTCCTCGCCGGAGGCGCTGCAGGAGCGGCTGCGCGGTTCCGATCCCGCCTGGGCGGATCGCCTGTGCCGGGAGCGCGGCGTGCCGCTCGTGATGCTCTACGAGGACTGGTTCCCGACCCTGCCCGATGGCTGGAGCCTGCTGGGGCGATTGCGGCTGGGGTCAAGGAGGGTCAGCTCGGACCGTTCATCAGTCGGCTTTTACCTGCTGGAAGAGGAGCGGCGGGAGGAGGCCCGCGCCTCGCTGCTGGAGTGGGCAAGGGGACTTCCGCAAGGAGTCCGCTTCGAGTCTGTCATCCATTAGACCGCAGGGGAGTGGCTTGCGTGATACGTGAATCTGTGTTACCTTTCCGTGCAGAGCGCAATCCAGATTTCCCGTACACCTGCAGGACCCCGAGGCCTCATGTCCCGTCCAACACGCCGACCGACATCCCTTCTTGCCTGTGCCAGCCTGCTGCTGCCGGGCAGTGGACAGCTGCTCCAGGGCCGTCCGCTGGACGCGCTCCTTCATTTTGGCCTGGCCCTGGCCCTGTGGGTCCTGCTCATCGGCTGGCTGGTTCACGGCTGGTCGCTGGCGGATGTGATCCGACACCGGCCCCGCCACGGTTATCTATACGAATCCTGAGCCTTCCCTGCAGCCTTCCTGCGAACAGTAGTGCTGTGGGGGGCGAACTTTGTGTTCGTCAGGGGATAGTATCACTGTAATCCGTTCAATTTATTCATAGCTCTGCTTGCGCATCACCCGTATCCTGTCGCACCTTGGCCAACCGATGAACGTGTGCACACTACTGGAGCGGGACGCATGAAGAACACACAGCAGTCCGGTTTGCCTATTTTTGTTGGGCTGGCCATATTGAGTAATGACAGGCTATTACTCAGCGCGGATCCTCCGCATCAGATCGAGCGCCTGGTTCTTGCGAATGACCAACAGCTGATCGCCGACGCCGATGCACACGTGGCCGGCCTTGGCTTGCGCGTTCAGTGGAAGGGCTTGAGCCATCGGACCCACTCCGAGAAGAGTGGTATGCTCTGCAACATGGTCGGCGAAACGGCCCCGGGTGCGGATCCGCCTGTCGGCTGTCGCTGGGTGCCGCTCCGGGAGGTTTTTTCAGGGGACATGCCGCTGGAGAACGTGACACGCTTTCTTCTGCGGACGCTGAAAGGAGACCGGCTGGAGCAGATTCCCGGTTCCGGCAGCGACTGAGCGCCAGGGCGAAGCTGCGCAAGGATTCGGGAGGCTCTTGGAGCATCCTACTGCTGACTCCCCCGGAAGAAGAGATGAACAAGAGCAGGGAAACCGAATCCGCGGCCATGAACAACGTCCCCCCTTCCCACCTACCGATCCAGGTCTGCATCGCCCTGCTCTGCAGGGGGAAAATCCTGCTCTCCAGCTGCAATCCCCGCGAACTGCCGAAAGGCCGTCTTCCGGATGGCGCCTCGCTCGTCTCCGCGGGCGAGGAGCTTGCCGGCAGGATCGGCCAGACCCCCCGGTGGAAGGGACTGAGTCACGTGATCCGCTCCCACTCCAGCGGCATGCTCTATTGCCTGGTCGGCGAGTGTCAGGACCTGGCCAGGGCTGTCACCGGGTTCCAGTGGCAGTCCCTTGACGTGAGTATACGCGAGCCCCACCGTCTCGAGCGTGTGACACGGCATCTGCTCAAGGGAATCCGCGCGGGCACCGTGTACCCCATTCCGGGAGAGGAAGCGAAATGAAAGCGGCCTGGATGAGCGCCTATGGCGAGGACCTGCAGGTCGGACAGCGTCCGACTCCCGAGCCGGCCCCGGAAGGAGTGGTCGTCAAGGTCTGCGCATGCGGGGTCTGCCGCAGCGACTGGCATTTCTGGATCGGCGACTGGGCCTGGCGCCTGCCGGCGGAGTTTCCGCGTGTGCCGGGGCACGAGATCAGCGGCGAGGTGGTCGAGACGGGACGCGAGGTCAAGCGCTTCCGGGTCGGGCAGCGCGTCATCGTGCCCTTCCACAGCGGGTGCGGCAGCTGCCGGTGGTGCGCGGCCGGACAGGCCAACCTGTGTCTGGAGTACAAGTCCTTCGGCATGAGCTTCGACGGCGGCTTCGCCGAGTACGTGGCCGTTCCCCAGGCGGATCACAACCTGGTGCCGCTTCCGGAGCAGATCGGCCTGGAGGCCGCCGCCGCACTGGGCTGCCGCTTCATGACGGCCTGGCACGGCCTGGCGGATCGCCTGGCGCTTTCCCCCGGCTCGACGCTGGCGGTCTTCGGCTGCGGAGGGCTGGGACTGAGCGTGATCATGATCGCCCGGCTGCTCGACCTGCGCGTGATCGCCGTGGACCCGTCGGCGAAGGCCCGGGAGCAGGCGCTGGCCCTGGGCGCGGTAGCGGCGCTGCCCGGAGGAGCGGACACGCCGGCCGATCTGGTCGAGCGCACGGGCGGCGGCGTGGACGGCACCGTGGACGCGCTGGGCCTGGGCCTGACCTGCCTGCCGGCTCTCGAAAGCCTGCGTCGCGGAGGCCGCCACCTGCAGCTGGGGATCACGGGGGCGCAGGAACGCGGAGTGTTGTCCCTGCCCATCGACCGGATCACGAAAATGGAACTGGCGCTCCTGGGCAGCCTGGGGTGTCCGCGGGCCAGCTATTCGCGCCTGCTGGAGCAGGTGGCCGCCGGACGGCTGCGTCCGCAGGAGCTGATCAGCGAGCGCCACGGCCTGGAGGGAGCCGGCGGGCTGTTGCAGCGGATGAGCACCTTTGCCACGGACGGGGTGTGCCTGGTCAAACCCGGGTAGGGGTCGATCGCGATCGACTCTTGCCAGAACATCAAGGAACGAATACATGTCGAAGAGCACTTTCGGCCTCAGCGAGGCCTTCATGTCCTGGTACCGGCCGCGCGCCTTCCGTGATACGGACGTCCTGCGCGCCCTGCGGGAGGAGACCGCGGCCCTTCCCAACGCGAACATGCAGATCGCCCCGGAGCAGGGGGCCTTCCTGGGCCTGCTGGTCCGCGCAATGGGCGTGAGACAGGCCGTCGAGGTCGGGACCTTCACCGGCTACAGCAGCCTCTGCATCGGCGGGGCCCTGCCGGCGGACGGACGCCTGGTCTGCTGCGACATCAGCGAGGAGTATACGGCCGTCGCGCGCCGCTACTGGGAGAAGGCCGGGCTCGCCGACCGTGTGACGCTGCGCCTCGGACCGGCGGAGCAGAGCCTGCTGGAACTCGAGAAGGAGCAGGGGCGGGGCTGGCTCGACCTGCTCTTCCTGGATGCCGACAAGACGGGCTATGACCTGTACTACGAAATCGGTTTGCGCCTGCTGCGGCCCGGCGGCGTGATCCTTGTGGACAACATGTTCTGGGGCGGGGATGTGGCCGATCCCTTGAAGGAGGACCCCAGCACGCTGGCCCTGCGCGCCCTGGCGGAAAAGATCCACGGCGACGAACGGGTCGAGCCGGCCCTGCTGCCGATCGCGGACGGCCTGGGAATGGCGCTGAAGAGGTAGGCTACTCCGGCTCGTCGGAGGATTCGCCGACGGCGCGCAGGAACATTTCGGTCAGCTTCATCATGACCGTGTTCTTCAGCTTGCGCACGTTTTCCCGTGTGCCGCCGGATTTGCCGCTGCGGTTGCCGCCGCCTTGATCACTGCGCTTGAGTTCGCCGGCCTGGTGGACTTCCTGTCGGTTGGCTTCCGGGTCCGCCAGGGCCACCATGTCGAAGTCCTGTTCCAGCAGATTGCTGCGGGTCAGCACCAGGTTTTCCTGGCGCGCGCCATGGTAGGAAGGATGCGCGACGGCGATCCAGTAGGTGCCGGGGGGAAGATCCTTGAAGGCGTAGCTGCCGTCCTCATGGCTGCGGGTCATCCAGCGCTGGCCGGTTTCGGTGCAGAGGCAGATCAGCTGGGCGTCAGCGACCGCGATCCGGCTGTCCTGGTCCGCAAGCTGACCGCTCAGCTCGCCGGCGTGAGCCGCCAAGCTGCAAAGCAGGCACAGGCAAAGGATCATCAGGCGTACGGCCATTGAGCCATCTCCAGGTTTTTCCCACCCTATCCTTGCGAAATCGAACAGGGAGTGCAACAGTCGATTCGGCAAAAACGCAGAACCGGTGCGCTTTAGACCAGCTTTAGTCAGGAGACCCATGAACCCGGAATCCCACCCCGAATCCCCCTGCATCGGAGTCTGCGAGTTTGATCGCGGGCTTGGCGTTTGTCTGGGCTGTCTAAGGACCAAGGAGGAGATTTCCGGGTGGCCATCCTTCAATGCGATCCGGAAACAAGAGGTGCTCGAACGACTGGCGGCGGTGAAGAAGCGCGGGCGCAGGGGTCGATCGTGATCGATCCTCGTGAGAGACATGGCTCGCCCGATGGACGATGATCGGGGGATCCATGGAACGAAACGAACACACGGATGCGGTGCATGGCGCCCTTCCGTAAGGGGCGATCGCGATCGATCCTCGTGAGAGACATGGCCCTTTCGATGGACGATGATCGGGGGATCCATGGAACGAAACGAACACACGGATGCGGTGCATGGCGCCGTTCCGTAAGGGTTGATCGCGATCGACCCCTACGAGAGACATGGCCCTTTCGATGGACGATGATCGGGGGATCCATGGAACGAAACGAACACACGGATGCGATGCATGGCGCCCTTTCGTAAGGGTCGATCGCGATCGACCCCTACGTTTCCTACGACAGGAGAATCACGCATGACTCTACTCTATCTCAACGCCGACACCATGGGCCGCGGCGACGAGGCCCTCGGCCGCAAGCTGCTGGTGGCCTACCTGAAGGAACTGGCGGCTTCGGAACACAAGGTGGATCTCATCGGCTGCGCAAACGGCGCGGTCCGCCTGACCACGGAAGAGGGGCCGGCGCTCGAGGCCCTGCAGGCGCTCGAGGCGGGCGGAGCTCGCATCGCCAGCTGCGGCACCTGCCTGGACCACTTCGGGGTCCGGGAGAACCTGAAGATCGGCGAAGTGGGCAAGATGAGTGACACCGTCGCCCTGATGGCCACCGCGGAGCGCGTGATCCACCCCTGCTAGCGGGTTTCCCGCCCTAGTTCCGGTGCAGGTCCTTGTGCAGCAGGCGGCGGACCTCCTCGAGGCGCTCGTCGCTGTCCAGCCCGGCCAGCCAGGGGTGCAGGCCGTCGTCGTTCTGGCTGCGCAGGCTTTCCAGGCACCACTCGATCACGGCCGGAGGGAAGATGCCCTCGTCTTCGTAGACGGCGCGCTGGCGCTCGAGTTCCGCGGCGCTGGCGGCGCAATTCTCCGGCAGGCGCGGAAGGCGCTTCAGCAGCTCCCTGTCCGCATGGATGTCCCCGGTGACATAGAGATCCTGGGCCAGCTGCAGCGAGCCCGGGTCGCGGAAGCCCGAACGAACGGCCATGGCCATGCCGGCGAGCAGCAGGGGCAGCTGCGCGCTGCCGTCCGGAGTACGCAGTTCGACGGTCTGGCTGGCGGGCAGGTCGCTTTCCGATTCCTGTGATCCATTGATCATGCGGGCGTGTTCCATTCCCTCCGGCCAGCCCAGGGGCACGCGGATCATCGAGCTGCGGTTCATGTCGCTCCAGCAGACGCGCGTCGGCGCTTCGTGATCCGGCACCAGCCGCAGGTAGCTGCTGCTCACCGTGTTGCCGAAGGCCGTCAATCCTGCGGCGTTGGCGCACAGGCCGGCGATCAGCTTGCGCGCTTCCGTGCTCAGCCCGCCTCCCGCGTCGCGCATTACGCCCTTGTTCCCGCGCAGCAGTTCCAGGTGCACATGCATGCCGTTGCCCGCCGCCGATTCCTGCAGCTTGGGCGCGAAGGTGGCCACCAGCCCGTGTTCGTAGGCGATGCGCCGGATCAGCCAGCGGGCGATCACCAGGTTGTCCGCCAGGTCGTCCAGCGGCTGCGGCAGCAGTTCGATCTCCATCTGCTCGGCCTGGCAGCCGTCGATCTCGACGCTTTCGCTGCGCAGGGTCTCGATGAAGCCCACCTCCGCGTGGCCGTACTTCACGGAGCTTGTCGCACGGTTGATGGCGTCGATCATCTCGTCCAGCACCTCCCCGTGCTTGACGAAGGGACCCGTCGCGTGATAGGCTCGCTGCTTGGGCGCCGGGTAGAGCGCGTGCTCGGGGTGGCCGAGCAGGAAGAACTCCAGTTCGCCAAGTCCCGTGAGACGCAGCCCCTCCTCGTTCTCGAGCAGCGAGAGGGCCCGGCGCAGGATGTTGTCCGGCGCGAAGGGCGCCAGCTCCCCGCCCGGTGTCACAAAGCGGCAGACCAGGTTCAGGCTTTCCTCGTCCAGCGGATTGATGAAGGCGCTGCGGTACTGCGGGATCACATAGAGGTCGCTCTGGCCCGCGCCGACCATGCCGCTGAACAGCGAACTGCCGTCGACGCGTTCGCCGCGCGCCAGCACCCGGTCCGCCTGCTGCCGGCTGAGCACGGGAAACTTCAGTTCCTTCAGCTTGCCGTCAAGCCCGGTATAATGGAAGGTGATGCGACGGATGCCGCGCGCTTCGATCACCTTGAGCAGGTCTGCGCGCTGCAGATCCCGGTTGGGCTTGTTGGTGATCTCCTGGACCGGGTGAATCGGCGCGTAGGGGGAGGGCATGGCAGACTCCAATCCTTCGGGGCCCGTCCTGTTACGGGCGATACCGGGCCCCCAAGGTTGGCCAACGGCGGCAATCCGGACTTGATCCTTATCAGTTTCACCGCTTGAGACGCGTCCGCCGATTCCACATCTTGCGTGGCATGGTAGATACCCTTGCAAGCCTCTTCGCCGGATTCGGACTGGACGGCGAGGCCGCCCGCTTGTGGAGCAAGCTCCTGCTGCTCTTGCTGGCCATTCTCGCGGCCTGGCTGGTCTTCCGGCTGGTGACGGGCGTCGTGCTGCGCGCCGCGCGCAAGCTGATCCTCCGGAGTCGCACCAACTGGGACGACTTCCTGCTCAAGAACAAGGTGCTCAACCGGCTGGCCTATGTGGCTCCGGCCCTGGTCCTGTCCTACGCGGCCCCCCTCTTCGAGGCCTTCGAGCAGGCCATGCGCCAGGGAGCGCTGGTCTGGATCCTCTTCGTCGCGCTCTCCGTGTTCTACGGCCTGCTCAACACGGTCGTCGACATCTACAACACCTACCCGGTCTCACGCAACAAGCCGATCAAGGGCTACATCCAGGTGGTCAAGATCCTGGTCGCGATCTACCTGGGCGCCGTCGTGCTTGCCACGCTGCTCGGGAAATCCCCCCTGACCCTGCTCAGCGGGCTGGGCGCCATGACCGCCGTGCTGCTGCTGGTCTTCAAGGACTCGATCCTGGGACTGGTCGCCTCGATCCAGCTCAGTTTCAACAACATGGTGCGCATCGGCGACTGGATCGAGATGCCCGCCTTCAACGCCGACGGCACCGTGGTCGACATGACCCTGCACACGGTCAAGGTCCAGAACTGGGACAAGACCGTATCGACGATTCCGGCCTACGCCCTTGTGACCCATTCCTTCCGCAATTACCGCGGAATGGAAGAGTCTGGCGGACGCCGCGTGATGCGCAAGCTGCACATCGACCTGCGCAGCATCCACTTCCTGACGAAGGAGGAGCTGGATCGCCTGCAGGAGGTCGAGCTGATCGCCGACCTGGTCCGCGAGCGGCGGCGGGATACGCGCAATGATCATGCGACACGGCAGGGGGATCCGCAGGACCTGATCAACGGCCGGGCGATGACCAACATCGGGACCTTCCGCGCCTACGTGGAAGCCTACCTGAAGGCAACCCAGCCGGTGCACCCGGATCACACCTTCCTTGTGCGACAACTGGAACCCGGCCCGACCGGCCTGCCGCTGCAGATCTACTTTTTCAGCACCGAGCAGCGATGGGTGTACTACGAAGGCATCCAGTCCGACATTTTCGATCACCTGTTGGCGACCCTGCCGGCCTTCGGCCTGCGTCTCTTCCAGCAGCCGAGCGGCCACGACCTGCGCGAAAGCGGCGCGGTCGCCGGCCTGGCCCTCTAGGCGCGACACGGCCGCACTGAACTCCGGCGGTGTCGCACATCTTCCGGTTCCATGAAAGGAGACCGATGACAACCCTGCGCTGGATCCTGGCCGCCGGCTGCCTGGCCACCCTTGGCCTGGCCCTGCTGCAGACGCCTCCGGAGAAAAAGCCGGAGAGCATTGCCGCCTTCAACATGGACCATCCCACGCCCCTGAGCCGGGGCAACGCGAAGAAACGCGCCGAGTACGAACGGCTGCGCCTGCGGAATCCGAAGACGGGGGAGATCCCCCGGGCGATCCGCAGCCGCGAGCAGGCCTTTGCCCTGGGGCAGCTGCAACAGGTGCGCAAGGACCGGCAGCGCGAGCTGAACACGCAGGAATGGTCCTTCCGCGGGCCGGTGAACATCGGCGGCCGCACGCGGGCCCTGGTGGTCGACGCGCTGGATCACAACCGCCTGCTGGCGGGCAGTGTCACGGGCGCCCTCTACGAGAGCCTGGACGGGGCCGAAACCTGGCAAAGGCTGACGCCGATGAACCAGCTGCCCGGCGTGACCTGCCTGACGCAGGACACGCGGGAAGGATACGAGCAGACCTGGTACTACGGCACCGGAGAGTATACGGGCAGCGGCAGCCGCAGCATCAACAGCCGCGTGCCCGGCTATTTCGGCGACGGGATCTTCAAATCCATCGACGGAGGCCACAGCTGGCAGCAGCTGGAGGCGACGGCGGACACGCCCTCGAGTTTCGGCAGTCCCTTCGATGTCGTCTTTGCCGTCGTCGTGCATAGCTCCAGCCTGGCGCTGGATCGCGTGCTGGCCGCCTGCTACGGGACGATCCAGCTCAGCGAGGACGGCGGGGAGACCTGGCAGACCGTGCTCGGGGAGTTCGGTCCGCAGAACCAGGCCTGGACGCACGTGCACTGCACTCCTTCCGGCGTGTTGTACGCCATGCTCTCCAGCGCATCCGCGGATCCCGGCATCTGGCGCAGCGCGGACGGCATCCAGTGGGAAGAGATCACTCCGGAGGGCTGGCCCGCCGTCTGGAACCGCGTGCTCTGCGCACACGCTCCCTCCGACGAGGAGCAGCTCTACTTCCTGGGGGAGACGCCCAATGCCGGCTACCAGGGCTCAGGCGGCGACCACAGCCTGTGGTTCCACGACGCGGGCGAAGGGACATGGGAAGACCGCTCGGTGAATATGCCCGATTTCCAGCAGCAGGTGCAGCTGCCCTTCGGCTACGACTATGGATCACAGGGCGGCTACGACATGTGCATTGCCGTGTCGCCGGAGGATCCCGAGGCCGTCTTCATTGGCGGCACGAGTCTATTCCGCAGCCTGGACGGCTTTACCACGGATCTCAACTCGAGCTGGATCGGCGGATACAACTACTACTACAACCTGCTGCCGGGACCGGAAGGCGCGGACGTGTCCTATCCCGAACATCACGCGGACGTGCATTCGATCACCTTTGATCCCGAATGGCCGGCCATCATCTATTCCAGCCATGACGGCGGCGTGAGCCGCGCGGAGGACGCCTTCTTCCAGCCCGACGCCAACACGCCTTTTCCCTGGGAGCTGGCCGAAGGCTACCCGACGACGCAGTTCTACTGGGTCAGCGTGGATCCGGCCCACGCGGGCGATCCGCGGATCATCGGCGGCATGCAGGACAACGGCACATGGATGGCTTCGGGCGCAGACGCGGAAATCCCGTGGGTCAATATCCGGGGCGGAGACGGCATGGCCTGCGCCATCGGGGGCTATGCCGATCCCGGCTACAGCGCCGTATACGCCTCGACGCAGTACGGCGGCAGTTTTGTCCAGATCGTTCACGACGAGGACAACAATTTCGTCGACGGTAGCTGGATCACGCCGGAGGGGGATTTCCAGCGCTGGATCACGCCCTACGTGCTCGATCCGACGGACAACAGCCGCATGCTGCTTGGAGGCACCAGCGGCCTGTGGGTCAACGAAGGACTGTACGACACGGATCCCGGGCAGGACTGGGAGTATCTGCAGAGCACCGACTTCCCGCAGGGCTGGGTCACGGCCGTCTGCATGGCCGAGGAGCCGGCCGGCCGCGCCTGGTACGGCGTATACGACTACAGCGACGGACAGAACAATGTCGTCAGCCGCGTGCTGCAGGTGGACAATGTCTTCGGCAATGATCCCCTGCCGCTGGACCTGACCTCTCCCGACTTCCCGGCGGGCGGGTGGATCCACTGCATTGAAACGCATCCGGAAAACCCGGACGAGGTGGTGGTCGTCTTCACCAACTACGAGGTGCCGAGCGTCTTCCGCAGCGTGGATGGCGGCTTCAACTGGACAGACATCGGCGGCAACCTGGAAGAGTTCCCGGACGGCAGCGGTGCCGGGCCTTCGTGCTACTGGTTGACGATCGTACCCTGGGAGGACGAGACGCTCTACCTGTTGGGCACCAGCACCGGCCTCTGGTCGACGACCGACCTGGACGGCGAAAGCGTCGAATGGCAGCTGGAAGGGGAGAATACCATCGGCACGGTCTGGGTCACGGCCATGGATGTCCGCCGGGAGGACGGCTATGTCGCCGTCGGCACGCACGGGCACGGCACTTTCAGTGGCCAGATCGATTTGACTTCTGTAGGAGACCCGGAAGACGATGGGGGTCCGGAAGGGTTTGCGCTGAGTCCGGCATACCCCAATCCTTTCAACTCGCGCAGCCGGGTACGCGTGGACATGCCACAGGCTGGTCACCTGCGCCTGGAGCTGTACAATCTGATCGGCGCGCGAGTGGCCCTGCTGGAAGACCGGCAGCTGGCCGCCGGCAGCCATGAATTGGCCTTCGATGCCGGTGGGCTTGCCAGCGGCAGCTACCTGCTGCGGGCGACTCTTGACGGCAAGGCATCCCTCGCGCAGAAGGTGCAGTTGATCAAGTGATCCCGGGTGCTGTCAGGACTGAGCCGGCTCTCTGTTTTGTGTAGGGGGCCGGCTTTTGCTTCTGGGTTCTGCACGCTCCTACTCACAGTGCACAGCTTTGTTGCCATAAAAGTCGCTAACACTTCAGCCCGGAATCTGGACAGTTCGCGGCTTTCCGGGCTTTCTGGTCGAGTGTCAAAAGGCCTAAACGTCCACTCAAGCGCGTTGGAAGACGACCTGACTGGTTTCCCGAGGCAGTGTACCCGGCAGGCCCTCGGCAGGCCCCCGGCTGCACGCTCCTACTCACAGTGCACAGCTTCATCGCCACAAAAGTCGCTAACACTCCTTCCCTGCACCTGGACACTTTCCGCGATTCCCCCTTCTTTCCCTATTCGTCCAGTTCATCGTACTAAGGGTTCTTCGGCCCAGAGAATTTTGAATTTCGTGACCATTTCATGGGACACCTTTCCGCAAGAAAGTGGTAGTCTTGCATTGCGCCCCGCCTGGGATTCTCAGGCTTGCCGAAATTCATGGAGAGCCGATATGCCTTTCGCCACCCGATTCCTGCTACCGCTGGCCCTGCTGGCGACTCCCCTTCTGGCCGAGGACCCGCCCTTCGAATGGGGCGGAGACGCAGACAGCGCCCTGCGCACCGTACGCACGGGATACTACGTCAATTGGCTGCGCAGCGCCGTGCCGACATCGGACGGGGGTATGATCGTCGTCTGGGGCGACGCCCGCGGCGGCAACTTCGATGTCTATGCCCAGAAACTGCATCCGGAAGCGCAGGCTCTGCGATGGGGCAACGGAGCTCCCCTGCAGATCAGCGGGGAACTGGATCAGCAGGCGGAACCCCTGGCCATTTCCGACGGAAACGGCGGCGCTTTCGTTGTCTGGTTCGACTTTCGCGACGGCAGCGGCGGCGGCAGTCTTTATATCAACCGCATCATGGACGAAGGGGAGCAGGGCTCCGTGCTCTGGAACCAGGACCTCCTCCTGCACCAGGGCGGGCTGATCGATTCCGACTACCTCGCCGGAGACCTGAAGGGAGTCCCCGACGGAGAAGGCGGTTGCTGGATCGCCTGGACGGACCTGCGCAACTCGGACTGGGATCTCTTCCTGGCCCGGCTGGGCCCCGACGGCAGCATGGACGAGATCTACCAGGATGGCCTGGCCATTTCGACGGCGCCCGGCAGCCAGTCCTCCCTGCGCCTGGAGCCGGATGGCAACGGCGGCGTCTGGCTGGCCTGGATCGATACGCGCAACGGACCGGACGGCGATGTGTACGCCCAGCACGTCAGCGCCGCGGGCGGGATCACCGGAGCGGAGAACGGCGTGCTGGTGCAAGGAGGATCTGGATTTCAGCTCGAGCCGGCCCTGGCAGCCGATGGCTCGGGAGCCTGGCTGGCCTGGACGGACCGGACGACGGATTTCTTCGGCGATCTGCGGATGCAACGGCTTGATGCCGCGCTGCAGTCCCAGTTGTCCGACACGCAAAGCCGCATCGCCGCACAACCGGGCGTGCGCGAGAGCGCGTCCGCCCTGGCTGTGACACAGCCCGGCGAATGCCTGGTCGTCTGGGAGGACAGCCGCAACGAGGAAGGCAGCCAGGAGGCCGATCTCTACATGCAGCGCGTGCTGCAATCCGGAGAGACGCTTTTCGAGGAAGGCGGCCGCGGACTGGCGCTGGTACCCGGAATCCAGGAGGATCCTCGCATTCTGCAGGAGCAGGATCGTGTATACATCGCCTGGCAGGACCGGCGCTTCGAGCCGCGCAGCAATGTCTACGTCCAGGCGCTGGAAAGCGACTGGCAGACCGCCTGGGCCGAGAACGGGGTGGCCCTGCAGCTCGAGGAGAGCCAGACGCGGGCCAGCGAGGTCATCCTGTCTCCGGCCGGAGAGGGGCTGCAGGCCCTCTGGTTCGACGAAATGCGCGGAGCGCCGGGACTGCGCTACCAGGTGCTGGACAGCGACGGTGCCCGGATGAAGGCGGAAGAGGGGGCCGAGATCGTCTGGGGCCCCGCCGGCGATGCCTGGGGACTGCAGCTGGCGGACAACGGCAACGGGGTGCTGGCCGGATGGGTCGAGTCCACGACCTGGGCCGGCGCCGACAAGCTGATGCTGCAGTTCATCGAAAGCAGTGACGGCCAGCTGCAGCTCGAGGCTGCCGGTCGCGTGCTCTTTCCCGACATCGAGGAACGCACTCAATCCTATGTGATCCACAAGGCGGAGGACGGCAGCTTCTATGTGGCTGCCGAGCTGGGCGACTACTTGAGCCAGCGCGCCTGGCTGCATCACCTGGACGCCTGGGGGAATCCGCTGTGGCCCGAGCCGGTCTCCGCCTGTGAGACTTTCGACGAGAGCGGCCAGAGCGGACACTACCAGCGCAACCTGCGGCTGGCATCCCATCCGGATGGAGGCGTCCTCCTGGGCTGGGACGGCAACTGGGGCGCGAGCGAAAGCCTCTACGGCGATCTCGGCCTGCAGGCCTTCTCGGCCACGGGGGAACGCCTGTGGGGAAGCGAAGGGCTGCGTATCACGGATTCGCCGCTGGTCGCCGAAGGCCTGGAACACATGCTGATCCAGGGAGGCGAGGCGGTCCTGTTCTACTCGGTGCAGGACCTGGCGAACCGCCTGTACTACTACCAGCGCATCACGGCCTCGAACGGCGGGATCCTGTCCGGAGGGACGATCATCGAAAGCGAGGGGCGCCGGCGGCAACTGCAGGTCGCCCGCCTGGCCGGAGGCGATCTGGCCTGTGTCTGGCAGAACCTGGAAGACGATGGCCGCAATTCCCTGCAGGGGCTGGCCCTGGATGCGGAGTGGAACACGGCCTGGACCCAGGAGTTCAGCGGCATCGGGAATTCCTTCGACCGGCATGTCCTGGTGCCGGACCCCTGGGGCGGCCTGATCATCGCCAGCTCCGAACTGGACATGGCCTTCGACAGCCGTGTCGGCGTGCGACACGTGCTCGCCGACGGCAGCCTGCGCTGGGAAACGGCGGAGGCCGTTCTGCGTCCAGACGAGGGCCGGGAGACGGAACCGGCCCTGCAGCTCTGGGGATCCGGAGAAGACACGCGGGCTGCGTTGGCCTTTATTCGCAAGAATCCGGACGGGACGGGGGATCGCCTCTACATCGGCGGACACGAGCTCGCCACGGCGGATCCCGCCGAGCCTCCGCGCCTTTGGCACGGCACCTTCTATGCCAATACCGAACTGCGCGACCTGCGTGAGACGGCAATGACCGCCGCGGGCGCAAGCGGGGCCTACCTGGGCTGGATCGAGCAGATCCGCCTGCGAACGCAATGCTGCATCCAGCCGATCAAGAACATCCATCTGCTGCGTCTTGGCGAGACCAGTACCTCCGTCGGCGGCGACGCGCTGTTGCTGCCGCAGAGCCTGGCACTGCGCAGCGCGCCGAATCCCTTCAACCCTGTGACACGGATCGATTTCCAGCTGGCTGCTCCCGCCACGGTCCACCTGGCTCTCTATGACCTGCGCGGTCGCCTGGTGCGCGAGCTGATCCAGGGCACCCCGCTTCTGCAGGGCACCCACAGCCTGACCCTCGACGGCAGCGGCCTGGCCAGCGGCAGCTACTTCCTCAGCCTCCAGGCCGGTGAGCAGCAGATGCATCACAAGGTGTTGCTGGTGAAATGATATGGAACGACCGGAGTCAAGTGTCCCTTGCTCCGAGTCTATGTTGAATGCAAACCCCGGTTCCGGTTCTTCCGGAACCGGGGTTCTTTGTCTGTGTGTAGCCG
>JAUIFJ010000052.1 GCA_030429345.1 bacterium | reverse complement strand
ATTGGCTTCATGCTGCTGGGCCATGGTTTTCCTCCTTAGTGATTTGGTTATGCACCACTAAAGAAGGCCATGGCCCTTCCTTTTTCAAGGGCTTAGCTGCTTTTGCACAAATCTACGGACTCAACCGGGGAAGATGGGCCCCCGCCTTCGCGGGGGCGACTGAATGGGTTTTGCGGGATGACGCGGCGTGTCACGGTAGTCCCCGGGCTGAAGCCCGGGGTTATCGTTCTGTGCCGCTGAGCAGCGGGGGGATGCGTCCGTATTCTATCCGGATTCACAGGACGCGAAGCGCACCCACCCCACCTGGCTGCGGGCGCAAGCCCGCAACCCCCGTCTACAAATCCAGGGCCAGCTCTTCCTGCGGAGTGATGCCTTCCGGTGTCACACGGAAGCGCCAGGCCAGCACTTCGACGCCGGCCTGCATCGCGACCTGCAGCGCCTCGCACCAGGCGGGGTCGATGTGGCGCGCCGGCAGGAAGCGCTCCCCGCCCTGGCGTTGCACGCAGAGAAAGAGCACGGCGCGGTGTCCTTCTCGGACCATGTCCGACAGCTCTTCCAGGTGCTTGCGGCCGCGCTCGGTGACTGCGTCGGGAAAGGAGGGCTGCCCCTCGTGCAGCAGGGTCACGTTCTTGACCTCGACGTAGCACAGGCGCTCTCCCTGCCTTCCCAGCAGGTCGATGCGGCTGCCCTTGCCGTAGCGCACTTCGCGGCGCCAGTCGCTCCAGCCCTCGAAGCCGGGCACGGCGGCCGCCAGGATCGCCTCTTCGACCAGCGCGTTGGGGCGCGAGGTATTGACGCCGATCCAGCCCTGCCCGTCGTGAAGCATCTCCAGGCTGTATCTCAATTTGCGCTTCGGATTCCGGCTGTCGCTGAGCATCACCGGCCAGTCCTCGCCCAGGCAGGTCTTCATCGAGCCGCTGTTGGCCACGTGGACCGTCAGCAGCTCGCCTTCTTCCGTGCGCACATCGGCCAGGAAGCGCTTGTAGCGCTTGAGCAGGCGGGCCGGGATCAGCGGGGGATCAAAGGTCATTCGGCCTTCAGCTCGTTGAAGTCTCGCAGGGCGCGGCGAATGGCGGGAATGGTGATCGAGCCGCCGATCATCAGGCAGATGTCGAGGATCTCCTGCAGCTCTTCGAGGCTCAGGCCCCGTTTGTGACACTCGAGCAGGTGGTAGCGCACGCAGTCCTCGCAGCGCAGGACCAGGCTCGCCGCCAGGCCCAGCAACTCCTTGGTGCGCTCGTCCAGTGCTCCGGCCCGGAAGACCTTGTGCTCCAGGCTGAGCAGGCGCTTGCCGTTCAGGCTGGAGTGGGCAATGAAGTGTTCCTGCAGGGAGGCGCGCTCGGCTTCCCAGTCGCGTATCGAGGTGGCCATGGCGAGGATGTGCCCAGGTGGATTACAAATGGTTACTCGTGGATCGAAGGGGGTCGCGACCGGGATCGGTTTTCCGGAAACGGCCCGAAGGTCCCGGAATCGTGAGCGGTCCGGATCGATCCGGCCGTGCTACCAGGTGCCGCTGATGTAGTCCTTCAGGTAGCGGTTCTCCTGCTCGCTCTGCTCGAGCTGGGCGAAGACCAGGTCGCCGATCGAGACCACACCCACCAGCTGGTCCTTGTCGAAGACCGGCATGTGGCGAATGCGGTTGCGGGTCATCACGCCCATCACGTACTGCAGGTTGTCTTCCGGGGTGGCGATCATCACGTCTCCGGACATGACGTCCTTCACCTGCTGGTCGATCAGCAGCTTGCCGCCGGTCAGGCCCTGGCGAATGATGTCCCGCTCCGTGATGATGCCGACGACTTTCCCGCCCTCCATCACCAGCAGGCTGCCGACCCGGTCGCGCACCATCTCTTCCAATGCCTGGCGGGCGGTGGCCTCCGGAGAGATCCGGAACACTTCGCCGCCCTTCTGCTTGAGCAACTGACTGACGTACATCGCCCCTCCGCATGCTGAATTCATCTGGTTGCCTGTGTGCCGGGCTTCGCCTTGAAAGCCCGGCAAAAAGTCGCGAATCCGGCCCGCACCGCCAACCGAATCTTCTTGCCGTCGCGGCATCGTCCTTGCAGGCGGCAAAGCTGGGACGGCACCTTCTGCCAAAGAGTTCCCGCCCCGCGCAGAACACTCCGGAAAATCCGAAGTTGGGCACTTGGGGACTTCAGAATTTCCGAGAGGCTGCCGATACACCTGTCATCCGTGTTCCAGGAGGATGTCTTGCATACGACTACACCCGAATTCGTCCATGTCTGCCGGCTGTTGGTCCGCCACATGGAAGAGTCCCCCGGCCAGAGGGATGCCGTGCTGCAGGCAATGCAGCGGGATCTGCTGCAGCAGGGAATGGTCTTTGATCTGGCCCTGGCGGGCGAGTTGTACGATCGGCTCGCGGAAGAGCCGGGCCTCGGCGAGGAGGGACATCTGGATCAGCTGCGGCAGAAAGTCCAGCGCGGCAGCTACTTCAACGAGAACATGCTGGATACTCTGGGCGACCGGATCCTGCGCAGTCTGCAGGATCTACTCTAGAGGACAGAAAAAGCAAAACGCCCCGACCGGGGTCGGAGCGCTTCTGTTCCATGGGAGCTTCCCGCGGATCAGCCACCAATGAGCCAGTGAACCTCATTGAGGAGATCCTTAACCATCAGCACCAGTTCGATGAACATGCGGACGTCCTCCGTGGATTGTTGTGCTTGCCAGCAAGTGACAAACGATACTTTAAATAACCAATGAGTTCCCAGACAGTCAAGAAGGGACGGTTCCTGACCCTTTCGGCCTGAACCTCGCCACAGCAGAACATGTCCGTCCAGACTACTGACAGCCCCATGCCCCAGGGCATGAACAGCGCCCTGAAGACCTATGTCTTCCTGGTGATCCTTGCGGGAACGCTCCTGCTGGGCTTCTGCGCGCGCTCCCTGCAGCAGCAGCTGGATCCCTCGGATCTGCTGCTCCTGCTGCCCTGGCTGGGAGTGCTGCTGGTCGGCAACCGTTTCGCGGTGCGCGCACGAGGCAGCAAGGTTGCGAGCACGATGAATTCCGTGCTCGATTTCTACCTGATCCTGCAGTTCGGCGGCGCGACGGCCACCTGGGTCGCCGCCCTGAATGCCCTGTGGCTCAACGGCTTCCAGCTGAAGAAGCCCTGGTACCGCGTCGGATTCAATGTGGGCCAGATCGCCCTCAGCGTCTCCGGCACGGCCCTGCTCTACTCCTGGACCCATCCCGTACTGCCCGGCGTGCCCCTGGAAATGGCGCACCTGCCGGGCTTCATCGTGCTGGGTCTCGGCTTTTTCCTGCTCAACCAGCTGCTGGTCAGCACGGCGATCTACCTGGAACAGGGCCTTCCCCTGCACCGCCAGCTGAGCCGCTTCCACTATTTCGACCTGAGCGCCAACACCTTCGCCGTCTTCCTGGGCGTGACCCTGTACTACCTCTTCCAGCGCACCGGCTGGGCCGGCGTGGCCCTGATGGCCCTTCCCCTCTACTACCTTCTGCAGCACACGCGCCGCTACAACAAGATGCAGGAGCTGAGCGAACGCCTGGAGAAACAGGCCGTGGCCCTGAAGACCCAGAGCGAGGAACTGAGCGAGAAAAACCAGCGCCTGGAGGAGCTGAACCGGAACCTCAAGGACCAGAAGCTGACCCTGCAGAGCCAGACCCTGGCGGTGGAAAACACCAACCGGGCGCTCAGCGAAAGCAATCGCCGCCTGCGCGAGACCCAGGAGCAGCTCCTGCGCAGCGAAAAGCTGAAAGCCATGGGACAGATGGCGAATGGCGTGGCGCACGACTTCAACAACATCCTCGGCGCGATCCTGGCGCGGCTCGAGCTGCTGCGGCTCGAAGAGAACCTGCCCGAGCCCCTGGCCAAGGGCCTGGCGATGATCCAGAAAAGCGCCAGCGACGGCGCCGTGCTGGTCAAGCGGATCCAGGACTTCACGCGCGGCGCCACCGTGCGCCCCATGGACGCCGTCGACCTCTGCGATGTGGTCGATGATGTGATTGAAATGACCCGCCCCCTGTGGAAGCAGAAAGCCGGCAAGATCGGCATCAACTACGACGTGGTCTGCAACATGGAAAGCGAGCTGCGGGTCCTGGGCAACAACACCGAGTTGCGCGAAGTGCTGCACAACCTGCTGAACAACGCCCTCGAGGCCATGCCCAACGGCGGCGCGATCCGCATCAGCGGCCGCCAGGAAGGCGAAGAGGCCGTCCTGCGCGTCAAGGACACCGGCAGCGGCATGACCTCGATCGTCGCGGCGCGCATCTTCGAGCCCTATTTCACCACCAAGGGCGTGCAGGGCAACGGCCTCGGGCTGTCTGTGAGCCATGGCATCATCAAGCAGCACGGCGGCACAATCAAGGTCGACAGCCATCCCGGCGAAGGCACGCTCTTCGAGATCCGTCTGCCGCTGCACCGGCAGGAAGACAAGGGCAGTCTGCCGGCGGGCGGGGTCGCCCATGACCTGGAGTCGATCCGCAGCCGCCACAAGCGGCGCATCCTGGTGGTCGACGACGAGGAGGACGTGCGCGGCGTGCTAGTCGAGATCCTGCGCGCCATGGGGCACGAGGTCGACGAGGCGACCGGCGGACGCGAAGGCGTGGAGAAATACCGTCGCGTTGGCTATGATGTGCTCTTCACGGACCTCGGCATGCCGCAGATCAGCGGCTGGGACGTGGCCCGCTCCGTCTGGCGGCACAGCGCCCAGGAGAACAGCAACGTGGTGCTGATCCTGGTCACCGGATGGGGCACGCAGATCTCCGAGCAGGAGCTCCGCGAGCACCACATTCACCGCGTGCTGGCCAAGCCCTTCAAGATCAACGAGGTCAAGGAACTGCTGGAGACCCTGCCCGAACGGCTGGGCCCCGCGCACAGCCCCCGGCAGGATGCGAATGCCAAGCCCTTCCAGCCCCCCTCTTGAATCCTCCTGGCACCAGGACTGGTTCGACCAGGACTACCTGAGGCTCTACAGCCACCGCGATCCCGCCGAAGCCCGCCATTTCCTCGACCTGCTGGAAGAGGCCCACGGCTTTCGCGCCGACGGGGACCCCGCTCCACGTGTGCTCGACCTGGCCTGCGGCAGCGGGCGTCACACACGGGAACTGGCCCGCCGCGGCTTTCGTGTGCTGGGCCTGGACTGGTCCCGCGTGCTCCTGGACGAGGCACTGCGCCAGGGCGGCACGGCGCTGTACCTGCGCGGCGACATGCATCACCCGCCCCTGGCGCCGGTCTTCGACTGGGTGCTGAGCCTTTTCACCAGTTTCGGCTACAACCGCGAGGACGAACGAAACGCCTCCCTGCTGCAGGCCATGACGGGCCTGCCGCGGCCGGGAGGCCGCCTGCTGATCGACTACCTGAATCCGGCCTGGCTGCGCGAACACCTGGTGCCAGAGAGCACACGACAGGTCGGCGATTGGGAGGTCCGCGAAGAGCGGGAGATCGACAAAGCCGACAACATGGTGCGCAAGGTGATCCGCTTCGGGCCGAAAGGCGCTGAAGCCCGCGTGATCCACGAGGCCGTCAAGCTCTACGATCCCGAATGGTTCGTGTCACGCGCCCGCCGTCTCGGCTGCAGCCTGGAGGCCCACCTGGGCGACCTGGACGGCGCACCCTACCGCGGGGACTCGCCCCGCAGCATCCTGCTTTTCCGGAGAGCCTCGTGAGTCCCCTGACCGACCCCGTCCTGCGCGAACTCTATGCCCACTGCGGCCTGGCCCTGCCGGGACGCGAGGCCTTGTCCGGGCTTCTGCGGAGCGCGCCTCTCAAGGAGGAGCTGCTGGCCCGAAGGCGATCGCTGCTGCCCGCCCTGCGCGCGGCCAACCCCGGCGCGGCCGACACGCTGAAGCTGCTGGAGGACCCGCGGACACTCGTGCTCGTCAGCGGGCAGCAGGCCGGGCTGTTGCTGGGCCCCGCCTATACCTTGCACAAGACCGCCGCCATCCTGGCCCTGGCCCGCGAACTGCGCGCCCTGGGCGATCGCCCCGTGCTGCCCGTTTTCTGGGTCGAGGCCAACGACCACGACTGGGTCGAGGCCACTCGGATCACGATTCCCGGTCTGCCCGAGTTCCGCCTGCCCTGCCCGCCCGGGCGCGAGGGACACAGCGTTGGACGGGTGGCCCTGGAGCGCCCGCTGAAGCGGCAGCTGCAGGACTTCCTGGCGACACACGAGTGGAAAAGCGACTGGAAGGAGCGCATCGGGGCTTGCCTGGAGGATGCGCTGACGCCGGCGGAATTCTTCATGCGCCTGCTGCGCGAAGCCTTTCCGGACAGCGGCCTGCTCTGCCTTGACCCTTCCGCGCCCGGTCTGCGCAGCCTCTGCGGTCCCTTCTACGGCGAACTGCATGCCCTGCACAAGAAGCTTCCCGAGCTCCTGGACCGCGGGCAGCAGCGCCTGCAGGCCCACGAAAAGGAAGCGCCCCTGCCCGCCGACGACCTGCGCGCCCCCTGGTTCGTGGACGTGGAAGGCCGCCGCCAGCGGCCCCTCGACGAACAGCAGGCCGCCTTCAGCCTGCGCGGCGACCCGGACCGCCTGAGTCCCAATGTCTTCAGCCGTCCCCTGCTGCAGGACTGGCTGCTGAGCCCCGCCCTGAGCGTGCTCGGTCCGGGCGAACTGCTGTATACGCTGCAGCTGCAGGGCGCGCACGAAGAGCTGTCGCTCGCCCCGCCTCTCTATTGGCCCCGGCCGCACCTGCGCCTGGAAGTGCTGACGGAGGCCCGCCTGCTGGCGGAATTCGGCTTCCAGGGTTCCTGCGCTCCCGCGCCGGGAGTGCCCTGGGCGGAAGACTTCCTGCTGTCCCTGCCGGGCATGGAAGAAGTGGCCCGCAGCGGCGAGAAGCTCAAAGAGCTGCGGGCGCAGATCGGCGAGGTGGCGCAGGCCGAGAACCGGCCGGACATCGACAAACTGGCCGAACGCGCCGCCAACGCCCTGGGCCAGATCGAGGAACGGCTGCTGGGGCGGGCCCGCAAGGAACACAAGGACACCCTGCGCGACCTGCAGACAGCCGGGCAATGGCTCGACCAGTCGGGCTCCCCGCAGGAGCGCCGCGTCAACAGCCTGGCGCTGCTGGATCACTGCGGCCTGCGCGACGCCAGTGCGCTGGTACCGGCGCTTTCGCTGGAAAGCGGCGTGACACAGGTCCTGAGCTGCGACCAGGGCCGCATCCTTCAACAAGGAGAGACGGAGTGAAGGCGATCGACCTGCTGGCTTTCGGCCCGCATCCCGACGACGTGGAGATCAGCGCCGCCGGCACCCTGATCCGAATGAAGGAAGCCGGCCACCGCATCGGCATCTGCGACCTGACCGGCGGGGAAATGGGCACGCGGGGCAGCCGCGAGATCCGCGCCGCGGAGGCCCAGGCCGCCAGCCGCGTGCTCGGCCTGGACTACCGCTGCAACCTGGACCTGGGAGACGGCCGGCTGCTCGACACGCCGGACAACCGGCTCAAGGTGCTGGATGTGATCCGCGCCTGCCGGCCCCGCGTGATCCTCAACGCCTGGCACCACGACGACCACCCGGACCACGAGGCCGGATCGCGCCTGGTCAAGGCGGCCCACTTCATGGCCGGCATGTCCCGCGTGGAGACGGAACACGCGGCCTGGCGCGCCGGCGCCCTGCTCTACTACCCGGCCCGCCAGGAATTCCGTCCGTCCTTCGTCGTCGACATCAGCGCGCAGTGGGAGCGTCGCCGCGAGGCGGCCATGTGCTACAAGAGCCAGTTCCACGACCCGCAGAGCACCGAGCGCAAGACCCAGATCAGCTCGCCCGACTTCTGGAACTGGGTCGAGGGGCGGGCCATGTATTACGGCCAGCTGATCGGCGCCAGCCACGGCGAGGCCTTCTTCGTCGAGAAGACGCTTGCCGTCGCCGACCCCGTGGCGCTCTTCGGGGGGAACGCGGGATGAAGATCGGCATCTCCTGCTATCCGACGCACGGCGGCAGCGGCGTCGTCGCCACCGAGCTGGGCCTGGAACTGGCGCGCCGCGGGCACCACGTGCACTTCATGTGCTACAACCGCCCTTTCCGCCTGGAGCGCCTGCAGCCCAATGTCTACTACCACCGGGTGCAGGTCAACGAGTACCCGCTCTTCAAGTACCCGCCCTACAGCCTGGCGCTGGCGACGGCGATCCTCGACGTCACACGGCGCGAGGACCTGGACCTGATCCACGCCCACTACGCGATTCCCCATTCGGTCAGCGCCTGGATGGCCCGCGAGATGCTGCAGGACCGCGACCTGCCCATCGTCACCACTCTGCACGGCACGGACATCACCCTGGTGGGACAGGAACCCTCCTACGAGGAGATCACCTGTTTCGCCCTGCGGGCCAGCAACGCCCTGACGGCGGTCAGCGAGGACCTGGCCCGCGCCACGCGCGAGACCTTCTGCCAGGACCTGGTCATCGACACGATCTACAACTTCGTCGACACGGAAATCTATCGTCCCGAGCGGGATCCGGGCCTGCGCGCGCGCTTCGCCGGGGAGGACGAGTTCCTGCTGGCGCACGCCAGCAACTTCCGCCCCGTCAAGCGGACGCTGGACGTGATCCGCATTTTCGCCCGCGTGGCGCGGGAATGCCCGGCGCGGCTGGTGCTGATGGGCCTGGGGCCGGACCGCCACGCCTGCGAGGAACTGGCCAGGGAGCTGGGACTGGAGGAGCGCGTGCACTTCCTCGACAACCAGGGCTCGATCCGCGATCTGCTGAGGGTGGCCGACCTGTTCCTGCTGCCCTCGGAAACGGAGAGCTTCGGCCTGGTGGCCCTGGAAGCGATGGCCTGCGGCGTGCCCGTGATCGCCAGCGAAGTGGGCGGCCTGCGCGAGCTGATCGACAGCGGGCGCAATTCCTGGCTCTGTCCCCGGGGCGACACCGAAGCTTTCGCCGGCCGCGCCGTCCGCCTGTTCAAGGACTCCACCCACTACCGGGAAATCAGCGAGGCGGCGCGGCAGACAGCGATCGAGCGCTTCACTCCCCAAACCATCGTGCCCCAGTACGAAGCTGTCTACCGCCGGGTGATCGAGCAGAAGAGTTCCTAGCCGCTAGCGGAATTCTTCTTGTTCGGTCCGCCAAAGTTTGCCACCAATGACAGCAAACCCCGGCAACGCGGAGTCGCAGATGCAGCAGCGCACACCCATCCTTGTCCTGACCGCCCTGCTCCTGGCGACAGCGGCGCAGGCCCAGCTCGTCTTCGAAGACCACTTCGACGACGGAAGCCTCGACTCCGCGTGGACGATCCACACGGAATATGTCAGCGCCTGGGCCGGTGAGGAACTGGGGACGACCTTCCGCGTGACCGACATCGCCCACACGGAACCCCTGCAGTGGGCCGGCGTGGTGCTGGAGCGGGATCTTCCCTGCCTGGGGGATTTCGACATTCGCGCCGATCTGCAGTGGACCGGTTCGGGCCTGCAGATCATGCAGTACGCCCGGCTGCGCTTGTACCACGAAGAGGAACAGCTGGCCTGGGGCGGGTACCGGGACGCCTGGGTCGGCCAGCAGGGAGCGCTGGGCGGGGGCGTGCTCGACGGAAGCAGCTGGGACACGGGGAACGGCCATACGCCCTCCGTCGGGACGGTGGCCGTACGCTTGCGTCGCGTATCCAGCTGGCTGGAACTCTGGATAGACGATGTCCTGCGGGCGGAAGGAGCAAGCCTGCCCTCGGCGACCCTCCTGGAAATCCACTTTGCCCACTGGGAGCGTCCGGGCAGCACTATGGGCGACCTGCGCGTGGACCGTGTCCGCGTGGAAGGAGCGCCTTCAAAGCCGCAGCTGTCGATCGCCAGGGTCGATTCCCTGGTGCAGCTGGACTGGACGGGATGCCCCGAGCTGCCCTCCCGGCTCTGGTGGGCTGCCACTGCGGATGCCGCATGGCCCGCAGCCTGGAACGTGGCCGGCGACTATCCGACCGGGAACGGCACTGCGACCTGGCCCCTGAACGAAGGCCTGCGGGTCTTTCGAGTAACCCAGTCCCACGACTGATCGGCCCGCGTCTTGCGGACCGCCTCTTCCCCGCTTGATGCGCGCTCGCGCAAGCCATACCTTAAAAGCTTCCAATTCTGAATCAGTCGCGTCACGCGCCCGGATCCGGCGGGCCGCACCAATATCAATCCTGGGAGAGCCCCATGTCCTTGCGGATCCACTGGATGCCGATCGCCCTGCTCGGCCTGGCCATCAGCCTGCCCCTGTCGGCGGAGCACCTGCAGCTCAAGCACCGCAGCCTGGAAGTCCAGAAGGGCGAGTTCCGTTTCGCGCCGGGCTCGCGGAGCTTCCGCGGAAACGACATCCGCCACAACCTGGTCAAGGTGGCCGGGGTCCTGGACCAGGCAGGCCACGATGCCCTGAAGACCCGGGGCCTGCACCTGCTGCAGCCCCTGGGGGACGGGGTCTGGATCGCCGGCTGCAAGCCCTCGGCCAGGGACCTGGCCGCGCTGCCGGGGGTCGAGTGGGCCGAAGCGATCCTGCCCCTGGACAAGGAGGGCCCGGGCGTATACGGCCGGCGCTTCAGCGAACACAGCCTCTACGGGGAGCACGAGCGGATCTTCCAGGTCGTGTTCCACCGCGACGTGGATCTGGAGCAGGCCGGCGACTGGCTGCGCGGCGAGGGCGTCACCGCCGACCACGTGATCCAGACGACGCACACCTGGGTCTGCGCCTTCGATCCCGAGCTGCTGCCCTTCCTGCTGGAAACGGACGAAGTGCTCTGGATCCAGGAGAAGAACCCTTCCCTGGTCCCGGTCAATTCCGGGGCGCGCCAGTATACTCACGCCCAGGAGGCGCAGGGCGAACCGCACAACCTGCGCGGCGAGGGCGTGACGGTCACCGTATACGACGGCGGCCTGGTCGACACCGGGCACCCGGCCTTCGAGGGACGGGCCATCGTCGGCCTGAGCGAGAGCGGCGCGGTCAGCGATCATCCGACGCACGTGGCCGGCAGCGTGGGCTGCAACCACGCCTCGCAGTACGGCATGGCGCCGGCCTGCGAGATCATCAGCTACGAGTACGAAGGCTGTGATCCGAACTGCCTCTACGACAGCCCGGTGGACATCGAGGCGGATCACGGCGAGGCGATCGCCGTCTACGACACGGACATCATCACCGTCAGCCTCGGCGCCAACATCTATTCCAACGGCTACCCCTGCGAATGGCAGGGCGACTACGAGAACAGCTCGATCCTGATCGACGGCATCGTCCGAGGCAGCCTCGGGCGGCCGGTGATCATGACCTGGGCCGCGGGCAACGAGCGCAGCGGCGGTCCCTGCGGCACGAGCTACGAGACGATGAGCGTGCCCTCCGGCGCCAAGAACCCGATCATCGTCGGCGCGACAGTCAAGGACGCCAACGACACGATGACCGGCTTCAGCAGCTGGGGGCCCACCGATGACGGCCGCGTCAAGCCCGATGTCTGCGCTCCCGGACAGAACATCACCAGCACCCTGCCCGGAGGCGGCACCGGGGCGATGAGCGGCACGAGCATGGCGACTCCCGTGACGGCGGGCTGTGTGGCACAGCTGGTGCAGGAGTACCGCCGCAGCATTCCCGGCGCCACCCACATGCCGCCGGCCCTGGCCAAGACCCTTGTGATCCAGACCGCCACCGATCGCGGCAATAGCGGCCCCGACTACCAGTACGGCTTCGGCAACATCCACAGCGAAAAGGCGGTGATGGCGCTGACTTCCGGCCGCTGGCTCGAGGACCGGATCACGCAGGACCAGGTGCGCACCTACGAGGTCGAAGTGCCTGCCGGCGAAGAGCGCTTCCAGGTCAGCATGGCCTGGATCGACGAGCCCGGCGCCTACCTGGATGTCCGCGAGCTGGTCAACGACCTGGACCTGGTCCTGGTGGCCCCCGACGAGCAGCTGCATCGTCCCTGGGTGCTGAACCCGGCAAGTCCCGGCAGCGCCGCCTCCAGCGGCGTGGACAGCCTGAACACGGTCGAGCAGGTCACGGTGAGCGATCCCCTGCCCGGCACCTGGACAATCCGTGTCACGGGCAGCAGCATCGCCCTGGGCGAGCAGGACTTCGCCCTGGCCGCCGATCTGCCGCTGCAGGAAGGCAACACCGGCGTGCTCGCCGGCCGCCTGGCCGACAGCGAGGACGAGAGCCCCGTGATCCAGGCGCAGCTGCAGCTGCTGGAGCATCCCGCGCAGACGCAGAGCAACGGGCTGGGCGATTATCGCCTGCGCATGCCCGTCGGCCGCGACTACACGCTGAGCGTCTCGCACCCGGAATACTTCACCCTGGACACGCTGCTCTCGATCGCCGGCAGCGACACGACCTGGCTCGACCTGGACCTGGAAGCCCGCCCACTGGACTGGCTCGTGGTCCGCGTGATGCATGAAACCACCCAGATCGCAGGGGCAACCGTCAAGGTCTGGTGGAACCAGGAATTGCTGGCGGAAGGGGTAACCACACAGGTTGGCGCACCCTTCGAATTGCCCGTCGGCCAGGCGTACGACATCGAAGTCGCCTATTCAAGGGACAGCCAGCTTCATCCGGGGATCGAACTGCCGGCAGAGGGGATCGAGGTCGCCCTGCAGATCGAAGGCCAGAGCTTCCTCGCCAGCGAGCCCACCGACGAGGGCTACATCATGATCGACAACCGCGACCTGCACCCGCAGGCGCCGGTCTACGACTGGTTCGAGATCGACCCCGCCACCGGCGGTCCAGGCATGGCCATGGTCTTCACCGGCGACGACGAGACCCAGGTGCTCGACCTGCCCTTCGCCTTCACCCACTACGGCGAGGACTTCACCCAGCTGAGCGTCTGCGGAAACGGCTGGGTGGCCCTGGGCAATACGGACGACACGGACTACAGCGGCGACGAGGGCTTCCCCGACCCCGACGGTCCGCCGGCCATCCTGGCTCCCTTCTGGGAGGACCTGAGTCCGCAGCGGCCGACCAGCGGGTCCATCAGCTGGTATCACCACGCCATGGCCGGACTCTTCATCGTCGAATTCATGGAGGTCGAGCAGTATACCCCGGAAACGGCGCACGAGACCTTCCAGGTGATCCTGCGGGATCCCCTGCTCTACCCGACGAGCAGCGGCAACAACGAGATCCTCTTCCAGTACGGTGTGCTCGAGGACATCAGCGAGATCGCCGTCGGCATCGAGAACAGCGCCGAGGACGCGGGCCTGCAGGTCTACAACAATGGAGAGTATCACCCCAACGCTCCGGCGATCTCGGAGGGCACGGCGATCCTCTTCACTTCGATCAACAGCCTGGGTGCCGTGCGCGGCACGGTGAGCCTGACTCCCTGGGACGCCGGCCTCTTCGAGCAGATCCGTTTCGCCACGGTCGGGGACACGGTCGCCATCGATCCGGAAGACGGCAGCTTCCTGCTGGACAGCCTGGCCCCGGGCCAGCGCCCCTTCTGGGCCATCGGTCCCGATGGAGTGGAGACCCTTCTGCAACTGGGAACCGTGCCCGTCGGGGACACCCTGGACCTCCCACTCTACGACCTCTTCCAGCTGCTGCCTCCCCGCGGCCTGAGCCTTGTGAGCCAGGATGGTCCGGAGATCTCGCTGCAGTGGCTGGAGCCCGAATGGGACGAAACGCTGAATGCGCGCAAGGGTACGGCACACGAAACGGACGAGTTCAGCGACTACCGCGTCTACCGCATGCACACGGCTGAAGGGGACACGGAGCTGCAGACCCATGTCTCGAACATCGACGAGCCGGCCTTCGGCGAGACCCTGGAAACACCGGGCGAAGTCCACTACGCGATCAGCGCCCGCTATGCCGGAGGCGAGAGCCTGCACTCGGACACGCTGGTCGTCGAGGCCGACTTCACCGGCATCGGAGACGCGGGACTGCCGGCGGCCTTCTACCTGAAAGAGCCGCGGCCCAACCCCTTCAATCCTGTCACACGGATCGCCTTCGGCCTGCCCCGCGCCCAGCCGGTTCGCGCCAGCGTCTACAACCTGCTGGGCCAGCAGGTCGCCGTGCTGCTGGACACGACCCTGCCCGCCGGCCACCACCAGCTGAGCTGGAACGCCGCCGCGCTGGCCAGCGGAGCCTACATCCTGCGCCTCGAGCACGCTCAGGGCGTGCAGATGAAGAAGATGCTGCTGCTGAAATAGAAGCATGGCAGCGCCCGGACCGATCGGCAGCGGTCCGGGTGTATGACATTAGGAAACCCAGGACATGCGTGAACGGAAGAACAGCTTGAGAAAGCCTGGCCACTGCTACTCGGACCCGGGCTTGTACTTCGTGACGATCCTTACACGAGATCGCGAGCCCTGGCTGGGATCGGTGCAGGGAGGATGGTTCATCCCCAGCCCGATCGGAAACATCGTGAGACGTTTCTGGACCACCTTGCCGGGCATGTACACGACCTGTTCCCTGGATGCCTGGACGATGATGCCGGAACACATCCACGCGATTCTTGCCCTGCACCCGGATCCACTGGACAAGGATTTGCCGATCAAGCCGCTTGGCAGGCTCCTGGGGGCATTCAAGACGGTCTGCGCAAAGGAAGTGAACAGAAGGCAGGGGTGGGAAGGCAACGTCCTGTGGCAGCGTAGCTTCCACGATCGCATTGTCGAGGACGAGAATGCCTTGCGGAACATGCAAACCTACATCCATCGCCACCCACGCCCTGAATGGCTTCGTTGCCATTCGGAGTACGGCGGACGGGAAAACGATGGGAACTCCCTGCCACCCCTTCGAGAGCGTCCGGAACATCCCTATGGATCACGCCCTTCACAGGCATGCCGACATCGGCGAAATACATGCGGTGGTTCCCACCGATGGTTCACACATGCCACCGGCGGTGAAAACGGGAAACCCTCGTAAGGGTCGATCGTGGAATCCCGATTCCGCGCGGGGATCGACCCCTACGAAACGGATCAAAACACAAATCACCGACGGTGAAAACGAAATCCCCGTAAGGGTCGATCGCGATCGACCCCTACGAAACGGATCAAAACACAAACCACCGGCGGTGAAAACGAAATCCCCCGT
>JAUIFJ010000083.1 GCA_030429345.1 bacterium | reverse complement strand
GTAGTCGCGCGCATCCAGCAGCTGGCCGAACACTGTGCGCCAGCCGCGCGTATGCGTCATCTCCTGCAGGTCCAGCAGCTCCTGGACCAGGTCCTGGTAGTCGCGTGTGGCAGCCGGTGGCGGTCCTTCCGGCTTTTCGGACTCCTCGTCCTCCAGCTCTTCCGGCGGATCCGTCCCTTCCGGCCCCTCGGCTTCCGCCGCCTGGGCCTGCTCTTCCGACTCTTCGGTTTCCGGGTCCACGTCAGCCGGTTCTGCCACATCCGCCGTGGCGGCCAGCTCTTCGTCTTCTTCGTCCGGTGTGTCATCCGGCTCCGTCGCCAGGGCACCAGCGGCTTCGCCGCCAGCTTCCAGCTGATCCAGCCAGCCCTGGTCCACCAGGACCTCGCGCGGCTTGTTGTCAAAGGGTGTCACAACCCCTTGCTGCTCCAGCAGGTCGACCAGCTTGCCCGCCCGGCTGTACCCGATTTTCAATTCACGCTGGAGCAGGCTAATGGCGCAGCGCTGGGTCTGGATCACAATCCGGGCCGCTTCGAGGAACAGGTCATCCTGCTCCATCGCCGGGGCCAGTGTTTCAGTCTGTCCTTCCATCGGGGTCCTCATGATTTGGAATGGTGTGTGCGGCATGGTTTGCCAGGCTGAGACCACAGTCTTTCGTGGCCTCCAGGGATTTCAGCGCATCGGCCAAGAGCAGGCTCTCCCTGTCGGCCGGCACATCCATCACCGACAGGCATGCCTGCGCGTTGGCCACATGGGTCAGCAGGTGTGTGATCTGGGTCAGGATTGGAAGGCATAGTCCGTCGACCGTGCGACGGTGGGCCAGGCGGATTTCACGCCGTGCTTCCTGCAGGGAGATCCGGCCCGTGGCACAGGCGCTGTGCAACAGCTCCAGCAGCATCTGTGCTTCAGGGGAATCCACACAAGCCGGCCTGAGCGCCTCCAGCTGGGCCAGGAACTTCTGTGTGGCACGCTGGGCCAGTCGCCGGGGACGAATTGCAATCCAGGTGATGCCGGCACCCAGGAGCATGCAGCCCAGGGCAGCCAGAACGGCATGGGGCGTGGCGATCTCAATCATCGGCCACCTCGTGCGTCCGGCTTTCAATGAAGTCCAGCACGTCGGTCAACCGGTAGAGCACCTGGCGCCCGAGTTTGGTGACCGGGATCTCGTACCGGCCCGTGCAACGCCACTTGGCCAGTGTCTGCGGCTTCTGCTGCAGGATCTGTGCGGTCTCCGCATCGGTCAGGAAGACCGGGGGCTGGTCCGGCTTGTGACCCAGGGCGCGGAGGACCGCCAGTTGCAGTCGCGCCTGCCGGGCTTCAGTCTGGATGGAATCCTGCATGTAGGCCTCGAATTCTGGGGGTGCCTACTTCATAACACGGCGAGGAAATCCAGAATCCTGACAGGCTCAAAAGATTTCTTGCAGAAAAATGGAGGGGTCTAGCAGCAGTAGTGGCGGACGGCGTCCAGGTAGGTGGTGCCGGTTTCATCGGAACCGAAGGCGGCCATCATGTCCCAGCTGGCTTTTGTGGGGTCATCGCCCAGATGCTGCCGGCGGATCTGCAGGCCGTGATGCAGGCCGATCGCCGTTTCAAGCACCAGGTGGGTTATCCTGCTGCCCAGCGCCCGTCGAGGATTCAGTTGGTCCAGATTCGGCGCCTGCTGCCGCACATGGTGCTGCGAAAGCTGGCGTGTGCTCTCAAGCTGTGCAGGATGTGTTTCAAGCAGCAGGCGCAAGCGCTGCCCAATCTCCAGCTTCGGGTTGCCAGCCAGGACGAGCAGCTGCTGCATCGACCGTCGGGTCCGCCAGCCAGTCTTGCGCGGCATGTCCCGCCGGATGGACCAGGCGCTGAGTGCAATGACCCGTGTGGCGTCCTTCAACCGCCTATCCAATTGCAGCTTGTTCCACGCCTGCACCAGGAGCTTCATCCGCCGGCGACGCTGCCTTTCTTCCTCGGCATCCTCGCGCGTGGAACGGTTCATCAGCAGGTAGGTGCCGCGGAAGGTCTGGTCCGCGATCCCTGCAGCGTGGGCCAGCAGGTGATCCGCATCGCGCATCTCGTCCAACAGGTCCATCAAGTCCATGACCTCGGATGTGGCCCAGCGGGCGGGCCGCCCGCCGGGCCAGCGATCAATGCGCTCGAAAGGGTCAGACAGCTTGTTGGACACCGGGGTCCTCCTGCATCGGGGTCTCCACCTCACCGTCCACGATGTGTATGCCGATCCGCTCGCTGGTCGCGAGCTCCATCAGGACGAAGAACCCGTGCTCCTCGGCCCAGGCCTGGACCCGGGCGCGTGTGCCCTCGTCCATCATCGAGGCTTCCTGCAGCGACAGGAACTTCAGCCGCGGGTGCATCGCCGCCCCCATGGCCAGGCTGATCTCCAGCCTGCGCGCACTGCTTGCCTGCTCGAAAGGCCGGCCCTCGAAGGTCACGCCGCCATCCTCGCGAATCTCCAGCCCCTCGATCGGCAGTTTGCCACCCGCCAGGACGGTCCGGATCTGGGTATCGATGTCAGACAGATCGTTGGTCAGGCTTTCCGCCCTGGACTCGTGCTCCGCCAGCT
>JAUIFJ010000082.1 GCA_030429345.1 bacterium | reverse complement strand
CCACGAGCTTGACGCCCAGTCCGGGAACCCCCGGGCCCTTCAGGACGCCGTCGCCGTACTCGACACCGGGGTGGGAGTTGTTGAACATCGTCGTTCTCCTTCGTCAGTTGTTGGTGTATACGATCCCGGTGTCAGCCGGGGAGTACGGGGCTACTTGGTGTCCGTGGTCGTCATACCCTCGCGCGCCTCGTAGCTCGCATTGCAGGCCATGGCCAGACTCTGGCCCAGAGTCTGGGGCTCGCCGTCGGGCGTCGCGGCCGGGGCCGCGCCCTCGGCGTTGGCGCGCGCCGTGCCGGCGGCAGCGGCGGCAGCGGCCGGATCCTCGGCCGGCTTGTCCGGCAGGGCCGACCAGGTGTCGGTCACTGCCTGGCGGGCTTCCTCGGTCATGGCAGCCAGCTTGCTCACCTCGGCCTCACGGGCCTCGGCCTTCTCGAACTCGCGGCCCTTCTTCTCCATCAGCTGGACCAGAGTCTCGGCCGCGGCCTTGGCCTCGGCTTCCTGGCGCGCACGCTCGTCGGCGTCCGCCTTCTCCTGCAGCTGCTTCGTGTGCGCCAGCAGCTCTTCCTGGGTCATCTCCTCGAGGGGCTTGCCGGCCTTGGCCTGGGTGTTCTTGTCCACGGCGGTCTCCTTGTCCGTGTTGGTGTTGATGGATTTCAGGATCTGGATCACGCGGCTGGCGAAGTCCGTCCCCGCTTTCTTCAGCTTGCTTTCCACGTCCGAGAGCTCGCTGCTCTCCTTGACGAAGGACATCACCAGGGAATCGGTGACCCGGCGAAAGGCGTCCTGCGTCTTCCACAGGTCCTCGCGGATCTCCTCCTGGCTCAGCACCTCCTTCATGGATTCCGGCTTGTCGGACGGTCCGTACACAGCGTAGGACCTGGCGTGCATCTGTCCGTCGCGCTCCCAGGCCATGGATGTGATGTCAGCGTTAGGATCCGCCGGTTCGTATCCTTCAAGCAGGCCGGCACCGGTGAAGGTCACTTCGTGCATGATGTTGTAGACGGCCTTGCCGTTAAGGTCCTTGCCCTTGTGATTCTTCAGGTGATCACAGCGCTGATCGAAGCTGGTGTAGGTTTCTCCGCAGACAGAGCACTCGCCCTTGCCGAACTTGCACTCCATCGAGACCTTGGAGATGATTTTCTCCTTGATCAGTCTCCGGGCCTTGGCCGCCAGCTCATCGTCCTGGGTGAAGAGCTTGCCCTCGCAAATGACACGGCCACCGTCGGTGTCTTCGTAGGTAGCCTTCTCGATCTTGCCGACAATGTCCTGGGCGCGCTGGCCGTGTTTCAGATTGATCTTCGCGCCCACCACCGTCTGAGCCGCTTTTTTCAGCTCCTCGGCCGTGAAGTGATCCCCATTCTTGTTGGTCCCGGCGTGACACAGGATGAACTTGATGGCGTGATCGCCTTCCTCGTTCTCCTTGGCCGCCACGACCACCAACTGGGCCTTCGAGAGCATGGGCAGCACACGGGGTCCGCTGCCGGCGATGGCCAGCAGCTGATTGCCCTCGGGAACCGCGGGAGCCGGCGGGGCCGCCACGCCCTGGGTCTCTTCCTCGGACAGGCTGGCGAAGGCATCCACGGCCTCGCAGGCCAGGCTCCAGTCCTTCAGGGACTGCAGCTTCTTTTCCGCCAGGGAGAGCGCCTGGGCCGGCAGCCGCGGACGGCCGCTCTCGTCAGCGAGCGCGACGAGCGCGGAATCGACGACGGTGGGCAGCACCTTCAGCTCTCCGCCCTCGGCGCGCTGCATCACCGGCAGGTGGTAGGCCTCGAAGGCCTTGGGCAGCCCGTCCTCCAGCTCGCAGCCCGGGTGATCCGCGTCGACCACGGCACAGGCCAAGGCCAAGCCCGGCCAGCCGTGATCGGCCACGATGGCGCGCGCTTCCTGGGTCCAGTAGTCCTCAGGCAGCGCGGCGTCCTGCGCGGCCAGCTGAATGCTCGGCACCTTCATCCTCGGGTCCTCCTTCGTGCTTGCCTTGGACGCCGCTGCCGGCGCATCCTGCTTCGTGTTCTTCGCCTGCTTGCCCTTCCGGCCGATGAAGAGCAGCTCCTTCGCCTTGGACGGCGCGCCCCCGCGCTTCGTCCCGGCCATCGTGTACTCGTGCTCGCGGGACTGCATGTCGACCTCGCGGCCGGCGGTCGTGATCAGCTCCTTCAGCTCTTCCTCGGAAGGGAAGGCCGCGTCCCGGTAGGACAGCAGCCAGGTGGGGATGTGCTCGGCCGCCGCGAAGAGCTCTTCGAAGAACGGGCCGATGTTCTTCTTTCCCAGACTCTCCTGGGTCTTCTCCGTCGAGCCCGCGGTCTCCGGATCCGGATTCCGGCCCTCGCCCTTCACCATCACGGCTTCGACCGCGTGGTAGTAGTAGCTGTAGTTGTGGGTCAGGATGCCGGACACATAGGGGGGATCGAAGTACACGGCATCGGCCTTGACGGTCTTCAGCAAAGCGCGCACGTCCAGACAGCGGGCCTCGGCCTTGGGCCCCTTGAACACCATCGAGTTCAGCCGCTGGATCACTTGGGCGTAGCGCGCCTTGAACTGCTTCGGTGTGTACGCCCTCTCGCCGATCTTGGGCACCGTGAACTGGGGGAAGGTGCCGCGCGCTGAAAGCA
>JAUIFJ010000051.1 GCA_030429345.1 bacterium | reverse complement strand
GAGAAGCGGTTGGCACACGAGATGCCACACGCCGCACTTCACAGGTTCAAACACCAGCAGCCAACTTTCATCCCTGCAGCTTACAGGTAATCGACTGCTACGTTCTAACTAAGAGTAGGCGGTCTGCAGAAGCCTATAGTCAGCTCCATCCCCGTCTATCTCAATTGAGCTGGACTATTATCGAACAGTTATCCTCAATCATATGTCGCATATGAGGATATTTCCAGCCCACATCCACCAGAACCTAACGCAACCCACCCCGTTCGCCAAGGCAAATGAGAACGGAACGGAATAAACTATTGCGAAGCCTCTTAGAGATCGACACCCCTATCCCCCCTTCCCCCGCCTCACCGGAATCTCCCCCGCCCGTCCAATCGCGAACTTCACCGAGACCGGCCCGATGATCTGCACCAGCAAGGTCGTCGCCGCAATCACATTAATAACGGTGTACCCCAGGGCTTCCCCTGCCGGCCCGAGGCCGCTGAAGTGCTGATGCACATCCAGCGCCAGGCCGATGGCGACGCCGGCCTGGGAGAAGAGGGCGAAGCCGAGGTATTTGCGGACGGCGGGGGCGGCCTTCGAGAGGGTGGCGCCCAGCCAGGAGCCGGCCAGTTTGCCGACGGTGCGGCCGAGGACGTAGAGGCCGCCCAGGATGCCCATCGAGGGCAGGAGGCCGATCTGCAGGCGGGCGCCGACGAAGAGGAAGAAGACCAGGTAGAGGGGCGGAGTGAACTCCCGGGCGATGGTGAAGCAGGATTCGTTGCGTTCCGGGTGGCGGTTGGTCAGGGTGATGCCCAGGGCCATCGAGGTCAGGATCAGCGAGAGGTCCAGCCAGAGGGCCAGGCCGCTGACCAGCAGGATCGAGGCGACGAGGATGATCAGGCGGTCGGCGCGCTTGTCGATGGCCTGCATCACGGTGTCGACGGCCAGGCCGGCGAGCACGCCCAGGGCCAGGGAGCCGATGATCGTCACCAGGGGCAGAAAAACCATGCTCTGCACGCTCAGGGGACCGCCCGCGATCAGGGCGTCGGCGAAGGCGAAGGCGAAGCCGTAGAGCAGAAGCGCCAGGGCGTCGTCGAGAGCCACGATGGCGAGGATCGTCGAGGTCAGCGGGCCCCTGGCGCGGTATTCCCATAACACGTCGACCGTCGCCGCCGGGGCCGTTGCCGAGCTGAGCGCGCCCAGCAGGATGCCCAGGGCCACATTGCCCGTTGCGAGGATCGTCAGCCCGCAGACCAGGGCCATGGCCAGCAGGCCCTCGCAGAGCAGGATGCTCAGGAACTGCCGGCCGTACTTCATCAGCAGTTCGCCGTTCAGCTCCCCTCCGACCATGAAGCCGATGAAGGCCAGGGCCAGCGAGGTCATCGGTCCCAGGTTTTCCAGGATCTCCCGGCTGGCAAGACCGAGCACGGAATCGCCGAGCAGCACGCCGACGAGAATGTAGCCCACAACCTGCGGCACGCCGAAACGGCCCAGCAGGCGGCCACCCGTCAGGCCCAGAAGGAGAAAGAGTCCCAGGGAAAGCAGAATGTTCATGCGGCTGGCGGCAGGAGTATCACGGTCGAAACTCTTCGCACTGGAATGGAAGCGCTCGTTCTACAGTATACGGGATTGCCTCCAGCAATGCCTTCCCCCTTGGGACAGGAAGCAGGATCATCGGAAGGCCAGTCCCATGATGCCGTCCGGCGGGGAAGCCGTGTTGGCGCTGCGCGAAGGACTTCTCCGACGGCCGGGTATTCCGCCGATGGAGTGCCACACGCGGGCAGGCACGCAGAGGCCGTATACGAAAGGCCCGGCGGAATGGTGTTTCGCCGGGCCCCTGGAACCGAGTCAGGTTTCTCGTTTCCCGTTCGGAATCAGCTCAGGCCCATGGCCGCGGCGACGCCTTCGCCGTAGGCCGGGTCCGCCTTGCGGCAGTTCTCGATGTGCCGGCGCTTGATCTCCTCGGGAGCGTCGCCCATGGCGCGGGCCGTGTTCTCGAAGAGGACCTTCTGCTGCGCCGGGCTCATCAGGCGGAAGAGCTCGCCGGGCTGGCTGAAGTAGTCCTCGTCGTCCTCGCGGAAGTTCCAGTGGGCGGCCTCGCCCTGCAGGGCCAGCGGCGGCTCCTTGGCCGCGGGCTGCTCCTGCCACTCGCCGTAGCTGTTGGGCTCGTAGCCCAGGGTGCCGCCCTGGTTGTCGTCGGTGCGCATCATGCCGTCGCGGTGATACGAATGGAAGGGGCAGCGGGGCTTGTTGACCGGGATCTGCAGGTGATTCACTCCCAGTCGGTAGCGTTGTGCGTCGCCATAGCTGAAGAGGCGGCCCTGCAGCATCTTGTCCGGGCTGAAGCCGATGCCGGGAACGACGGATGCCGGGTTGAAGGCGCTCTGCTCGACCTCGGCGAAATAGTTTTCCGGGTTGCGGTCGAGGACAAGTTCGCCGACCTCGATCAGCGGATAGTCCTTGTGCGGCCAGACCTTGGTCAGGTCGAAGGGATTGAAGGGGCACTGCCGGGCCTGCTCCTCGCTCATCAGCTGGATCTTCATCGTCCAGGCGGGAAAGTCGCCCTGCTCGATGGAGTCGAAGAGATCTCGCTGATGGCTCTCGCGGTCACGGCCGATCAGCTCTTCGGCCTCGGCGTCCGTGAGACACTGGATGCCCTGCTTCGTCTTCAGGTGGAACTTGACCCAGGTCCGTGTGCCGTCGGCGGCGATCAGGCTGAAGGCGTGGCTGCCGTAGGCGTTCATGTGGCGATAACTCTTCGGAATGCCGCGCTCGCTCATCGTGATCGTGACCTGGTGCAGGGCCTCGGGCAGCAGAGTCCAGAAGTCCCAGTTGTTGCGCGCGCTGCGCAGGTTGGTCTTCGGATCGCGCTTGACGGCGTGATTCAGATCCGGGAACTTCAGCGGATCCCGCAGGAAGAAGACCGGCGTGTTGTTGCCCACCAGGTCCCAGTTGCCTTCCTCGGTGTAGAACTTGATCGCCACTCCGCGAATGTCCCGTTCGGCGTCGGCTGCGCCGCGTTCGCCAGCCACGGTGGAGAAGCGCACGAAGAGCTCGGTCTCCTTGCCCACGGCGGAGAAGAGTTTCGCCTTCGTAACCTTCGAGATGTCATGTGTCACGGTGAAGCGGCCGTAGGCGCCGGAACCCTTGGCGTGCATGCGTCGTTCGGGGATCACCTCGCGGTCGAAGTGCGCCAGCTTCTCGAGGAACCAGACATCCTGCAGCAGCTGCGGCCCGCGGGGGCCGGCGGTCTGCACGTTCTGGTTGTCGCCTACCGGGGCTCCGGCGGCGGTGGTCAGGTTTTTCTTCTTGGGCATGGGGAGCTCCTCTTTGGCGTTTGCGAATCGAGGGACGACCGGCAATCCGGTCCCTGTCCAGGAGCAGACTGGGAATTCTTAGTCGGATGACTCATGACATGGCTCAAGGGGGCTGCAGGCTTGCGCCTGCTGCATGGGGAAGGTGGGTGCGCTTCGCGCCCCTGGAATCGGGTGAGCTCTCGGGCTAGTAGTACCAGCCGGCCCGGAAGGCGACGCCGGCGATCAGGAAGAGAATCGAGAAGAGGGTCACAGGCACGATGTGCCAGGCCATCTGCTTCAGCCGGCCCTCGCCCAGGCGGGGGAGCACGCGGAACTGGGCATGCAGCGCGAAGGCCAGGGTCAGCGCCAGCAGCAGCAGCTTGGTGGCGATGCCGTGCGCCAGGGGGTTGGAGAAGTCGAACCACTGGTTCATTGGCAAGTAGCGCCGCGCCAGCTCGATGCCGGTCAGCACCTGGACCAGCAAAGCCGGGAGGCCGATGCGCTCGAAGGGCTTCTCGAATTCGAGCAGGAGTCGCGGGGAACCCTCGCGCAGCACGCGGGGCAGGATGACCGTGCTGAGGACGATGTGTCCCCCCGTCCAGATCGTCGCGCCGAGGATATGCAGAAAAAGAAGGACGCCGTACATGGAAACTCCGAATGAACCTGAAAAGGAAGTTCACACTGGCTTTTGAATGAAACCACATGGAATGGTCAGGGAAGATTTGTGGATGGGGGCTGCAGGCTTTCGCCTGCAGCAAGGGGAGGGTGGGTGCGCTTCGCGCCCTTGGAATCGGAGGATTGCCACCAGGGCGCGAAGCGCACACATGCACATGGCTGTGGGCGCAAGCCCTCAGCCCCGGAAAAAGCTGGCCAGCCGTACTCATTGTGGTCATTTCGATCACATTGCGTACAGGGTTCCGGAATACGTGTGCGCGTGCCTTGGCCAGGTTGTTCCGGGTGAAGTGGCACATGGCGATCACTTTCGCCTGCAGCAAGGGGAGGGTGGGTGCGCTTCGCGCCCTTGCAGTCGGAGGATTGCAACCAGGGCGCGAAGCGCACTCATACACATGGCTGTGGGCGCAAGCCCTCAGCCCCAAAAAAATCGTCAAACCCCTACTCCTCTTCAAACAATCGATTCTCATCGAACTCGATTCCGTGTTCGCGGAGAAGGTTCTTGTATTCTTCCACCAGGTTCAGGTGACGATGATGCATTTCCTGGCGCTGGATGTAGCGTCGTACAATCGGTACCTCCCTGTAGCCGACCGAAAAGGCGGCATAGCCTTTTTGCCAGCGACAGTTCTTGTTCAGACCCGCTTCCTTGTGCACCCAGCGCGAGGTGCTGGCTTTCAGCCGTTGCAACACCAGGGGAAGGCTGGCCGTCTGAGGCAGGCGGAACAACAGGTGCATGTGATCCTCGATTCCCCCGCCTTCAAACAACAGGCCGCCATCCTCGCGGATGATCTCCTTCATGATTCCCGTGATCGGCCAGCGCAGGTCGCGATCGATCCAGGGCAGGCGATACTTCGTCGAGAAGACCACATGGAAATTGATGTTGATGTAGCTCACTGGAGAGTCCTTTTGCCCTGATGGCACACAGCAGTACTTGCCGCATGCGGCCAGCCCTGTATTGACGTGCCAAGGATAGAGCTTCCCGGTTGGAGATGGAACACATCCCCCGCGAATAAACATTGATATCGGCGGAACGTCGAGATGAATGGACGGATCACGACTGCACAGGAACTGTCCGGTGAATTGGACGATGGGGGCTTGAGGGATGGGGATTGTAATGGGGGCTGCAGGCTTTCGCCTGCAGCAAGGGGGATATGTGTGCGCTTCGCGCCCATGGGATCGGCCGAGCTCTTCCATGAAGCGAGATCAACTCATTGCGCTGTCTGAGGGCGCTTGCCTGCAACACTCACTCCAGCCGGATGTCCGCGCTGAGATTGCGGTACAGGTGGAGTACGGGATCTTCCCCTAACGGAACCCGGGGAACCGTGAACAGGTCGGGGTCGCCGTCCCCGTCTACATCCATGCAGCACAGGGTGAGCACGCGTTTTTCTTCTGCCCGCACGATGGGCAGGGTGCTGAAGTTGCCCGCGCCGTCGTTCAGGTAGGCGTCCAGGCCCTTGCTGTCGCGATGCCCGGCAAGGATGTCCGCGTCCCCGTCGAGATCGAGATCCATGCAGAGCAGAGGACGGAGACCAATTTCCCGGTTCGAGATCTCCTGCGCTTTGCCGAAGGTTCCCCGCCCGTCCCGGTTCTCCCACCAGGCGATCGTCGCGCCCCAGCGCGAAGCGCCGAGCAGGTCCGGATCGCCGTCGCCGTCCAGATCCACGGCCTGGATGTGGAAGGCCCCGTTGGATTTCCGTGACACAAATCGCCTGCTTCCGAATCCGCCCTTCCCGTCCGTGTTCTCGAACCAGGAAAAGGTGTCGTCGTGGTTGGACGCGCAGAGCACATCCAGATCACCGTCCATGTCGAGATCCGCACAGTTCACGTGATCCGCGGACTGAGCCTGGTCCGTGATCACCCGGGGGGAGTCGAAGGCGCCCTTCCCGTCCCGGTTGCGGAACCAGAGCACTTCATTGCTAAGGGACAGGCTGAGCAGCACATCCGGAGCGCCGTCCCCGTCCAGGTCACCACTGCAGACCGAGGTCGGCATGCGAAGCCGGTTGCCGATCTCCTGCTGCGGCCCCCAGGCTTCGGTCCCGGGATCGGCTGCGAACCAGTAGACGCCGGTCGTGGGGTTGGCGACCAGGCGATCCAGCACTCCATCGCCGTTGAGATCGACACATTGGATGTACTTGTCCAATACCGGATTGAACGGCGTGTCGACCGTCGGAGCCCGCTTGCCGAAGGGAAGCTCTGCGCCGTCGAGCGTGCGGGAGTTCCGGTAGAATCCCAGTTCGGGTCCTCCGTCTCCATCCTGATCGCAGGCGAAGAAGTACAAAGGCCGGAAGCGGTGCTGGAAGGGCAGGCGCCGATGAGCGGCGAAGGGGCCGGCTCCGTCTACAATCGGGGCTTCGGGCGGGATGACGGCAGGAGCCGGCCAGGAGGGCACGTCTTTCAGTTCGCGGAGGAAGACTTCGCCCCCCGTGCTTGTGAGCAGCAGAGAGGGATTCTTCTTCCCGGTAAGCAGACGCGCAACACGGATCCGCAATCCGTATACATCCAGCGTGTCTCTCAGGCGGAAGCTGCCTGCGCCATCCGTGTTCTCGTAGCGGAGGAGAGCGGCGTCTGAGTGGGTGAGTGCCAGCAAGTCGAGGTCGCCGTCCTCGTCCAGGTCCAGGGGCAGCAGATGCCTGCAGGTGGGATCCACTGGCAGATCCACCGCCTTCTCGAAGCCGTACGGTGGTCGAGTGAAGAGGACGGCGGACCGCCTCGATCGTCCGACTGTTCCCAGGGCATCCAGCCGCTGATCTCCATTCAGGTCCGCCCAGGCCCAGAGTCGCCGGATCTTCCCGGGGCGGTCTTCGCTGTCCAGCACAAGAGGGTGAAAGGGGGAGAATCCCTGGAGCGCTCCCTGGTTTTCCGCCCAGCAGAGAACCTCGCTTCTCTTCCGCTGGCCGACCAGGTCCAGGTCTCCGTCCGCATCGAGGTCCAGCAGGCGAAGCGATCTCCCTTCAGCGCCGGGCCCCGGGATCGGTCGTGAGACATGGAAGGAATCTGGCGCTGCCAGTTGCTCCAGCCAGCGAAGGCCGATGCCGGGAAAGCGCGCGTAGACAAGGTCCGGATCGCCGTCCTGGTCCAGGTCGCCCGGAAGGAGCAGGCCGACGGGGTTGGACTCCTTCGAAAAGCCGTACATGCCCGCCAGGTCGTAGCGCTCCATTTCCCAATGGAGCACGCGATCTTCCGCGAATCCGTCGCGCCTCCCGAGATTCTCCAGCCAGCGGATCTCATGGATGATGTAATACCCGTCGGATCTGTATCGGTTCTGGTAGAGCAGGTCCTGGTCGCCGTCTCCGTCCAGATCGCAGAATGCCATGCCAGCCTGTGGATGAAGCAGGGAATCGACCAGCGCTTGCTCTTCGGCGAAGCCGCGATTCCATGCACGGCCGGGCCGGAGCAGGATCGAACCGGACTCCCGGTCGGTGTAGACCAGATCCTGGCGGCCCTTCCCGTAGAGGTCCAGGATGTAGACGCTGTCCCTGTCGTCCAGGCCGCTCAGCAGGGGAGTGTCGCCGGATCCGCTCGCAGCACTTGCGGTGTGGGCGAAGACAAGCAGGAAAGCGGCACTTGCCAGATGTGATCCTTGTAGCCATGTCCTCATGCGACTCACTCTTTCATTGGACCCGATGGTTCCGCGCATCGGCGATTCGGCGAGAACAGCCGTAGCGAGAGCACGGCCTGCGGGTTCTCCCCGTAGTTTCGATCGGAAGGCAATGGCCCTCACTCCGATGGACTTCCCTCATGCCGCGTCCCCAGGCGATACACGGATCCGGCATCGTCGCGCACAAGCCAGGCGTGATCCGCCAGGGCGCGGCGCAGGGTGACGGGGTCCAGGGTGACCTGGGGTCCCGCATCGTCGAGCCAGTCGCGCAGTGCCGCCGTGAGGTCCAGTTCCGTATACAAACGCCCCGCATCCAGGCTCTCGGCGACCGCGCGCAGGAGAAGCTGCCGTCGGGAGATCTTGCGCGGCAGGCCGGGGCCCACGCCTCAGCGGAGGAGGTCGGCGAGCATGCGGGCGGGGTCGGCTGGCGGCTTCATTGCGCCTCCGGATCGTGCGTGATCAGCTCGATCACATTGCCTTCGGGATCGCGGAAGAAGAGAGCGCTGGCCTTCAGTGCGGGGAAGGCCGACGGGGTCAGTTCGAGACCGGCGGCACGCAGGTTTCGTTCGTGTGCGGCAAAATCCTGCGGCGCGACCTCGAAAGCCAGGTGGTTCAATGTGGAATGGCGCGCGGCGACCGCCTCGGTCCGCCCTTTGGCGTATACATGGCGCCGGTAGTCGATCAGGACCAGCATCGGCGGATGCCCTCCGCGGGCCAGGGGCGTGTTTCCTGGGCAGATGGTGAGGAAGGTGATCGTCGGCTTGCCGGCGGGGTCGGGGTCCTCGGTTTCCAGCGAGAGCTCGCTGTGCAGGTTGAAGCCCAGGACCCCGACATAGAATTCCCGCATTGCGGGCAAGTCCTGCACGTTGAGGACGACTTCGGCGATTCCTGTGATCGGCGGGGCAGCTGCCATAGGGAATGCTCCTGTTGGGAAATCGTTCGTATCGCTAGATACAAAAGAAAAGGGACCCCGTCGTGAACGGGGCCCCCAGGTGCGGTGCAAGAATCGGACGTGCTAGAAGTTGATCTGCTGCACCCCGCCGTTTGCCGTAAACGTCGCACGCTGTGTTCCAGGCGTATAGGATCCACCTGTATACAGGCCATCCTGCTCGCTGCCGCTGTGGCTGCCCCCGGTGTAGAAGATGTATTGTGTGCCGGCCTGGATATCGGGAGAACTGAAGTGGATCGCCCCGTAGCTGCGCAAGGGAGCGAAAGTGACCAGCTCGTTGCCCTCGCTGTCCTCGATGTGCAGCAGGGTGCCGCCGGACAGGCTCTGGTTGCGCCGCAGCAAAAAGACCTGCGCCGTCGATTGGTTGCTGGGGGTTTCCGTGTGGTTGCCATTGACCGCGGCGCTGACCAGCAGCCCGCCGTCCACTCGGAAGACTCCATTGATGTCAAGAGCCACTTCCGGCTGGTTGGGCGGACCGTGCACCAGCAAGGTGCCCCCGGCCATGGTGAAATTCCCGTTGCTGTCGATGCAGTCCCCGCCATAGCTGTCGAGTACGACGCGACCGCCTTCGATCAGCAGCAGGCTGCCATCATTGAATTCCCCGTCTACGCCGGCGGTGGCATTCAACACGTCGTCGCCGGAGCGGGCGAAGATGTCGCCGCCCGTGATGTGGATGTCCGGGGCCTCGATGCCTTCTTCTGAATCCTCGATCGTGATCTCTCCGCCGGATATGTGGATGCCCGTTTCCGACTTCAGGGCGTCATCGGCCGAATCAATGGTAAGCGTTCCGCCGATGATTGTGATCAGGCTGTCGGCCTTGACGGCCTTGGCTTCGGCCGCATTGCCGCCTCCCAGGGAGATCGACCCACCGGTGGTGGTGATGTCGAGCATAGTCCCCTCGTTTTCGACCAGCAGGTTGCCGTCCACGGAAATGCCGCGGCCGCCGTCGCCGGCGTGAGACAGGGTCGTCGTGCCGCCCGAGAACAACAGGTCGCCGTCGGTCTTCAGGCAATGCCCTTGCGCAGCGTCGTTCTGGCCCTCCTCGTTGGTGTAGCTGAAGCCGTCCTCGCTGGAATTGATCTGCAGGCTGCCGGAAAGCAGCGAGATGTCGCCGTCGCTGGAAATGCCGCGGCCCGCCGCGCCGCTGGTGGTGATCTCGACATTGGCCCCGTCGAGTGTCACAAGCTCATCGGCCTTGATCCCCGTGCAGTAGGAAGGATCGAAACCGGATCCGGCCTCCTCGAGCACGGCATCGCCGGTCGTCTGGATCACAAGAGTTCCGTCCAGCAGCTGGATTGTCGCCGCGTTCATGCCCTTGGACTGGTCTCCGTCCACCTGGAGAGTGACCTCCGCGCCATCGAGCGTGATCTCCCCGTCGCACTTGATGCCGTCGTTGTCGTTCTCCGGCACTTCGATGGCCAGCATTCCGCCAGAGAGCACGACCGGTCCCGCGCCCCCGTCGAGGCCGTCCCCGTCGGCGCTGAGCTCAAGGATGCCGCCGGTCATTTCCAGGCCGTCGTTGGTGTGCACCGCGTCCTTGGTGGCGCCGGCAACGGTGATCGTGCCACTTTGGATCAGAATCCAGTCATCACAGGCCAGGGCGTGCTGGTCGTCGCCACGCCCCGTGATCACTACCGCGCCTTCCCCGCCGAAGACCAGGTCGTCCTCGCCGAAGATGGCCCCTTTCTGGTCTTCGTCGTCGGGGGGATCATTGTAGACCATGCCGTCCGCCAGGCGGCTCACCGTGCCCGCGGCCAGTTCGATCTCGGCATCTCCATTCTGCACGTTGATGGCAGGGCCGATTTCGCTCTGCAGCTGCACGCCCTTCAGGCGCAGGCCGAAGTCTTCCTCGGAATAGATCTTGAAGCCGCCGTCCTGGGTGTGTCCGCTCAGCTCGTAGAGCACATCCTCGATGCCTTCGTCGGAGGTGACGAGCACATGGGCGCCATCGAAGGACACCGTCACACCCAGGCTTTCCAGGGGATTGATCACCCAGGCGCTGCTTTCGCGGTAGATCACCTGGACGGCCTCGCTGTCGCCGAAGCCCAGGCTGTCGATGCCTGCCAGGGCATAGTCGGTCTCCGCCTCCGGGCTATGGATGCGCAGCCATTCGCCGTCCGGGAAACTCAGGCTGTCGATGCCGGAGAGGTCGATGCCCAGGACATCCGCCGGGCGGTGGAGCAGGAGCATGTCGTTGGCCGAGCGGATGGGATCGTCCTCGAAGGTGATGCTTGTCAGCTCCGAGAGTGGCCAGGACTGGCTGTTGCCGTCGTGATCCACCAGGTGCAGCTCCTGCGCCCGGACGAAAGTGACCGACAGCAGAAGCAGCAGCAGGCTTGCAGTTCGATTGCTCATCTGGAAGCCTCTCATTTCAGGAGGAGCAGCTTGCGCGTGCGGCTCTGCTCCTCGTGTTGTGCGACAAGAAGGTAGACTCCGCTCGCCACGGCACGCCCCTCCCCGTTGCGGCCCGTCCAGCGGAGCTCGTGTCGACCCGCCGCATGCAGCCCATCGGCCAGGGTCGCCACCCGCGCTCCACGCAGGTCGTGGATCTCGACTTTCAGGTCCAGCGGACGCTCGAGCGTGTACACGATCGTCGTTTCGGGATTGAAGGGGTTGGGGAAGTTGGGCTGCAGCGCGAAGGCGCTCGCCAGCGGCGCGGAGGCGTCTTCCACCTCCGTAGACGCCGTGAAGCGCAGGCTGCGGATCGTCTCGAGGGCAAAGCTCTCCGCCTCGCCGTCCGTTCGATGAATCGTCAGCAGGCTTTGCGCCTGGAGCAGGGGCGTGCAGCACAGCAGCGCTGCCAGCCAGGTGCGTGTCGGGATCATGCGGTTCCTTCATGGTGTATCGGTGTAGATGCCATCGTTTGCGGAAGGGGAGGTCGTCCGGCTCGCGTCCTCCAATCGCAACTGGTAGAAACGCCGGCCGGCGTCAATGGGGAGTTGCGTGCCCTGCGAGCCGGCCACGAAGGCTGCTTCCAGGACCCAGGCGGCCGGACCGGTATCGTAGGGGGTAGCCGTCGACCAGAGGGCGGCCGCTCGGGGCAGGGGAGCCCAGCTCAAGGCCAGCTGACCACCAGTCAACCGGATGTCGACGCGGGGAGCAGGTGGCTGGACTCCCTCGAAGCGGAGGCTTTGCAGGTCGGCGACCGGCAGTTCCACCAGCCCGCCCGCGGCCAGGTGCAGGCGCAGCTGGGTCGCCTCGGCGGCGGATGAAAGGCTCAGACCGATCCAGAGAACGGCCTGTGGCAGAAGTCGGTCCATGGGCTACCTGATGCGGTTGAGAGTGGATGAAAAGCGCCGGAACTCTTCTTGGACGAAACGGAATCCTAATCGATTCCAAACAGACCGCGCAAGCATAGCCCTGTTTCAGGATGAGTGCAAGGACTTCGTTCGATGTTTGAACAAGGGGAAAAGGAAAGCGCCATCGGCCTCTTGCGGATGGCCTAGCGCAGCAGCAGGATCTTCCGGCGTATCGCCGGACCTTCGGCCAGCTGCAGCTGGACGATGTAGACACCGCTGGCCCAGGCGCCGCCATCCAGCATCCAGGTCTGGCTGCCGGCGGAAAGCTGCGGCAGTTCCTCTCTCAGCAGGCGTTGCCCGTTCAGGTTGTAGACATCCACGCGGGCCGCTCCACCCGGATGCTCCCAGCCGAGCCTCGTGCGCGGATTGAAGGGATTGGGCGCGGCGGACAGGCGCAGGCTGCGTGGCCGCGTCATCGCTTCGTGATCCAGCGCGCTGAGCGGCTCGATCTCCAGGCTGTAGGGATGGCTTTCCAGGCTGCCCCAGAAGTCGGCGATCAGTGTATACGATCCGGCGGGCAGGATGCCGCTGAGCAGGCTTTCGCCACCCTCCCCGGGACCGTTGTCGTCGGCCCAGGCCAGGCAGGTCGCGTTCTCGCCGCAGGAGTCGAGCAGCAGCAGGACCTCGTCGGCCCGGGGCGCCAGGCCGGTCATCGTGATCCGCAGCTCCATGGCCTGGGACAGCTGCAGTTCGTAGACATCGTCCGCCCCGGCGGAATTGACCTCGCCGCAGAGCCAGGGGCGCTGCTGGTGCTCCGCCTGTGGAGCCGGCAGCTCGGCGCTCCAGGGCAATTCGTCGTCCTGGATCATTGTGGTGCCGACACAGGGCTGGGGGCATTCTCCGGGTGGGGCCAGGTGGATCCGCAGCTCCCAGGGCTGTTCTTCCGGCAGGTCGATGCCGCCCGCCGGAGCGACCATGGCGTAGTACTCGCCCGGCGGCAGGCAGGAGACGCGCAGGCTTTCCGGCTGGCAGCTGCCGTGGTTGTCCGCGCCGGCATGGATCACGCCGATGGGCGGAAGGTTCGCGTCGGCCAGGAAAAGGATCGGGTCGAACTCGCCGGGATCGACGGCCAGGCTGAGCTGCGCGCTGTCGGCAAGGGTGAAACGGAACCAGTCCGTGTCCCGGAATCCGCCCACGGCGGTCACGGTGCCGCAGAGCGCCTCCTGGCCGTTCCAGTCGTTCCAGTCCTCGTTGCCGGAGTTCCAGCCCTCGTTGGGCTCCAGCTCCTGCTGCCCGGCGCACTGCGGCGGCTCGTGCGCCTCGCAGGGGTCCTCTGGGCAGCCGAGCCACAAACGGTAGGGCGCCTCGTCGGGCAGGCCGACCAGGGCATTGTGCGACACCACCAGGTAGTAGTCGCCGGGATCCAGGTCGGGCAGGAGCAGTTCCTCGCCTTCGCAGAAGAGTCCGCGATCCCGGCTTGCCAGGACCATGCCGCCCGCATCGGGCAGGGCGAAATCGGTCAGGAAGAGGATCGGGTTGAGGGCGTCGACTTCCAGGCCGGCGCGCAGGGGGCCGCCCTCGTGAGACAGGCGGAACCAGTCCAGGTCGCGGTTGCCGCCGTCGGCCCAGATCGTGCCGCAGAGCGTGTCGCCGCAGGCGATGAGCTCGTGGAAGAGGTTCTCGTCGTCCCAGCCGCCGTTGGGTTCCGATTCCTGCGGATGCAGGCAGAAGAGGGGCGGCACCTCCGCGCAGGGTTCCGTTTCGCAGCTCAAGGAAAGGCTGTAATCCAGTCCCAGCGCCGGGTCCAGGCTGGCGGACCAGTTCCAGATGTCGACGGCCAGCGTATACTGCCCCGCGGGAAAGACATTGCTCAGGATCTCGCGCTCGCCGGCCTGGAAGGGCATCTGCAGGCAGCTGGCAGGATCACAATCGGCGAGCAGGGCCAGGTCGTGATCCAGCCCGTTCAGCGAGAACAGTTCCGCTTCGAGAAGTCCGCCGGGGAAGTCGATGCTCCAGGCCATCTCGGGGCCGCTCTCGTTCAGCTCGCAGTAGGCGGACCAGGCATTGCCGGTCAGGCTGTCCTGGATCACGACGGATTCCCCGCAGACCAGGGGAGAGGCGGCGGGGCAGGGCGTCCAGAGTTTGAGCACGTAGTCCCCGCTCTCACCGGCGAAGCCGTCGATCAGCAGGTAGTAGGTCTCTCCGGCCTCGAGGCTCGCGTGCAGCAGGGCCGCCCCGTCGGGGCAGCCGCCGTTGGCGCAGGACAAAAGGCTTTCGGATTCAATGCCGCCGTGATACAATGCCATGACGGCGAGCCAGTCCACCGATCCGCAGAGGCTCGCCTCCAGGGAGAAGTCCTCGGCGGGCTGCAGCCGGTAGACCACGTCTCCGCTTCCGGGCATGGCGGCGCAGCCCGGCGTGTAGTCGTCCTGGTAGCCGACGGTCGTGCCCGCAATCCGCAGGGGGGGCTCTTCCAGCAGCACGGCGCCGGTTTCGTCCTCGCCGCCCTGTCGCGGGGAACCGTTGTCGCGCGCCCGGAATGTATACGGGGAGCGTGCCGCAGTCCGGGAGGGAGCGCTTTGCCCCAGCCGATCGACGGCGGGCCAGGGACTGCGCGCTCCATCGGGCGCGGGAAGCACGCCAGGAAGCCGGCTTGCCGCCGTGGCGCTGCCGGCCAGCAGCAGAAGGAGCAGAGGGCTCACAGGGCCGCCTGCAGGCGCTCGAGCAGGCCCGCCTCGTCCAGGCTCTCCTGGCTGCCGCTCTGCATGTCCTTCAGCGTGACCTTGCCGGCGGCCGCTTCGTCGGGGCCCAGGGTGATCACCAGAGGGATTCCCTTCCGGTTGGCCGCGGAGAACTGCTTCTTCAATTTCCCTTGTTCAAGGGAGAGCTCACAGGGAATCCCGGCGCCGCGCAGGCGCCCGGCCAGGGCGACGGCCGCCTCGTCGGTCTCGGCGAAACCGCGCGTGATCCAGACCACCGCCGGTGTCGTACGCGTGTGCTCCCGGCCCAGCTGGGCCATGGCGGCCAGGATGCGGTCCAGGCCCATGGTCAGCCCGGTGGCCGGCATGGAACGCCCGAGATAGAGGCCGATCAGCTCGTCATAGCGCCCGCCGCCCATTACGCTGCCCATGTGCGGCAGGGAAGGGATCACGGTCTCGAAGATCGGCCCGGTGTAGTACGAGAGGCCACGGGCCAGGTGCAGGTCGAGGCGCAGGTGTTCCTCGGGGACGCCCAGTCCCAGGCAGAGACGGTGCAGCTCCTCGAGCTCGGCCAGGGCGGTCTCGGCCGCACCGTCGCCGGAGTCCAGCTCGGACAGTCGCTCCAGGGTGCTCCAGTCGGCGCCGCGATCCAGCAGATCGAGCAGCTTCTCCCCGTCGCCGCCCTCGGCAGGCAGGCCGGCAAGCTCCTTGAGCACGCCCTCGCGGCCGATCTTCTCCAGCTTGTCGATGGCGCCGCAGACCGCGCCCTCGCGCTGAACGGGATAGCCGGCCCAGCGGATCAGCGTCGTCAGCAGCCGGCGGTGATTCACGCGGATGCGGTAGTCGGGCAGCTCGAGGGCCGTCAGCATTTCCGCGGCGGCGGCGAGGATCTCGGCGTCGGCCAGGCGGGACTCGCTGCCCACGGTGTCGATGTCGCACTGCCAGAACTCGCGGAAGCGTCCCTGCCGCGGCTGGGGCCGGTCGGCGCGCCAGACCGGCTGGAACTGGTAGCGCTTGAAGGGCAACGGCAGGTCCGAATGCATGCCGATCAGCCGGGCCAGCGGCACCGTGTGATCGTAGCGCAGGGCCAGCCGCCGCGCGGCCTCGTCGTTGCGGTAGTCCAGCTTGTAGATCAGCTTCTCGTCCTCGCCGTACTTGCCCAGGAGGATCTCCAGGTACTCCATGGCCGGCGTCTCCACCGGGGCGAAGCCGTAGAGCTGGAAACTGCGTCGCATGGTGGCCAGCAGCTCCTCGCGGGCCAGCATCTCGGCCGGCAGGAAGTCCCGCGTGCCGTTGTAGAGTCGGGGTGTGATACGTGTGCTCATGGGTTCGGGGTCCGTTTCTATAATGGGTCGACCGCCGTGCGTAGGGGTCGATCGCGATCGACCCTTACGGGGGATTTCGTTTTCACCGTCGGTGGTTTGTGTTTTGATCCGTTTCGTAGGGGTCGATCGCGATCGACCCTTACGGGGGATTTCGTTTTCACCGCCGGTGGTTTGTATTTCGATCCGTTTTGTAGGGGTCGATCGCGATCGACCCTTACGGG
>JAUIFJ010000014.1 GCA_030429345.1 bacterium | reverse complement strand
TTCTTTGGTGAAGCTTGAATAGGTTCGTTCATGGATGTTTCTATTTATCAGCCCCTTAAAAAGTTTCCGCCTGGAATGCTTCAGCAAAATCGTGGGGAGGCATTAGGCGAAGGCGGGGGCCCATCCTCTTGTAGCACCAAAGCGTGTCATACCGAAACTCCCTGCCATGCGAATAACTCAATCGATGAGAGATCTTGTACAACATGGAATAGGGGGAGAGAAGATAGCCCCCCCCTTCGCGGGGGCGACTGAAATGGTTCGCGTGCAATTCCCTACGCCAGGAACAGCAGGGACACGCCCGCGACCGCGAGGAGGGCACCGAAGACCGCCCGCGGGCTGACCTTCTCTCCCCGCAGGGCGACGAGGGGCAGCACGAAGAGCGAACTGGTGGCCAGCAGGGTCTGGGCGATGCCAGCCGGCGCGCGTTCCAGGGCGAACTGCTGCAGGCCGATGCCGAGGAAGGTGCCGAAAAAGGCGGCCAGCAGGATCATCGGCCAGATCCGCAGGGAACACATTGCCCGGGGCACCAGGGATTGCCCGCGCAGGGGAAGCCAGAAAACCAGCACCACCAGTCCGCCCGCAATGCGGATCAACGCGCTCCAGCGGAAACCGATCTCCGTCTCCACCAGCACGCCGCGGGAAATCACGGCACCCAGCGACTGGCAAAGCGCCGCCAGCAGCCCGTAAAGGATTCCGGCCTTGAGCGGTTCGCGCCGCGAGTCGGCAGAGGGAGTCTGTTCGATAATCACCCAGGCCACTCCGCCAAGAGTGAGGGCAATGCCCAGGAAGGCCAGGGGAGGAAGGACTTCGGCCAGCAGCAGGAAGGCCAGGGCGGTGGCCATGGGCGGAGCCAGGGTTTCGGCCATCAGCACCGTGCGCCGTTCTCCCAGCCGGTTCAGCGCGGCAAAGAAGGCCGTGTCCCCGATGCCGATGCCGATGGTGCCGCTGAACGCCAGCCAGGCCAGGGAAGCCAGGGGAAGCTCGGGCAGCGCCTCCTGGCGCAGCAGGACCACCAGGCCCAGGCCCGCTCCGGCCAGCAGGCCCTTGTGCAAATTGAGCGCCAGGGGTGGAATGCTGCGCCCCAGGCGATGGAAGAGCAGGGAGGCTCCCGCCCAGAAGAAAGCCGCCAGCAGCGCGGCCAGTTCCCCCAGCAGGACCGGACTCACTGGCCGGCGAGCAGCAGGTCGATGTAGGACAAGGGCTCGATCTCGGCGGCGGCCAGCCCCAGCCCCTCGAGCAGGCGCTCCAGCTCGGCCCGGGCCTCTTTCGGCGACTCGCCCTCTTTCAGCACCAGTTCGAGCTCGGCGAAGTCGCCCAGACCCCGCACGCGGTCCAGGTGCAGGCGAGTGCGGCCGAGCAGGAAGAGCTCGCGCAGCTTGTGTACGACACCACGCTCTCCCAGGCTGGCGGCCAGCATGCGGCGCAGGCCGTCGGGGTCCGCCTGGGGCAGGCGGCTGTAGCACGAAAGGCGCGCCTGGGCCATGTCGGGGCGCGCGTACTGGATCAGCTCGCTGGTGCTGCGGCCGGGACGCTTCTCCCCGCGCAGCTTGAGCCGCCCCTCGCGGCAGGCGAAGTAGACATCCTCCTGCTCGAGGCGCGCCGGAGGGCCGGCGCCCAGGGCCAGGGCCCGCCTGCGGGTTTCGGCGGGGTCCGTGATCCTCAGCTTGAGTTCCAGGTTGCGCCCGGGCTTCTGCGCCAGGGGATCCGTCGCATCCTTTTCCGGAGCCGCCTTGGGCGCGCGCGCCGGATCGACCTCGATCTCGTCTGTCACACCCTGCGCCGCCCGCTCGACGCCCTGCACGGCAAGAGCGTCGCAGCGCTCGTTCTCGGCATGACCGGCGTGCCCTTTCAGCCAACGCCACTGGATGCGGTGTTCCCGGTCCAGTTCGTGCAGGCGCTTCCAGAGATCCACATTCTTGACCGCGGAACCGCTGCTCGTGCGCCAGCCTTTGCGGATCCAGCCGTGGATCCACTGCGTGATCCCGTTCTTCAGGTAGCTGGAATCCGTATACAACTCGACCTCGCTGGCCGCCTTCAGCCGCTCCAGGGCGCGGATCGCGGCCAGCATCTCCATGCGGTTGTTGGTCGTTTCGGGCACGGCGCCGCTGAACTCGCGCCGCCGGTCGCCGGCACGCAGGACAATGCCGTAGCCGCCGGGGCCCGGGTTGTTGCGGCAGGCGCCGTCCGTATGGATCACGATGGGGGGCATGATGCAGGAAGTCCGATGGATTGGGGCGCGGCGCAGGCATCCGGGGCGGACAGCGTGCCAGCCGCCCGGATCCGGCGCATCACAGGTCTGTCGTTGCGTTTCAGTCCGTTTCGACGGTCATGCGGTAGCTGAGCGGCCGCTCCGCCGCCGTGGCCGGCACGACGCAGGAGCCGATCACCTGGCCGTCCTTCTCCAGTACGATCCCGATGCGGCTGCTGCCGGTTCCCAGCGAGGCGCCCGTGCTGTCGCTCATCTGCACCAGCGCGTCCTGCGCCAGCAGGCCGGCGGGAATCTCGCAATAGCCGATGTCATTGGTCAGGGCGATCTCCGCGCCGTTCCACGAGGACCCGTCGGCCTGGAAGACCACCGTGTGCGCGGTGCTGTCCTCTTCGCTCTCCATGACCAGGTGATACAGTCCCATGGGAAGCGTCGGCGGCAGCGTATACTCCAGGTGATGCAGGCCCCGGTTCGTCTGGGCCGAGTAGATTGTCGCACGATACTCGCCCAGGCCGTCGAAGAGACGCAATCGGGCCGGGCCCTGCTGCTCCATGCCGTAGGAGACCTGCAGGCTTCCCGTCGAGGGATTGGGGTAGACCTCCTCCAGGCCGAAGGGATGGCTGGGCTGGTTGGCGGTTTCGCAGTCCTCGATCAGGCCCGGAAGGGGAAAGGCCACCGGACTCACCGCCCCGGGCTGGTAGGGATAGGTGGTTTCATTGCTTCGCTGGAAGGTGGCCACGCCGCAGGCAACAGTCAGGAACCCGACTTCGACCACGGCGCCGATCGTCAGCTCCGTGTCGTACGCGAAGTCGATGCGGATCACGGAAGAGCCGTCCCCGTTGCCGGTGATCGCCGTGGCGTCCAGGTTCAGCGTGCTGCCGCCGTCGATGACGACGATCATGCCGCTCGTGACGCTGGCGTCCTCCGGCAACTGGCTTTTCTGGACCTGGTAGCTGAACTCCGCCCTCGCCAGGCCGGCAAGGAGAAGCAGGGGCAGCAGGGTCTTCATCAGCGCACCTCCCCGCGGCAGTCGGAGTCGGGAATCTCGACCCGCGCCTCGCCCTGTCCTTCGTCGGGCAGGGCCACCAGGTGTACACGGACGCCTTCGACAGGATTCCCCGCCTCGTCGACGACGGTCAGGTAGAGGCCGGGGTCCCGCGTGTCGTTGATCGTCACGGTCTCGTCGTCGCAGGCCGTGCACAGCCCCAGCAGGGCCACAAGGGCCAGTCCGATCGCTTTCATCTCTCCTCCCCCTTGGGCGTCGCGTGTTCCGCTACTTGAGCAGGAGCAGCCGCCGCGTGTCCGTTGATCCGGCGCTCTGGATGCGCGCGATGTAGAGGCCGCTGGCCAGGCCCTCCGGCCGGAAATCCACACGCCGCCGGCCTGCTGCCAGCCACTTCTCGTCCACCAGCAGGGCCACGCGCTGGCCGAGAAGGTTGTATACCTCCAGCCGCAGCGGACCGTCCTGCAGCAGGTCAAGCTCGATGGTCGTCGTCGGATTGAAGGGGTTCGGCGCCACACGCTCGATGCGCACCCTTTCGGGTCGGTCCGCCACCGGGGTTCCCGCAAGCAGTTCCTCGACGACCACGCTGTCGATGGCCCAGCCGTAGGCATAGGTTGCCTCGTATACGAATCCGAACTGGATCAGCTCCCGCTCGGGCCGCGCCGCGACCGGGACCGCCACTTCCTGCCACACCGGCACGAAATCCGTTCCGTCCGCCAGTTCCTCATTCAAGCCGAGACTCCCGCCTCCCCGAAGAAGAGTCCAGGCGCCTGTACCCTGGGGGCCCCTGTCGCGCGTGATGAGATAGGCTTCCTCGTTCGCGAAGTGTCCGTAATACGACCAGAAGCTCAAGCGCAGTGCCGCTTCACCGCCCGTTTCGATCCAGGGAGTGAAGAGCGAGTCCCGCTGCTCGTTTCCCTCTCCGAGGGCGTCCGAATCCAGGAAGACGGCCCGGCTTCCCCTCGCATAGAGCGAGTCGCCTTCGGCCTCGCGGCCGTTCTCCTCCAGCAGCGGGGAGAAATAGTCGATCTCGCCGCCGGGATCCGGCGTCACTGTACCCACCTGCCAGCCGATGCCACTAAGATTCCGCGTGTTGTCCCAGCACTCCAGGTCCGCGAAAGTCGAATCGAAATCGGCGTAGAAAGGCAGCGGAGTATCACAGTTCTCCTCGTCGACGAAGACGCGGATCTGCAGTTGCCGCTCTCCCAGGGAGGACCAGCTCCCGTCCAGGGGATCGTAGCGCCAGCTGGCATTGCCGACCAGCGTATCCCCGATCTCAACTGCCGTGTAGACATTCTCCAGGGTCCGGTACTGCTGGATCACCCACCAGGCGTCGATCTCGACCAGGCTGTCCGGCAGCGCGCCGAAGTCGAAGGACACCCACTGCGGACAGCTGCCCGGCGCGGCCAGCGAATCCTCGGCGACGGCGACCAGTGCGCCGTCTACATCCGTCTGCGGTTGGCCGCCCAGGTCGGGCACCAGCAGCATGTGGAAGCTGCCGTCTCCCGAGCAGCGGATCTCCCCGCCGGAAGGCAGGATCGCCGCCAGGCCCAGTTCGGGATCAAAATCCTCCACCCCGAAGCGGACTGCCTGCGCCGCTCCGCCGATCACCGGGAACAGCGGAGCGTTGAAGGCATCCATGCGGCCGCTTTCACCCTGCCAGGCCAGGGGACCGTCTTCAACCAGGCAGACCAGGGTCGAGTCGCTCTGGTTGCCCAGGCTGTCGACCGCGCTCAGCGTGAAAAGGTGTTCCCCCGGGCCGTATCGATCCAGCGGCAGGGAAAAATGCCAGGCGCTGCCGGTGCTGTCCCGCGCCGCCAGGCTGTCGCTGTAGGACGACAGGCCGCTGCTGTGCAGCACCATGGACATCACGCCCGTGCGGTCCCGCGTCATCACGTTGAGCGGCAGCCTGCCGCCGGCCAGGGGCGCGCGCAGATCATCGCTGTAATACAGGCTCGGTCCGAATTCGTCCGTGACCGGCTCCAGCAGGGCCTTCACGCACAGGTCGTGATCCAGCGGGGTCCGCCCGAACTCGCCATCCACCGTGAGCCAGCTGCCCTGCCCCGCGTGGGACTGGCAGTCGCCGTCCGTCGTCAGGGAGGGGGCGCGGGAAGCATCATCCGGCGTGATGCGCAGCAGCAGCTCCTGCCCCGCCTGCAGGGCGATGGGCCAGCCGACGGCGTCCTCGCCGTAGACATGGTCTTCCGGCTCCCCGCTGCCGTCCAGGTCGAAAAGCAGCTCCGCCACCGTGCTGCCGTCGACGACGACCTGCATCACGGACTGGCCGTTTTCGCTTTCGCCTCCCAGGCTGACCAGGCGCGTGCCGATCAGGGTCGCCGCGGAGGGCAGGATGAAGCGGGCCTCATAGGTCGTCCCGCTGCCGGAAGGCAGGTCGGGCCAGAAATAGTAGGGCGCGCCATGTTCGCCGAGCAGGTCCCCGGGCGCATTCGTCTCGTGCAGGGGCGCCCGCTGCTCCAGCCGCTCCGCGACGGGCGTAAGGAGGGCCGCCTGAGCCGTGAGCCACCCCGCGCACAGCAGGAGGAGCGCCTGGAGGCTAGCGCGTCCCATAGAGCCCCTCCTCGCGAATGTAGGCCCAGACGCCTTCGGGAAGCAGATAGCGGCAACCGTGCCCCGCGGCCATTCGGCGGCGCAGCCAGCTGCTGGAAATCTCCATGGCCGGCCATTCCAGGGCCAGGTGAGGCACGGCGCTGTCCGGGGGGCCGCCCGGGCGGTTGATCACGGCCAGGGTCGCCAATTCCAGGATCTCCTCCGGTTCCTTCCAACCCGGAAAACCCGCCAGGTTGTCCGAACCGATGAGCAGCACCAGCGGTTCGCTGACTTCGCGGCGGATCTCGCGCAGGGTGTCGACGGTCCAGCTCTTGCCTTCCCGCCCACCTTCACGCCGATCCAGGGTGAAGCCGCTGCCCTCCAGGGCGATCTCCAGCATGCGCGCGCGCTGCTCGAAGGAAACCTGGTGCCCCTTCTTCCACGGGCTGTGTCCGGCGGGCAGAAAGCGGATCTCCCCGGCGCGCAGCTCCTGCCGGGCGAACTCGGCCATGGCCAGGTGTCCCAGGTGGACGGGGTCGAAAGCCCCGCCGTAGAGCACGATCGCGCCCTCAGTCATTCGCGATATCCTGCAGGAGTTCGCGGGCATCGGCGGCGCGCACATTGTCGGGGTATCGTTCCAGGTAATCGCGGAGTGTTGCGCGGGCATCGACCATGCGCTTCATCCGCACCTGGCAGCGCGCCTTGAGCAGCAGCGTGCGTTCGACGATCTCCGGCTGGTCGTACCAGGTCTCGACCGCGTCGTCGATGTAGTTCAGGCAGGCCTCGTACTCGGTCATGCGGTAGTAGAGCTGGGCGTTCTTGAAGTCCTTCAGGGCCAGCTTGTAGCGGCAGGCGTTCAGCCGGTTCTCCGCCTCTTCCCGCAGCTCGCTGTCGGGAAAATCGTCCAGCAGGCTCTGGTATTCGTCGATCGCCTGGTAGGTGAAACTCTGGTCCAGGCCGTATACGGGGCTCAGCTCGTAGTAGCTTTCGGCGACGCGGAAACGGCTCTGGTCGACCAGGTGGCTGCGCGGGTAGCGACTGATCAGCTCCTCGAAAAGCTCCGCGGCCAGCAGGTACTCCTTGAGCTGGAACTGGCACTCGGCTTCCATGAAGGTGATGCTGTCCATGAGCGCGCTGCCGGCGTAATCGATGCTCATCTGCGCGAAGCGATCGGCGGCGTCGAAGTAACGCTCCTTGTGGAAGGCTCGCATGGACTTGCTCATCGCTTCGTCGACGGTGACGATGCGGCGCGGCTTGTTGGAGGAACAGGCGACCGCCATCAGGGCGGCCAGCAGGAAGGGAAGGAATCGGAGCATGGGCGAAACGGGTATCCTAGCTGGAGCGACGTGAGAAAAGCAGCCAGGCCAGCAGCAGGCTGCCGAGGACAGCCAGGCTCACGCCGACGAGGCCATCCGGAACCCCCTCCGGAACAGTCTGCAGACTGTCTGCCGGAACCACCGCCCGGGCCGTCGAATCCACGACCGCAGGGCCGGGGGCTGGGTTCGTCTCATTCATAAAAGGAAATGTAGGGAACCGCAAAGAGGAAGCTCAGGTTTCCGCCCCCCCACTCTTCGCCGACACCCACACCCCCCAAAAAAAATCGCTATCGCTATCGCAATCGCTATCGCTATCGACCCCCTGCAAACCCACAGCCACCATCCCGCGAATGCGGCCGAGAAAACAACCGAGGGCGAACCGTACTCTCCCGGCCGCAGTCGCGGAGGAAAGGGCGCTGGCTCACCCAAAGTCGATCCCGATAGCGATTGCGATAGCGATAGCGATTGGGTTGGGGGGTTCAGAAGCCCAGATGAATCCCCGCCATGAAGAGGCCTTCGCGGTCCTGTGAGAGGGGATTGTCCATCCAGCCCAGGTCGAGCAGGGTGTGGAAGGGCAGCAGGCGCTTCGAGAAGGAGCGCTGTCCGCCCCGCAGAAGACCCAGCCCCAGGCTGCGCACCGGGCTGGCGCGGGGAAAGTCCGGATCCTGCGGCCAGTAGATGCCGCCACGCAATTCGAGCAGACCCGGCCAGGCCAGGGCCGCCCCCAGGTGCACTTCCTGGCTGTTGAAGCCGCGGCCTTCCTGGGTCACATTGCGCACATCGCAACTGAGCTGCAGGCTGGCCATGTCCGGCGCCATCGGGTGACGACCGGCCTCCGGTTCGTGCCTGCGGCCGAAGGGAAACCAGCTCAGGCCCACGTTGATCGTTCCGTCATCCACCCGGTCCAGCCAGCGGCGATCGCTGCTCGCGTCCTCGCTCCCCAGGTTGACGGCCACGGCTCCCACGTCGACCTTCGAATTCAGCCGCACCAGCAGGCCGTAGCTCACGGACAGCCGGCGATTGCGGTGGCTTTCGCTCCAGCGGTAGGCGCCGCTCATGCCCAGGGAAATGCGCGAATCGAGTGCCCAGCTGAGGGTCGCCGAAGGTGTCACATCCTGCCGCCGAAGGACCCGCTCCTCCGGATCCGCGGGCAGCAGGGAGTCGGCCGAAGGAATGTGATCCGCCGGATGCAGCGCCAGGGCGATGGTCTCGTTGCCAAGCCAGATGCCGCGCAGCGCCAGCAGGCCGGGCAGGGCGTCGGCGTAGGGAGAGTCGCCTCCTTCCACCTTGTCGACGGCCAGCAGCGCCGCCGGATCGACGGCCAGGCTCCAGTAGGTGTCGGCGCGGCGCAGGCGCAATCCGGCCGGGTTGTACTGGCGGGCCTCCGCGGCGCGCGTATTGGCCGTGTAGCATCCGCCCATGGAGAGCACGCGCGTGCTGCCGTGGCCGAAGAGCCAGTAGCGATCGGCGTGCGCTTGTGCGACAAGCACGGAAAGCAGCAGGAGCAGCAGGCGGATCACGAGCGCCTCCCCGGACGCAGGGCCGTTCCGACGGGCGCCAGCAGCAGGACCAGGGCCAGCAGGGGCACCCATTCGCCGAGCCGCGTATACCAGGTCGTTCCGCTCACAAGCGGCACGGCGGCGCGGATCACGCCCTCTTCGCCCTTGGGCAACAGCTGCACTGCCCGTCCCCGCGGGTCGATCAATGCGCTGTAGCCGTTGTTGCAGGCGCGCACCAGCCAGCGGCCGGTTTCAATGGCCCGCAGGGCGCCCACCGCCAGGTGCTGGTCCAGCTGGAGACTGCGGCCGAACCAGGCGTCGTTGGTCTGGTTGCTCAGGAAGGACGCTCCGCCGAGCACGGCTTCCCGGGACAGCTCGGCGAAATTGCCCTCGAAGCAGATGCTGCGGCCGTAGCGCAGGCTGTCCTCGCCCGGCAGGGTGCCCGGCCCGCGGACCTCGCCGGGCAGGAACTCGGCCTGCCCCATGTTCAGTTCGCCCAGGAAAGGCAGCAGACGCTGGCCCGGCACCCGCTCTCCAAAGGGCACCAGGCGGATCTTGTGGTAGCGTTCGATAATTCCCGAGCTGTCGATCAGGTAGCTGCCGTTCAGCGGCCGGCGCTTCTCTTCCACGATCTTCGTGTCATTGCCCCCGGTGAGCAGCAGGCTGCGCGTATCACGGCAGAAGGCGCGCAGGCGGCGCTTCATCGGGCCGTTCTCGGCCAGGCGGGATGGGGCGGCGGTCTCGGGCCAGATCACCAGGTCCGCCGGCGCTTCGCGCAGGGCTTCCCGGCTGAGGCGCTCGTGAATGCCCAGGCACCAGCTCCAGTGGTTGCTCCACTTCAGCCGGGGGTCGACGTTGCCCTGCACCAGCAGGACCTGCAGCGGCTCGCGCTCCAGCCAGCGCAGGCCGGAAGTGGCCGGTCCATAGAGCATGCCGGGAAGGACCCAGAGAAGAGCGAAACCGCCCAGGGCCAGCCCCCGCCTGCGGCCGCGAGCGCGCAGGGCCAGCCAGAGCAGGGCGTTGCCGGCCAGCACCAGGGCCGTCATGGCGTGCATGCCGCCGACGGCGGCAATGGGGCTGAGCAGCGGATTCTGCGCCTGTGTGACGCCGACCAGGTTCCAGGGGAAGCCCATTTCCGTGCCGATGCTCAGCCAGTCGACCAGGATCAGCAATGGGGCGTGAGACAGGACTGCCGCCGGCCCCAGGCGCGCGGCCAGGCGCGCCGCGCCCCAGCCGGCCAGTCCCCACAGCAGGCAGAGCCAGAGAACCGCCCCGAGCATGCTGGCCAGGGCCGCCAGGCGCGGCAGGTCGCTGTTGAGGGCAATCCACCAGATCGTGCCGCCGTGATACACGACCCCGGCGAGGAAGCCCCAGCGGAATCCCCGCCGGTCACGCGAAAGAAGCTGCCACAGGGGCAGCAGGCCCACGAAGGCAAGGAAGAAGAGGGGGGAAGGGGGAAAAGCCAGCGCCAGCAGCAGCCCGCTGGCGGCGGCAGCCACCCCGGGCGCGGAGCGCAATCCGTGATACATGGCAGGCCGCTCAGCCACGGGCTTCCCGCAGTTCAGGGTGGGCGTCCAGGTATTCTTGCAGCAGAAGGGCCGCAGCGAGGCGGTCGGTAGCCTTGTCCTTGCCGCCGCGCTGCCGGCGCTTGCCGGCCTGGCGCAGAATGGCCTCCGCCCTTCGGCTGCTGAAGGCCTCGTCGTGGAAGACCACCTTCAGGCCGCGCTCTTCCAGCAGGGAAGCAAAGCGGCGGATCTCGCCGTCCAGCGTGCCGGGGCTTCCATCGCCCCGGATCGGCAGGCCGAGCACGACGGTTTCGACCAGCTGCTCTTCGGCAATCCGCAGAAGGGAAACCAGCAGGCCCTGGCCGGCGCCAAGGGTGCAATGAGGACTGGCGATCAGGCAGCCCGGATCGCTGAGGGCGACGCCGATGCGGACGGTCCCGTAGTCCAGCCCCATCAGCCGGCGGCCCGATCGATGCTCTTCGTGAGACATGCGCATTCCCGAAGGCGGACGACCCCCGCGGTCATCCGGCCCGGGAATATAAGGACTTGCCCTTCGCGGCTGGGCGCGATTCAGGGACGTTCATTGAAGCGGACAGCTTCCATGCTGGGGCGGACCCGCTCCAGCAGTTCCGCTTCCTTGTCGGCGGAAAGGCTCCAGAAAAAGGAGTAGAAATAGTCCCCGTGCCCGATGACCCACAGATCGCGAATGAAGGCGAGGGTGTCCCCGGGAAAGAGCTCCATGCGATAGCGCGTCTGCTCGCGCCAGCCTCCGCTGCTGTTCTGCACATCGAAGTCGCGGATCTCGCTGAGCTGCTCCACCTCCCAGTTGCGGGGAATGCGGCTGATCAAGGGGAAATAGTCTTCCATGCTCTGGTTGCGCGGCTGCACCCAGACGGAAAGACTGGTCAGGGCCGGATTCTCGCCCTGCAGGTAGGTGACCGTCCCCGTGCTGTCGCTGCCGACGTCGTGGAAGGTCGTGCTGTTGTAGGTCGGAGGCAGGGGAATCGAGTAGCCGAAGGGGTGCTCCTGGCGCAGGAGCTCGGGGGGCTTGCTGCAGGCACTCGACAGGGCCAGCAGAAAAAGAAAAAACAGGCGCCCCACGGGGGAGCGCCTGTCAGAAGGTTCAAAGCTGTTCCGGTGCACGTGCGGGCGGCGCCTAGAACAGGGATTCGAACTGCTTGCTGAGCACCACGTTGAGGCCGATGTTGCTGCTGCTCGGGCTCGTGCGCTTCAGGTTGCCGTTCAAGTCTTCCATGTCCTGGATGCGGCCGAAGGTCAGGTCGCCGCGGAACTGCAGGCTGACCGTTTCCTGAAGCTCGAGGTTGTAGCCCAGCCCCAGTCCGAAAATGCCGCCGCTGCGGGTGCGGTCGTTGCTGGTCACGACTTCGGGGCTCGCCGGATTGAAGGCTTCCACGCTGCTGACTTCATAGTCAAAGGTCATGGTGCTGACGCCGGCGAAAAGGTCGGCGTAGAGCCCCGGCATGCGCAGCCAATCGTATGGGAAGATGTCCGAGCTCAGGCGGAAGACCATGAGCACATCATGCTGGTAGAGCGTGCCGGTGACCTCGTTGATGGTCATGCCGGCGACCGGGGTGTCCACGTCGAGCGCCAGGCCGGTGGCGTCGGTGTAGAATGGTTCGCTGGTCTCCGGGGACAGGCTGAAGTTGTAGCGCAGAAGGACATCATAGGTCCCCTTGCGGGTCGTGAAACGATGACCGATCGCCGTCCCGACGCCAAAGCCGACATTGTAGGCTCCCACTGTGGGGAAAGTGGCGGTCGAAGGATCGAAGAATTCCTCGTCCCCCAGGTAATCCTGGTCCAGCATGAAGCGGCCGCCCAGGCTCAGCTCGAAAAGGTCGTTGCCGGCTGCCAGCGCGCTGCCGGCCGTCATCAGCAATCCCATCACGCCCAGGGTGATCTTGCGCATTTCTGCTCCTCTGCGTTCCACTCCGCGACAGAATCTTATGCCTGTCCGAAGTCCATGACACTCTGTTAGAATTTTGCGTTGCGGTTTCTTCCGTCGGAATCCGGTTGCCCAGTCAGGCAGCGGTGTCAGGGGAAGTGCTCCGTCCAGAACGGCTGGAAAGGCAAGAATTGTTCCAATCCGTCGTTGATCTGCGGACAGCCCGCAATCTAGCAAGGTTTTTCAGCCTTTGCAGCCAGTCGCCCCAGGATGCGGCTTTCCCATTCCCCTTCCAGCAGAAAGAGCAGCGCCAGCAGCCAGGCCCAGAGCCGGAACTCGTTTCCGTGCAGCAACCACCAGGGAATCAGCAGTGTGCTCAGGCTCTTGCCGGCGCAGAGCAGCAGGGTGGCCGGGCCGAGGGGTCGCGGAATCGTGAGCCAAATGGCCAGGGCGCAGATCAGCGAAATGATCTGCGCGCTCTCGAGCACGGTCAGCAGGGTCCCCGCCGGCTGAAGCGGAAGCCAGAACGCGGCGCCAAGCAGCACGGGCGAATGAAAGGGCAACAGCACTCGTCCCACGCCGGGCCGGGGTTCCAGATCCCGCGGAGGCAGGTCGGCTTCCTTCAGCCAGACCGGCAGCAGGAAGCAGGCGCCCAGGGCCTGCAGCAGGCCAATGGCCGGCGTGCTCCATCCCTCGACAGCGAACAAGGACAGCAGCAGGGCGGCAAGACAGCAGGCCAGCGCCGCTCGCAGACCGGCGATTCCGCGCAGTTGCCCGAGCAGAAGCAGCAGGACCGGCAGCAGCAGGCTGGCCAGGGGATGATCCGGCTGGAAGGGCGAGAGCAGCAGCAGGCCAGTCATCGCAGAGCGCAGCAGGGCCGCCGGGCCTTGAGGCAGGTCTTCCTCGAAGACCTGCAGGATTCGGTGCAGGGACTCTTTCATGGAATGGAATGCAACAACGCCCTACGCGGATTTTCCGGACAGACAAGGGATCCCGTTCGAAAGGTAGGGCCGAAGCAGGCGGACTCCTAGTCCCGGCGCCGGGATGCAGAGGCGAGAACGGAAGGCGCTTCCTGGATCCTAGTCCGCGGTCAAATCGGTCAAGCGGATCAGATCTTCGAAGAGGGCCGCGGAATAGCTGGAGTGTTGCTGCCAGCTCAGAGTGTCGGCGGGATCCAGGGCCAGCGAGGGGTCGACGGCCTGCAAATGCGCCAGGGTGCTGTCGAAGCGCTGCTGGTAGAAGAAGGCCTGGGCCATGAGCACATGCAGGTCCATCCAGTTGATGCTGCTGCGATGGCTGAAGACGAAGTCCGGTGAACGCTGCAGGCTCTGGCGCGCCTTCGAGAGCAGGCGGTCGTAGTCCGGCAGGGTGGCGTCGCGCAGGGCGAAGGCCTCGCCGGCCAAGGCCGCGGTCTGCTCCGGGTCGGCGAGCAGGGCCTGGCGGAAGGCGGGCACCGCCAGGTCCGCTTCGTGTGACATGAGGTAGCACCAGGCTTCGCCCTGCGTCGCTTCAGGGTAGAGGGAGCCGTCCAGGCCCAGCTCGCGAAAGGCGTCCAGCGCGGCGGCGTACTGCCCGTTGCGGAAGGACTGCCAGGCGGCCGCCATGCCGCCCTCGGCGGCAGGATCGTCGTTGCTGACGACACCGCAGGCAGCGAACAGGGGCAGCAGGGCCAGGGTCGTGATCCAGGGTCGAAGGGTGTTCATTTGAGCAGCAGCATCCTTTCCTGCCGTTGTCCCCAGGGGCCCGAAAGGCGGGCGATGTATACGCCGGAGGCCACCGGCCGCCCCGCCTGGTTGCGTCCGTGCCAGCGCACGGAATGGACTCCGGCGCCCAGCTCGGCGCGCAGCAGGGTCCGCACGCGCCGCCCGAGGATGTCGTAGACCTCCATCCGGACGCTTCCGGCGGCGGGCAGCTCGAAGACCAGCCGCGTGTCCGGATTGAAGGGATTGGGCGCGGGGGGATGCATACGGAACACGGAGGGCAGCTCCGCCTCGGCCAGGCGATAGCGGCCGGCACCCTGGGCCTCCGCGACCCGCAGGCCGCCTTCCTTCCGCTGGCCGGGAAGCGTGCGCCATTCTCCCGCGGTCCAGCGCTGCAGGGCCTGGCCCGGCTCCGCGCGGACACGCAGCGTGATCCGCGCCGGATCCTCCCCGAAGAGGCGCAGGCCCTCCTGTTCGTAGCACAGGGTCCAGCGGCCCTCGCCGGAGGACCAGTGCACCTGCCAGTCGGGATCCAGCGGCGGCAGGCTTTCGCCGGGCGCGCCGAGCGTGCCCGACGCCAGCTGCAGGCTGTCCAGGGACTCGTTCCCGACCACGTCGAAGGTATGGACGTATACGGTCTGCAGGCCGTCGGCCAGGGGCAGGTCCGCCCGGTAGAGCCAGGCCTGCGGCGAGGGAGCCGGCAGATCGTGGAAGGCCAAGGTCTCCTCCCCCAGCAGGCCGAGGGGCGGCCCCGAGAGCAGTTCGTCGCACAGGGCCACCAGGTCCAGCAGGGCCGGATTGGCATTGTTTGCCAGCAGGCCGAGCGTGACACCGGGAGGCACGTTCTCAAGGGAGTGGATCTCGACGATTGCCGAGTCGGAGTTCGCCGAGAGGTCGCTGGCGATGGCGGTCACGAAGTCGACGCCGACGTGTTCGGCGCTGGTCGTGATCCGCGCCGCGTTCTGCCCCTCCAGGTAGGACATGCTCACCGCGGCGTCCGGCTGCGAACGGAAGCTCCAGCTGATCACGTCGCCGATGTCCTCGTCGTAGACATAGCTGCTGATGCTGCGCAGCGTGTCCTCGCGCCCCGCGATCACATAGCGCGCGGGGAACTCGCTGACCACCGGGGCGACGCCCTCGGTGACGACCAGGGGCAGGAAGCCCGTCGCCTCGTGCAGGTCCGGATCGCTGGCCCGCAGCCGAAGCGTATCACGCCCCGTCGAGGCTCCGCTGCCGATGACCAGCCGCTGCTCTCCGGGAAGGATCGTCGCGCTGATCACAGGATGCGGGTCCACCGTCCAGAAGATCTCGGAGGGCAGGTTGTCGCTGTCGTAGACATGCTGCAGCAGGATCGTGGTCGAGTCGAAGGCGAAGGTGGTCAGGCGCAGTTCGCGAAAGGGGATCACGACCGGAACGCCCGTCGTGTCCACGACGACCGCCGGGGTCCACTGCTCGCCCGTATGCAGCTGCGGATCCGTCGCCTGGAAGCGCAACCAGTCGAAGACTCCCGGCGTGGTCGGCGCGTTCAGCGTGAAGGTCCGCATCTCGACGAAATGGATCAGCTGGAAGATCAGGTTGTGCTCGATGCTCCAGCTCATCTGGTTGTCGGGCGTGTCCACGTCCCAGACATGCGCGTCCAGCGAGAGGGTCGGCAGGGATTCGCCGGGCAGCATGAGGAAGGGCCCCAGGTTTCCGACCGTCGGCTCGATGCCGTCGAGCACCACCACCTGCACCGTGTCCTGCGCCGTGTTTCCGTGGGGATCCGTGGCGGTTAGGATCACGGACTCCACGCCCTTGAAGGCCGGCGGTGCGGTGAACAGCGCCACGTGGCTCTGAGGATCGATGTCCACGCGCACGAAGGTCCCTCCGCTCGCCGAGAGCGCCAGGTCCGAGTCCTCGTTGTCCTCGTCGTCCAGGTAGTCGTTGAGATTGCGGCTGGCGTTCTGGCTGTTGAGGAAAACCACCTCGCCCAGGGGAATCCAGGTCGGAGGATGCGAGTTGACGTATACATGCAGGCTGTCCTGTGAGACAGCGCCTTCCGGGTCCTCCACTTCGACCAGGAAGGACACGGACTCGAAGAGCTCGGCCTCGCGCACCTCCAGCTCCACTTCGCCGGCCTGCAGGTCGAAGCGCAGGGCCACGCGGCTGGTGTCGGAGGCGCTGCGGAAGACGAGGCTCGCGAAGGTGTTGTCTACATCCTGCGCCACTTCGTCCAGCTGGAGTCGCAGGGGCGCCTCCATGGTCAGGTCGACGGCTTCCTCCCCGAAGTCCAGGGTCGGAGCATCGTTGACCGGCAGCACGGTCACCGGGACCAGGGCTTCGTCGGACATGCCGATGGGATCGACGACCCGCAGCAGCAGCTGGCCGTTGCCGAACCAGTCGGGGCCGGAGTCGAAGTGCGCGATGTGCGACACGGCGTCAATGCTCACCGCCACCTGCCCCTCGACGGGCTCGCTGCTCCAGACCAGCTGCGAGAGCGGCGTGTTGGCATCGGTCACATAGTTGTCCAGGTCGATGTCCAGGCCTTCGTCCTCGTTGAAGACCACCAGGGGCGGATTCTCGATGGACAGCTCGTCCAGGATGTTCGGCGGTTCGCCCTTGAGCACGTTCAGCGTGGCCTCTTCCAGGGTCGAGGCGTAGAAACTGCGCACCGGAATCGAGATTGTCTCACCGGGACCGCCGTTGTCGGAAACGACGAGCCAGAAGTTCTCCTCCGTTCGTGTCGTGTCCAGGTCACAGACCTCGTTTTCCAGGGAGCCGATCCAGAACTGGATCTCCTCCAGCGGAATGCCGTCCGCGGACCCCAGGTACTGGTACAGATCCAGGCTGTCCGAGGGCGAGGCGCTGGTCAGGTATACATCCGGCAGGGGACCGAACTGCAGGCCGAGCACGTTGATCGCGAGCGGATCCTCCCGCTGGAAGCCGTACTCGGTGTCGTCCTGGTTGCGCCAGTAGAGGGTATTGCGGAAGAAGAAATTGTTGTGGTCGAATCCAAGCAGGTGGTAGTCCATCTCCCCCTGGATGCGCAGGCGGAAGCGCAGAATGACGCCGTTGAAGGAAAAGGTCGGGCGTACGCCGCCCTGTCCCGGAGCGGTCTGCACACCCCAGTCCAGCAGGTTGCCTTCCATGTGCTGCCCCAGGTCCCGGTCCTGGTGACGGCCGGAGAACAGGGTCGAATAGACGCTCGGGCCGAGGTCCTCGAACCAGGTCGTGTCGCCCTCGCTGACGGCCATCGGAACGGGTTCGAAGAGGCCTTCCGGAAAGGAGAAGAACAGCTGCAGCCCGCTGATCATTTCTCCATTGGTATTCAGGTGCACATCCACGTCCAGGACCTGGCCGATGGAGGTCTGCACCGTGTCATCATCGGAAACGCTCAGCCAGACCCGGCTGAGCCCGTTCTGGGCCAGCGAGGAGTGCGCCAAGGCCAGCAGCAGAAACAGGCAGGCCGGCAGCTTCCGGAAGGAGATGTAGAGGTTGCGAGTCATCGCAGGGCGATCTGGCAAAGGTTGTGCCATCTGGATGGTCGTGACCAAGCCACTGATTAACAATAATTTCCACCAAGGCACACGCTGCAGGAGCGGCAGCACTTTCCCCCGCCGGAAAAGAGAGGGGCAAAAAAAAGCCCTGGCGAGAACGCCAGGGCCATGTCCGGAACTTCAAACGACCGATCTGGCGATCGATCTTTGAACGGCGATTGACTGTGAAGACCAAGAAGGAGGGAACGATCTTCGTCTTTCGCCTTGCCCAACCAATTGAAGGAGAAAAAGCATGGAACCGTAGTAGTTCCGTCTGCTCCTAAGGCAAAGGACAGGCCAGTTTAGTGTCAGTTCTTTTGTATTTGATATTTAGTGCTTTGCCATTTGAAACAATCGGATTTCCGCCCCAAAAAGTCCGCTAAGGCGCATTCGATGAAGACAAATTTTGCCCACAGGACAATAATTGCCCTCCTGCTTTTCCCGTCCCCCTGACGCCAGTGGCAAAGCGCCTCCCGGGATTTCCATCCATACACAAATCCCCGTGAAAGCCCTATACTCATCCGCTCGAATCAATCGGTTCACACCACATAGCTATAGATGATTGAAAGGACCTTCAATGGACCGGAAATCGGGCATTCTGCTTCACCCCACTTCTCTGCCTTCCACGCAAGGCATCGGCGATCTGGGACCGGACTGCATTGCCTTCCTGGACTACCTGAAAGACTGCGGCTGCGGCATCTGGCAGATTCTTCCGCTGGGGCCGACCGGCTATGGCGACAGTCCCTACCAGGCTTTTTCCGCCTTCGCGGGCAATCCACTGCTGATTCATACGGGCGAGCTGGTCGAATGGGGCCTGCTCGAGAAAAAAGAGAACCCCTCCCCCACCTGGGCGCGGCGCGGACCAGTCCAGTACGGACGCGTGATCGAGCTCAAGGAGCGCCTGCTGCGGCTGGCTTTCGAGCGCTTCTGCCAGCAGAAGGACAGCGAACTCTGGGAAGAGTTCAGCGGCTTCTTCACCATGGAAGGCTGGTGGCTGCATGACTACGCGCTCTTCATGAGCATCAAGCAGGACCAGCAGCAGCGCCCCTGGTGGGAATGGCCCGAGCAGCTGCGCAAGCGTCGCCCGGAAGCCATGCAGGAAATCAACGAGGGACACCAGCCGGAAATCCTGTACCACAAGTTCTGCCAGTGGCTTTTCCGTCGCCAGTGGCTGGCTGTTCGCGCCGCCGCCGAGGAGCGCGACATCCGCATTGTCGGCGACCTGCCGATTTTCGTCAGTTGGGACAGCGCCGATGTCTGGGCCTGGCCGCACTACTTCCGCCTCAAGGAGGATGGCCAGCTGGCCGTCAAGACCGGAGTGCCGCCCGACTACTTCAGCCCCACCGGACAGCTCTGGGGCAACCCGCACTACGACTGGAACGTGATGCAGCAGGACGGGTTCTGGTGGTGGCGCAGCCGGGTGCATGCGCTGCAGCAGCTGGTGCACACCATTCGCATCGACCACTTCCGCGGCTTCGAGGCCGCCTGGGAAGTACCCGGCGACGCGGAAACCGCCGAGAACGGCCAGTGGGTCAAGGCCCCCGGCGAGGCGCTCTTCCGCGTCCTGCACAACGCGCTGCCCGGCCTGGACCTGGTGGCGGAGGACCTGGGCGTGATCACTCCGGAGGTCACCGCGCTCAAGGAGCGCTTCGGCTATCCCGGCCTGAAGATCTTCCAGTTCAGCGCCCTGGAAGGCAACGAAAGCTTCCTGCCGCACAACTACGAGAAGGACTGCGTCGCGTATACGGGCAGCCACGACAACGACACCCTGGAAGGCTTCCTCGACGAGGCCCCGGCGGAAGCGGCCGCCGCGCTGGAGGAGTGGCTTGGCGTACAGCGCCGCGAGGAGATCCTCCCCGCCTCGCTGCGCGCCCTGTGGGCCAGCACGGCCAACTGGGTGGTGATTCCCATGCAGGACCTGCTCGGCCTGGGCGGCGAGGCGCGCATGAACGTGCCCGGCACGACCCAGGGCAACTGGCGCTGGCGCATGAACCGCCGCTACCGCAACAAGAAGCAGGAAGAGCAGCTGCGCGCCTGGAACCGCATCTACGAGCGTTCGTAGACGGATTCATCCGATGGATCACACACAAGACGGGGCCGGCGACGGCCCCGTCTTCTTTTTCCCGGTGGCGTGTTCCACGCGAGGGTCGATCGCGATCGACCCCTGCGGGCGGATGCCCGGTAAACGACCTATCGAAGAATATCGGGAATATCATCATTCTTGATATTCCCGATATTCTTCGATACCTTCATCGCATGGATCCCGTACACAACCCTTTTCTGCCCGGCGCCGGCTCTCCGCCCCCGGAGTTGACCGGACGCGACGCGCTCCTGGAACAGTTCCGTGTCGCCGCCGAACGCGCCCGGCTCGGGCGAACAGGCAAGAGCCTGCTACTGATCGGTGTCCGCGGCGTCGGCAAGACGGTTCTGCTGGAACGCATGCGCGAGACCGCGGAGGAACGCGGCCTGCATCCTCTGCGACTGGAAGCACAGGAGCAGCAGAGTCTTCCCGGCCTGCTTGCACCCGCCCTGCGTGTGCTGCTGTTGAAGCTCTCCCGCCATGCCCAGGCGAAGGAACTGGCCACCCGGGCCCTGCGCGGGCTGGCCGGCTTCGTCAACGGACTGAAGCTGAGCTATGCGGACATCGAACTGGGAATGGATCTGGAAGCGGAACCCGGCCTGGCCGATATCGGGGACCTGGAACCGGATCTTCGTTCTCTCCTGGAGGCCGTCGGCCAGGCGGCCCGGAAAGCGAATACGGCCGTGCTGCTCCTGCTGGACGAACTGCAGTACGTGCAGGAAAAGGAGCTCGCGGCCTTGATCAGCGCGTTGCATCACTGCGCACAAAGGCGCATGCCCGTCCTGCTCTCCGGAGCCGGCCTGCCCCACCTGCGCACCCTGAGCGGCCAGGCCAAGTCCTATGCCGAGCGTCTCTTCGACTTCATCGAGCTGGGCCCCCTGGATGAAAAGGCCGCCGCCGAGGCCATCGAGAAGCCGATCCTTGCCGAAGGCGCAAAGATCAATCGCAATGCTCTGGCGCGCATCGTCGAGATCACGCAGGGCTATCCCTACTTCCTGCAGGAATGGGGCAAGCACAGCTGGGACACGGCGCCGCGCTCTCCGATCCGCCTGGCGGATGTCGAAGCCGCGGACGAGATCGCCCGCGCCGCCCTCGACGCCGGCTTCTTCCGTGTGCGTTTCGAGCAGCTTACCCCACGCGAGAAAGCCTACCTGCGCGGCATGGCCGAGCTTGGCGCGGGACCCCACCGCAGCGGGGAGGTGGCGGCGCTTTTGTCACACGGCAGCGGCTCCCTTTCCAGCAGCCGCAACTCCCTGCTCCGCAAAGGCATGATCTACAGCCCGGGGCACGGCATGACGGCCTTCTCCGTGCCGCTGTTCCACGAGTTCATGAAACGGATGATGCCCTTTCATCCTCCTCCCACGTAAGGGCCGATCGCGATCGACCCATACGGGACCGCTGCCCGGCGGGAATCGGTCACACGCGAAACGGCCGCCCTCCCCTCCGGAAGGCGGCCGTTTCATGTCTATGCTTCTTCTCCGCCGCGCGGGGCGGCGTGGCTTCTACAGGGTTTTGATGTAGGCGATGACCAGGTCAAGCTGCTCGTCGGTCATCGGCAGGGGGGCCATGATCGGGTTGTAGCCCTTCTTGATCTCGGCCATCGGCTTCAGGATGGCCTTGCGCAGGTAGGCCTCGTCGATCGTCACCGTCGTTTCCGCGCCTTCGACGACCACGGTGGTCTTGCTGCCCAGAATGCCCTTCAGGGTCGGACCCAGCGGGGGCGCGCCATTCAGGGTCTCCGCGCCGTCCGTCGTATGGCAGGTCAGGCAGAGCTTGTCCTGCATGATCTTGCGGGCGCCGGCCACATCCAGGTCCGAGGCGCCGGCAGGGCTGCCATCCAGAAAGAAAAAGCTTCCGGCCGCAATGCCGAGACAGAGGCCTGCAATCGTCTTGTTCATGGGCTCGCTCCTTGCTGAAAGCAGCATCCAGGGCGGATGCCGGTCGATTGTCCTCGCAGAGTATCGACCGGCGGAAGGGGGATCTGCAGGGGGTGTGAATTCTGAGTGAAGTTCTGGAGCAGTAGTGCTGACGCTAAAAGCGAGAACGTCAGATTTCAGCGCGAAGAGATGCTTTCAGGAAACACTTTGAAGAATCCCTTGCCAGAAGACGAAGCCGTGGAAAAGCCGGGTTCCAGAACAATAGCACCGAGATACCAAGGACCCCACGCCTGGCTACTGAGCAGGATTCGGTACCGGTCAGCACTTTCCCGCGGGTCCCAATCCAAGTAAAACAGCTGTGTGCCTGGGTTGTAGGTGATCCGCAGTTCCAGATCATTCACTGGAAGACTTCGAATACCGATAAAACGATTCAATCCACCGGCTACCGACAGAAAACCTGCATTGGGTGCAGGGACGGCATGTTGATCATACACATTGCTCCCCCAGATGTGAAGCTCTCCCTCTTCGGTCCAGGCACAGTTGGCTAGCTGGCTTGTAGCGATCCCCACGAAACCCGATTCATGGGACGGCACCGAATTCAGTCCGGCCCCATCATACCCCCATGCAACGACAGTACCATCCTGCTTCAAGCCCAAGGCATGGTTGCCTTTGGCACTGATCGCAACAAAACCGCTGTTCGGCTCGGGGACTGCGCATTGTCCGTACTGGTTCTGTCCCCACGCTGCAATGCTGCCATCCTGTCGCAGGCCAAGACTGAATCCCGAGCCGCAGGCAATCGCCTGGAACCCTGCGTTCGGTTCAGGTACATTCAACTGGCCATAGAAATTCCTTCCCCAGCAGGCGATTGTTTGATCGAGGCGAAGCCCCATGCTGAAGTAGTTTCCTGCATCAACCTGTACGAACCCCGCATTGGGTGAGGGAACATCACATTGCCCGTTCGAATTTCTGCCCCAGGCGGCAATTGTCGTATTCTCCTGCAGAGCCAGGCTGTGGTATGTGCCTGCAGCAACTTTGATGGCGGGTTGCAGGCCAGCAGGAATCGTGCATTGCCCGTTACTGTTGTTTCCCCAGGCATGGATTCTTCCATTGGATTGCACGGCAAGCGTGTGCCCGCGGCTCGTATGTACAGCCTTGAAGGAAACCGGTGATCCATGGACCATCCGTTGATACTTCGCCGGATCTCCCCAGGTGACAATGGACTGATCCTGCCGCACCCCCATGGACCAGTCTTCTCCAGCGGCAATGTGGATGAATCCCGAGTTCGGTGCAGGAATGTCACACTGGCCAAAATCGTTTCGCCCCCAAGCGACTAGGCTGCCATTTTCGCGCAATGCGAGGCTGTGTCCTTCTCCTGCACGAAACGTGATCACATCGGTCAAGTTCCCAGGTACATCGCACTGACCAGAACTGTTGTAGCCCCAGCCTTCCAGGCTGCCGTCCGCACGCTGGGCAAGACCATGCGAGTTCGAGGTGACGAACGTCAGGAACCCCTGGTTCGGCTCGGGCAGGTCGTACAATCCCAGGGAATTACTGCCCCAGGCGACGAGAGTGCTGTCCTCTTTCAATCCCACGCTGAACCCAGACCCCGCTTGAACGATCTGGAACCCGGCATTCGGAGTGGGTACATCACACTCCCCGTAACTGTTCTGGCCCCAGGCAATAATGCTTCCATCATTCCTGAGTGCAACAGAATGGTTTGTCCCACAGGCGACCTGGCGAAAGCCGCTGTTTTGCCCAGGCGGCAGAACCCCGTTGTTCCCCCATGCCACAAGGCTGCCATCCGCACGGAGACCCAGGGCATGAAGCGATCCTACATCGGCCATTATGAATGCCTCGTTCTCCTCCGGCAGATCGCACAGTTCATACTGGTTCCAGCCCCAGCTCACAAGAGTACTGTCCGACAAAAGACCGATGCACATCCTTCGCCCAACGAAGATCTCGCGGAGTTCGTCGCCTGGTTTGGCGTGATACACGAAATGCGACCCCCAACCGCAAAGCTGGCCGAGGTCCTGGCCCTGGGTCGGGATTCCGAAAAAGAGGGCGAAAAGGAGAACAAATGGGGGGAGAGCCATGGAATGGGGACCTGAAGTTCTTGGTGCAGGAACGGGGCACTCTGGTTTGGAGAACATGGAATGCGTTATGCGGAGCACTCATCTGGAAGGGTACAACAAAGCAAAGCTAGACGCAAGCTGGAAGGCATCCGCCAGGCATATCCGCCCTAGAAGTACTGCAGCCCCCGCAGCCCTTCCCGGGCCTGCTGCCAGCGCGAGACGACGATCAGCAGCAGGACGCTCAGGGTGTAGGCGTTGACCCAGAGGAAGAGCCGCCGCACCTGTTCCTCCTGCCGCGAACGGTGCATCAGCGAGCGCGAGCGCGCCAGCAGCACCAGGGTGACCAGGCTGAGCAGGACCAGCAGAAGGGGCGAAAAGTCGAAGCGCGGAGCGGCGAAGCAGAGACCGGCCAGGGCCAGGAGCAGCACCCAGTTGCGGCTCAGGCGCATCAGCTGATCGCGGCTCAGGCGGCCGGCCAGGGTCTTCAGGCCCGCCGCCTCGTACTCCTGGCCCCGCAGCAGCAGGACGATCCAGAAATGGGGAAACTGCCAGATGAAGAGGAAGAGCACGATGAACCAGATCAGCGGATCCTGCCAGCTGCCTTCCGCCGCGGCCCAGCCGACCATCGGGGGCAGGGCGCCGCTGATGCTCCCCGGCACGACCGCCAGGTGGCTGCGGCTCTTCAGGGGAGTGTAGACCAGGTTGTACCAGACGAAACAGGAAAGCCCGATGGCGCAAGCCAGGGCCGAAGCGTAGAGCCACAGCAGCAGGCTGCCCAGCAGAAGCAGCAGGATCGCACTGGCCAGCACCGCGCTCCCGCTGACCCTCCCTGCCGGCAGCGGACGCTGGCGGGTGCGCTCCATGAGCGCGTCGCTTCCGCGTTCCTGCCAATGGTTGAGCGCCGCGCTGCCGCAGGCCTGGAAGAAGAGCCCGAAGAGAACGGCAAGCACGGTCCAGTCCGCCTGGGGGCGAGCCGCCAAAAAACCGAAGGCCGCAGTCAATCCGACTGCGGCCGTCACGCGAATCTTGACCAGCTCCAGCAGAATGCTGAAGGTGGAAGGCAAGGTTCTAGAGGGTCTTGATGTAGGCGATCACCAGGTCGACTTCCGCCGGCGTCATCGGCAGCGGGGCCATGACCGGGTTGTAGCCCTTCTTGATCTCGGCCATCGGCTCGTTGATCGACTTGCGCAGGTAGTTGTCGTCCACCTTGTGGGTGACTTCCGCGCCATTGACCACCACGGTGGTCTGGGTGCCGTAGATCCCCTTCAGGGTGGGGCCCAGGGCCGGAGCGCCGTTGATCTCGGTGCTGCCGTCCAGACTGTGGCAGGTCAGGCAGAGCTTGTCCTGCATGAGCTTCTTGGCCGCGGCAACATCCACGCTCGGCGCGGCTTCCTTCTTGGCTGCCGTGCTGCTCTGGGTTTCCGCTTTCTTCTCGCCGCCGCCGCAGGCGATCAGGCCCACGGACAGGCTGGCACATAATGCCGCCGTTGTCCAGTTCATTCCTTCAGCTCCTTGATGGTCTCGATGATGGCGTCCAGTTCCTCGTCCGTGAGCAGTCCGGCCTGACTCGGCATCTGGTTGGCATATCCCTTGACAAGGTCCACCGCCGGCTCGAGAATTGATTTTCGCAGATAGTCTTCGTCGACCCGCTGCTGCCGCTCTTCTCCGTCCGTAACAACGGTTTCCATCTTACCAAATATTCCCTGAAAAGTCGGGCCGACCAGCGAGCTGCCGTCGAGGGAGTGGCAGGCGATGCAGCCCTTCGCCGCCAGCAGATCCGGTCCGCTGAGCACTTCGGACTTGGTGTTGAGCCAGGTGCTGTACTCGCCGGAATCGACGACACGCACGGTGCTCAGCATGTAGCTGTGGTCGTTGCCGCAATACTCGGCGCAGAACACATTGTAATTGCCCTTTTCGGAGGCCTCGAACCAGGTCCAGTTGTCCTTGCCCGGCACCACGTCCTTCTTGATGCGGAAGGCCGGCACGTAGAAACTGTGCAGCACGTCCGGCGAATGCAGCTCCAGCTCGACGGCCTGGTTGACGGGAACGACGAGCTCGTCGGCCTTTTTGCCGTTCTCGTACTCGAAGACCCAGCGCCACTTGAGGCCCGTGACCTTGACCTTCATGGCGTCGTCCGGCCGGGTGGTCATCAGCTCGAAGGTGCCGAAGGCCTTGTAGAACATGATCAGCACGAGGATCGTCGGCAGGACCGTCCAGATGGTCTCGAGGGCGACACTGCCATGGATGTGTGTCGGCTTCGGGTTGTTCTTGCGGCTGTAGCGAACCATGCAGTAGACCATGAAGGCCGTGATCCCGATCATCAGGATCGCCGACCACCACAGGATGAAGGCCATGGCCGAATCGATTTCAGGCGCGAAGGTGGATACTCCGGAAAACATCACGCGCTCCTATCTGAAGAGGATGTCGCCGAGCAGGCCGGCCAACAGGATCAAAAGGATGATCATGGCCGACGCGACCATGATCTTCATTGCCGGGCCCTCGTACTTCAGGTGCATGAACCAGTACATGACCAGGAAGGCCTTCAGGGGCGTGACGATGCCCGCCACCGTAATCCCGATCACGCCGGGAAAGAAGATCGAGGCGCCCACGGTGATGCCGGTCAGGACCAGCAGGGCGATCCAGACGATCACGAAGACGTGATACGGGATCGGCTCGTGGTGGGCGTGCGAGTTGTCGTGTGACATCATCCCTCCTATGCGGCCAGGTAGAACAGCGGCAGCAGGAAGATCCAGATCAGGTCCACCAGGTGCCAGTAGAGGCCGACATTCTCCAGCTTGACGTAGTCATCCGGGGTGATCCAGCCCTTGCGGATGTGATAGTAGATGAAGCCCATGCAGATCATGCCCACGATCACGTGGAAGCCGTGCAGGCCGGTCATCATGTAGTACAGCCCGTAGAACAGCACCTCGCCCTTGTCGTGGTGCGCCGCCATCTCCTCGGATCCGGGATAGATGCCGTGGTGGATCTTGTAGGACCACTCGAAGTACTTGTTGACCAGGAAGCCCAGCGCGCAGACGAAGGTCCAGAAGAGGGCGTTGATCGAGCTGCGCACGTCGCCCTTCTGCATGGCGGAGACGGACAGCACCATGGTCAGGCTGCTGGTCAGCAGGATCACCGTGTTGAAAACGCCCAGGAAGACGTTCAGCGACCCCGCCGCGTGATGGAACTCGGCGGCGTATACGCTGCGATAGGCGGCGTAGAGCACGAAGAGTCCGCCGAAGAGCAGCACTTCCGTGAAGAGGAAGAGCCACATGCCGATCTTGGCGCCCTCGTAGTCCTTGTGGACGGCGTGGGCCGCTTCGCCGTGTGCGCTCATCGGGTCTCCTCCTCGGGATAGTCATAGGGGCCGCGCGTGACGACGATCTCCTTGTCGAAGTTCAGCAGCGGCGGCGGGGAGGTCGTGTCCCATTCCAGGGTCGTGCCTTCCCAGGGATTGTCCGGAGCCTCTTCGCCCTTGCCCAGGCTGCGCAGGAAGTTCCAGGCCATCAGCAGCAGGCCGGCGGCCAGGATCCAGCTGCCGTAGGTCGACAGCGCGTGCAGCGATTCGTACTCGGGCAGATAGTCGTAGTAGCGGCGCGGCATGCCCTTCAGTCCCAGCATGAACATGGGGAAGTAGAGCAGGTTGAAGCCGATGAACTGCAGCAGAAAGCCGATCACGCCCTGGCGCTCGTCGTACATGCGGCCGAACATCTTGGGGTACCAGTAGTACAGCCCGCCGAAGAAGGCGAAGACGATGCCGCCGAAGGCCACGTAGTGGAAGTGGCCGAGCACGAAGTAGGTGTCGTGCAGCTGGATGTCCGTGGAGAGCGCCGCCAGCGGCAGGCCGGTCAGGCCGCCGATGCTGAACTGGAAGATGAAGGCCAGCGTATACAGCATGGGCGTCTTCAGCTCGATCGAGGCCTTGTACATGGTCGCGACCCAGTTGAAGATCTTCATGCCCGTCGGCACGGCGACGAAGAAGGTCAGCAGGCTGAAGATCTTCGCCGAGGTGGGGCTGATCCCGGTGGTGAACATGTGATGCCCCCAGACCAGGTAGCCCACGACTGCGATCGACATGCTCGAAAGGGCAATGGCCTTGTAGCCGAAGATCGTCCGATGGCAGAAGGTGGCCAGCATGTCGCTGACCACGCCCATGGCAGGCAGCACCATCACGTAGACGGCGGGGTGCGAGTACATCCAGAAGAGGTGCTGGTAGAGCACGGGGTCGCCGCCCAGCGCCGGGTTGAAGACGCCGACCTGCAGGAAACGCTCGGCGAGGACCAGCATCAGCGTGATACCGATCACCGGGGTGGCCAGCACCTGGATCCAGGCCGTCGCGTAGAGCGACCAGGTGAAGAGGGGCATTTTGAAGAAGCCCATGCCTTTCGCCCGCATGCGGTGGATCGTGGTCACGAAGTTGAGCCCGGTCAGAATCGAGCTGAAGCCGAGCACGAAAGCCGCAAGGCCGGCCATGATCGCCGCCGGTCCCGTTTCATAGCTGTAGGGGACGTAGAAGGTCCAGCCCGTGTCCGGGCTGCCGCCGGGCATCACGATGCTGACCAGGGCCAGCACCGCGCCCGTCATGTACAGGTAGAAACTGAAGAGGTTCAGCCGCGGGAAACTGACGTCTTCCGCACCCAGCTGCAGGGGCAGGAAGAAGTTCCCGAAGACGCTGGGCAGCCCCGGCACCACGAAGAGGAAGATCATGATCACGCCATGCAGCGTGAAGAAGGAGTTGTAGATCCTCTGGTTGACAAAGGGCAGGGTGGGACCGGAGGTCAGCAGCTCCAGGCGGATCAGCAAGCCCAGGGAGACCGCGATGGCGAAGAAGAACATCATCGCCGTCAGGTACATGATGCCGATGCGTTTGTGATCCGTCGACAGCAGCCAGGACTTCAGCCCGGTGGGCTTGTCCGTGGTTCCCTGCTCGTAGAAGGTCGTACGCTCCGGCGCTACACCAGCATAGGCCATGGGAAGCTCCAGGTTGTGGACTTCGGCCGCTCCATCCGCGCGGATGGCCCCGAGTCCTCGGATTGTATCCATTGACAAGCCGTGCCGTGGATCAGGCCGCCTGCCCCTTTTGTGTCCGTGTGCGCCGTTTCCCGGCGAAAACCAGCACCAGCGCCAGGCCCGCGATAAAGGCCAGCATCAGGGTGCCGAAGACCTTGAAGAGCGCGAAGACATAGGTCCGGCTCTCCGGGTCGTAGCTGAAACAGTAGGCCAACAGCCGCGTCACCGTCGGCTGGATCTTGCCCTTGGCCGCCTCGACCACCGCCATGCGGAAATCGAAGGGCAGGAAATCCGTTCCGTAGAGGTAGCGCGAAATCATGCCGTCGGGGCTGATGGCGATCACCGCTCCCGAATGCAGGTATTCCCCGCCGTCCTTCTTGTACTTGAACCCGACCGCTTCGGTAATGCCGGCGATGCTGGTGGAATCCCCGACCAGGAAGCGCCAATGCTCGGCACCGAAGTCCTCGCGCTCGATCAGGCCCAGGTAGTTGGCCTGCTTCTTCTTCGCCAGCTCCGGCGTGTCCAGCGGGTCGATGCTGACCGACACCAGGGTGTAGTCCTTGCCCGGCTCGGCCCGCGTACGCCCGATAACCTGCGCCACCTCGTTGAGCAGGGGAGTGCAGATGCCGGGACAGGTGTAGTACACCAGCGTCAGCAGGATCGGTCGATCGGTGATCTCGCCCAGCCGCAGGCTGTCCCCCTCTTCGTCGAGGAAGACCAGGTCCGCGGGCAGGAAGTCGCCCAGCTTCTCGTCAATGCCCACCTCATCCGTGTTGACCTGCGCCAGCGAGGCGTGGATCACGGCAAGAAGAAGCAGGAGTACGCTGGCGAATCGCGGCATGATCGAATCCTAGTCCACCGCCAGCTGCAGGGCGCCGTGCAGATCCCGCCACTGACCTCCATCGAGAGCCATCAGGCCTTCGTGGAAGCCGTTGAGCGGATAGCCGGCCAGCAGGCTGCGGTTGAAGAGTTCGCGGTCCTTGCGCCAGCCCTCCAGGCTCTTCAGGGCCTGGTATACGCGGGCAGGCTCGCTGACCACGGAGAGCAGCAGGCGGGCCTGCTCCTTGCTCAGGTCCGAGTAGCGCAGGCTGTGCAGGCCGCGGTTCTCCTTGTCGAGCTGGCTCATGGCGACGCTCACCGCCACCCGGTTGGGCTCGAACTGGTCCTGGCTGAAGGCGAATTCCTCGTCCAGGGCCTGGATCTCGCTTGCCGGGGGCGTCGAATGGCTGAAGTCGCCCAGGCTGATCACGTAGTGCGCCAGCGCGAAACGGTCGGCGGCCGGCAGGTGCTCGAAGGTCGGCATCTTGGGCGGCAGGCCCTTCGAGAGCGTGCGGACAATGTCCGTGACACGGTTGCCGTTTACCCAGCCCTCTTCGATGGTCATGTCCCGCGCGCCCAGGGCCGCGCCGGCGGGCCCGTCGCCCTTGCCCGTGTTGCCGTGACATGCAGCGCACTGGGCGACGAAGAGCGCCTGGCCGGCGGCGAGCTGCTCGGCGCTGCCTTCCAGGGCGGCCTGCAGGTCGAGGCCGGGCTTGGTGATGCCCTCCACCGGCTCGATTTCCGCGGCGTCTACGCGGCGATACTTCTCCACCAGGGTCTGGTGGTGGCCACTCCCGTCCTGGGCCATGTCGAAGGCCGCGCTGCCCTTGCCCGCCTTGTAGTGGACGAATCCGGGCAGGACGAGCATGGTGAACAGCACGCCGCAGATCGCGAAAAAGACCACGCCCCAGAAGAGGTGGCTGAAAATGCTGCCGCGGTCGGTAGTCTCTGGCTTCATGGTTCTCTTTCCTACAGGTGGAATTCGAGGCCGCGCTTCAGGCGGGGATCACCGACGGGCATGTCCGCTCCCATGGACTGGCTGCGGCGCAGCCAGATCATGGCGGCACCAATGAAGAACAGCGCGAAGCTGACTTCCTGCCAGTTGAAGACCAGCCCGCTGCCGCCGCTCATGCGGCCGAAGCTGGGGAAGATCACCCAGTACAGGTCCAGAATCGTTGTGGCAATGATCCACTTCGCGACCCAGCTCAGCCGTCCCAGGTCGGTCTTCGCCTCGCGGCTGAGCAGGGCGAAGAAAGGCACGGCGAAGCGCGCGATGGACAGAGCGTAGGTCAGGGGTTTCCAGCCTCCCTCCAGCCGGTCGATGTACCAGAAGATCTCGAAGGGCAGGTTGCCGTACCAGTAGAGCATGAACTGGCTGAAGGAGATGTAGGTCCAGAAGACCGTGAAGGCGAAAAGCAGTCCGCCCAGGCTGTAGACATGGTCGTCGCGCACCTGGGGCAGGCGGCCCATGCGGATCAGGCGGATCGTCACCAGGGTGATCACGCTCAGGCCGGTCAGCACGGCGACAGCGAAAAAGTAGACGCCGAAGATCGTCGAATACCAGCGCGGCTCGACGCTCATCAGGAAATCGAAGGCGGCGATCGAGGTGGTAATGGCGAAGAGAATGATGAAGGGCGCCGAGAAGCGGCGGGCCTTCAGGCTGACGGCGACATCCTTGCTTTCGTCCTGGCCGACACTGGCCTTGGTGAACTTCCGGTAGGCCAGGCCCCAGATCAGGAAGCAGAAGACGAGGCGGCCGTAGAAGAAGGCCGGGTGGAACCAGATGTACTTGGCGTGCAGGTGGTGGTCCGTGGCGGCCATTTCCATGAACTCGGGCGTGCCCCATTCGTAGAAGAAGCCCATGCCGATGGCGGCGGCGACGACGCCGGCAAGGAAGAGCGGTCCGATGAGGCTTGTCACACGCTCGGCCACGCGGCGCAGGGGAATGCTCCAGCGCGCGCCGACCAGGTGCTCGATGGTGATCAGGAAGAGCGCGCCGAGCAGCACGGCCACGCCGGCCATGTACCACATGATCCAGTTGGCGGCGAAACGCATGCCGCCGTCCACGAAGAAGGTGGCGATCATGCCCAGCAGGCCCAGGCCCGTCAGGCCCAGCAGCAGGGGCGGCGCCGCGGCCGCGTTGCGATCAGTCATGATGACTCTCCGTATGGCTGTTCGCCGCGACCGTCCGGGCCAGGCGCAGGTCGTCGTCGGTGGCATCCTGCGAGCGCTGCAGGGCGCGCAGGTAGTTGACCAGGTCCCAGCGCTCGGCAGGCGCAATGTCCTTGCCGTAGCCGGCCATCGTATTCTTGCCGTGGGTGATGACGTGGTACAGGTGACCGTCCCCGACCTCGCGCAGACGCTGCGAATGCAGGTTGGCCGGCACGCCTCCGTAGGCGGGCATCATCTTCTCGCCGGTACCCAGGGCGCCGTGACACACCATGCAGTGCTGGTCGTAGAGCACCTTGCCGTGTTCCAGGGAGGCCATCGTCATACGCATGGGATTGGCCAGCACTCCGTCGGCCTCCTCCGCCGTCTCGAAGACCGCGGGCATGAAGCCGCGTGCCACCGTGCCGGCGACGGGCTGCCGCATTCCGAAGCCGTCGGCGAAGAAGGCGGAAGGATCCTGCGCGTCCTGGCGGAAGACCTCGTCCATGTTGTTCATGGGCGGCAGGGCCGGGAAACGGATGATGATCTCCTTCATGCCGAAGCCGGCGATCACGCAGATCAGCAGGCCCAGGGTCACGCCCTTCGGCGAAAGCAGTTCGCCGGTGCCGATCTCGGCGCTCTCGTAGACCACTTCCAGGTCCTGTCCTCCCGCGGCGCTGAGCACCTCGCGGCAGGCGTCCTCGTCGATCTCGCGATCCTTCTCCGCCTCGCAGACCAGGGCGAAGCGATCTCGCGTGATCGACTTCATGGCCTTGGTGCTCAGCAGCGGATGGCTCAGGTGCGGGTAGCGGTTGGCCACCAGCAGCATGCCGAAGACGGCGCCGAAGGCCGACAGCAGCACCGTGGTCTCGAAGGTCACCGGAATGAAGGCCGGCCAGCCGAACACGGGCTTGCCGCCGAAGACCAGGGGATACTCGGTCGTGAAGACCCAGGTCTGCAGGCCGAATCCGGCGCAGAGGCCCAAAAGGCCCATGCCGAGCACGATCCAGCCGACCCAGGACTTGCCGATGCCCAGGGCCTTCTCGATGCCGTGGACCGGATAGGGAGTGTAGGCTTCCAGGCGGCCGTGGTAGGTGGCACGCACCTTGGGGATCGCGTCCATCAGCGCCTGCGCGCTGTCGAAAAGGGCGATCACGGCCTGTGCCGATTGTCTACTCATGGTGGTCGCCTCCATGTCCGTGGTGGGGCTGGGTGCCGGGCAGGACCGCCTTCACCTCGGCCGTGGCGATGACCGGCAGACCGCGGGAGAAGAGCAGGACCATGGTGAAGAACAGGCCGAAGCTGCCGGCGAAAATGCCGACGTCGATCAGCGTGGGACGGTAGTAGTCCCAGGCGCTGGGCAGGAAGTCGCGGTGCAGCGAGGTGGCGACGATCACGAAGCGTTCGAACCACATGCCGATGTTGACGAAGATCGAGACGACGAACATCACCGGAATGCTGCGGCGCAGGGTCTTGAACCAGAAGAGCTGCGGCGAGATCACGTTGCAGAGCACCATCGTCCAGTAGGCCCAGGCGTAGGGTCCCGTGGCGCGGTTGAGGAAGATGTAGAACTCGTAGGGGTGGCCGGCGTACCAGGCCATGAAGAACTCGGTGGCGTAGGCGAAGCCGACCATGCAGCCAGTCGCCAGGATCACCTTGTTCATCGTTTCCATGTGATTCAGCGTGATCAGGTGCTCGAGGCCCATGATCTTGCGCACGAAGACCAGCACCGTCACCACCATGGCGAAGCCGGAGAAAATGGCGCCGGCGACGAAGTAGGGCGGAAAGATGGTCGTGTGCCAGCCCGGCAGCAGGCTGACCGCGAAATCGAAGGACACGATGCTGTGCACCGACAACACCAGCGGGGTCGCCAGGCCGGCCAGGATCATGTAGGCCTTCTCGTAGTGGTTCCAGTGGCGCGCGCTTCCCCTCCAGCCAAGGGCCAGGATGCCGTAGATCGTCCGGCGGATCACGCCCTTGGCGCGATCGCGCACGCTGGCGAAGTCAGGCACAAGGCCGACGTACCAGAAGAGCAGCGAGACCGTGAAATAGGTCGAGACGGCGAAGACGTCCCAGACCAGCGGGCTGTTGAAGTTGACCCACATGCCACGCGTGTTGGGGTAGGGGAAGAGCCAGAAAGCCGCCAGCCAGGGACGCCCCGTATGGATCACGGGGAAGATGGCGGCGCACATGACGGCGAAGATCGTCATTGCCTCCGCGAAGCGCGCAATGGCGTTGCGCCACTTCTGCCGGAAGAGGAAGAGAATCGCCGAGATCAGCGTGCCGGCGTGACCGATGCCGACCCAGAAGACGAAGTTGACGATGGGCCAACCCCAGAAGACCGGGTCCATGTTGCCCCAGACACCGGTGCCGACATACATCGAATAGCCGATGCAGCCCATGCCGAAGGTCAGCAGGGAAGCGGTGACGAGAATCGACAGGTACCAGATGAACGGCGGCTTGCGCTCGGTCGCGGCAAGGACGGCATCGTCCACCGCGCCGATCGTCACCGGGCCATCCGTGATTGCGGGCGTCTCAAGGGCCGCCAGCTGCGCCTCAGTGGTGCTCATCGTGGTCTCCTGATTCGCTCGCCTGTGCCACGGCCGGATTGCGCATGTCGGCCAGATAGTGGATCGCCGGCTTGGCGCCCAGTTCCTCCAGCACGCGGTAGGAACGCTCGTTCTCCCATGCCCGCGCCACCTGGCTGCTCGTGTCGTTGCGGTCGCCGAAAACAATGGCGTCGGTGGGACAGGCGTTCTGGCAGGCGGTGCGGACCTCGCCGTCGCGGATCTCGCGGCCCTCGGCCTTGGCCTGGGCGCGGGCGCTGTTGACGCGCTGGATGCAGAAAGTGCACTTCTCCATGACGCCGCGGTCGCGAATGGTCACTTCGGGATTCGCCGCCAGGTCAAGCGGCTGTCGCTTGTCCGTGTAGGTGAAGTAGTTGAAGCGCCGCACCTTGTAGGGGCAGTTGTTGGCGCAATAGCGCGTCCCCACACAGCGGTTGTAGGTCATGGTGTTCAGGCCGTCCTCGCTCTGCGAGGTCGCGGCCACCGGACAGACGTTCTCGCAAGGGGCGTTGTCGCACTGCTGGCACAGCATGGGCTGCTGCAGGACCATGGGTTCGTCGGCGCTGCCTTCGTAGTAGCGGTCCAGGCGGATCCAGTGCATTTCGCGGCCCTTGGCGACCCGCTCGGGGCCGACCACGGGAATGTTGTTCTCGCTCTGGCAGGCCAGCACGCAGGCCGTGCAGCCGGTGCAGGCAGCCAGGTCGAGCACCATGCCCCAGCGGTTGCCGGGAAACTCGCGCTCGGGGTAGAAGTCGTAGCCCTTTTTCAGGTAGGGGTCGACGTGGTAGTGCTTTTCCTTGTGCTTCGCGTAGTCCTCGATCGAGAAGAGGCGCACATGGTCCCGGCCTTCCAGGTTGTGGTGTTCCTGGGTCTGCAGGACCACATCCTCCCTGGCCTTCTCGACGAGTTCCATTGTCGCGGTCTCGGGACGATCCGCCAGTTCGAAAGCATTGAAGCCGACTCCGTTGCAGACGCTGCCGGTCGTCCGCCCTCCGCCCGCGTGCACTACCGCCACATGGTCGGCCTGTCCCGGAGCCACGAGGACCGGCAGGTCCCAGCTCTTCGATCCCAGGCTCAGACGCACGATGGCGCCTGTTTCCGCATGCAGCTTCTCCGCTTCCGCGGGAGACAGCAGCAGGGCGTTGCCCCAGGTCATCTTGTGTACGGGATCCGGGCATTCCTGCAGCCAGCCCACGTTGGCGCATCGTCCGTCATAGAGAGCCGGAGAGGGCAGAACCAGGACTTCGGCGCCCGTGTGCCCCTTGTCCGTCAGCTTGTCCAGCTCGCGCATGCGCGCTGCGACGGCATCCCCGTTCAGCCGGTTGCCGCGGGCGGCCAGGGCCGGGCTGCGATAGATGCCGTCATGCAGGACCGTGTGCCAGAAGCGATCGAAGGGTACGGGTGAGCCGGCCGGCTGCACCTGGTTGGCCCAGAAATCGCGAATGTGATCCAGGTAGTTGCCTTCGAGCCCCGTGGCGCGGAGCAGAAGATCTTCGCCCTGCAGGGTGCCGTGAAGGGCCTCGATCACCGGCTGCTGCAGGCAGCGCATGCCGTCGGGAGTCATGTATTCGCCCCAGGCCTCGAGCCAGTGCGAGACGGGAATCACCAGGGTGCAGGCCTCGGCGCTCTCGTCTGCCCGCAGGCACAGGGAAACGCGCCGCCCGACCTTGGCGAAGGCATCGGCGAAGCCCCAGGCGGCGGGAGTATCGAAGACCGGGTTGACGCCGAAGAGGATCACGGTGTCCCATTGGCCGGAAGCCATCTCGCGGATCGTGGCGCGACGGCCCTCGGCGTCCAGCGTCTGCCGGCTGCCGACAGGCTCCAGGTGCAGGCAATGGCCGACGGATCCGAGCATGGTGTTCAACAGGACCACCGCGGCATGGCAGGTGGAGCCGGTCTGCTGGCCGGCCAGCACCGCGGCGTTCTTGCCGGCATGGGCCAGGTCCTGGAGCAGGGCTTCCAGAACGGCCATGTCCAGGTGATACTTCCTGGCCACCGCGTCCAGTCGGAACTCGGCGAGCAGTCCGCCGTCCACTCCGGCAGGCAGGGGCACTCCCCGGCCGCGCAGTCCGGCGGCAAGGGCGTAAGCCAGTTCCGCCTGGCCCGAAGCGGGCAGCCGCAGACGCTGGTCCGCCTTGGATCCCGTGACCGTCATGGTGGATTCGGCGACATAGCAGCGGCTCATCTGCGCCTTGCGATCAGCGACCAGCCGGCCCTTGCTCCATTGGCGCGCCTGGCTGGTGCCGTTGGCGTATTCGCCCAGGAAATCCGCGTCCAGGCTGAGGACCACCTCCGCCTTGTTCAGTTCAAAACGCCACTGGTGGCGCTCGCCGAAGAGCTCGGCGCTGCCCAGCACTTCACTGCTGTTGTCGAGGGCTTCCCACTGGCGGCGCTCCAGACCCGGCACCTGGCTGCGCAGCCGCTCGAAGAGGGCTTCGCGGGCCGGGGAGAGATCCGCACCGGTCAGCAGCAGCACCCGGCCGTTCAGGCTCTGGCGCAGGGCGTCGACCGCCTGCTCCTGGGGCAACTCGCGCTCTCCTGCGCGGGCGCCCTGCAGGCGATCGGGATCATAGAGATTGAGGATTTCGGCGTGGGTCCGCAGCGAGGTCTTGCCGCCGTAGGCGGGGTGCTCGTCGTTGCCCTCCAGGTGGATCGGGCGCCCTTCGCGGGTCTTGACCAGCACGCTGTAGACCTGGGCCCCTTCGCTCCAGGCGCTGGCATAGTAATTGGCCTTGCCCGGAGTGACCTCTTCCGGCCGGTTGGTGTAGGGCACCACCTTGCCACGATCGACGCTGCGGGCGCAGCCGCCGGCGGCCAGGGCCGCGCTGGCTCCCAAAAGGGTCATGAAGCGGCGGCGGGAAAGCCCGTCCGCCAGATCCGATGCCTGCAGGGGAGCGCTCCCGTGCAGGGCCTGCGTTTCAGCCCTTTTGCCGGTCTTCAGTTCCCGGAGCGATTTCCACTGTCCGGGCACAGCATTGCGGTGTTCAGCCATGACGCATCACCGATCCTTTCGCGGGGCGCACCTTGCGGGAAGGCTGCTTGCGGGGCGCGGAAGCCGCTTCCCGCTGTGCGGGTGAGTGCGCTGCCGAACGCAGAGGCAGGCCGACAAACAGGCCGGCGAGTGCAGTGCCCAGCCACTTGAGGGCCAGTCTGCGTGAGTTCTTCTTCATAGGGGAGTCCTTGGTGATCCTAACGATGGCAGGTGCCGCAGGAAACTGGAGCCGTCGGATAGGGCTCCTCCATGGTCGTATAGATGCGCTCGCCGCGGTGGCACTCCAGGCAGGCGCCCATGCGCATGCTTGTCGCCTGGCGCACCACGTCCATCTCCTCGACCGGGCCGTGGCACTCCTGGCAGGCAATGCCCTTGGCCACATGGGGACGGTGGTCGAAGTAGACATAATCCGGCAGGTCGTGGATGCGCTCCCATTCGAGCGGTCGGCCGCTGTCGCGGATCTCGCGCAGCTGCCCGATCCATTCGCTGTCGGTCCTTGTCACGTTGTGACACTTGAAGCAGGCGTCGACGGAAGGAATGGTCGCGTGCCGGCCACTGCGCGCCCCCGTGTGACAGTATTCGCAGGGAATGTTGTTGTCGCCGGCGTGCACCTTGTGGGAGAAGGGGATCGGCTGCTCGGGGGCATAGCCCACCATGTAGCGATCCGGTTCCACCATCCAGCCCACCGTGATCACGGTGGCCAGGACGGCTGCAACGGTCAGCGGCAAGCCGACACGGAGCAGACGGTCTAGAACTTTCATCCGCGCCTTCCTGACTAATGGAGGCGGGCGGCAACACGCGGACCCGGTCCGCAAGCGACTCGTTGCCACCCGTTAAAGTTTAAACAAACGAGGAAGTTAGCACGGCCTATGAAAATTGTCAATGAGATGTCTCAGAGAGGTGGTCGGGAAAAGGGGGGAAATCGCCGCCGCATGCGCGCGGGCGCGTCACGGAAGCAAAAGAAAATCCCCCTTGCACAGTGTGTGCAAGGGGGATTCGTAGTCAGCTGGGAACAGGCTTTACTTGGCCTGGGCCGTGACGGCGGTCTTGGTGACCTTGGCCTTCTTCACTTCAGCCTTCTCGGCCTTGGTGCCGCAGCTCTTGGCGTTGGAGGCGCAGGAGCTGGCGCAGCTTCCGGCAGAAGCCTTCTGAATGGAAGCCTTTTCCACCGCACCCTTGCTGGAGCAGCTTCCGGCGGAAGCCTTCATGGTGGGATGGGCCGAGCAGCTGTTGGCGGAGGCCTTCATTGCGCCCTTGCTGGAGCAGCTGTTGTTGGAAGCCTTCATCGCGCCCGTGCTCGAGCACTGGGCGGCGGTGGCCTTGGCGGTGGCGCATTCGATGGTCTTGCCGTCGACAACGCAGGTACCGTCGCTCATCACCGTGCAGGTGACAGCCTTGCCATCCACGTTGCAAACCTTCTCGGAAACCGCCACAGCGGCCGTGGTCTTGGCATTCTTCAGAGAAGCCTTTTCCACACTGGTCTTCTCCGCCTTGGACGGGCAGCACCCGGCACCGGCGGAAGCCATGCCGGCAAAGGCCAGGGCCAGGGCCATGGACAATCCGGCTCGGACGATGAATTTCATGAGTACCTCGCTTTTGGTGTGTGTCGATTCAGCGGCGAATATAGATCGCCCCAACAAGACTACCAACCAAAACGATGGGCGGCGCCAAAAGTTCCCGCGCTCCGCTGATTGTTTGTCGCCGCAAACTTTCTTCCGGGTGGGCACATATAAAGGAAGGACCGCCGGCTGTTCAAGTCGGCCCGAATGAAGGACGATGAGAGAACCGGCACAAGCACATCAAATGCTCTATTCCCCTAAAACAGAAATTCTCACCGATTCCTGTTGCTATTTCCACTACAAAGCGTGATTCTTGCGCCCGATGTCTTGAAATGGCCATTTCAACTCACTTGAAATGCGTTTCAGCGAAGTCGTGAACAATTTTTAATTGATTGGGAAAGCGGTCATGAACCACGATCCGGCGCGCCTGGAGGAAATCCGGGCCTTCATCAAGAAAGAGAACATCGAATTCGTCAACCTGCAGTTCACCGACATCCACGGCATGGTGAAGAGCGTGGGCTTGCCGATCCAGCATTTCTGGGACACGGTGGATCACGGCATGTGGTTCGATGGCAGCTCGATCCAGGGCTTCACCCGCATCGCCGAGAGCGACATGCTGCTGCACCCGGACCTGGACACTTTCGCGCAGATTCCCTGGGACACGGAGATCCCGACCGCCCGCGTCATCTGCGACGTCTACCTTCCCGACGGCACGCCCTTCGAGGGCGATCCGCGGGGCGTGCTCAAGCGCGTGCTCCAGGAAGCCGCCGAGTTGGGCTACGAATACGTGACCGCTCCGGAAATGGAGTTCTTCCTTTTCGACTACAATGACGACGGCAGCCTGACCCCGCTGCAGCCCCACGACCAGGCCGGCTATTTCGACATGAGCACCGACATGGCTCACGACGTGCGCCGCCGCATGGTGCATGCCCTGCAGGCATTCGGCATCACGGTCGAGGCTTTGCATCACGAGGTCGCCATCGGCCAGCACGAGATCGACTTCAAGTACGGCCCCGCCCTGCAGACGGCGGATCACGCCATGACCCTGAAGACCGCCTTCAAGGCCATTGCCCAGGAGCATGGCCTCTACTGCACCTTCATGCCCAAGCCGATCGCCGGCGAGAACGGCAACGGCATGCACGTGCACCAGAGCCTCTGGCAGAACGGCAAGAACGCCTTCGCCGACCCCAAGGACGAAAAGGGCCTCAGCGAGGTCGCGCGCCAGTTCATTGCCGGCCAGCTGCATCACGCCAAGTCCCTTTCCGCCGTGATCGCTCCCCTGGTCAATTCCTACAAGCGCCTGGTGCCGGGCTACGAGGCGCCCGTATACATCAGCTGGGCCAGCAGCAACCGCAGCGCCCTGATCCGCATTCCGCGTGTCAGTCCCAGTCGCATCGCGACCGCCAGCCGCATCGAGCTGCGCTGTCCGGACCCCAGCGCCAACCCCTACCTGACCTTCGCCGCCATGTTGGGCGCCGGGCTGGACGGCATCAAGAAGCAGATGGATCCGCCCAAGGCCCAGGAGGAGGATCTCTTCCACCTGAGCGCCAGCCGCCGCAGCCGCCTGGTCTCCATGCCCGGCAGCCTGGGCGAGGCCGTCGGCGAGTTCCGCCGCAGCAAGCTGATGCGCGCCACCTTCGGCGAGCACCTCTGGCGCAGCTACATCGAGGCCAAGACCGCCGAATGGGACGACTACCGCACCAGCGTGAGCCAGTGGGAGCTGGACCGCTACCTGGCGCGCTACTAGGCCCGCATCCCTTCGGGGCGGTACGACAAAACAAGGGGCGCTCCTTCGGGAGCGCCCCTTTTCTTCTGGCACCGGATCCTGCTGCATCTTGGCCAGCATTTTCCGGTATTTTCCCGAGACTGTTCACCTTCGAGGATCGCATGCCGAAGCACCCGACCATTCCGTATCACATCGAGTCCCTGAACCCCGAAGAGACCGCCCGCCGCGGCGAGGACTTCCTGCAGGCCATGAGCACCCGTCGCACGGTGCGGATGTTCTCTACTGAACCCGTTCCGGAGGAAGTGATCCGCCGGGCGGTGGCTACGGCGGGAACGGCGCCCAGCGGGGCGAACTTGCAGCCCTGGACTTTCGTGGCCGTTTCGGATCCTGCCTTGAAAAAGGAGATCCGCGCCGGAGCCGAGGAAGAGGAACGGCGCAACTACGGCGGCCGCATGAGCGAGACCTGGCTGGACGACCTGGCCCACCTGGGCACCGACGAGGACAAGCCGATGCTGGAGGATGCCCCCTGGCTGATCGTCGTCTTCCGGCAGAATACGAGGCCGGACGGCCGGCAGAACTACTATGTCCAGGAGAGCGTCGGCCTGGCGACGGGCCTGCTGTTGGCCTCCCTGCGCCTGCAGGGCCTGGCCACCCTGACGCACACGCCGAGCCCGATGAACTTCCTTTGCAGGATCCTGGATCGGCCCGCCAACGAGCGGCCCTACCTGCTGATCCCGGTCGGCTACCCGGCAGAGGATTGCCGCGTGCCGGACATCCGGCGCAAGGAGGTGGAAGAGATTTTTGTGATACGGAAGTAGGGTGGGCGCAGAAGGCGAGGAAGTCACACGGCTTTCCCCGCCGCTTTCATCCCGCCCTCTACGCTGTCATCACGCCTCCCGGTGTCATCCCGTGGCTTGACCACGGGATCCGTGTCACCGCCGAAGGCAGGAGGGGTTCCGCGTGGGATGCGTCTCGGCATGAATGTATACCGCCCTCAGGTCTGCGGCGCGGCGTGTTTGTGCACTACCCTCCGGTCTGCGACGCGACATGAGTGAGCGACCCTCCGGTCTGCGACGCGGAAAAGGATCCCGCGGTCAAGCCGCGGGATGACAGGCGGCACAGGTATGGAAAAGGGGCGGCACGCTTCGCGTGCCGCCCCTTTGTCTTACAATGCTGGACAGGCTACTGCAAGATGTCGATCAGCTCGACCTCGAAGATCAGCAGCTCGTCGGGGCCGATGCCGCCGCTCGGGCTTCCGCCCATGCCGTAGGCCAGATCGCCCGGAATGTAGAAGTTGAAGGTGCTGCCCACCGGCATCAGCTGGAGCCCTTCGGTCCAGCCACTGATCACGCCGTTCAGGCGGAAGGTGGAAGGCGTTCCGCGCTTGTGGCTGCTGTCGAACTCGCTGCCGTCCAGCTTGGTCCCCCGGTAGTGGACCTTGACCTGGTTGGTGGCGGCGGGCTTGTCGCCCGAGCCCATCTTGACGACTTCGTACTGCAGTCCGCTTTCCGTGGTGGTCACGCCTTCGCGTGCCCCGTTCTCGGCCAGGAAGGCTTCCGCGGCCTCGCGGTTCTTCTTGCCTTCCTCTTCCTTTTGCGCCCGCATCTCATCGTTCTTCTGCTGGCGATAGGCATTCATCACGCGCTGGGCTTCGCCGGCTGCCAGCAGGGAACCCTGGCCGGCCAGGGTGTCGGCCACGCCCTGGGTGTAGGCGGCCATGTCCAGGTCCATGTCCTGTGACACAATCCACGCGCCCATGTCCTGGCCCAGGGCGTAGCTCACGCTGTCCTGGAAGGTATCCAGGCTCTTCGTTCCGTACTCCGCGGAGCTGCCGCCGCCTCCCTGGCAGGCAATCATAAGGATGGGTGTCACACACAGGGAAATCAGGGCGGTCAATCGGGTCGGCTTCATTTCGCCTCCTCCTTTGGAATATGGAATCAATTCGTTTCAGGCACCGTGAATTCGACACGCAGCAGGCCGCGCCAGTCGCCCGGCGAATAGCCTGTCGCCTGGTCGGCAGGATAGCGCTCCTGCAGCGCGGCACTCAAGTCGCCGCTGAAGCCGGCGGCATCGCCGTGGCAGTTCATGCAGGGCGCGGCGACGAAGAGCGGCTTGTAGTAGCGCACGATCTCCCGCTGGCCGCGATGGAACTTCTGCATCACCTCGGCCGGCGGAGTGCTCATGTCCACGTGGGAGCGAAAGACCCGCAGGGCGCGCGCGTCGGCAAGATCCGGCGCGTTGAGAGGATTGCGCAGCTTTTCGCTGACTCGCCGAAGTTGTACACCATGGGCCCGCGCCAGGGAATCCGTCAGCTCCAGGGCCCGCAGATTGCAATAGTCGACCGCCCCGACCGGTCCGCCGGCCATCAGCTCCCGTTTCAGTTCGATCTGCATGGCGGAGATCAGACTGCCGCTGATCATTGCGCCCTTCTCCTTGTACACCTGGATCTCTTCCTCGTTCATCGGAAGGAAGTCGGGTCCCCGGTTCTGGCATGAAAGCAGGGCCAGAGCCGCAAAAAGCAAGGCAAGACGATGCAGCATCAGTTTCTCCACGCAGAGGATGTGCTCCGCAGGCAGGGTGCAGAGGCGACGGCAAGAGAGTGGCAAAATGGAGTGAGACGTGATCAGGAGTTTTGCGTCGCGCGAGGTGCGGATATCTCCTTCCGAGGGCGTCGGCGCTTGTCCAGCAGGTGCAACAGGGCAAGCAATGGGTGTCGCAGCAGCATGCGCGGTCCGGCCCAGGCCATCAGCCGGCGGACGCGCTCGCGCTCCGCGCTGCGGAAGCAGTGGATGCTGCACTCGCTGCAGGCGCCCTTGTTCTCTCCCCAGGGACAGCGATCCACCCGCTGCAGCGCATATTCGAGCAGTGTCGCACAGGAAGTGCAGGGGGGCCGGGTGGAGTGGTGCGCGCGGCAATAGAGGCGGACCATTGCGCGAATGGTTTCCTGCTCCCTGCGAATGCGCCGCGTTTTTTCCACGAACTCCTCCAAAAAGCAAGGGCCCGGTCTGGGGTAGACAGGGCCACATGCAAACACACAGCTAAAAGGGGGGCGGGTCGAAGGCCGTAGCCCTCGGCCGAAGAACCCAGCCGGCCTGGGGTGACCCGCTGAATTCGATGACCAAGATAGTCCCGACAGTGCGCCACACCTTGACCTGCATCAAGCAAATCAGGGAGTCCGCAGAAAAATTGCCGTGGAGCGGGTTGTTGCCTTCTCCATTCCCAGGATGCGGGGCGGAGGCCAGCAGGAGGATTCCCGCTCCGCGAAAAAGGCAAACGACCCGGATCTTGGGGTAGACCGGGCCGCTTGCAAACACACAGCTAAGAGTGGGGCTAGGGTTCTTCTCCGTGCACGATCCTGTTCACCGTGTGAATCAGGTCCTGCATGGTGAAGGGTTTGGGAAGAAAGGCGACCGCGCCCAGATCCAGGATTTCCCTGGCTTCCCAGATGCCGGTGTAACCGGTGGTAATGATTACCGGGATCCCCGGCTTCAGGTTCCGCAGCACGCCCAGAAAACTGAGCCCGTCCAGGTTCGGCATCTGGATGTCGCTGACGATCAGGTCGAAGGAATCGCTCTCCACCCGGTCCAGGCCTTCCACTCCGTCGTAGGCCTGGTAGACCACGTAGCCGAAACTGGACAGCATGTCGCAGAAGACCTCGGCCAGCGGCCGGTTGTCTTCCAGGATCAGGACCTTGAACAGACTGTTCCCCAGGTGTTCGCTGTTGGGGTAGAGAAAATTGACGAAGGTGTTGACCACCTCCACCGGGAACTGCTCGGAGAAGGTGTCCAGCAGATCATCCTGGCTGGAATCCAGCTGGTAGTCGCGCAGGAAGTAGCGCCCGGCCAGTTCCAGCACCTGGACCAGCCGCTGATCCAGCTTGCCGTCTCGAAAGACCTGGTTGAGCATCGAAATCGAGTACAGCACGGCAAAGGAATGCAGGTATTCCTGCTCATGGTCGAATCGGAGGCGCAGCACCTGCCCGGATTCGTCCAGTTCAATAGACAGGGAGGAAGCGCCGCCTCCCAGCAGATCGCAGCAGACACTGCTGCAACCGGCCAGGGCCAGATTCAAGGCGGAAAAGGACTCGCCGTGCATGGCGCGGTAGCTGGCCGCCTGGCTGCGAACCCGGGCGGCCAATTCTCCTGCCGGCAGATCGGGCAGGAAGAGCGGATGCAGGGCGTCCAGGAAGCGCTGATCCAGACCGGAACTCGCGGCGTCCTGGGCCTGCCAGTGCAGCTCGGCTCCGCTGACAATACCGCTATCCGGAACGCGAAGAACGCGAAGGCTTTCGAAGAGTGTCTTCTGCACACAACCCGTCTGGGACACTGGTGGATCCTCTGAACCGGCCGGCGGCGTGCCGGCAAGCGGCGTGGTTCCCCTTGAACCCGCTGTCTTGGGTATCGACAACTGGAACAGGAAAGTTCAGGTAAAGGATCGGTTTCTTGCCAAATTTTTCAACAACCGCTTGCCGGAGCGGCTGGCAGAATCTGGCATCTTGCAGACAGAGCTTCCTACATTCAGGCGGCAGCGCCAAGCGAAACCAAGCGGAGCCCAGAGTGAAGATCCAGGTCCTTGATCATCCCGTCATTCAGCACAACCTGTCGGTGGCCCGCGAGCGCGCGACGGATTGTGATACCTTCGCCTCCTGCATCGAGCAGATGGCATCGCTCATGGTCTACGAGGTGACACGGAATCTGCCGGTGGACGACTGCGCGGTGCAGACGCCGCTGGAAGCGACGACCGGCCAGCGCATGGCGGGGCGCACGGTCCTGGTGCCGATCCTGCGCGCCGGCCTGGGCATGGTCCAGGGTTTCAAGCGCCTGCTGCCTGCGGCGATGGTCGCCCACCTGGGACTCTACCGGGACGAGGAGAGCCTGCTGCCGGTGGTGTACTACAAGAAGCTGCCGCACGACCTGGAGGGGCGCACGCTGATCGTGCTCGATCCCATGCTCGCCACGGGCGGGACGGCGGACGCGGCGATCCGCTTCCTCAAGGAGCTGCAGCCGGCCTCGATCGCGCTGGTCAGCATCCTGGCCGCTCCCGAAGGCGTGGAGCTGGTCCACCGCAACCACCCCGACGTGCCGATGTATACGGCCGCACTGGATCGCGAACTCAACGAGCGTGGCTACATCCTGCCCGGCCTGGGCGACGCCGGCGACCGCATCTTCGGCACCCTGCCGGAAGAGGACGCCTCCTGAAACGGCTTTTCCTGCTGCCCTTCCTCCTGCTCTGCCTGTCGCCGGTCCTGCTTGCAGCTCATCTGGATCCCTTGCGGACCGCTGCCGTCAACCGGGCCATCGACGCCTGCCTCCGGACGGATTTCGATGCGGCCCTGCAGCTGACGGACAGCCTGATCCGGGTGGAACCGGAACGCCCGGAGGGCTGGTTCTTCCGCGCGGCGGTGCTCTCGATCCGCATGACGGACGAGGAGAGCTTTCGGCACGAAGAGGCCTTCCATGCCGCCCTGGATTCGGCTGCGGCGCTCATCGAGCCGATCGCGCGCGGCAAAAAGGAACCTGCGGGCATGGCCTTCCTGCGAGCCAGCATCGGGAGTTATCGCGCCTACCACCTGAGCCGCCGGCAGGACTGGTGGCCCGCCATGCGTCACGGCCTGAAGGCCATGAAGAAACTGGAAGCACTCTCCGAGGAGCACCCGGACTTCGAGGATGTCTACCTGGGGCTGGGCAACTACTACTACTGGAAAAGCGTCAAGCTGCTGCCTCTGCACTGGCTGCCCTTTCTGGACGACGACCGGGAGGAAGGCCTCCGCCTGGTGCGCCGTGCCCGGGAGAATGGACAGTACAATCCCTGGGTGGCGGCCTCCAACCTGAGCTGGATGTACCTGGACAACGACCAGCCCGACAGGGCCGAGAAGCTGTGTGACGAAGCACTGGCGGTCTTTCCGGGCAGCCGCATCTTTCTCTTCCCGCTGGGCGACGCCCTCATCGACCAGCAGCGCTGGCTGGAAGCAGCGGATGTATACGAACTGATCCTGAGTCAGCTGGACGACTGCGAGGTCGACAACGGCATCAATCGCCTGATCTGCCACGAGAAGCTCTGCCGCATCCACCTGCGACGCGGGGACTCCGCCCGCGCCGTGGTCCACGGCCTGATGGCCCTCGACACGCCGACCCCTCCGGAACTGTCCTTCCGCGTCGAGAAACAGCGCGAAAGGCTGCAGTCCTGGTTCGACGAGGGCGGGGATCCGTGGGGAAAGGAATAAGAACTCGCACGGAGGGCACGAAGGGCGAAGAGAGGACACGGAAAAGACACAGAACGGGGAAGTCGCGAAGCGACTTCCCCGTTCTGCATTTTTCTTCTCCGTGCTCTCTCTTCCCCCCCCGTGCCCTCCGTGCGAGTTCTTCCCAACTAGTGCACGATCATCGTCCCCTCCGCCGTCACTTCGCCGCCGGCGTTGGTGGCGCTGACCAGGTTGCCCAGCTCGTCGACGCGGGTGTAGCTCGTCGGCGGCACAGCCAGGCTCAGGCGGTAGAGGTAGACGCCGCGCGCCAGGGGATCGCCGCGGTCGTCGCGGGGACGCCAGTGCTCGGTGTAGTACAGGCTCTCGTTGCCGGAGAGCTCGAGGGCGTCGCGGAAGACGCGGCGGCCGCGGGTGGTGTAGACGCTCAGTTCGACCTCCGGCGGCGCTTCCAGCGCCAGGTCGGCCAGGCGGAAGGTGAAGCGCGTGTCGCTTTTCACCGGATTGGGAAAGTTGACCAGATCCGTCAGCCGCAGCTGCCCCGTGTTGAGCACGGTGAAACGCGTCTCGGCATAGCCGGGGTTGTTGAAGTTGTCGAAGGCCCGGACGCGCGCCGTGTGCTCTCCCGGTTCCAGCAGGGGCAGTTCCCGCACCGCCGTGCCGCGCGTGTAGCTCCCCGTTTCGTAGACGAAACTGTCCGTCAGGTCGATCGGGGTCTCGCCGTCGATCTCGAGCTCGATGCGGTGGCCGATCTCCCCGGTCAGGTTGATGCCGTTCTCGTCCTCCAGCAGCAGGTAGACCGCCGAATTGGGGGCCACCGGGTCCCCTTCGCGCCAGTGGGGGCCGTTGAAGAGTAGTTCCACACTTGGCGCGCTGCTGTCCTCCGCAGGATCCGGATTGCGGGCAAAGGGCACCTCGGCATTGTAGATCACGCCGTCCTCTGCCTCGCCGCTGCCGGTCTCGCCTTCGTAGTACAGGCGAATGCGTCCCGGCGCGGGACGGCCGGAGAAGTCGGCCGGCATCACGAAGCGCGCCTCCGTCTGTCCCCCGCTCATTTCCGTGCGACCGCTGAAGAGCAAGGCGCCCGGCGCCTCGTAGAGCAGCGAATCCGGAACCGTATACCCGGCGCTCAGCTCGTAGTAGTACTTGCGCGGCACCGGCGCCTCGCGCACCTCGACGAAGGCCTGCCCCTGCTGCACCGTCGTGCCGTCCCGCGGATCCTCCGAGGCAAAACCCAGGCTGGCCAGTTCCAGGGTCAGCAGGGTGTCGACAGCCGTCCCTTCCGGCCCCAGCACCTGTTCCAGCGCTCCGCTGCCGCCGGGAAAACCGGGCAGCATGCTCGGGTCGCCGAGATACAAGTAGAGGTCGTCATTGGAGGAGGTGGTCGAGTTCTTGGCCTGGCGCATGGCCTCGGCCACCGTGATCCGCGGATGTCCCGCTTCGTTCCAGCCCAGGAAGAGCGCCGAGTAGAGCGCCTGGGCGAAACGGTCATTGCCGCCGCTGGTCGTGTTGCGCGTGGCGGCCATGATGCCGATGGCGCCGCCGGCAGGAAAGCTGATCAGCTGCTGCGGCAGGGCCAGGCCGATGGGCAGGTCGATTTCGGCCCAGGAGCAGGTGGCGGCAATGTAGAGCGCGGGGCGGTTGTTGGACGGCAGCAGGGACAGGTGCTTGCTCGTGTTGAAGAGGTACTCGTGGGTCCAGGTGGTATTGTTGCCGTGGCCGATGTAGTTGATCAGCGAGGCCCCTTCCTCCAAAGCGTCCAGCAGAGCCTTCTCCGCCAGGGGCTTCTCGTAGACGCGGATCTCCGGATTGTATACTCGGGGAAAATCGATCGAGTAGATGCGCTGCGAATCGAAGGCCGGGGGCACCAGGTTGTCGATCAGGTACTCGTTGTGCTGCGTGTGATCGCTTTCCCAGCGCAGCACGCGGTCGTTTTCCCCGTGCTCGTCGTCGCCGACGAAGAGCAGGCGGTTGCGCCAGTCCCCGCGCGCTTCCGGGCTTTCGTAGGCGATCAGCTTGTCGATGTAGGCATCCAGCTCGCTGGCGGACCAGACAGGCAGACGGCCCACGGCGATGTCCATGAAACTGCCGTTCAGCAGCCTGCCATAGAGTTCGTCGAGCATGCTCGTGTTACGGTACCAGGCGGGGAAGAGGTCCGGCCAGGCGCCCTCGATCAGCCCCCGCGGATCATAGTGTCCGCCACCGGCCAGCAGCACATAGCGCAGCGAGGGCGCGGGCAGGCCTGCCTCGTATTGGTGCTTGAGGAAATTGCGCACGGCGGCGGGGTCCGGCACGCCGGCGTTGTAGGCGGCGTAGACCTCTTCCAGCGTGACCAGCCGGGCCCGCAGGCGGCCCTCCGCGTTCCGGTGATCCACCAGCCGCCGGGCGCTTTCCGCCAGCTGCGCGGGGGCGATCACGATCAGTTCGCTGTCGTTGCCCGCGTCCAGCAGGGGCGGATCCGCCAGGGTGGCGCGCTCGATGTCGCGGATGGCCTCCGGGGAACAGCCGTAATACCTGCGCTGCAGGGTCCGGCTGCTGTCCGCCGGATCGATCGGCACGCGGTCGCCGAGCAGCCCCTGGCGCAGGACACGCACGCTGTCGTCCCGTGATACTTCGAGCAGGTAGCCGCCGGAAGGGAAGTTTCCCACCTGCACCTGGAAGGCGCCGGCGGCCGTTGGTGACTCGAAGCTGACTTCCCCGTCCAGGAAGGCCGGCGGCGTCTGAACCGTGATCTCGATCTCGTCGAGCAGCACCGGAATCCCCGTGCTCGCCAGCTGGCGGATGCCGAGGCGCAGCTCGTTTCCGGAAAGGACCAGGTCGTCTTCGATCAGCGCCGTCGTGCTCGGTCTCACGCCCTGGCCCCAGAAGAGCTGGTCGTTCAGGGTGAACTGCAGGCTGTCCCTCGTGTTGCTCGGCTGGGTGCTGTAGACGAAATCGTAGTCGATGCCGATGCTCGCCAGGCTGCCGTCCAGGGCCAGCGGCCAGCTGTACTCGATGCTGTTGCGGTTGACGAAGGCATCACCGTACCAGGCCAGCGCGCTGTTGTCGTGGCTGGTCGTGTTCTCGTCGATGAAGCCGCGCCAGGGCAGCTTCTCGACCAGGGTTCCGCCCACGTTTACGATGGACTGCATCTCGCGCCCTGCGGTCAGTCCCCCGAGCATCAGCCAGTAGAAATTCTCCTCGCCATAGAAGTGCTCGAAATGCTGAATGCCGCCATCGTCCCCGCGGCCCAGGTGGAAGAGGCCGTGTCCGTAGAACAGCAGGCGGTCGCTTCCGTCGAAGACGCCGTTGCCGTCGTGTTCGCGGAGCACGGGCAGCTCGTTCATCCGGTACAGGCTGTTGCGCGCGGCAGCCGGGTCCCGCGGAATCTCCCGCCCGTCGTAGCTGTAGACGCGCATGCCGGCCGGGTCGTAGGCGCCGGGATTCAGGCCCAGCTCGGCCAGGCGGTTCGGCGTGATCCGGTACAAACCGCTTTCGCGGACCGGAATCCGCACCCAGGTGTCGCCTTCGAAGGAGCTGGTGACAGCGCGCTGCAGCGGCCGGGGCGCCGCCCAGTTGGCCGCCTGCTGCGGATTGACCAGGGCCAGGGCGCGTTCGCCGGCGCTGGAGATGCTGGGCCTTCCGAAGGAGGCTCCCTCGATGCGTACACGAAAACTCTGGCGCTGCAGGACCTGCACACCCTTGGGACCGGAGCGCAGCAGCGGCAGACTCAGGCGCAGCACGCGCAGGTCCCGCCACTCTTCGCTGCGGCTCTGCAGCTCGGGGGAGGGCAGGGTCGGGCGATGGGGACCGCCCAGCGGGGACCAGTCGGCCGCTCCCGGCAGCACTCGCGCGCTGCCGCCGGGCGGCAGGGCAATGCGCAGCTCGGCGCGGGCGGAATCCCCGGGAGCAAGATGATCGCCACCCAGGAAGACCGCGCCCTCTGCATCGGCAAAGGCGCGCAGGGTGCCGGCCTCGAAGACGAAGGACAGGCTCTCACCGGAGGACTCGAGCAGCCGGACGCGAGGATCCGCCTTTACAGCACCGGCCGTGACCAGCAGCAGAAGCAGCAGGCTAGAAACGGACCCGCACCACCACTGGCCAATGGTCCGACCCGGGAATACGGGGGATGTGGCTTTCCAGGATGTCCACTTCGTCGGAGAGAAAGACATGGTCAATCTTGGCCTCGATGTCATACCTGCCCTGATAGGTCCCCGAGAAGAAGCTGCCAATGGGGAAGGCGTCGTAGAAGTTGCGGCACAGTTCACGCCAGGCGGCGGAAAAAGGGAACGTATTGAAATCTCCGGCAATTGCCAGTGGGCGTCCCTCCCAGGCCTGCAGCCACTGCCCGAGCGCCTCGGCCTGTTCCAGCCTCATGGTCGGTCCCAGGATTTCCTGCTTCATGGTCCGGCGGATGCCGAGTTCATGAATGTCCGAGTTGGGAAAATGGACCGTCGTCAACCAGAAACTGCGCCCTGCGACTTCAAGTTCCACAAGGCTGGCCACGCGGTTTTCCTGGAAGGGCGGCAGGGGCTGGATTTCGTGCGACAGCACGGGATAGCGGGAAAAGACGCTCAGCCCGCTGCCTTGCTGGCCGGCGTAGGGAGCGTCCTTGCGGTGCACCAGGCCCATCTGGAAGAGGATTTCCGCCTGCAGCTCTCCCCGGCGGAAGGGAAACTCCTGCAGGCAGACCACATCCGGCTCCCAGGGGCGCAGTTCGCTCAGGCCGTCGATGCCCTGCGCGCCGTACTTGTTCAGCGCCATCAGGTTCCAGGAGGCGATGACCAGTTCCTGATCGCCCTCGGCGGATCCCGAGCGGATCCAGGGATAGACGGTCCAGGTGGCCAGGAGGATCAGTGCCAGCAACAGGAGCCAACGTTTGCGAAGCTTCAAAGCAGGATTTCTCCTTCCAGATTTCCGTTTCCGCCGCCTGGACGGCAAAGGATCGCTCGGCGAACCCGGCCCGGCCAGCCCTCGTGATGCCAGAGCACCGCTTCCCGGCTGCCCTCGCCCAGGCGGGCCGCCGCCGGAGAGACCTTCCTCTCGGGGTCCACATCGGCATGCAGATCCAGCCGCCGGCACAGGGCAAGATACGCCGGATCCCGCGCCAGCTCCCAATGAAAGGGCAGGTACTCGGCCAGCCGGCCGATGTCCTTCCAGAACCCATCGTGCAGGGTGGCGCCCAGCCGGGGAGCACCATTCAGCGCGATGAAGGCCTGCCAGCGCTCGACCACATCCGCCGGACCATCGTCCAGCAAGGCCTTGCGCGCCTCGGCCCCGATGGCGTGCACGCCGGCGAAGCCCCGGTTCGAACGCGCCGGATCCCGAAGGCTGAGGACCTGCCCCTCCCGTCCTTCCAGCACAGGTGGGCCAGACGTCGACAGCAGGCGGATCTCCTCCTGCGGCAGATCCTTCAACAACAGGGCCGGATCCGCGTCGTGGAGCACATCGCCGTTCTGTACCAGCACCGGCCCGGCAGGCAGCCGCGGCAGCATCTGTTGCAGGCTTCCCCCCGTGCCGAGCAGCCGCTCCTCCCGGAAGAAGAGAAAGCGGCGCTCGGGGTAGCGCCGGCGCAGCTCCTCCACCCAGGCCTCAATCTGCTCCGCCAGGTGCCAGCCGTTGATCGCGATCGGGTCGCACCCGGCTTCCAGCAGGAAGCGCAGGCCGAACTCGGCCAGGGGAATGCCGTGCAGCGGCACCAGGGGCTTGGGCCGCACCAGGGTCAGCGGCCGCAGGCGTCGCCCTTCCCCGGCGCAGAGAAGGATGCCGCTGCAGGGGGCCTTCGTCTCTGGTCCCTTCATGCGGCTAGCGGAACTTGAGCGACAGGAGCGCGATGAAGCCCAGCAGCATGGCCACGATCCAGAAACGGATCACGACCTTTGTTTCCGCCACTCCGCGGTGCTGGAAACTGTGATGGATCGGCGCGCGGAAGAAGATCCTGCGGCCCAGCAGCCGGATGCCGATCTTCTCCTGGATCAGCACGCTGGCGCCCTCGACCACGAAGACCCCGCCGGCGATCACGAAGAGGAATTCCTGCTTCAGCATCACCGCCAGCACGGCGAGCAGCCCGCCGAGCGCCATGCTGCCCGTGTCGCCCATGAAGACCTGGGCCGGGAAGAAATTGTACCACAGAAAGCCCAGGCAGGCGCCGATCACCGCTCCGCAGAGCACGGCGAACTCGCCGGTGCCGGCCACATAGTCGAAGTTCAGATAGCCGCTGTAGATCTCGTTGCCGATCACATAGGCCAGCACCGCGTAGACCATGAGCACGACCGCCGCCGGCACCGTCGCCAGGCCATCCATGCCGTCGGCGAAGTTGACGCTGTTGGAGACGGCAAGGATCACGAAGACGATGAAGACCCCGTAGAACCAGCCCAGGTCCGCCACCGGCTCCTTGAGGAAGGGCAGGAACAACTGGGTCTGTACCGGCTCGGGAAGCGGCGAGGCGGCGCTCAGCACCCAGACGGCGAAGGCCGTGGCGAAAAGAGTCTGCAAAAGGAGCTTGGTCCCCTGGCTGAGGCCGGCCTGCCCGCTGCCTCCGCGCACCTTGCGGAAATCGTCGATGAAGCCCAGCAGGCCGAACCAGAGCAGGGCCGAGAGGCCGGCCCAGGCGTAGGGGCTGTCCGCCTGGAACCAGAGCAGGTAGCCGATGACGGAAGCGCCCAGGATGATCAGGCCGCCCATGGTCGGGGTGCCGCGCTTGTTGCCCACGTCGATCACGCCGTAGTCATCCACCGTATCACGAAAGCCCTTCCGGTGCAGCCAGCGGATCACAAGTCGTCCCAGGAGCAGGCTGAGCAGGAAGGTGGTCAGCGCGGCCATCATGGTGCGCACGGACAGGTAGTCGAAAAGGCGCAGCCAGCCCGGGCCTTCCAGTTCCTGCCGCAGCCAGCCGGCGAGCAGTTTCAGCATCAGGCATCCTCCCGTAGACGGCTGGACAGTTCACGCATGCGCTGCTTGAGCGGAAAGACCGGGTGGAAGCGGGTCGAGGTCAGCATGATCGTCCGCTGCAGGGCGCGGATCTCCTCGCAGACCGCCAGGCGGCCGGAATCGATCATGCCCGCCAGCACGCTGATCGCCGCCTCGCGCACGCGGCTGTTGACATCTTCCAGTCCCGGCAGCAGCGACTCGCGCCAGCGCGCGGGGTCTCCATGCTTCCCGTAATACTCGAGCAGGGCGACACGCTCCTCGAAGTTGGCCTCGCGGCGCAGGAGGCGCAGCTCCTCTTCCTTCAGCTCCGTGCCTGCTGGCAACAATTCCGTCAGGGCCTGCAGGGCGGCGACACGCGCCTCCCAGTAGGAATCACGCAGCAGCTCGCGCAGCAGGGCCAGGCTTTCAGCGTCCCGCGCTCCCATTCTCTTGAGGCTCTGCGCCGCGTTCCGTCTCACGAAGCCCTGCGGCCCCTCCTTCTCGCCGAAGAGCCGGCGCAGCCGTCCCGGCCTGGGCGCCTGGCGCAGGAGGCTGCAGACCAGCGGCGCGAAGGCGGGATCGCCCAGGGCGCCGGCCAGCTTGACCCCGCAGTTCCGCGTCAGCCAGTGCCCGGCAACCAAAGCCGCTCCGCAGCGGTAGGCCAGGTAGCGCCGGTCGGCCCCGCTGAAGGTCTCGCCCTTCTCCACCCGGGCCAGCAGGGCCTGGCAGGTCATGTGCTCCAGGGTGGGACCATTCTCCATTGCAACACGCGGCTCATCGCAATTCGGTTCCCGCCGGGCCGCCAGATCGTGTGACAGGGACACCAGGCGCTGCAGGGCGCCGGCTCGCCTCAGGCTGTCGGCCTCTTCCTGCAGTCCCTGTCGGCGACCCGCGGATTCGAGCAGGGGCAGCAGGGCCTCGCGCAGGCGATCCGGGGACAGGCTGGCCCGCAGGCCTTCCGCGGAGGGCAAGGGCTCCTCGAGAACGATCGCAGCCGCGCCGTGCTCCTCGACGATGCGCGCGTTGCAGACCTGGTGGTCGCCGGGAAGGCCCATCTTGGGCACCAGCACGGCCGGCTTGCCCGCGCTCAGCAGCTCGAAGATCGTCCCCGCGCCGGCGCGGGCCAGGCAGAGGTCGGCGGCGGCATAGGCCGCGGGCATATCGAAAAAGAAGGGCTCGGCGTGATACATCGCCAGCGCCTCCTCCGGCAGCTTCTGCCGAAGCCCCGCCAGCGCCACCTCGTGCTCCCTGCCCGCGTGATACTCCTTCCCGGAGGCGCTGCCGTAGGCGTGCAGCACGGAAACGCCCCTGTTCAGCAGCTCGGGCAGCAGGGCGTAGAGCGCGCGGTTGAGACTGCGCGCGCCCTGGGATCCGCCGAAGACCAGCAGCAGCGGCCCCTCTGCCGGCAGGCCGAAGGCCTTGCGCGAGTCCGCGGCATCCGGCAGGCGGTCCAGGTCCGGGCGGACGGGGTAGCCCGTGTGACAGCAGCGGCGTGTGCGCAGGCCGCGCGCGCTCTCGGCGAAGGTCAGCGCGCAGACATCCGCCAGGCGGGCGGAGACGCGGTTCATCAGGCCGGGCAGCGCATTCTGCTCGTGCAGCAGGATGCGCGTCCGCAAAAGTCCGATGCGCCGCAGGCCCCAGGCGGCGAAGACGGCGGGGGCGCTCGCATAGCCGCCGCAGGCGATCAGCAGGTCGGGCCGGAAGCGCAGCAGGTGCAGCGCCGCCTGGATCACACCGAGTCCGAGCACGCAGGCGAAAGCCAGCAAGGGCAGGGGCGAAAGCCCCGGGAAGCCGCGACTGGCGGCGAAACGGATCGGGATCCGGCCCTTGCCGCTGACCTCCTCCTCGCGGGCCAGGATCAGCTCTTCGCTGCGGCCGCGTGTGCCAATGTAGAGCAGGCGGCAGTCCGGGTCCTTCGCCAGCTCGCGCGCCACGGCCAGGCCGGGGTATACATGGCCCGCGGTGCCGCCGCCTGTCAGACAGACCTTCACAGGCCCACCCCGCGGTTCAGATGATCCCAGGCCTGCCAGGCCGCCTCGCCCAGCACGGGATAGTCCTGCATGACTTCGTGCTCGCAGAGCTGGCGCAGGGCCGACGCGGCCGGGCGCAGGTAGGACAGCCAGGCGGGATCGCCCTGCGCGGCATGAATGCGCAGGTAGGCCGCCTGGGCCTGCATCAGCCGCTGGCTGCCCACAAGGGCGCACTGGGCCTGCAGTTCCTCCAGGCTCAGACCGTGGAAGGCGGCGCCAAGTTCCTGGTATTCCTCGATCATGCCCAGCCGCACCTCCGGCGGCAGGGCCGTGTAGGGATCGTAGACCAGGCTGCAGAGATCGTAGCACAAGGGGCCGAGCCTTGCGCCCTGGAAGTCGATCAGGCAGAATCGCCCGTCCCGATGCATGAGATTGCTGGACTGGAAATCGCGGTGGATGAAATGCTTCCGGGGCAGGCGATCGCTGCGGCGAGCCAGGTCCTCGCACTCCCTGCGCAGGGTCTCGTGATCCAGGTCCAGGGCCAGGCGATCCTTGAGCAGCGCTTCGCGCCAGGGACCGGATTCCTCCTCGAGCAGCAGGCCGGCATCCCAGGCACGGGAATGGCAGCGCGCCGCGTCGAAGACGGGCGGGGCCAGTTCCTGCTGCAGGCGCAGCAGCAGCTCGACCGCCTGCCGCCCCAGGTCGAGCAGGCCGTCCTCGTGGGGCGTCTGTCGCACAAGCGCTCGCAGGTCGGTACTCCCCAGGTCCTCCAGCAGGAAGGCTCCGGGGCCGCCGGTCTTGCCGAAGAAGCGGTGGGCGTAGACGCGCGGAGCACAGTCAAGGCGCTCTTCGAGCAGGCGGGCCATGTAGAGGAAGCTGCGGTTCTCGTCCAGCGGGCCGCCGGCATGCTGCGGGCTGGGCTGCAGGCAAAGCAGGCGCGCTTCGCCGGATCCCCGCAGGCGGTAGTAGCGCCGGCTTCCTCCGCCCGGCGACAGGGGCTCCAGCTCCGCCCCCCGGGGGAAGAACTTTACTTCTGCGAGCGTGTCGAGCAGTTCGGCGTGTGTCAGAGTCGGCCTCGATTCGGCTTGCGGCGGAGCGCCGTGATCGGTCCTCCGGGAAACGACGCCCTCGAATGTATGAAAAGAGAAAGGCCGGTACCCTTTCGGATACCGGCCCGATACAGGCGATCTGTCCAGGCGCTAGGAAGCGCTGACATTCTCCACCACGTGCAGGTCGAGCTGCGGGAAGGGAATGCCGATGCCGGCGGCGTCGAGGCGCAGCTTGACTTCGGTGGTCAGCATTTCGCGCACGGCCCAGTAATCGGGCGTTTTGGCCCAGACGCGCAGGGCGTAGTTGACCGAGCTGTCCGCCAGCTCCGTGTGATAGACCACGGGAGCGGGATCCGTCAGGCCCTTGCTCTCGGCCACGTCCTTGACCAGTGTCTCGAGCACCTCGCGCACCTGCTTCAGGTCCGCGCCGTACTCCACTCCGACGGCCACATCGACACGGCGCGTGTCGTGGAAGGTGATGTTCTCGATGGTGCTGCCGGCGATGCTGCCGTTGCCCATGATGATGCGGCGATTGTCGGGCGTATCGAAGCTGGTCACGAAGAGACCGATCTCGACGACCTTGCCCGTCGTGCCCGAGACACTGACCACATCGCCGACCTTGAAGGGACGGAAGACCAGCAGCATGATGCCGGCGGCGAAATTGCCCAGAGTCCCCTGGAAGGCCAGACCGACGGCAAGACCGGCAGCGGCGATCACGGCGGCGAAGCTGGTGGTCTGAATGCCGAAGATGCCAAGCACGGCCAGCACAGCGACGAGCAGCACAAGGTTGCCCAGCATTTTCGCCAGGAACATGGACAGGGTCTCGTCCAGGTTGCCCTTGCTGAAGGACTTGTAGGCGACGTTCTTCGTCCAGCCGGCGACCATCTTGGCCACGATCAGCAGCAGGATCACGCCGAGCACGCGAATGCCGTACTCGGTCAGCAGGGGGATCAGTTCGTTGATTTTCTCTGTCATTTCTTCCTCATCGATGCTGTGCTGCTTCCGCCGGAGCGGAGAGCGTAATTACATGTTCAGGACGAGGGACATGGAAAGAACCGTGTCCGTCTTGTCGTATTCGCGGATCACAACCGGCGCGGCGGCGTTGTTCGCGTCGCTGAGCTCTTCCTTGATCGGATCGCCATCATACTTGATGCTGTAGCCCAGCTTGAGAGCCAGCATCGTATTGATGTTCGAGGTCAGCCCGAAATTCAGGTTGGACCTCAAGTCGTCGCTGTTGTCCATGTTGGACAGAATCTCCGCATCCGCCGTGAACTTCGCGGATTGGCTGAGCGGCCGCTCATAATCCAGGAAGCCTCGCAGGCTGCCGAAGGAGTCGCTCTCGCCGATCACCGGAGTCTCATCCGTGAATTCGAAACCGAACTCGGAAGCCAGTTTGTGGCTGTCATTGTCGATGAGCGTGTATCCGAAACCGCCACCGATATTGATTCGCGTATCGATACCGGCCAGCTCGTCCTGGAACCAGCCCGTATTCAGGTACCACTGGAAATCGCCGATCAGCTTGCCCTTCGTCTTCAGCCCCAACTGGTAGCTTTCCGCGGTGGGCTCCGTAGAGCTGGTCTCCATCAAGGAGCCATTGACATTCGCATAGACGGTTTTCGTCGCCTCCGCCCGAACAGCTTTGGCCAGAAAGCTCAATTCGATCTTATCCCACTTGCGCTTGTACTTGTTGCTCAGGGAAAGATTCTCGGTTTCAGAGTTGCCGCTGGTCATGGTCATGCTCAGGTCGGCGGTATTGCTCCAGGCCTTGTCCTCGGCGTTGGTGCCCAGACTCAGGCAGGTCAGTGCAAGAACGGTCATCAGGATACGCTTCATGGTTCTCCTCGTCTATGTTTTCTGCTGATTCAGACTCGTAGGTCCGCCGCGCATGCGGCAAACGGCGCAAATGTTAGTGAAATGACAAGGGGGGAACCAACTCGGGCTTTGACAGAGCGGGACTTTGTGCGGAAGGCAAACAAAAACGGCGTGTTTGAGCTGCGAAAGGAATTTGCTAATAAGACGGGTTCACTCGAGATCAACCAGGATTCGCCGCATGGAAAGCCGCCAAGTACTGAAGACCAAGCTTCACGGTCTCAGCGTCACCCAGAAAGAGCTCTATTATTCGGGCTCGATCGTCCTGCCGCGCGAACTCTGCGATCAGGCCGGCCTGCGCCAGTACGATGTGGTCGAGATCTACAATTTCAACAGCGGCGCCCGCTACACGACTTATGTGCTCTACGGCGGACCCGGCGAGGTCCAGGTCAAGGGTCCCTCGGCCCGGCTCTGCGAAGTCGGCGATCGCATCGTGCTGGTCCAGTACGTGCAGACCCAGGGCGAGATCGAGCCCACTCTCCTCTTCCTCAACAGCCGCAACGAATCCGTCAGCGAGAAAGAATGCTTCGCCGAGCTCGGTGCATGAACGCGCGGTTCTCTGCGGCGCTGCTTGTTCTTCAGCTGATCGCTCCCGCACTGGCACTCGCCCAGTTCACCCTTCCTTTCGGCGTCACGGAGAGCTTCGCGGGAAGCGGCATGTGCGCCTTCTGCCACCAGACGCAGCAGAACACACTGCACGGGAACCACATGATCCAGGACGGCCAGGAGATCTCCCCGGGCAGCACCTGGCAGTCCTCGCTGATGGCCCATTCGTCGATGGACCCGTTGTGGCGTGCCATGGTGGCCGCCGAGGGCCTGGCCCATCCGACCCGGCTCGAGGAGATCGAGGACAGCTGCATTCGGTGTCACGCGCCCATGCTGCACGAGGAGTTCCACGCGGATACGACGGGCTACGTGCGCATGGAGATGCTCGATGAGCACTGGGTGGGCACCGACGGCGTCAGCTGCACGGTGTGTCACCAGATCCTTCCGGACAACTTGGGCCAGGACGAGAGCTTCAACGGCGGCTTCCTGATCAACGACGAACACCTGGTCTACGGTCCCTACCCCAACCCCCTGGCCCGCGTGATGCAGCAGGATGTGGGCTTCATGCCCGTGCATTCGCCCCACGTGGACGACAGCGCGCTCTGCGCGACCTGTCACACGCTGTTCACCGACACCTACGACGAGACCGGCGCCGTGATCGCCCGCTTCCCGGAGCAGACCCCCTACCTGGAGTGGAGAAACAGCGAGTATCCCGGCACGGACACGCAGTGCCAGGACTGCCACATGCCGACCTCGCTGATGCCGCACGACATCTCGCGCATGCCGCTCAACTACTGGAACCCCCGGGAGCCCTTCTGGATCCACCAGTTCGTCGGCGGCAACGCGTGGATGCTGGAACTGCTGCGCGATCACCGCGAGAGCATCGGCTCCTATGCCACGGACGAGGACTTCGACCGCACCATCCAGTGGACCCGCGAGATGCTGCACAGCGCGATCAGCCTGGAAGGCGAGCTGGAAGAGGCGGGCGATTTCCTGCACCTGCACCTGGACCTGTTCAACGCCTGCGGACACAAGGTGCCGACCGGCATTCCGATGCGGCGCATCTGGCTGCACCTTCGCGCCTGGGGCGAAGGCGGCGAGCTGGTCTTCGAGTCCGGAGCGCTGGATGCGCAGGGGCAGATTGTCGGGCTGGACGAGGGCTACGAGCCTCACCACGACTGGCTTCTCGAGGAGGGGGATGTCGCCGTCTACGAGGCGATCATGGGGGATGCCCAGGGGCAGGTGACACAGAGCCTGCACAGCGGCGCGGTCTACCTGAAAGACAACCGCATTCCACCCGCGGGCTTCCTGGCAAGTCATGCGGACTACGAGCACACGGCCATCTTCGGCCAGGCCCTGCAGGATCCGGATTTCAACCGCGACGAGTTCGGCGCCGAGGGCGGCGGCAGGGATCGCCTGCACGTACAGCTGCCCGGCGTGACACAACGGGTGGAAGCGCGCCTGCTCTACCGGAGCCTGACGCCGGCACTGGTCTCGCACCTGGAGGGTTTCGAGGCGGAGAGCATCCAGGCCTTCCTGGACTACTATGACGCACAGGGCAACGATCCCGTCGAGATGAGGCGCGCCGAGTGGCAGCGGACCTCCATCGGCGAAAAGGAATGGCACCCTTCCGGGCTGCGCCTGGAGGCCCTGCGGCCGAACCCCTTCAACAGCCGTCTCGTGTTCCGGCTGCAGTTGCCGGCGGCGGGACCGGTCAGTGTGCGCCTCTTCAACCTGCAGGGACAGCTGGCGCGTGTGCTCCATGAGGGTCCCTTGCCGGCGGGAAGGCATGAACTGCTGCTGCAGGACGGGGAGGCGGAACTGGCCAGCGGCGTCTACATGCTGCAGGCCCTGGCCGGCGGCGAACAGGTCAGCCGGCGCGTCACGCTCCTGCGCTAGAACCGTCCTATTCCAGCAGAAGCACGCGGCGGACTTCCCGCTCCTCTCCGGCCTGCAGCCGAACCAGGTACAGTCCGCCGGCCAGGCCCGCAGCATGCCAGCTTCGCGTGTGCCAGCCCGCTTCCAGCAGGCCGTTCTCGATCTCCGCGACCCGCTCCCCCAGCAGATTGTAGACCTGCAGACACACCAGCTCCGGCCGGGGCAGGCCGAAACGCAGCTGCAGCCGCGGATTGAAGGGATTCGGAAAGGGGGCGGCAAGAACCAGTCGCCCAGGCAGAGCCGGCTCTTCCTCCACCCCCACCAGGGGCAGCAGCCACTGGCAGTCCTGGCCGTTCTCGTTGTGGATCACGCCGTCCTGCAGGATCTCCGCGTGCAGCATCTCGGACCCGGAGAAGGGCGCGATCAGGCATAGCGGCACATGGACCCAGCCCTGGCGCAGGCCCTCGACCTGCTGCTCGCAGAGGATCGCGCCGTTGCGCACCCAACGCACCAGCGCCTCGTCGCGGTCCGGGTGATACAGCCGCACAGCCAGGCTGTCGATGGCCTCGTATGCGTCTACCCGCCCGCAGGGAACCAAGTACTCCACCTGTAGCGAGTCCGCCCTCGGGCGGTAGTCCAGCCCCAGTTCCAGCTCCAGCTCGCACTGGTCGTCGGAGAGCCGCGCGAAAAGCAGGGTGCTGCCGTTGAAGTTGTCCGGAGGCTGCAGGAACCAGGCGCCCTCCAGCTGCACCCAGTCGAAACCGGGGCCCAGGGGCTCCAGCTGCAGGACCTGCAGGGAATCCCCATCTGCATCACAGCCCGCGCTGCGGGCGAACTCATGCAGCATGTCCCGCGGAAGCAGGGTGTCCTCGACGGTGCTCAAACGCGGCTGGCGCCTGCAGGGCTGCGGACAGTCGTTGACCGCCTGCAGGTCGAGCCACAGGGTGTCCGTGACCTGGCACAGACCATCGTCGATGCAGGCCAGCAGCGGCAAGGCGCCGTTGGCGTCTGCCGGAGGCTGCAGGCGCAGCGTGTCCGCCGCCAGGTTCCACGCCAGTTCGATTCCACTCGTATCCCGCAGCGAGCAGAGCCAGGGAATCTCTCCATCCGCATCGCTCAGCCGTTGCCCGAAGGCCGGCAGCACCAGCTCCTGGTCCTCGCTGCCCTCCGCGCTGCCGGCCAGCAGACGAGGACAATCGGGCACCGCCTCGACAAAGACCTGGATTCCTGCCTGGGCCTCGAGGCCGCCAGGATCCCGCGCGATGAGCTCCAGCGTGTAGACGCCGTTGCTGTCGGGCGCCACTGACAGCAGTCCCGTGCCATCGGAGATCTCCAGATCCAGCGCGGCCGGAATGAGAGCCTCGTACACCAAAGGCTCGCCATCCACATCCGTGAACAGGGAATCCAGCGCCAGGGACAGGGGGTCGGCATCCTCCAGCAGCGAAATCTCCGGCAGGGGCTCTACGGGGCGGGGGGCGTCCGCTCTCGGCTGCACCTGGACGACCAGGGCCTGCAGCCGGCGCCCGTCCGGCTCCCAGTCGTTCACGGCAAGCCACAGCTCGCCGCTTCCCCAGCGGTCCTCGTGTGCCTGCAGCAGCAGCTGGCCTGCAGAGGTCTCTGCCGTGATCCACGCATGCGGAAGGACCTCCAGGCTCCAGGCATGGCCCTCCGGGTCCGAGGCCCAGCCCGCCGTGTTCCACATCGACAGGCTGTCCTCCGCCAGGACAAGCGTCGCCGGCGCCTGGATCACGGGAGCCCGGTTGGCCTCCAGGTTCTCGGCCAGCAGCAGGCCGCGGGCAGGGCTGGCCAGGTAGAGATGCCTGCCGGTGCTCGCCAGGGGCAGGAAGCCCGCGCTGCCGGATAGCGGCGACAGGGGGCCCGGCAGGCCCTCGAGCCAGCGCAGCGTATACACGCCCAGGTCATCGGCGACATGCAGGAAGGCGCCATCCGCCAGGGCCGGACCCGCCGGCGCGATGGTCGGCTGCTCCAGGTGCGGCAGAAGATCGCCCTCCGTGACACGGTATACCTGTTGGACGCCGTTGGCCTGCTGCAGGAAGAGCGTGTTGCCGTTGCGAGTCAGGTCCTGGTAGTCGGGGAGCGGAAGCGCCTGTGAAAGCGCCAGGGTCTCCGATTCAAGGGCGAAGACCTGCAATTCGCCTGCAGCGACGCGCCAGAGGCTGGTCTCCCCGCCCAGCAATGCTTCGGCCGTGTCCTCTCGAGGAAGGGACTGCAAGAGGGCGAAGCCGCCGTCGGCCTCGGGACGCAGCAGGAACAGGGTGCCCTCCGTATTCTCGAGGACGAGATCCGCGCCCAGCACGGCCAGGTTTCCCACGGGAGAGTCGCTCTCGTAGACGGCGAACTCCTCCCAGGCACCTGCCGTTTCCCGCAGGCGGACCAGGCCTTCTTCCCCATAGAGCACCACTTCGCCCAGGCGCATGCGGGCACCCAGCCAGTCCCCCCCTTGTCCGTAGACGGAAAGGCTGCGCAGGTCCGTCCCCTGTTGCTGCAGGAGGCGCAGGCCGTAGACTTCGTCCAGCAGCCAGCTGTATTCGCCCAAATCCCCGGCCGCCAGCGGCCTGCCTCCGGTCTGCAGGGTCTGCAGATGCTGAGGCGCGAAGGGCGGCGCCAGGGCCTGCCAGCTCCGCAGGCCGTGATCCATGCCGCCCAGCAGGCGGTTGCCCGGAATCCCCGTGATGCGCCAGGCTCCCTCGTCGACGGCAAGGTCTTCCGCGGCCAGGGGTGCTCCCGCGGCATCCAGCGGAATGTGACTCAGGCCGTCGCTCCCACCGGCCGCCAGCAGCGACTGTTCGAGAACAACCAGGTCCTGGGCGATGCCGAAGCTCGTGTTGCCCAGCAGGCTCAGGGAATCCGGCCGCGAACGGTCCAGCCCCAGGATGCCGGTGACCTGGCTGGAACTGCTGGCGAAGAGCAGGCTGTCGCCCAGCCCGAGCGTATACAGGCCGCCCGGAAATGCCTGGCTGCGCACGACGAAGGGTGTTGCGGGGTTTACCAGATCGATGATCCGTAGATCGAAGGAACCCGCCGCCAGGTAGAGCCAGCGGCCATCGCAGGCAGCATCATAGTGGCTCTGGAAGAGGTCCAGTTCGCCGACGAATTCCGGATCCGTCGTGTCACTCGGGTCGAGCAGGGTCAGGCCGGCAGGATCGAGCACGCCCAGCAGCTGCTGGCAGACGAAAAGCCGCCAGGCCTCGAGATCGATGTGTTCCACATCCTGCGGATCCGCCGGATCCAGGTGAACCAGCCCTTCGGGGCCCGCGGCGATCCACAAGCGGTGATCCAGCAGCAGGATCTGGCTCGCCTCCTCCACCGGAAAGGCCCCCTGCCAGAGCAGGTTCGAGGGATCCGGCAGGGCAAAGCGGATGTCGTGGATCTGGAGCAGGCTGCCATTGCGCAGGCAGGCGTAGAGACTGTCGCTGGCCAGCAGATCACAGCGCCCCTCTCCCCAGCGCGCGAGGATCTGGGTATCACGGGTGGATGAGGGACGGGGGGGGTCCGCGTCCAGCCAGGCAGGGGGAAAGAGCTGGCGGGCCGGATCCGCCCGAAGGACGCCGACAAACAGCCAGAAGAAGAGGACCGGGCAAAGCGGCCGTAAAATGGAGCACCGCAGGCTCATGCTGCAATGATAGGAAAAACAAGCGGCTGCGGCAGTCGAAAAGCCCTCCTAGCGCTGCTTTGCCGGAAGGGCATCCACTGGCGGAGCTCCTCCCTGGTCGCGGAATTCGCCGATCTCGGTGAAGACGGAGTCCGTGATCGTGCCGACGAACCACCAGCGGTTGGAGCCGCTCTCCCCGGGCGGGACGGCCAGATCCTGCTGCAGCGCGCCATGGCGGTATACCTCCAGGAGGGCGCCGCTGGCGGACAGCCCGCCGGCGCCCGAATAGTCGGTGACCATCAGCCGGTACTCGCCGGGCCGGGCATCGGCAATCGTCAGCACTTCGGCGCCGCCGGCATCCGTGGCGTCCTCGCCGAGCTGGCACCAGGGCGTCCGGTCCAGGCTGCCCCGATTTCCGTAATACACATGATGCGCCTGACCGTCGATGGGCGGGGTCCACAGATGCAGGTCCAGGTCCAAGGGACTCTGCTCCCAGCTGAGCACGAAGCGCCAGTCGAAAATGCCCGGCCCCTCGCGGAAATCGCGTATACGAACGCGCGGCAGCAGGGCGGGCTGGGTCCCGGCGGGCAGCTCCTCGAAACAATAGGAAAGCGTGTCGTCGTCCGTGTAGCCGAAGTGGCTGGTGCAGAAGGCCAGGAAGTCCGCCTCCCCGGCAGCGCCGGCGCGCACGAAGGCCTCCTTCGGATGGCTGCCGCTGCTCAATCCCCGCCCTTCGGCTCGCAGCAGGAACCAGTCCAGGGACTGCTGCTGCAGCTCTTCGAAAAGCTCGCCCGGAGCCGCCTGTCGGCAATCGCTGTGCAGCAGCGGATCGTCGCCGGCAATGCTGCGGATCACACCGCCTTCCCGCGGCAACAGGGCGTCGGCGGCTTCGCCCAGCTGCAGGTCGACCGGCGTATCCTCCGCGACGCGCCGATCCCCTTTGTGCTCCATTCGCGACTCCAGGGGCTGCAGGTCCTGTTCCTGCAGCCAGTGGAAGGCCGGGGCGTAGCCGGTCTCCTGCGCCCAGCAGAGGGCGGATCCGCTGCCCGTATACAGCAGCACCCTGGCGTTGCGCGCCGCGGAGCCGTCGGGGCGTGTCACACTGAACTGCAGGCGATAGCTCTCCTGGGCATGGGTCGCCTGCCCGTTGCTGTCGCATTCATGGTTCCAGTAGCCGCTGACGAAGCTTGGAGGGTCGGGAGTTTCCGGCGGATCCCCGCCGCCTGGATCCAGCGATTCCAGATCACAGCCGGAAGACAGGGCCAGCAGGACCAGCCAGGGGAATAGGCGATGCAGCATCATTTGTCCCTTTGGTTCATCGGAACCCGCCGCAAGCTAGCAAGGCTTGTCGAATGCGCAGATAGAGGATGAACACTCTTGCGGCTTCGAGCTTGACTCCTTAATCCTCAAATCATATTTAGTCATTTAAGATTTTTTGAATAAAGGGAGTGCACCATGCCAGGTCCAGCAGATGAACTGTGGATCCGGGATCCAGAGGCGCTGCGCGTCTTCTCGGAGCCTATGCGATTGAAAATTCTGCAATTGCTTCAGACGCCAGCCAGCGTAAAGGAGGTGGCGGGCACACTGGGACTCCCGGCCCCCAAGCTGCACTACCATGTGAAGCGCCTGCTGGATCAGCAGTTGATTCGAGTCGTGGAGGAGCGCAGGGAGGGCCACCTGGTGGAGAAACTCTACCAGGTCAGCGCTCGTCGCTTCCGCCTGGCCAATCCCCTGGCCGGAGATGCGCTTCCCGACGAGGACACGGCGGCCCTTTTCTCAGGCATGATCGAGGACAGCCGGGAAAGCCTGCTGCGCAGCCTGCAGGACAGCGCGTCGGGGGAGGCGGAACGTCCGGTATTCACACGCAAGCGCCTGCGTCTCACGGAAGTCGCCTTGCACCGGCTGCGCACGGAACTGCTGGAGCTGATCACGCGATTGAACCGGGAGGACTACCGGCGCGAAGACGAAGACTCCCTGAGCTGTGATTTCACCCTGATCCTCAACCAGACGCGGGAGGCGGAATGAGCGACAACAAGCAGGACTGCATGGAACTGGCGCGGAAAGCAGGCGGAAAACTGGCGGCTCTGCCCGGCTGCAGCTGCGTGATGGTCACGGGGTCCACGGCGAAGGGCATCACGGATGATCAGTCCGACGTGGACATGACGGCCTACTACGAGGGGGAGCTCCCCTCCGACGAACTGCTGGACGGGCTGCGTTCGGAGCTGGGCGGCGGGGAGATCAAGTGGACCCTGGGAGAACGCTCGCAGGGCAGTTTCGCCCAGGCCTGGGACCTGGGCGGACGCGAGATCCAGATCGGTCACACGGCTTGTGCCGCCTGGGAACAGACGATCGACGCCGTACTGCTGGAACACGACATCGAAAGCCCGGCCCAGAAGGCGATGGAAGGCACCCTGAACTGCATCGCCCTGCACGGCGAGAAGCAGATGAAGGCCTGGCAGGAGCGCATTGCCGCCTATCCGCGCGACCTGTCGCTGAAGATGATCCGCGGCAACCTGGGCTTCTTCCCCCTCTGGCGGCTGGAAGAGCACTTCCGCACGCGGGACGCCGAGTTGTGGTACAACCAGGAACTCGCGGAGGCGGCCTACAAGATCGTAGCCATTCTTTCCGGGCTCAACCGGCTCTACTGGTGCCGCTTCCAGTTCAAGCGGACCACCCGCCACATCGGGCTCATGGAACACACGCCCCGGGACCTGGCGAACAGGCTGAACGGCCTCTTCCGGTCTCCACGGGAACAGGCCCTGCCCGAACTGAAAGCGCTGGTCCGCGAAAGCCTGGAGCTGGTCGCGCCGCGCTTTCCCGAGATCGAGCTGGAGGCCCTGCGCGCCCGCCTGGCTACTTGAGCAGCAACAGGCTGCGCTGCAGGCTGTGGCCCCCGGCTTCCAGACGGTATACGTAGACCCCGCTGGCCAGCCCCGCGGCGTGGAAGTCCACCTGGTGCCTGCCCGCCAGCAGGAAGCCGTCGGCCAGGCGCGCCACGCGCGCTCCCCGCAGATTGTAGACATCCAGCCTCGCATCCATCGCCGTGGGCAGGTGGAAGGGGATCACCGTTGCCGGATTGAAGGGGTTCGGGAAACTGGCTTCCAGCAGCAGGCCCTGCGGCAGCGTGTGCTCCGCCAGCTCCACGAAGGGCTCGTAGCCGTTGCCGAACAGGCCCATGTTGGTGCAGGCGATCGCCATGCCTTCCGCGCTAGCCTTCAGGTGCCCGATCACGGCGCGTCGCAGCCAGCTTTCCTCCGTGACATCCGTGAAGTTGTCTCCGTCATCCAGCGAACTCAGCAGCCGTGTTTCCCGGCGATAGCTCAGGTTGTTCGTCGCCTGGACGCTGAGCAGGAGTTCGCCTTCCGGCGTATACAGCATCGGACCGAACTCGGCCAGTGTCGCATCCACCAGGCCGGCTTCCGCATTGGAGCGGATGTCGGTCCAGGTCTCGCCGTTGTCCGGGGTTCGCATCAGGTCGGCCCAGTAGGGAATCACGAAAGCGCCGCTCTGCGGATTGGCCGCGCCGAACCCGCCGGTGCTGATGCCCGGCAAGGCGCTCCAGCTGGCGCCTTCGTCCACGGAGAACTTCGCCCCTTCCGGCCCGCTGAGGAAAAGCGTCGCCCCGCCCAGGGCCAGGCGGCCGTTTGCCGTGGCGTTGACCGATTCCCAGCTCTGTCCGTCATCCCCGGAGCGGAACACGCCCAGGGTCTCATGTCCGGCCCAGATCCAGTCGCCGCTCTCGCTGATGGAGGTGAAATCACCCCAGCTCGTTGTTTCACCCAGGCCCAAGGCGCTTTCCCAGCTGCCGCCGCCATTCATGCTGGTGTAGCACAGCGCCGGTCCCTGGCTCTGCCGGCCGAAGAGCAGCAGGCGGCCCGATTCCGTGATGCGCAGTCGCTGGAAGTAGCTGTCCTCGTCGCCGGGCAGGGTTACGGACTCCCAGGAGCCCTCGCCGTTGTCCTGCCAGAGCGCACGGCTGCCGAGGATCCACGAGACCCCGTCCGGCCCCACGTCCGCGTCCAGCATGTAGAGGGACCAGAAGCCCTCGCCGACTCCCGACCAGCCGGCTCCGTCGTCCGTGCTGTAGTACATGGCCTCGTCGGTCCCGGCCAGCAGGGTTCCTTCCTGAGTAAAGCAGAGGGGCGTGGCAAAGGAGAAGGGTGTATCGAGCAGCTCGAAGGACTCGCCTTCGTCGGTGGAGAGGAGTATCTGCGAGTTCGTCGTCATAGCCAGGCGCCCCGCAGGTCCGACCGCCAGCCCTCCTAGAATCGGCGCGCTGTGGAGGATCTGGTTGCTCGCGCCCAGGTCATCTGTCACACGAAGGTGTGCCTCGTTCTGCCAGTCGTTGCCGAACCACAGGCGACCATCGTCGGCAAAGCCGATGCCGAAGATCGTCCCGCTGACTCCCTGGATCTGCCGGACCTCCCAGGTCGCCCCTCCGTCCTCGGAGACGATCAGCCAGGTGCCGCCCGAGCGTTCCAGGTGCGCCACGAAGGTGCCGTCCGTCGGATGCAGATGCAGGCTGTGAATGTGATCCCACAGGATGCTCTCGTCCCAGACCATCTCCCAGCTGGCGCCCGAGTCGATGCTGCGGAAGATCTGGTCTGAGCTGGCCGCGACCAGCGTGTCCCCGGAGGCCTCGATGGATTCGAGCGCCCAGGGCCAGCTGTTCGGCAGGCGGGTGAAGACGGTCCGGTCGGCGTTGGCCAGGTAAGCGTATTCCATCACCAGCACCAGGCTGCCGTCGCTGCGCTCGGCCGCGTCGAAGCGCGGCTGGATCGCCGCATTGGGATCATCATGAAGCCCGAGATCCGCGTAGCGCCAACTGGCCCCCTGGTCCTCCGAGAGGAACAATCCGCCCAGATTGCCCGCGATCAGCAGGCCGGAAGGAAGCTGCAGCAGGTCGCCGAACTCCGTGTCACAGGGGCCGGGATTCAGCTCCATGGCCGCCTGGAGCGGAGCCGCGAGCAACAGGGGAAGAAGGATCGGAAATCTCATGGTTCTCCTCGGGTTCGGTGTGGGTTCCGGAACCACGAGTATCGGTGGTTGGGCAGTCAGGATCCATACGGCATCTGGCGTAGCCCGGCCCGGCGGCCGTGAGATCGGCTGGCCTGCAGAGCCTGCGAAAATACCTCAGAATTCTCTTGCAGGAATCCCCGCGTAATTCCTCCTTTGCCGCCCGATTCGAGTGGGAGCCGCTGAGTGACATATGCAGCGCTAGCGGAGCCCACGAATCAGCCTGCGCCGGTTTTCGCGGCAGTCTTGCGGCTCGCCAGAAGGTGGGTCGACATAGCTTGCGGAAGTCGGTACAGAGCAGACATCGCCCGTTCAACAACGGGCAATGGAAAGGATGCATCGATGAGCAAGTCGATCACCGCGAAGAAGAGCCCCAAGCCCACCCCGGCCCCCAAGCCCGCCGGCGGCAAGACCCCTCCTTCTTCGAAGAAGAAGCGCAGCCGCTAGGACTGCGGTCCGCCGCACAGCGGATTCCGGATCCCTGTGCCGATGGAAGCCAATGAAGAAACGGGGATCGCATGCGATCCCCGTTTTCCTATTTCCGTCTACGTTTCCAGCTTATCCCGCCTCAGAATTCGAGTCTCACACCCCCAACGGGCATGACCTCCCAGCCGATCTGCTCCTTGACCTGCTGGTCCTCCACCGACCAGTAGCGGCTGGTGACATTCTTCTGGTTGTAGGCGTTCTGCAGGTCCAGGAAGGTCACCAGGTCAAGGGTGCGGAAGTGGAAGCGCCAGTCCGCGCGCAGGTCGAGGCGGTGATACACCGGCAGCCGGTCTTCGTTGAACCGGGCGATGTCGTAGCGGCTGCGGCCGGCAATGGCGCTGGCGGTCTCGTTGATCGGCGTGGTCGGGGCGCCGCCCGAAATGGCGTACTTCATGCTCAGCTCCAGGCGATTGCTGGGCAGCCAGCCCAGGATCACGGTCGCCATGTGCCGGCGGTCGAAAGGACCGGTCTCCCACTCGCCCAGCGGAGTGCGGTAGCGGTTGAGCGACCAGGCATAGCTGAAGGTGCCGTAGGTCTTGCCACTCAACTTCTTCTGCGCAAGGAATTCCAGCCCATAGGCGCGCCCTTCTCCGCCGCTGAGGATCAGGCCCAGGTCGCGGTAGCCGAAATAGCTGCCTGCGGCGGCGAGGGGCAGCCAGGGCTGCTGGCGGCTGTAGGGCATGTCCCGGTAGCTGCGGTGGAAGCCGTCCAGGCTGAGCAGCCAGGCGTCGGCGGGGCGCCACTCGAATCCCAGCTGTCCCTGTCTCACCTTCATGCTCTCCGCGTTCCGGTTGCGCTCGTCCTGGGCGGCCCAGCCGGCGGGAATCGTCTGCGCGTACTCGCCGGCGCTTCCCGTGATCGCCCAGTCGCGGAACAGCTGCTGGCGCAGGGCCACGCGCGGCTGCAGATCCGTCGTGCCGAACCAGTCGTCGTGATCCACGCGCATGCCGGCCGTGAGCTGCAGGCCGAAGCCCGTCTCGTGCACAAGGTTGAGAAAACCGAAGCTGCGCACCTTGTCCAGGTCCAGTTCGACGCGCGCCGGAGGAATCGGCTCGCCGAAGACGGTGGTCCAGCTCTCCAGTGTGACATCATGGTGGCTGTCCAGCCGCTCCGCTCCGGCGCCGATCGTCCACAGGGAAGCCCCGAAGCGGCGGCTCCACTCGCTCTGCAGGGTCAGCGTGTTCTCCCTTGCACTGTGATCGCTGCGCTCCGTGCTGTCGTACCAGCTGAAGGTCTCGTCGAAGAGCTGGTTGTTCAATGTGACACGGGTGGTCAGGGAGCTGCCGTCCTTGCGGAAATGCCTCCAGCTCAGCCCGCTCATCGAGTTCTTGACCCGTGTATCGAAGTTGACTCCCTGGTCGGCGTCGTCCACGGCGCTCTGCAGCATTCGGCTGCTGCTGCCCAGCAGCAGCACATCGACGCGATCCCTTGGACCCGGATGAAAGGAGACCTTTCCGTTCAGGTCGGCCATGACCGGGGCGTTGGCCAGGTTGAGCTGATCCACCATCAATTCCAGATAACTACGCCTGCCGCCGAGCAGGAAGCTGCCCTTCTTCCCCAGCGGGCCTTCTGCCTGGAATCCGATTCCCGCCATGCTGCTGTAGAGTTCCCCTCTCATGCAGCCATCGCTGCCGCGCCTCATGCGGACATCCATCACCGAACTGAGGCGATTGCCGAAACGGGAGTCGAAACTGCCCGGCACGAAGCGCACATCGTCAATGAAGTCCGCCTGGAGGATGCTTACCGGGCCGCCCGTCGAGCCCTGGTTGCTGAAGTGCGAAAGGTTCTGCACCGGATGCCCGTCGACGGTCAGCAGGTTCTCGATGGGATTCCCGCCGCGTACGACAAGGTCATTGCGCTGGTCGTCCTGCCCCATGGCCACGGCGGGATGGACATGCAGCAGGCGGCTCACATCCTCCGCGGAGCCCGGCGCCCGGCGGATCTCCTCGCGGTTGTATCTCACCGCCGGCGCCCCGCCCTCGTCGCGCACGCTGAAATAGTCCGGCCGTACGACAATCTCTCCCAGTTCCATGGCGCCCGGCGCAAGCTCGATCACCACCTCGTCGCTGTGACGCGGCGTGACGACCAGGTCGGTGACCACTCTCGTCTCGTAGCCCAGCCGGCTGACCCGCAGGTTGTGCACGCCGACCTTCACCGCCTCGATGCGGAAGCGGCCATCCAGGTCGCTCGCCGCGCCCAGCCGGCTGTCCAGCAGCTGCAGGTTGCAGCCCTCCAGGGTCTCGCCGCTTTCCTTGTCCAGCACCTGTCCCTGCAGGACACCGGTCAGTTCGTACTCCGCGCCCTGCAACACCAGCGGCAACAGCAGGACCAACCATGCGATCGGCTTCAGCATTCTCATTCTCCTAGTGATCCATTTCGGGAGACAGCAGATGCTCCGCCTCCAGGCCGCCCTCGACCAGGCCGTCCAGCACCAGGGCCCAGCCCTTGCGAATGAAGTCCCCCGGCGATCCGGGAAGCAGCTCGCCGCAACTCATGGCCATGCGCACCAGGCCCATCGATGATCCCGCAAGCAGGCAGGCCAGTTCCATGGGTTCGACCTGCTTTTTCAGATAGCCTGCCTCGCGGCATTCGGCAATCAGTCCGCTCATAATGCGGATCGGCTCGAACTCGTCCGTTTCCAGTTCCTGACGCAGAGCATCCGGCAGGGCGGCACGCACATCCTCGCGCCCGGAATACTCCAGCAAGGGCATGGTTTCGCGGTGCCTGCGAAACCAGTCGACGAACGCAAGGCCGACTCCGTTCAGCCGTTTGCCGGGGGGCCCATCGGAAGTGGCGACCCGCCGGAAATCCGCGCTCATCTCCTGGTGCGCTTCCCGGCAGAGAGCACCCAGCAGGGCGGCCTTTCCGGGGAAGTAGAGGTAGAGAGTGCCTTTCGCCAGTTCGCAGGCCGTCGCCAGTTCGTCCTGGCTGACGGCCGCATAGCCCTTCTGCAGAAAGAGGCGTCGCGCCTGCTCGAGAATGGCCTTGCGTCGCTGCTGCTTCTCGCGGTCTCGCCGTTCATTGAGGGTCATGACCGAGTGACTCCAGTTCATTTGATGACCGACGGTCATTTTGCATGTGCCAAGAGTACTGACCGGCGGTCAGTTTGTCAAGGGCAGCATGAAGTTTTCTACAGGCAAGAGGCAATGCGGCCTGGACACTTGCACCCGGCCATCTTTGCAGCGGCAGTGCGAAATGCCACTTTGCCGGAACTGTCCTGTCGCAAATCTGAGGACCTTCCATGCAAGCCATTTTTCCTGTCCGGCCCCTTGCCGGCATGCTCCTCCTGTTCTCCATCGCCGTGCCGCTGCAGGCGCAGCTCTCCCTCGAGGGAGAACCCCTGGGTCTTGATGCCCGTTCCAGCCTGGGCCCTGCCCCGGCCACGCTTTCCTTTCCCGCGGTCGATCATCAGCAACTGCTGGCGGAAGACGCCCTCGAAGGGAAAGATGTTCCCCTGCGTTTCGGCGCTCCCTTCGAGACGGACATCCGTCCCTCGACCCACGGGCAATGGGAAACGCTGCCCGACGGCCAGCAGCTCTGGCGCCTGGCCCTGGAGTGCCCCGGTGCGCTGAGCACCAACCTGGTCTTCGAGGACTTCGCCCTGCCCGCGAAGACGACGCTGTTCGTATACAATCCGGACAACGGCTTCGTGATCGGCGCTTTCGGCGAGCACAACAACAGGGCCGACGGCATCTTTGCCACACAGCCCGTGCCCGGCGAAGGCTGCGTGCTCGAACTGCGCACGGCGATAAGCCCCGCCTCATGCGACTTCCGGATTCGCCGCGTGATTCACGGCTACCGCGACATCTTCGACCTGGCGCTCGACGAGGCCCGCGACTACGGGGATTCGGGCGGATGCAACAACAATGTCAATTGTCCGGAAGGGGAAGACTGGCAGGGCGAGAGCCGCAGCGTGGCCATGATCACCACCGGCGGCGGATTCCGCATCTGCAGCGGGGCGCTGATCAACAACACGGCGCACGACGCGACACAGTACTTCCTGACAGCCAACCACTGCCTGGGCGGTGAGACAAGCTGGGTCTTCATCTTCAACTACGAGAGCCCCGGCTGCGCCAACCAGAACGGCCCGACGACGGATTCGGTGCAGGGCGCCATCCTGCGGGCCAGCCGCGACGCCTCCGACTTCGCCCTGCTGGAACTGACGGAAGACATTCCGCCGTCCTACGAGGTGACCTATTCCGGCTGGGACGCGCGCGACATTCCCGCTCCCGGCGCGGTGGGCATCCATCACCCGAGCGGCGACATCAAGAAGATCTCCTTCGACGAGGACGCGCTGATCAGCTCCGGCTATTTCTCGGGGGGCAATTCGCACTGGCGGGTGGCCGACTGGGAAGACGGCACGACGGAGGGCGGCAGTTCGGGGTCGCCGCTCTACAATCCGGAACACCGCATTGTCGGACAGCTGCACGGCGGAGAGGCCAACTGCTCGAACAACGTCAACGATTATTACGGCAAATTCAGCATGAGCTGGGATGCCGGCTCGAACGCGTCCTCACGCCTGGTGGACTGGCTGGATCCGATCGGAACCGGCGAAGAATTCCTCGACGGGCTGGGAACCGGACCGGGCGACATGCCCAACCTGCTGGTTGCCGACTGGCGCGCCGCCGAGCCGGAGGCCTGGCCGATCCCCGGCGCCAGCCTGCCGATCGAGATCCTGCTGCGCAACAGCGGCCTCGACGCCACGGGGATCACAGGAACCCTTTCCAGCGATAATCCATGGATCAGCGCCAGCGAGAACGTCGGCAGCTGGCCGAACATCGCCTACCAGAATGACGGGTGGAGCACGATCGGCTTCAGTATCACCATCGACGCGGAGGCCGTCGCCGGGGAAAGCGTGGTCCTAAGCCTGAGCCTGGCGGCCGATGGCGGCTATGCCGTGACACGCGAATTCGAACTGCTGCTGGGCCACTGGCAGGAACTCTTCGTAGACGACTTCTCCGCCGACTCCGGCTGGGAGCTCGACACGGGGTGGGAGATCGGCCCGGCCCAGGCGGGCGGCGGCCAGTACGGCGAGGAGGATCCCGCCGAGGACACCAGCCCCGGAGAGGACAACGGCATCCTGGGCTACCAGATCGGCGGGGACTACGAGAACAGCATTTCGCTGACCCGCTGGGCGCGCTCGCCGCAGATCGACCTGTCGGACCGGATCCAGACGCGGCTTGTCTTCCAGCGCTGGCTGGGGCTGGAGCAGCACCAGTACGACGAAGGCTACATCGAGGTATTCGACGGCCTGCAGTGGCACACGATCTGGACCAACGAAGGCACCCTGGACGGCGGCGCCTGGGAGGAGATCGAACTGGATGTGAGCCAATGGGCCGACGACAATCCGGCCTTCCGCGTCGGCTTCGGCATTGGCCCCACGGATGGCAGCTGGCAGTTCTGCGGCTGGAACATCGACGACCTGCGCATCACGGGCGTGGACCCGGAAGAGGGCGCCGAAGCCCAGCCGCCTGTCCTGCTGCAGCCCCGGCGCGTGGGCAATGACCTGCTGCTTTCCTGGCAGCCCGGAGCCGGAGCGGACTGGACCCTGCTGGAATGGAGCACGGATCCGCAGGGTCCCTGGCAGACGCTCGGCGTATCGCAGGGGGACAGCTTCCGCGTGATCCGCGGCTTCCAGCTCCTTGGCAGCAGGGCCTTCTTCCGTGGCTTGTCGGGGAATGGGGAACCGCCGCTGGCAGCGAGCGAAGGAATCACGGCGGAAGAGTTGCGTCCCTGAGCCACGACCCAGGAAACACAAAAAGGGGATCCGGCAGGTGCGGGATCCCCTTTTCTCCGTCCATTCATGCAGGCGCGCATCCGGAGAGCGGCACCTTGCCTCACGGAATCGAGGGACTCTTCCAGACGACCAGCTTCTCGCGGCTCATGTCGCGCATGGCTTCGGCAATGCCGCCCATGCCGAGGCCTGCGTGTTCGGAACCACCGAAGGGCATCCAGTCCACGCGGAAGGCCGTGTGGTCGTTGATCATCACGGCGTTGGCGCGCAGCCTGCGCTGCAGGAAGAGGGCCGTGTCCAGAGACTGTGTGAATGCGGCCGCCTGGAAAGCGAGAGGCAGTTCGTTGGCACGACCGACCGCCTCTTCCAGGCTGTCAAAGGATGTCACACAGACTACCGGCCCGAAGATCTCCTTCCGCATCACCGCCGAATCGGCGGGCGGATCCAGCAACACGGTCGGCGCGTAGCAGTCCTCGTCGATCGAGCTGCCGCCGCAGAGCACGGCGGCCCCGCCGGCGCGGGCCTCCTCGACCCAGGCGGAAACGCGCTCGTGGGCGCTGCGGCGGATCAGCGGTCCTACCTCCGTCCCTGCCAAGGCCGGATCCCCGACGCGCAGGCCCTTCGCCGCCTCGGCCAGGCGACCGGCGACATCTTTCGCCTGAGCCTTTGGCGCAAAGACCCGCTGCACGCTGACGCAGACCTGGCCGGCGTGATACATGGCTCCCTTGACCAGCGGGGCAATCGCGGCCTCGAGATCCGCGTCCTCGGCCAGCAAGACGGGAGCCGCTCCCCCGTGCTCCAGCACGCAGGCCGCGCCGGGCGCCAGGCGCGAACGCAGTTTCCAGCCCACCTCGGCGCTGCCGATGAAGCTGACGAAGGCCAGGCGCGGATCGGCGGCCAGGCGCGCGGTCAATTCGTCCTCGCAGAAGATCATGCTGCACCACTCGCCGGGAAGGCCGGCGTCGTAGAGGCACTGCAACAGGTTGCGACAGGAAAGCGGCGTGACCAGCGCCGGCTTGACCAGCACGGGACATCCGGCGGCGACGGCCGTGATCGCCTGGTGCACGATCAGGTTGAAGGGATGGTTGAAAGCGCTGATCGCCAGCACGGGGCCCAGGGGCTCGCGCTGTGTATAGGCCAGGCGGCCCCGGCTTGCGGCGTTGAAGCCCATCGGGAGCACACGGCCTTCATGGGTCTTGAGTACGGCAATGGCCATGCGAATGCCCTCGGCCGCGCGATCCAGCTCGACGTTGCTGTCGGCCAGGGGTTTGCCGCCTTCGCGGGCAGCGGTCAGGGCGAACTCCTCCCGGCGTCTCACGACCTGCTCCAGGCAACCTTCCAGGATGCGTATACGCTCATCCGTCGGCAGGGCTTCCTCCGGCCGGCGGGCGAGGAGCGCCGCCCGTTCCAGAAGAGCATCCAGTTCCTTCCAGGTCATCAGCGGCAGTATGTCCAGCGGCTCCCCCCTCCAGGGCGAGCGGATGGCCAGCTCTATGTCAGACATGATTCCCTCCAGAGTGAAGTGCGCGGGCCGCCCGAACCGCCTGCTGGTACTCGCGCAGATAGGTGTTCATCTCTTCGATCTGGTCCTTGCTAAAAATAAATCGACTCACAAGAAAATGGCTTCGACCTTTGCTGTTTACAACCTGCCCCGGCTTTCCGAAGATCTGTCGCCAATAGAACCTCTTCGGCGAATCGGGAATTTCCAGAGACATGATCTCGGCGGACTTCGATACAAAGGGATCCACCCAGACTCTGCCTTTACGAGTGCGAATGCAGGTCCTGCGCGTTTGAAACACGGTCATGGGAATGACAACCAGGAAGATGACAGTCGGTAACATCCAGAACTGGCTACGATCCGCTTCAAGCCAGTACAGAAAAAGCAGGTAGAATGGCAGCAGCATCAGGTACATCAGCAGATTCGTCAGGAACACATGGCCCGGCCGGCGCTTGATCCTCAGGTCTGCGCGCTGGAAACTCATGTCACACTCCCTTTCCGCAGAGATTCATGGATTGTTTCATTGCTAAAATCCGCTATCCCTTTTCCAGTCTGCGCTTCCGCCTGAGATGGGCCTCGAACTGCCGGATCTGGCGGCCTGAAAAGTCGGCCCGCGGAATCTCGAAGAGGATTGATCCATCCTTGTCCGTGTACTGACGGATCCAGATCAGGGCCTCGATCCAGGACGGCCGTTTGCGATCCGGGTCCAGCTGATCGATGTTTCGTGTCGTCTCCTCGCGGGGGGCGAGCCAGACGCTATCGCCCTCGATCACCAGCATGCGGTTGCGTGGCCAGAGCAGCGCTCGCACTCCATGGATTACACCAAAAAGTAGCACAAGAGCAGCTCCATGTATTGCGAGCCTGAGTCCAGGAAAGCAGACTTCGAACAGAAGGAGCAGGAAGGCCAGGGCGAGGGCCATTCCAAGCAACTGTCGTTGCAAACGATACCCCGCCCTGGGAAGAATGGCTCGCAGAGTGTCTTCTTCGATCCTTGTCATACACATTCATCCCGACAATGCAGGTTCCGGCAGCGAGAGGACGCACTCGTCTGTCATGGTAGGGAATTCGCCAAAGCGAATCCAGTCAGGCCGGGTACTCCGCAGCTTGGCTCTTGTGACAGAAGTCCTACTTTCTTCGCTTCGGCAGGCCGGCGAATCGGCAAATCCACAGAAAGGAGTCCTCCATGAAGTCCCTCTGCAGCCTTTTTCTGCTGTCCTTCCTCTTCGGACTGCAGCTTCCGACGGTGGCACTGGCCGGGGAGCATACACAGATCAACCAGCAGATGGTGCTGGCGACCGTGTGGCAGCAGAAAAGCGCCGAAGCCCGCGCGCTGAGCTACCAGGCCTGGAACCTTGCGCGACGCATCCTGGAGGAAGACCTGGCGCGCGGGGAGGATCCGCAGAGAGCGGTCGTTGTAGACGTGGACGAGACCGTACTCGACAACACACCCTTCCAGGCACGCTGCATCGAGGATGGAACGGCCTATCCCACCGGCTGGCTCGAGTGGTGCCGCGAAGCGAAGGCGCGCCCCATGCCCGGCGCGCTCGACTTCCTGAACTGGGCCGACAGCCAGGGTGTCACCGTGTATTACGTCAGCAACCGCAAGGCGGTTGTCCTCGAGGAAAGCATACACAACCTGCGAAAGGCCGGCTTTCCGCAGGCGGATGCGGAGCACTGCCTCTTCCGTACCGGCACCAGCGACAAGGAACCGCGCCGCGAACAGATCCGTGACACACACCGCATCGTCCTGCTGGCCGGCGACAACCTGGGGGACTTCGCCGAGGTCTTCGAGGGAGGCACCGTCGAACGAAACCAGGCGGTCGATGAGCTGAAGCAGGAATTCGGCAGCCGCTTCGTCATGCTGCCCAATCCCATGTACGGCGCATGGGAAGGCGCCCTGGCAGAGGGCTACTTCGGCCTGGAAGACGAAGAGAAGATGCAGGTGCGGCAGAAGGCCTTGCGGCGGGAGTAGCCAGGCCGCCCTGCGCGGATGCCGCGTGTGGTTGACACTCCGGCAATTCTGCCCGAAGCATGGATTTTGTCCAGTTTCGTGGATGGAGTGTTAGGGACTTTTTTGGCAATAAAGCTGTGCACTGTGAGTAGGAGCGTGCAGATCTTCCCTTTCCAGAAGCTCTAGCGCCTGGCCTTTCCAGATCTGCCGGTCCAAAAGGGATTCCAGTCTCCTGTAACTGTTGCCCAGCGGTGACACTCAGGAAAATCTGCCGGGAAGCTTGTACCTGTCCAGATACATAGATTGCGTGTTAGGGACTTTTTTGGCATCAAAGCTGTGCACTGTGAGTAGGAGCGTGCACAATCTATACCACCCCTAAACCACCCCTACACGCCAGCCCACAGTTTTCCTGACTCTTGTCAGGCTTGGCGTACAACTGAAGGATTTCCGGCGACTGCCGATGGACATGGCAGATCCAAGCGAGGAATCCGCATGCCGACGACGCCAGTACCCGAAATCTTCAACCCACACCCGCATGGTGGGGAACTGGACCAGCTTCTCGCCAGGCTTTCGGAGGGTGTCGGCGAGACAGTGTCATTCGGAAGCCACCTGCTGCTCTGGAGCGCGGCGCGCAGTACCGGTCAGATCCACGAAGTGCCCCTCCTTCTGCTGTTCCGCCACGCCCTCGAGACCGTCGATGCGATTCGCTGCCTGATCCGGATCGGCGCTGTCGAACCGACGAAAATGCTGCTGCGCGGACTCTTCGAGACATTGCTTTCCTGCGAATACATTCTGAACGAGGACAGCGATCGCCGCGCGCTCTGTTTCCTGGCGGGCTATCTGCACTGGGAAGTCGACATGACGCGTCGCCTGGATCCGACGAGTGCCCGCGGCCGGAAATTCCGTCGCCGCCTGGGCAAAGACAAGATCCTGCACGGATTGCGCCTGCCCGAAGGCGCCGCGCTGCGCCTGCGTGAAGAGCAGCTTGCCACGCTGCTGCAGGATACCGGAATGGAGGAAGTGGAGCGGGAGTATCACGAACAGCGGAAGCGCACGAACCGCACACCCATCTGGTATTCCATGTTCGGCGGTCCGCGAAACCTGGAGACCCTGGCGGCCCAGGTCAGGCTTCCGGGCCTCTACGACTTTCTCTACCGGCGCTGGAGCGCGAGCGTGCACGGTCTGGAAGTCTTCGAGGGAAAGCTGCAGGGGCGGGATGGCACCCGCTACATCACCCAGTTGCGAGCCCTGGACAACGTTCAGCCTGTCACACAGCACAGCTTGTGGCTGGTGATCCAGCTCTTCCAGTGCTATGTAGCGAAGCGGATGCCGGACATGGAGCCTGTGCTGGAGGACTGGTTCGGCCGCGAACTGCTTCCTCTCTACGCTGAATTGTCCCGGGGGCCGATCCTCGAGATCGAATCCGTCTTCCACGAGGAAAGCCAGTTCAGCCCTGGCACGGAAACACCCTCAAGGCAGGCGGACGGCCTCCACGCGCCAGCCCCAGGCGGGCAGGCTGGTTGAGGTCTCTTCTGCACCCGCCGAGCTGAAGACCAGGCGCCGTCCCCCGGGAAGGCCCGGCAAGCGGGGCTCCTGCGCCTCTGTTCCCAGGTTCAAAGTGACACGCACAAGAGAGCTGCCCGAACTCCTCTGGAAGGCATAGACGGTTTCGCCTTCCGCATCCAGCCTCTGCAACTCCCCTCCCTTTCCTCCGTGCCACAGGGCTTCATGCTCCCTCTTCAGGGTGTTGAGCACGGTGAATAGCTCTTCCCACGGAGTGGGCTTCCAGGGGATCAGGTCCTTCTCGAAGAACTCAAGCCGCTTGTCCAGGCCTGCTTCCTGCCCGCTGTAGACGAGAGGCATGCCGGGCAGCGTATAGCTCAGGACCGCGAAGGCCTCGGCCGCCGCTCCCATGCGCTCGTAGACCGTGCCGTTCCAGGAGTTCTCGTCGTGGTTGGTGATAAAGTGCATCACAATGCCTTCCGGCGGGAACTTGCCCAGCAGGGCCAGCTCCTCGTCCAGGCCCGCCACTGCGCGCTTTCCCTGGGCAATGTCGTTCATCGCCCGGTGCACTCCCCATCCGTAACTCATGTTGAAGGCCCTGGGATGCAGGCGGGGGTCCGCCCATTCGGCAAGCATGAACACCGGCTTGATGGCCTCCAACCGGGGACGCGCGCTATCCCAGAACTCCGTCGGCACCATGCCGGCCACGTCGCAGCGGTAGCCGTCGATGTCCGCCTCGCGGATCCAGAACTCCAGGTTCTGCGTCATCCACTCGTGCAGCCCGGGCTGCGAGTAGTCGAAATCGACGACATCATGCCAGTCGGCGACAGGCGGCTGCGGCTGGCCCTTCTCGTCCCGCGTGATCCAGTCCGGGTGTTCTTCGACGACGGCATTGTCCCAGGCGCAGTGGTTGGCGACCCAGTCGATGAGCACGTACATGTCCAGGGCATGGATCTCGCGCACCAGCTCGCGGAACTCCTCGAAGGTTCCCAGTTCCGGATTGACTGCCTGGTAATCCTTGACAGAGTAATAGCTGCCCAGTGTGCCCTTGCGGTTTTCCTCCCCGATAGGATGGATCGGCATGAACCAGAGAATGCCGATGCCCATGTCCTTCAACCTGGGCAGGTGCTCGCGAAAGGCGGCGAAGGTGCCCTCGGGCGTATACTGCCGCAGGTTGACCTCATAGATACTCAGGTCGTGGCACCAATCGGGGTGAGGGACCTGTTCGAGGATCCGGACGTCTTCGGGAATCTTTTCCCAGGCGCCTGGATCACCGGGCATCAGCAGCACTCCCGCCGCCAGCAAGGCGGCAGCCATTGTCGTACGCATGGGTTTCCTTTCGTCTCGAGTACACAAGCGCCTCGCGCAGCCGGATTGGCAGTCTCGCGGATCAAGCTAGTACAGTAACGCAACGCGATACCAACCGCTTTGACTGCCCGCCTGCAACGCTCCTTCCACAAGGAAGAAAGGCTCCAGGGTGTTTCCCAGGACCTCGCCTTCGGAATCCCAGGGATGTTCCATATAGAAGACCTGCCATTGAGTTGCCGGACCGGGATCCCACTCCAGCAACAAGTCGTTTCCCTGGCGCCGGACCCAGAGTCCCGCCGGAGGAGGGCAGGCATTGGGCTCGCCAGGGGTGGGCTCCTCGCTGACCACGAAGGCCAAGAGCTGCCCCTCCGTGTCCACCTGAGCGTCGCAGGGCAGATGAAGACTCTGGTCCACGGCGACGGAGCCGAACTCGATCAGCTGCAGCCTCCCGCCGGAGGGGTCACTGAGCACGATGTCGTCGCCGCTTCCCGACAGGGCAAAGGGGGCATGCAGCCCGGGATCCGTCTCGTCATTGTCACACCAGAGCAGCAGGCGTTCTCCGGGCGCAAGACTCGTGTCGGGGAACACATACTCGAAGGGGGTATCCGGATTGTCGCTCATGCCGAAACCCGCAAGGGCAATCGTTTCCGGGCCCAGGTTGGCCAGCTCCAGCCAGTCGTCGTAGTCGCCCTGCCCATCGGCGATCGTTGCATCGTTGCGGGGCATGAGCTCTGTGACACGCAGGTTCTGCGCATGATGCAACGGCAGGGCAAGCGCAAGTCCTCTTCCGGGCCACTCCATGGTCTCGCCGTCGGGACGGTACACAGAGAGTCGCAGCAGGCATTCGCCGCCGATCCCCTCCAGGTCCAGCAGGCCCGTATACAGCCAGGTCGAGTCCAGGTTGTCCAGGGCCGGACCGGGATCCTCCAGCCGCAGGCGGGCCAGCTCCTCGCCCTCGCGGGATAGAGCCAGCTCGAGGGAGTCGATCCCCGTGTGCGACCAGGCGGAAACGGAGAATGAAAGCTCACCCCCAGTCACCTCCCAGGCTGAATTCCAGAGCACGGGGCCGCCGTCGCTGTACTCGAGCTGTTCCGCCAGGCCCGCCAGGCGCTGGGCGAGAAACTCGCGCATGGCGTGCGTGACATGATCCTGCTGGTGCGGACCGGGACCGAAGGCATCGGCGAAATCCGTACTGTCGAAGCCGTAGTCCATCGTGCGGAAGCTGTCCGGGCGGGCGTGGGGCCAGAGTTGGTCGTAGAGCTGCTGGCAGCGCTGCTGCCAGTCGAGAGCGTCGAACAGGCGATCGGCGTAGTGTTCCAGATGCAACACGAACAGGTCGCGGAAAGCCGGCACGGAGAGGAAGGCATCCGCGAGCGGTCGATCGTCCCCGTCGGCCCGCGGCCAGTCCAGGGGGTCCGTGCTTGTCCAGTCGATGCTGAACCAGTCGATGCCGAGTACGTTGTCCATGTCGTAGGGAATGAGACGGAAGCGATCCTCCGAGGGGTCGTGATACAGATAAAAGTTGTTGCGCAGGAAGCGGTAGCTGTCCCAGCTGCCCGTCAGGACATTCAGCGCGAAGTAGCGCGCCACATCCTCGATATGGATCACGGCTTCCAGGCTGTCGCGCATGCGATCGGCCGGAGTGGTCGCGGCAATCCGGATCAGCCGGACCAGCTGGGAGTAGTCGTCCGCCTCCTCGTTGGACTTCAGCTCGTAGACGCGCCGGTCGCCGGAAACGTGCTTGTAGTTCTCCGGATCCGGCCCGCGCCAGCGCAGATCCGCGGGCCAGAGGCACTTCCAGAGGTTGCCCGAGCTGTCGAGGGGCCGCTTGTTGAGGAAGTCCTTGTCGATGTGTTCCACGTTGACATAAAGCCCCATGTAGAGGTCGTTGACGTGGAGCGCCGCGTGGGAGGCGCGCGGAGCCAGCCAGGTGACACGCTGATAGAGGTCCCAGACCAGCTTGCTTCGGGAAACAGCCGGATCGTTGTGTTCTCCGTTCAGGTTGAGCTTGTCCACGTCGAGCCATTCGCGGCCATCGACGAAGTGATTCAGGTCCAGCTTGAAGCTCTTCTTCGCGGAGGTGCGCGAGGTGTTTCCACGCAGGCGGAATCCGACCTGCGTCAACTGCGTGTCGATGGTCGCGTTCTGGAAGGTGTAGGATGCCAGGTGGAGGGAATCGCTGAAGGGATTCGAGTACATCCACTCCATGGCCAGCGGATCCACGCTGACATGAACCTCGGCCACCTGGCTGTCGTCGTAGATGCGGGCGCTCTCGTCGGCGACCAGGGTGGCAGGCAGAAGCAGCAGGAAAAGGAAGGTGTGCAACATGGCGGCAATCTGGCAAACGGAGTGCAGGGAGGGGAGCGAAGAGGGGCCGCTTCCTCGATCGGAAGCGACCCCGGTTCCTCACCCTCGATGGAGTGTAATCGAAAGGACTGAAATGCCCTCAAGAAAGAACTACTTGAGCAGGACCAGCTTGCGGGTCTGCGACTGGCCGGCGGCTTCCAGGGTGTAGAAGTAGACGCCGCTGCCCAGGCCCTCGGCATGGAAAGTCACACTGTGTTCGCCGGCGGAGGTCATGCCTTCGACCAGGGTCGACACGGTGCGGCCCAGCAGGTCCGTCACACGCAGGCTGACCTCGCCGGTCTCGGCCAGCGAGAAATCGATCGATGTGCTCGGATTGAAGGGATTGGGATAGGCCGACCCCAGCGCGAAGGCGCCAGGCAGGTCTTCCGTATTCGCGCTCAGGCAACTGTCGTCGTTGTTCCAGAAGGCATCGTAGCTGCCGGCTGTCGCGCTCTGGGCAATCACGTACTGGCGGTCTCCAATTCCTTCCCAGTCTTCCACGCCGGGGTTGCGGAACTTGAAGTACAGTTCCGGAGAGCTGCCGGCGGGGATCACGATCTCGCCGCAGTATACATCCGGATCGCCCGTGGCGTTCAGTCCGGTGAATCCCCAGCCGTTGAAGGTTCCGGCAATGCCCGGATCACCGACGCCGACGCAGCTCAGGTCGACACACACGCTCAGCGTGAAATCGACCGAAGTGGTCGGAACGACATTGTAGAACGCGGGCGAAGTCGAATCGTAGCCATCCGGGTAATACAGGCTGCTGTCGCTCGTGTCCAGGTACTCGATGTAGAACTGCACCTGGGCCTCGGTCAACGCGGCCATGGGGATCATGCCCATGTTCTCGTCGTTCGAGCCGGAATCGGTGTTGTAGGACATCGCCACGGAGGTGAATGCGCCATCGCTGGGCTTCTTGTAGTAGAGGGTGCCGACGATGTCGGTGCAGGGGCCGGCCGTATCCGTGCAACCGGCCTTCCAGACCTGGCTGTAGACGGTGATGTCCGCGTTGCTCGGCTGGTTGCTGCCGACGGGAGGCCACTGGATGTTGCCCCAGCCGATGGTGGCCTGGGCCTGCAGGGCCATGCCGCCCAGCAGGACAGCGGATCCGAAGAGATGAATCAGACGCATGGAGGTCTCCTTTAGAGCTTCCTTTGTTTAGGGTGTAGGTAACAGGTCTTCATGGCACAACGAAACAGGCAGGGCACCCGCTTCGGAACGCAGCCAAGGCTGAGAACATGCAATTTCTTGCAAAAACAATACCTGTTCTAAGAACTGAAAAAACAGTCATGGCAAACGGGATCCTGTATCGGATCGGGCGGAAGTGCTGGATTTCAGACGGTAAGGGCAACGCTTTGGTACTTTGACCGGGCAGAACGGAACCGAAAGGAATTTCTATGCCTACCCGCCTTTTCCCCTCTGGCCACCTGTGGCTGGTGATCCTGTTGATGCCTGCCGCACTCCTGGCACGACCCGAAATTCTGCGGCTGGAGGCCGGTACGCCGCTGGAAGTCAACACGGCCACCCTTGGCCTGCCGCTTCATGGAGCACTTGGCCTGGAAGAGTGCCCCGCCGGGCTGGAATGCATGCCGTCCGAGGACGGTTTCACCCTGCAAAGCAGTACCAGCTTCGGCTGGAAGCGTCTCGACACGACAGCCGGCAGTTTCCTGCTGAAAGGCGGCAGCCGCCAGCCGGTCGAATTCAGGCTGCAGACGCTACCCGGGCTTCGTGTGACGGTCTTCGGCAGTTTCAACAGCTGGAACCGGTCCCAGCATCCTCTCGAAGAGACCCGGCCAGGCGTATACGAAGCCACCGTGGCCCTGGATCCCGGTCGCCATGAATACCTGTTCAAGGTGGACACGCGGGAATTACTGGATCCGGCCAACCCGGACTCGGTGGGCAACGGGCTGGGCGGACACAACAGCCTCGTGATCGTCGAGGGACCAAAGGAACGGAATCCTGTGATACGTCGCCTGGGCTGGACGGCGTGGAAGGAGGTGCGCCAGGTGCGCTTCGCCGTCGAGAACCTGGAAGCGGAGGCCGAGATCCTCGCTGTCCAGGGCCGAAGGGCCATTCCGGATGAATCTATGATCCTGCAGAAGGGCACCCTGATCGTCGAACTGCCGCTGGACGAAGCGGAGGATCTCCTGGTGGCTGTCACACAACGCTCTGGCGCCTCCGCACTCCAGCGAATCACTTTCGGCGACGATTTCCGCTGGGAGGATGCCGTCGTCTATTCGGTCATGCCGGATCGTTTCCGCGACGGGGATCCGGCCAACAACGACCCGGTGGAACACCCGGAGATCCTGCCCCCCGCCAACTGGAACGGCGGGGACCTGCAGGGCATCCTCGACGCGCTGCGCGAGGGTTATTTCGAGGATCTGGGTGTAAACACGCTGTGGATCTTTCCCGTGGTCGACGCGGCGGAGGGCGCCTGGCAGGAATACCTGGAGCCCTTCAGGTATTACACGGGCTACCACGGATACTGGCCGGTAGCCAATCGGGCCATCGAACCGCGCTTCGGAGACGAGTCCCTGCTCAAGGAGCTCGTTGCCGAGGCCCATGCCCGCGACATGCGCGTGCTGCTGGATTTCGTCAGCAACCACATCCACCAGGACCACCCCTGGGCGAGCGAGCATCCGGACTGGTTCACGGCGCTGGAACTGGAAGACGGCCGCCGCAACCTGAGACTGTGGGACGAGTACCGCCTGAGCACCTGGTTCGAGCCCTTTCTGCCGGACCTGGACTTTGCCAATCCGGAAGTTGTTGACGCCATGTGCGACAATGCGCTCTGGTGGCTGAAGACCTTCGACCTGGACGGCTTCCGCCACGATGCGGTGAAGCACGTCCCGCGCCCCTTCTGGGTCGAACTGACGCGTCGTATACGGACGGATCCGGAACTCGCCGATCGCCAGATCTACCAGATCGGCGAGACCTTCGGCAGCGACGAGCTGATCCTGTCCTACGTCTCGCCGGAGGCCATGGACGCCCAGTTCAACTTCAACCTCTATCATCCGGCGCGAGCGCTGTTCCTGGACACGGACAGTCCGTTCTCGGACCTGGCGGCGACCCTGGAGCAGAACCTGGCCGTCTGCGGTCGTCTGCACCTGATGGGCAACCTGATGGACAGCCACGACAAGGCGCGCTACGCTGTCTTCGCCGATGGCGACATGCCCTTGAGCGGAGTGGACACGGAAGAGGTCGGCTGGGCCCACCACCACGTGGTGGATCACATGGAAACCTACGACAAGATCCGCCTCTACATGACCTACATGATGACGATCCCCGGCATCCCCTTCGTGTACTACGGGGACGAGATCGGCATGAGCGGCGCAGGCGACCCGGACAACCGGCGAAAGATGCGCTTCGGCAAGGACGTCACTGCCGCGGAGCGCTCTCTCAAGGAGGACATCGCCGACCTGATCCGCCTGCGGCGGGAGCGGCCAGAACTGCGGCGCGGGGATTTCGAGATCGTATACAGGGGGTCCCATTGCCTGGCCTGGCTGCGGAGCGCGGAAAACGCGAGCGGGAGGATCAGCCGCAGCCTGGTCGCGCTGAATCGCAGCGGCGAGACACGCACCATCCGGGTGGATCTGCCTCTGGGTCTTGCCAGCCACGATCTGAAACTGGAGGCTTGGGAAGGACGAGTGCTCCCTCTTCCGGCGGACTAGAACGAGAGAACTAGTGACATTGAGCGGGGGTGAACCCTGCTGTCGGTTGACAGAGGTGCCGAGCCGTGCACGCTCCTACTCACAGTGCACAGCTTTATTGCCACAAAAAGCGCTAACAATCACTCCGGCATTCCAGACACTCTCAACCCTATATGTACAAAGGGAGGTTTTGTCCTCAGGCCTGGACCTTGTGCTTGAGCATGGTCAGCAGCATGCGGAATGCCACAGGCGCCTGGACGGCGTGAGGCACGTTGGCCGGCATCAGGATCACCTGGCCCGCGCTCACCCGGTGTTCTTCCCCGGCAATGCGAATCGTCGCTTCGCCGTCCAGCACCTGCACCAGGGCGTCGAAGGGCGCACTGTGCTCGCTCAGTTCCTGCCCGCGATCAAAGGCGAAGAGAGTCACGGTTCCCGCAGGGTTCTTGACCAGGGTCCGGCTGACAACGGCTTCCGTCTGTACTTCGACCAGTCCGGCCAGGGATTCGCAGCTGGCCGCTTTCAGTTCCGACATGATGCTTCCTTTCCTCTATCCTCCGCGTGTTGCATCACGCGGTCGTCTTCCATAGTTCGCGCACCCTTCGGCCGATCGCCGGCGAGGCGGTCAGACCGGGGCTCTCGATGCCGATCAGGTTGATCCAACGCGGCAGCCCCGCTTCGCTTTCTTCCGCAATGTGGAAATCCCGCGGACGCCCTGCGCCGAAGCGCATCAGACGAGCGCGCAGGCCCGTTCCGGCAGGCTGCAGGTCCTCCTCGCGCAGATCCGGAAGCCAGCGCGCCAGGTCCCGGCAGAAGGCCGGGCGCAGGCGCAGATCCTGCCGATAGTCCTCCTCGCCCGGCCACTTCTCCAGGGAAGGGCCGAAGCGGATCCCTCCTCCTGTATCACGGGTCAGGTGGATTCCCAGGTGCCCGTCGGCCGAAGGCATGGGATAGACCAGGTGGGCGAAATCGGCGGCGGTCCAGCGCGCGGCCGCGAAATACTCCCCGCGGTTCCAGCGCAGGCGCAGGTCATGCCGATCCAGGTCCAGCCCGGCCGCTTCGGCCAATCGATCCGAATACAAGCCGGCAGCGTTGACGACAGCGGCAGCAGGCAGCTCGAAGGCGCCCTCCGGGCCCTGCCCGCGGAGCAGCCAGGAATCGCCGCGCCGCTCGACACCTGTCACACGGTGATGGAACAGCAGCTCGGCACCCCGGGAAAGCGCGCTGCGGCGAAAATGCTCGAGCAGGGAATGGCTGTCCAGCACGGCGGTGCGGGGGCTGAAGAGGCCCGCGGCGGCACGAATCCGCGGCAAACGCTCCCGCAGGGCGGACACATCCAGCAGGCGAAGATCCGTGACACCATTCTCTTCGGCATTCCGCTGAAGGGCCTTCAGGGCGGGGAGTTCCTCTTCCCCGAGCGCGATCACGGCCTTGCCGCAGACATCAATGCCGATCCTGCCCTCCGCACCCAGCTGATGGATCACGCGGGCGCCCTCGATGCAGAGCCGCGCCTTCAGGGATCCCGGCGTGTAGTACAGGCCGGCGTGCAGCACTTCCGAGTTGCGGCTGGAGGCTCCGCGGCCGATGCCGTCGGCGGATTCCAGCACCAGGACCTCCGTCTCCGCGGCCAGTTCCATGGCTGCGGCCAGCCCGCAGGCTCCGGCGCCGATGACAACCGTATACCCCGGGTCCGCGGAACCCATCAGTAGCGCCGGCCGCCCAGCAGGCCGATCTTGCGGTGGACCTTGTCCAGCGTGCGACGCGCCCGATCGCGAGCCTTTGCCGCGCCGGCATCGAGGATCTCCTCCAGGGCCTTGCGGTCGCCGATGATCTCCTTGAAGCGCTCCTGCACGGGTTCCAGGAAGGCGACGATGGCTTCGCCCAGGTCCTTCTTGTAGGGTCCATAGCCCTGGCCCGAGTAGCGTTCTTCCTGTTCCTCGAAGCCGATGCCCGTCACGATGCGGTAAAGCGTCATCAGGTTGCTGATGCCGGGGCGCTCGTCGGGATCGTAGGCGATGCTGCTGCCGCTGTCGGTGACGGCGCGACGCAGCTTGGCGCGGATCACATCCGGCGGGTCGAGCAGCATCAGGCTTGCGTTCCGGTCGGGATCCGACTTGGACATCTTCGCCGTCGGATCCTGCAGGCTCATGATGCGCGCGCCCTCCTCGCGAGGCGCGATGTAGGGCTCGGGCACCTTGAAGGTTTCGGAGTACATGCTGTTGAAGCGGATCGCCAGGTCCCGCGTCAGCTCCAGGTGCTGCTTCTGGTCGTCGCCGACCGGTACACAGTCCGCCTGGTAGAGCAGGATGTCTGCAGCCATCAGCACCGGGTAGTTCAGCAGGCCGGCGTTGATGTTCTTCTCGTTGCGTCGCGACTTGTCCTTGAACTGGGTCATGCGCTGCAGCTGTCCGATCGGCGTAATACAGTTCAGGATCCAGCCCAGCTCCGCATGCTGCGGCACATGGCTCTGCACGAAGAGCGTCGAGCGTTCAGGGTCGATGCCGCAGGCCATGTAGAGCGCCAGCAGCTCGAGACTTCTTCGGCGTAGTTCCGCCGGTTTCTGGTATACGGTGATTGCGTGCAGGTTGACGAGGGCGAAGAAGCACTCGTGGCTTTCCTGCAGCTTCTTCCAGTTGCGGAGCGCGCCGGTGTAATGGCCGATCATCAGATCGCCGCTGGGCTGGATGCCGGAAAGGATCACCGGCTTGCGTTCGGGAGTGCCGGTCTCGCCGGCCTGGGGTGCCGTCATGGGGTCCGCCAGATTTCGTTTTGTTCTGTTCAGGTGCACACAAGATAGCAAGGCCGAAGCCCAAGGGCAGCGCAAGATGAAGGCATCCGGACGATCCAGGGGAATTCAGGCCCGGTGCGCGCGCAGGAAGGTATCCACGAGAGCCGCGACCAGTCGATCGACCTGGTGCTCCGGCAGCTCCTGCCCCAGGATCGCCGGCCAGACCACGCTGCCGCTGACAGCGCCCCAGAAGACCTGGGCGCTGAGCTCGGGGTCCGGGACACGAAGACCATCCGCCTTGTGGGCTTCGCGCAACCATTGCACCAGGCTGTCTTCCCGCTCGTGAATCCGTTCCATGGTTTCGCGAGCCAGGTCCGGCTGATGGATGAACTCGGCGAAGGCGACACGGGACAGGCGAAGCCAGGAAGGATTGCTTTGCATGGCCAGCTTGGCGCGGGCGAAGGCTTCCAGCTGTTCCGCCAGCGGCAGCTCGCTGTTCCACGGAATGTCCTTCAAGACGCTGAGTTCGGCAAAAAGGCGCGTCAAGACCTGCTGGAAGAGCTCGGCCTTGCTGTCGAAGTGGTTGTAGACCGTACGTTTGGAAGCGTTGGCGAGATCGGCAATGCGGTCCATGCTGGTCTTCTCGTAGCCATCCTGCTGGAAGGCTTCCACCGCGGCATCCAGTATGTCTTCCCGCTTGCGGGAGGTCGAGGATGGCTTTGCAGACATCGTGCTCTCCGAAAACTACACCGTGCAGTGCAATTTTTCTTGACTCGCTTCAGCAGTGAAACTACACTGTGCAGTGTAATCGATTGAACAGGGAAACGCAAGCCAATGGCACGAAGGTTATACAGAAGATGGAAGCAGTTCGGAATCCCGTTGGTTCTGGGACTGCTGCTGATCGCTGGAGGATGGATGAACCGGGAGAACCGCGTGGAAACAGAAGCCGGAACGAAGGCAAGCCTGGAACGCATCCAGTCCTCGCCCAACTACCGCGAGGGGAAATTCGTCAACAGCCTCCCCAACGAGGAACCGCCTTTCATCGAGACGACCATCGAGTGGATCAAGGGCGGGGATCACACGACGCCGCAACAGGCCCTGCCCGTGCTGCAGCGAAAGGGCGGGGACTTCGACACGCTTCCCGAAAGCGGGCTGCGTGTGACATGGCTCGGCCACTCGACCACGCTGGTCGAGATCGACGGCAAGCGGATCCTGATCGATCCGGTCTGGGGGCAGCGCGTCTCGCCCTTCCGTTTCGCCGGGCCCAAGCGCTTTTTCCAGCCGCCCCTGCCCCTGGACGAGTTGCCGGATGTAGACGCCGTCCTGATCAGCCATGACCACTACGACCACCTCGACAAGCCCACGATCGAAAGGCTCGCCGGGCGGGATCTCTTCTACATCGTGCCTCTCGGGATCGGCCGGATTCTCGCCGACTGGGGAATCTCCTGGGAGCGCATCCGCGAGCTGGACTGGTGGGAATACCATGATCTGGACGATCTGCGGGTGCGCGCGACGCCGGCGCGGCATTTTTCCGGCCGATCGGTCGTGATCCACGACCGCGACCGGACCCTCTGGACCGGCTTCGCCCTGAGCGGCCCGCGGCACAACCTGTACTACACGGGCGACACCTCGATGTTTCCCGGCTTCCGCGAGATCGGGGAGAAGCTGGGCCCCTTCGACGCGACCCTGGTCGAGGTCGGAGCCTACCATCGGCTCTGGGCGGATGTCCACCTGGGGCCGGAGCAGGCCGTCGAGGCCGTACGACAGGCAAAGGGGGGGATCCTGATTCCCGTGCACTGGGCCACTTTCGACCTGGCGATGCACAGCTGGATCGAGCCTGCCGAACGCCTGCTCGCCGCCTGCGAGGAGGCCGGGCAGGCGCTGGTGATTCCGCGCCCGGGCGAAAGCATCGACCCCCTGGCCCCGCCGGCAATCAGTCGCTGGTGGCCGGATCTACCCTGGCAAAGCGTCGAGGAGCACGAGATCCGCAGCTCCGGAATGGATCACGCCACTCTTCTTCGCCCGACTGGCGCTTCCTGCGCAGAGCATGCCCCCCGGATGAAGGTCAGGGGCCTGCAGGCGAATGGATCACGCCCCTAGACTAGGAGGCCTCTCCTTTCGCGGATCGGCCGAGGAAGGCGGCCAGCGGCAGGTAGATCGCGATCGAGAGCAGCACCCCGAAGACCGCCGGGTCCAGGGTCTCCGCCGCGTCGCTCATGCGGTAGACCAGGGTCGCAAGCACGGACAGCAGCATGGTCCAGAAGATGGCCGTGTCCTGTCCGGGCCTTTTGCGGCGATCGAGCGCACCGAGCACGACCGGCAGGATGATCGCCGGAGCCCAGATGTGATAGGTGAACAGCAGCAGGTCGATGATGTCCGGCCAGAGCACGGCGATCAGCGTGGACAGGCTGCCCAGAACCAGCGTCAGCCGTCGCGCCACGCGCAGCTTCTTCTCTTCGCTCCAGCCGGTCAGGCCCAACTGGTCCTCGAAAAGGTCCTTGCAGAAGATCGTCGTCGAGCTGTTGAGGCCCGAGTCCGCCGAGGACATTACCGCGCTGAGCAGGGCGGCGATCATCAGTCCGGCGATGACGGGATTATGCAGGTTGAAGATCACGTGCGACAAGGCGTATTGCGGCTCGATGTCGGGAAAGTGGTAGCGCGCGTAGACGGCGATGACCAGGATGATGAAGGGAAAGGTCAGGCTGAGCGCGAGGCCCACTCCGGCGATGCCCTTCTTCGTCTCCCGCACATCCTTGCCGATGCAATAGCGTGTGGCGTAGCCCGGGGCGAAAGTCTCCCCCAGCAGGAAGGCCAGGAAGGTCGTCAGCAGGAACAGCCAGCCCTTGCCGCCCGTCGGCATCAGGAACTCCTCGGGCAGGCTGGCCTTCACCTCCGGCAGGTGAGACAGCATGTCGGGCAGGATGAAGGCCAGGGTCAGCAGGAAGCCGAAGATCAGCACGACGAACTGGTAGACATCCGTATGGATCACGGCCATCAGGCCGCCCGCCGTGCTGTAGACGATGACCACCAGCCCGCCGAGCAGGATCGCCCAGGTCAGCAGGTTCTCGTTCTGCAGGTGCTCGCCCAGCAGCGATGCGAGCACGCTGCCGATGGCGGCGATCTGCGCGGCGACGATGAAGACCGAGAAGATGATCGAGAGCACCATGGCCAGGGAGCGGCTGCGTTCGTCGAAGCGCTCGCGGAACCAGCCGGCCACCGTATACAACTCGGCCTCGCGGAACTGCGGCGCGACCACCAGTCCGGAAAAGACGAAATGCAGGTACCCGCCGACCGAGACCAGCACCATCAGCAGGCCCCAGTCGTAGGTGCGGCCGACCGCGCCCACCGAGTAGCCTCCGCCGATCACCGTCGCGCCCAGGGTCGTGAAGAGCAGCAGCCAATCCACGTTGCGTCCGGCGACGAGGTAGTCGTCCGAGTCGTGGATGCGCCGGCTCTGCAGCACGCCCTTGATGAAGATGAAGGACACGTAGGCGACGATGATGCCCCAGAGGATCGTGTTCTCCGACATCAGCTGGCTTCGCTTCCCTGCTCGTCCAGCGGGGTGATGGCCGGCGGCACTTCGACTTCGTCGGAGGGGGCCAGGCCCTGGCTGAAGGAGCGGATTTCCGGTGTGACAACCTTCTCGATGTAGCGGTCCATCATCAGGCGCACCAGAGCCCCGTAGTCGGGACGGAAGCGGATCGAATCGCCGATGCGCAGCTGGCGGTCGTTGTCTCCCAGGTTGACCACCGCCACATCGCTGCTCGCGCCGGCGATCTGGAAACGCGTATCGACCGGGGTCAGTCCGGCGATGTTCGTGTCCAGCTGTCCTACAGTGATAATCGCCCGATAGCCTCGCTGGCCGGGGGTGTAGTCGGACTCGTCGAGTACCTCGAAGGGCGTCATCGAGGTCGTCTCGCCCAGCGGTATGAGGCTCTTCTCCTTGATCTCGACGATTTCCGCCTCCAGCGTGAAGACATCGTCCCGAAGACCCTTGAGCAGGCCCCCGTTGATCAGGTCGGTACCCAGCAGGACCGCTTCCCCGATGCGGAAATGATTGATCGATTTCGGTACACGCCCCTCCAGGAGCATGGGCAGCACGGAAGAAGATCCGGCGGAGATCATCGGCAGTTCGCGCTTGAACTTCAGCTCGAGCAGCTCCTTGTAGAGCACAAGCTGCATCAGCTGGTCGACGCTGGGTACGACACCCGCCAGGCAGCCGATATTGGCGCCGATGCCGACGACCTCGATGTGTTCCAGGCGGAAGATCTGGTCATAGAACTCGATCAGGTTGCCGGGCAGGATGCCCTCGCGCAGGTCCCCGAGCTCGATCATGATGATCACGCGGTGCGTTTTTCCCAGTTCGCCCGAGACGCGGTTGATCTCGCGAATAATCCGCAATTCGGAATTCAGGCTCACGTCCGTAAGGGCGAGGATCGTTTCCAGTTCGGAGAGGTTGGGCAGGCGCAGGTACCAGGTCTCGAAATCCTCCGCCATGCGGTCGATGACCTGCAGGTTCTCGATGCGCGAATCGGCCATCGAGCGTACGCCCAGCGCCTGCAGGGCGCGCAGGGTCTCGGCGTGTCCGCAGAGCGCCTTGGTCACGAAGGTCCACGAGGCGTCATGCATCTTCATCCAGGTGTCGACGGTCTGGATGTTGTGCAGCATGCGGTCCAGATCGATTACGAGACGATTCACTTCTTGAACCTCATTTCCGCGTAATCGGTCGTGAAGCCTACCCGCTCATAGAGGCGCTTGGCCGGATTGTCGTACTCCACGTGCAACTTGACGTCGCCCGGGCAAAGATCGATGCAGTGCTCGATCAGCTTGCGGCCGATTCCCTTTCCGCGCATTTCCGGCGAGACTGTGACGAAGAGCAGGATGTGTTCGGGAATGTAGCCGCCCATGCCCGTGTCGAGCATCAGCAGCTGGCCTGCCCACTTGTCTTCCAGGCGGCAGAGGGCCAGGAATCCGCCCCGCTCTTTCGAGAAGGCATAGTCGAGGGCGCGGCCGACATCCGTCGGCGTGTCCTCGTAGGGTTTCATCGTTTCGTGGAAGAGGCGCACGACCTCCTCCCGCGTGATCCAGTCGGGGAATCCGTCGTTCCCGCGCACGATGCAGAATTCAGGTTGCATCACAGATTTCCTCTCCTTCGGTCTCCGTCGATCCCGGTTCGCGAATCTCGCCCGGCGCCAGCAGGGGCGCGACATCCATGCCGCCGGCGCCCATCATGCGCGCTACACGCTGCAGGGCCGAAAGCAGGAAGGTCTGCTCCCACTCCTCCAGGCTGTCGAAGGAGTGCAGGAAGCGGTCATGCAGAGGCATGGGAGCGCGGTCGAGCACGGAAACGCCCAGGGGCGTGACCGTCACCACCACGCGGCGCCGGTCCTCGTCGCTGCGTGTGCGCAGCAGCATGCCGCGCTGTTCGAGGCGGGTCAGGATCTGTGTCACCGTGCCCTGGCTCAGCTGGACCCGTTCGGCCAGGCGGCCGACGCTCGAACCCGGGTGTCGCAGGGCTTCCTTGAGCACGAGCAGCTGCGGCACGGTCAGGCCGTGCTCCTGGATCAGCTTGCGGGAATGCAGGTCGATGGCGCGGTGGATCTGGCGGATCGCCACCAGGACGCGGTCCGGAGTATCCGGGTTGATTGGGGAATTTTTCATTGCATTCGACACAATACAATTTTCGATCCAGCCATGTCAACTGGTGGCTGGATTTCAACCACTTAGGTCGATTGCTCTACCCTCTTCGAATAGACAAACCTATTGCTGCGAATGGAAAATTCCCGCAGAGGGCCGACTGGTGGACCACACAAGGGAAAGGGGATCAGGCAGGCCCAGCGGGCGGATACTCCAGCAGCCCGTGCTGGAGGATCAGCTTCCATTCTCCACCACACAGGCTGTAGCCCTTGGCGGCCAGCCCCTTCCAGTGTTGCACGCCGTCACCATCCCGCTCGCGCCAGAGGGCATCGATGTCGACGACGGCGAGGGCGGCGTCTCCTTTGGCGGAGAGCTCGATCTTCACCGTGCTCCAGCGGTTGTGTTCCAGGGTGAAGCCGTCGAACAGCCCTTGCCAAAGAGCTGTCCAGCGCTGCCGGTCGAAGCGCCCCCAGGCCAGGCTCCACGTGGCGGGATCGTGATTCATCGGTCCGCCGGTCAGCGGCCAGAGCATGTCCGGGTGACACAAATCGACAATGGCCTCGGCGTCGCCGGCCTGCCAGGCACGGGCCTCGCGATCGAGCAGGGACTGGATGTGGCTTGAGGCATCAGGCATGGAAGCTCCCGGGGATCGGTGATGAATTGACTGCACCCAGTACAACAACCATGAAAATGTGGAGAAAGAGAAAAAGCCCCCGGCAAGACCGGGGGCTTTCAAGCTCCTGAGGAGGGATTTGAACCCCCAACCTAGTGGTTAACAGCCACCCGCTCTACCATTGAGCTACTCAGGAAGGATTCCCTTCAAGGGAAGAGCGCAAAGTATAGCAGGGCTGTTGGGAATTGTCAAGATCTTCCGTCTTGCGGGAACATTCCACCCCGCCTTCCATACCTTCTGGGTTTGTTCACCGACGCAAGGAGCCCGATGAGCGGCACTCCCATCCTCGAAGTCGATTCCCTGCGAAAGCGCTATGGCCGCCGCCAGGTGCTCGACGGCATCCGCTTCGAATTGCATGCCGGCGAGATCCTGGGCTTCCTGGGCGCCAATGGCGCGGGCAAGTCGACGACGATCCGCATCCTGCTCTCGCTGGTTTTTCCGGACTCGGGCAGCTTCCGCATCCTCGACCAGCACTTCCCCGGGGGCAAGCGGAGCGTCTATGGGCGAGTCGGCGCCCTGGTCGAGGGCGCAGAGCTTTTCGAACACCTGAGCGCCTGGGAGAACCTGCGCATGCTGGGCGGCATGCAGGGCGTGCGGGACCCCGGCCGGCTGGAGGAGGTGCTGCGCTGGGTCGGGCTCTACGATCGCCGCAAGGACAAGGTCGGCGGCTTCTCCCAGGGCATGCGCCAGCGTCTCGGCCTGGCCCAGGCCATTCTGCACCAGCCCGAACTGCTGATCCTGGACGAACCGACCACCGGCCTCGACCCCGCCGGCATGCGGGAAATGCGGGAAGGCATCCGTTCCCTGGCCAAGGAAAGCGGCATGGCCGTCCTCTTCTCCAGCCACATCCTGCGCGAAGTGGAACTGCTGGCCGACCGCGTGCAGATCATCAACCTGGGGCACATGGTGGCCGAGGGGCGTCTGGAGGACCTTTTCGAGCATCTGCCCTACCGCCTGGTCGAGGTGCGCAGCGCGCGGGCCGGCGAGATCGCGGACTGGCTGCGGGCCCGGCCGGGGCTGGAGGTGCTCAATCGGCAGGAGGAGCGCCTGCTCCTGAAGGTGCATCGCGGGCAGGCGCCCGAGCTGGCGGAACTGCCGCAGCTGCTCTTTCGCGAGGGCTTTCCGCTGGCCGAGTTCCGCGCCGCCGACAGCCTGGAGGATCTCTTCCTCGACCGAACCGAAAGCGGGGAGATGGGCCGATGAAGCTCTGGCTCTTCCAGCTGGCGGTCGAGTTCCACAAGACCTTCCGCAAGCCCCGGGCGATCGTCGGATTCCTGGCCGTGCTGGTGGTGATCCCGGTGGTGATGATCGGCATTGCCACGGGCGGAGAGGCCATCGAGAAGGAATTCGCCCGCGGACTCTCCGAACAGTTCCTCGTGCTCGGTTCGCTGATGAACGGCAACACGGCGACGATCCTGGTGCTCAACTTCCTCTGGGTGCACGTACCGTTGCTTGTCACACTGGTCGCCGGAGACACCGTCGCCGGCGAGGCGGCGACGGGAACGCTGCGTATCACCTTGTCCCGGCGCCCGGGACGCGGCCTGGTGCTCTCGGCCAAGCTCGTGGTCAGCCTGTGTTACGCCATCGCCCTGGTCTTCCTGCTGGGGCTGCTGGCGCTGGGGCTGGGGCAGCTGCTGATGGGAGGCGGCGACCTGATGGTCCTGACCGGCTACGGCATCAGCATGCTCGGCGAGCAGGAAGCCTTCGGCCGCCTGCTGCTGGCCCTGGCCACGGGTGCCCTGGCCATGATGACCGTGGCATCCCTGACCTTCTTCTTCGGCGTGCTCGCCGAGAATTCGCTTACGCCGGTGATCGCGGCCATGGCGGTGATCGTTGTCTGCCTGGCCATTTCCGGCCTGCCGATCAGCAGCTTCGACTGGCTGCGGCCCTGGCTCTTCACCAGCCACTTCGACCTGTGGACGCTGGTCCTGGAGAACCCGGTGCCGATGGACCTGGTGCGCGACAGCCTGCTCGTGCACCTGGGCTACATTCTTGTGCTCAACGGCCTTTCCTGGGTCATTTTTCTACGGAAGGACATTCGTACGTGAGACAGCGATTCTCCTGGATGCTCGCCTGCCTGCTGCTGCCGCTGCTGGCCTCCGCGGACGGGGAGGTAGACAGCCTGCGCGCGCGCATGATGGCGGCCTTCGACCGCGTGCCCGATTACCGCGTCGAGATGACCGTCGCCATCGACATGCCGGGCATGAAGGTCAGCGGCAAACGAATCCGCCTGGATTTCATGCAGCCCGATTCCTTCCGCTACAAGGCCAAGGGCTTCGCCCTGCTGCCGAAGCGCAGCGTGAGCTTCAGCCCGCGCAGCCTCTTCGAGGGGCTGGCCGACACGCGGCTGCTGGCGCCCCTGGACAGCCTGCCCGGCGTCACGCGCCTTGCCGGCAGCTATCGCGAAGGCGGGGAAACGGCCGAGGCCGAGTTCTGGGTCGACGAGGAACGCCTGGTCCCGCTGCATTTCAGCCTGAGCCTGCGCGGAGAGCCGGTCCTGATGATGGATACGGAGTATACGCAGGTCAACGGGGAGGCCTGGCTGCCAAGGCGAAGCGAGATGCGCATGAAGCTCGACACGGAGCTGCAGGATTTCTACGAGAAGCTGAAGATGCCCATGCGCCGCCGCAAGCAGCTGCAGGAAGGACTGGGCCGGATCGACATTGTATACGGGGATTACGAATTGCGGGATCCGGATCGATAGGGGTCTCGCGGGTCATTGATCCGCCGCGGGCTTACGACCGCGGCTATATTCTTGAAACAGTGTTGGGCATATCCCGTGTTACAAGGGACACGGAACGCATGGCCACGCCCCCCATCCCGCAACCCCGTAATCATCCCGCAACCCCACTATCATCCCGTCACCCCGCTGTCATCCCGCCACCCCGCTGTCATCCCGCGGCTTGACCGCGGGATCCTTGTCCGCGTCGCAGACTGAAGTGCTCTTCGTCTCACCTTGGACATCACGACACGCTGGAGCACTTCGGCCTGCGGCGGTGATACCGATCCCGCGGTCAAGCCGCGGGATGACAAAGGTGGGCGGGGCCTTTTTCGCTAGGGGCAGTTCGAATCCACGACCCAGCAGGGATTGCCCTCGGGGTCGTTGAATCCGCCGTACCAGAAGCCGTGCTTCTCGTCGAAGGAGGGGCCGAAGGTGGCCGCGCCGCCTTCCTGCTCGAGCAGGGCGAAGAAGGCCTTGACATCATCCACCTGGACCTGCAGCAGCACCGTGTTGCTGGAACGCTCCCCGGCGCTCACGCCCATCTCCGTGGCGCTGGCGATGCCGAGGGCCAGTCCCTGGTCGTTGTCCAGGTTGATGTAATGGTAGTCCTCGCTGTAGTCGCGGCTGACCCGCATGTCGAAGACACGCCGGTACCAGTCGGCAAGCGAGGGGACGTCATCGGCCAGGATCACGGTCTCTCGGGGTGTAACACGCATGGGCACCTCCAATTCGGCAAGCGGGGATGGATGCACGCTCAGCCGGCTACGCGCCTGCCGCAGGGATCAACGCAGACGCGAGATTGTTCTTCTGCCGGCTAGGCCTGGCCAGCCGCTCCACCTCCGCCTCCTCCCTGCCTGCGGCGGCCGCGGCGTCGGCGACTGGAGGAACGGGCCGCGCCGGAGGCCTTTCCGCGGTCATCGCCTCCGCGTGATGCACCGCCCCTGGAATCGCCGGCCCGTGATCCGCTTCCCCGCGGTCGTCCGGCGGCAGGGGCGTTTCCGCCGGCGCTTCGGCCGCTCCGGGCCGAGGGCGTGTAGGCCGGGGCGACGCAGGCCTCGCTGTGGAAGGCGTGCTCCAGCTCGCGGGGCACGGCCTTGCCGAGCAGCTTCTCGATGGCGTGCAGCTGCTCGTGGTCCTCTTCGCAGCAGAAGGAGATCGCGTCCCCGTCGGCCCCGGCACGGGCCGTGCGGCCGATGCGGTGCACATAGGTCTCCGCCTCCACCGGCAGATCGTAGTTGATGACATGTGTCACCTCGTCCACGTCGAGGCCTCGCGCCGCCAGGTCGGTGGCGACGAGCACGCGCAGGCTGCCGGAGCGGAAGCTGTCCAGCGCCCGCGTTCGCGCTCCCTGGCTCTTGTTCCCGTGGATCGCCGCGCCCTCGATGCCGGCGCCGGCCAGCTTCTTGACGACGCGGTTGGCCACGTGTTTCATCTGCGTGAAGACGATGGCCTTGGAATAGCCCTCGCCCTGTAATACATCCACCAGCAGGCGGACCTTGTCCTCCTTCCGCACGAAGAGCACCTTCTGGTCGATGCGCTCGACGGCGGGGGCCTCGGGCTCGATCTGCACCTGGACCGGGTCCTTCACCAGGCCCTGCGCCATGCGCAGCAGCGCCGGCGGCAGGGTCGCGCTGAAGAAGAGCGTCTGACGCTCACTTGGAATCGCCGCGACGACCTTGCGGATGTCGTGGATGAAGCCCATGTCGAGCATGCGGTCCACCTCGTCGAGCACGAAGTAGCGCACATCATCCAGGTGCAGCAGGCGCTGGTTGAGCAGGTCGAGCAGGCGCCCCGGAGTGGCGACGAGGATCTTCGGCCGGCGCAGCAGGGCCGCCTCCTGCGGCCGCTGGCTCACGCCGCCGAAGAGCACGGCATGGCGGATGCGGAGGTAGCGGCCGTAGACATGGACGCTCTCGTTGATCTGCGAGGCCAGTTCCCGCGTCGGAGCGAGCACAAGCGCCTGCGGCGACGAGGGGCGCGCGGGCTGGTCCTCCTCCTCCAGGCGCTGCAGCAGGGGCAGGCAGAAGGCGGCGGTCTTGCCGGTGCCGGTCTGGGCCATGCCGATCATGTCCCGGCCTTCCAGCAGGGGCGGGATCGCCTGCTCCTGGATCGGCGTCGGGCGCTGGTAGCCCTGGGAAAGAACGGCTTTCTGCAGCTCGGGCCGCAGCAGGGTGAAGGCGCCCTCGGCCTGGCGGGCCGGACGGGCAGAGGGAGTTGATTCCTTGCGCTCGCGGGGAGCGCGTGTAGTGTGGGTCATGGTGTTTCCTGGTCCGGGGTCTGTCCAGTCCCCCCCGCCGGACTCGAGGAAAAGAATGGGCCGCCTGGCGGCTAAGAAGGCGCGACCAAGGGTCGTGCAGATGAATAGATGGAAGTCGCTGTGATTCCGCACCGCAGGATAGGATAAGCGCGGCCATGAACAAAGTCCGGCGGATCAGGCCGCGTCCGCTTCCAGTTCGGCGAGGAACTGCTTCGCCTCCGCGGAACCGCGTTTTTCATGGACCCGCAAGAGAAGCAGCAGGCCGGCGACAAAGAAGAGCAGCAGGCTGACAATGCCCGTGCGCATGTCGCCCGTGATCCAGGTGATCAGGCCGAAGCTGAGCATGCCCAGGATGTTGGCCATGCGCCCGCTCAGGGTGAAGAAGCCGAAGAACTCGCTCTCCATGCCTTCGGGCAGGATGAGGGCCTGCAGGCTGCGGGAAACTCCCTGGCTGCCGCCCATGGCCGTGCCGGCCAGCATGCCCAGCAGCCAGAACTCGCGGATCTCGCTGAAGAAAAGGCCCAGGAACCAGGCCCAGACCAGCACGAGGACCCAGACGACCAGCGCGATCACCAGCGCGCGGCGGTTGCTGGCGCGGTCGGCGAGCCAGCCGAAGACCATGGCGCCGATCAGCGCCGTTCCCTGGATCACGAGGAAATAGAGGATCAGCTGTTCCTGCTCCATGCCCAGTTCCACGGCGCCGAAGATCGAGGTCAGGCGGATCACGGTCTCGATGCCGGTGCCGTATACAAGGTAGGCCAGCAGGAACCAGCGAAGGGTCGCCAGGCGCTTCATGTGTTTCAGGCTGCGCGCCACGCGCCGGAAGCCGATCTTCAGGTAGCCGCCCAGCTCTCCCGCACGCTGGGGCCGCGGCTCCCGCTTCGGCAGCCAGAGGAAGGTCGGCAGGGCGAAGAGCAGCCACCAGAGCGAGGTCATGGCAAAGGACCAGCGGAAATCGAAGCCGGGCCAGATGCCCTTGACGGCAAAGATCACCACCAGCAGCAGTCCGCCGCCCAGGTAGCCCGCCGCGTAGCCGGCACCGCTGACGCGTCCCTCGCTGCCGGGCTCGCAGACCTCCGGCAGGAAGGCGTCATAGAACACGCTGCCGCCGGAAAAACCCAGGTTGCTGATCACGAAGAGCAGCCCGACCCAGAGCAGGTCCTCCGGGCCGCTGAAGAAGCTCAGCCAGCCCGTGCTGAGCGCTCCCAGCAGCCAGGCGTAGGCCAGGTAGCGCCGTTTGCGGCCGGAATAATCGGCCAGGGCGCCGAGCACGGGAGCCGCCAGGGCGACCAGCACCAGGGCCGCCGAATTGACGAAGCTGAAGATCGTGACACCCGGCACCTGGAAGGCGCGGCCGAAGAGCTCGAAGCGCGTGCCGGCCTCGCCGCCGGCGATCACATTGGCGAACCAGACATTGAAGATCACGGCAAGGATCACGACGGCGTAGGCGCTGTTGGCGAAATCGTAGAGGATCCAGCCCAGCATCGGGCGCGTGAAGAGGCGGCCACCGGGGTCCTGTCTCACGGCCTCCGGGGACCGGGCCTGCTCCACCTCAGCTCGTCCTCTGCTTCATGCGCTCCTCGAGCAGATCGGCGAGCATCTCCGGGTCCTCGACGGTCTGCAGGCGGCCGTCCTGGGCGATGCTGATCGCGCCGCTCTCCTCGGAAACGACGAGCACGATGGCGTCGGACTCCTCCGTGACACCGATCGCCGCGCGGTGGCGCGTGCCCATGGTCACGTCCAGCTCCGGATTGGTGGACAGCGGAAGCAGGCATTTCGCCGACTGGATGATCGACCCCGAGATGAGCACGGCGCCGTCGTGAAGGGGCGTGCGCGGAAAGAAGATCGTGACCAGGGTCTCCTTCGTCAGCTCCGAGCTGAGTCTCACGCCGGTCTCCTGGATGCTCTTCAGGCCCACTTCGCGCACGAGCACGAAGAGGCCGCCGTACTGGCGTTTCGAAAGATCGCGGGCCGCGTCGGCCAGGATCTCGTAGGTGCCTGTCGCACGAATCTGGAAAAGGCGCGAGAAGATCGGGCTGTTGCCCATCTGGATCAGGAAGCGGCGCAGTTCGGGCTGGAAGAGGATCACGATCGCCACGGCCCAGACCGTGGTGAACTCGCGGAAGATGGTCGAGACCAGGGTCAGTTCGAGCAGCTGCACGACGATGTATACGAAGAACAGCAGCATCATGCCGACGAACATCGGCACGGCGCGCGTGCCGCGCATCATGCGGTAGACCTGGTAGAAGAGGATGCTGACCAGGAGGATGTCCACCAGGTCGCGCCAGCCGATCTGTATGATGTCCCAGACGTCAGCCATCAGAGGCGGATCTTTCCACGTGTCGGTTGAAACTCCTGCAGGTACCAGGGCTCGAGGCTGGCCGTGTCCACATCCCCTTCCAGCCGGCTGCGGTCCTGCCCCATGCGGTTCATCCATTCCAGGCTCAGCCGGTTGCAGGGAGGATCGGCAAAGCGGATGCCGCGATCGAGCCGGACCGCCTTCTGCCGCAGGCCGGCCACGGGCGGACCGATCACCAGCGTTTCCGGCGGCAGGCTTGCCAGCAGGTCCTCTTCGACCTGGCAGCCGTAGTCGCTCTGCCGCTGGCAGAAGAAGTCCTGGCGGCGATACTCGGCGCGAAAGACCTCGCCCTTGCGGGCGGGCATCAGCGAGACGACGCTGCCGTCGAGCAGAGGCGCCTGCTGGGCCAGGATGTCGAGAGTCGAAAGGGGGACAATGGGAATGCCGTGGGCGAAGGCCAGCCCCTTGGCGGTGGCCAGGCCGACGCGCAGGCCGGTGAAGGAGCCGGGCCCGTTGGCGATCACGATCAGCTCGATTGCCGCCGCCTCCAGCCCGGCGGCCTGCAGCAGCTCGTGGATCACGGGAAGCAGCAGGCTGCCCGAGCGACGCCCTTCGCCCCAGGCGCGCTCCTCGAGCAGGCCATCGCGATAGAGCGCCACGCCTCCCTGCGGGCCGGAGCTGTCCAGCACCAGGGCCAGCTTGTCCGGCGAAGGCATCATGCGGTTGTGTCCACTGTGATCATGAAGGGAATATAGGAGAAGCGCGGCGAGGTTCTACGATCCGCAGTCGCCCCTCATCGGGTCATACCCGCGTGAGAACCCTAAGGCGTCAGTTTCCTCCCGATGCTCAATTCCAGCGCGGCCAGGCGGTCGCGGAAATCGAGCTGCTGCTGAATGTGCCCGGCCTCCGCCTCGCGGAAGGTGGCGCGGGCGCTCTGCACATTGAGCAGCGTCGCCAGGCCCTGGCGGTAGCGCTCCTGTTCCATGTCCAGGCTGCGCTCGGCCAGTTCGCGGTTCTTGGCGGTCAGGCGGCTTTGCTCGTAACTCGAACGCAGGCGCCGCAGGGCGTCGATGATCGCCGCGCGGGTCACGCGCCGTTCCTGGGCAAGCTCCATCTGGCGGCGGCGCTCGTCGGCCTTGCTGTGCTGCCAGGCATTGGTGGTCGCGAAACCGGTGAAGAGCGGCAGGCGGGCGTTGAGGCCGATCCAGGTGCTGTTGTTTTCCGGGAAGAAATCCAGGTCGCCGAATTCCTGGCGATTGGAAAAGCGCGAGTACTGGAAGTCCAGGCTCAAGGTGGGCAGGAAAGCCGAGCGCGTACTGCGGGTGGCCCAACGGGCGATTTCCACGTTGCGGCGGCCGGTGGCGATTTCCGGGCGGGTCTCTTCGGCCATTTCCACCAGGCGCTCGCTCTGCCAGGTGGGTTCGAAGGTCTCCAGGTCCATTTCCAGCACGGGCATGCCGCCCGGCTCAAGCCCCAGCAGGACGGCCATGCCGTCCCAGGCTTCGGCCAGGTCCTGCTGCGATCGTTCCACCGTGATCTGCTGGTTGCCCAGGTCGATCTCCGTCTGCAGCACATCCAGTTCGGTGACGGCGCCGACCTCGAAGCGCGCCGTGGCCAGGCGGTGCTGCTCTTCCACCTGCTTGAGCAGTTCCTGATCCCGGACCAGCAGTTCGCTCTTGGCGATGATCCAATGAGCCTGCTTCAGAAGGTCATGACGCAGCTGCAACTCGGCCTGTCCTTCGCCGGCCAGTACTTCATCGCGGACCAGCGAGGCCTGGCGGTAATCGGACCAGGTCTTGAAGCCCTTGAAGAGATCCTGGCTGGCGCTCAAGGACCAGCTGTTGCCGGCCTGCTCCGTCTTGATGCTTTGGGGGAGAGTGACGATGCTGCCGTCATCGTCCTGGTAGTCGGCGATTTCCTGTTCCGAGCGGTTGAAGCCCGTACTCAGGCTGAGGCTGGGCAGGAAGGTGCCGATGGCCTCCATGCGGTCCCAGTCCAGGCCCTCCACGCCGATGCGCGCCGTCTCCACCTGCAGATTGTGCTTCAGGCCAATGGCGTAGAGTTCGTCAAAGCTATAGCGACGCCCTTCTTCCAGGCTGTCGGACAGGGCACTGCCGGTGACGCCGAGCAGCGCCAGAATCCAGGTCCATCTCATTGGGGGGTTCTTCCTGCTGTGGACTGTTGGCCTAGTGGATGCCTTCTTCGCTGGAGACGAAAGCCTGCGCCCGCTCCCGACGCGCCTCGCGGGCCGCTTCGCGGGCTTCCTCCCTGGCTTCGCGCATCTCCTCGTCGTATTCGCGCCGGGCTTCTTCCAGTTCTTCGCGCAGTTCACGCCGGGCTTCTTCCAGTTCCTCTTCGGCCTCGCGCATGTCTTCGCGCAGCTCCGCGGCTTCTTCCGGACTCAGCCAGGGCTCGACTCCGACACGCATGCCCTGCAAAGTGGCTTCGGCAATGTCCATGCCCCACTCTGCGCCAATGCGGCCGGCTTCCAGGGAAGCATGCAGGGATTCCTCTTCCGGCCAGGGACCGAAGTACTCCACGTCCGGCGCTTGGCCTCGATCCCGGCTGCCCATCTGAACTTCCAGGGTGCGGGCCTTGCGGTCGCGCACCAGCAGGATCTCGATGGTCTCGCCCGGTTCGCAGCTGCGGGCAATGCGCCCCAGCCGTCCGATGCTGTCCACGTTCTTGCCCTGCATGCGGACGATCACGTCGCCGACGCGAATGCCGTACTGCTCCGCCGCCGAACCGCGCACCACGCCGTCGACCAGCACGCCGTAGCCGTCCTTGACGCCGAAGAATTCCAGCAGGTTGGCGTTGATCTCCTGGGTCGTCACGCCCAGGAAGCCTTCTTCATTCTGCTTGCCGGGCCAGATGAGCACGGACTTCTGCTCTTCCTTCTCCGCCAGCTCCACGCGCAGGGTTTCGCGATCCCCGTCCCGCAGGACGATGATTTCGACCTTGCTGCCCGGTTCGTATTTGCGCAGATAGAAGGCCAGGTCCTCGTCATCGCTGACCGGCTTGTCCTCGAAGAGCATCAGGATGTCCCCGCGCTCCATGCCCGCCTCCTCGGCGGGGGACTCGTCCACCACTCGTGTAACGCGAACCCCGAGGCCCTCTTCGCCGTAGCGCTCCAGTTCGACGGAGTCGTCATCCAGGACCACGCCCAGAAAGGATCCCGCGAAGGCGCTGGCGCAGAGAGCCAGAATCAGAAGGGCTTGCATCAGGCTCTTCACCATGTTCTCCTTTACTTCCCCGCGACGGCCGGGAGTGTCCCGCCGCCGGCCTCGCGGCGACTCCCCGTCTCCGTCAAGGCTTCCCTTTGACCGGGGCCCGGAGCCTCGGTTTCATTCTCTGACGGAATCGGCGAGCATCTTGCGGGCCGCCCGCTGTCCGCTACCGACCGCCGCCTCCAGGGTCAGCGGCAAGTCCGGATCGCACCAGGCGCCCGCCAGCCACAGCCCGGGCTCTGCTTCGATTTCTCCCCGGCGGCAGGCCTGGAAGGCCGGGCTCTGCAAGGGAAAAGGCCGCTGCTGGGCGATCAGCCAGGGCTCCTCCAGCACTTGCCAGCCCATCTGCCGGAACAGGTCCTGCGCGCTCCGGCGCCATGCCTCCCGGTCGTTGCCCTCCAGGGCGCTGCCGACGAGCTGTACTTCCTGCACCACCGGCTGGATCCGCGTGCGAAAGGCGAATTGCCAGGGCGAGCCGAAGAAGCCCTGCAGGAATCGCTGCCCGGACCAGCCACGTAGACGGGCATGCAGTGTGACGATCGCGCCCGTCGGTTGCAATGGCGGCAGCGCCGAGCGCCAGGGCCTGCCGTCGGCCAGGGCCGGCAACGCTTCCGGCGGCAGGGCAAGCAAAAGCCGGCTGGCGGCAACATCGCCTTCCGTTGTTCCCAGTCGAAAGCCTCGCCCTTCCCGCTGAATCGCCTTCAGGGCGCTGCCGAAGCGGACTTCGCCGCCCGCCTCGTGAATGTCCCTGAGCAGTGGATCCAGGAAGACCTCTCTCAAGGGGCGCCGGCAAAGAACCGGCTGCGCGGCGCGGGCGGAGGCGAACATGGTGCGCAGGCTGCGCAGGAAAAGCGGCGCGTCCATGCCTTGCGCCTCCGCATTGAAGACACTCCGCGACCACTCGTCGAAGAACCGCCGGGTCAACTTCCCCTGCGCCTTGTCCTCCAGCCAGTCGCCGACCGTCTGCCCGGCGCGTGGCGGATGCCTCAGCAGGCGCAGACCGTCCCGGGCCAGGCCCAGGCGCTCCGCCGGGGAATAGGTGCTCCAGCCCGGCAGGGCGAAGGGAAGTGCCAGGGGACCGGCAAGGGGATGCAGCCGTAGCTCCCCTCCGGCCTTTCCCATGTGTGACAAGGGGTAGACCGCCGGAGCGCGAAGCAGGTGTCCCGCGCTTCCAAGCTTGTCACACAGATCCAGGCAGGCCTTGTAGCACCCCAGCATCAGGTGGAAGCTGTTGTCCACCTCCCCCATGGGCGAGGGCAGGCTGCAGGCGCTGCCTCCCGGCCGGGCGCGACGCTCGAGCAGGAGTACGCGCCGACCGGCCCGGGCCAGTTCGCGGGCCGCGACCAGGCCGGCAAGCCCGGCCCCGGCGACGAGCACATCGGCCCGTGTCACGCGAAGAGCGTGCGCGCCGTGATCAGCAGCTTGCGCCAGGCGGGGTAGCGCACCTTCCCGGCCTGCACGTCGTAGTCGCGGCGCCGGATCTCCACCAGGATCCTGCGGTAGAGATTGGCCATGATCAGCGCCGGGCGCATGTTGCGCCGCTCGCTTCCCGGCAGGAGCGCCAGGGCCTCGTCGTACAAACGGTCCGAACGCTCGCAGAAGGCGCGCATGAAGCGGCGGAACTCGCTGGAATCCTTGCCCTGGCGGATCTCCTCCGCGCTCAGCGAATGCCGCTGAAGCTCGTCGGCGGGAAGGTATACACGGCCCTCCTCGGCATCCTCGCGGACATCGCGGGCCACGTTGGTCAGCTGCATCGCCAGGCCGAGGGTCTCGGCGAAGTCCCGCACCCGTGGATCACGGTAGCCGAAGATCTCGATGCTCATCAGGCCGACGACGGAGGCGACATGGTAGCAGTAATTGCGCAGGCTGGAGAAGTCGGGATAGGTGTGACACTCCAGGTCCATCTGCATGCCGTCGAGCAGCTGGTAGAGCAGCTCGCGGCGGATGGGGAAACGCTGCAGCGTATCGCGCAGGGCGACCAGGACCGGATCGGCGCTCTGCTCGAGGCTGTCGAGCTGGGCGCGGAACTCCGCCAGGCGACGCCTCTTCTCTTGCGGATCCGCGGCCAGGTCGACGGTCATGTCGGCCCGCTGGCAGAAGGCGTATACGGCGTGGATCGCCTGCTGCTTGGCGCGCGGGAGGATCAGGAAGGCGTAGTAGAAATGACGGGCGTGTTCGCGGGTAAAGGCCGTGCAGGCGCGATAGGCTTCGCGCAGGTCGGGCGCCTGGCTTACGGCGCCTGCTGTCAGTGCCTGGTTCACTTCCGGACCCCTGTTTGCCCGGCCGCCGAATGCCCCTGCCTAGCCTTTTTCCGCGCGGGACGCGAAAAGGCCGGCTCGCAGGGCCCCTGCCCCGACGGCCAGTTTTCCCAAGCGGGAAAGATGGGGCCGTACCCGCAAAATGTCCACTCCCAGCGCGCGGCCTCGGGCCGCGACGGCCCGTCCGCCGCCGATGAACAGCCGCACCTCGAAGGCCAGGCGGCCGCTAATCCGTCCGGGCAAGGACTCGCCGCGGGCGAAGAGCTCCTCGGCCCAGTCGAATAGCTCCTCCAGCAAAGGCGCAGCTGCGGGACCGGCATGCTGGAAGGCGCCTGGTTCTTTGGGCAGACCGTGGCGGCGCAAATCCGCCAGCGGGACATAGAGCCGGCCCTCCGGCAGGTCGCGGCTGAAATCCTGCCAGAAGTTGACCAGCTGCAGGGCCGTGCAGATGCTGTCGCTGAGCGCGTCCAGCTCCGGATCGCGAAAACCGAAGAGGCGCAGCATCAGGCGCCCCACCGGATCCGCGCTGCAGCGGCAGTAGGACAGCAGTTCTTCGCGATCCTGCCAGCGCTGCTGCTCCAGATCACGGGCAAAGGCGGTCAGCAGGTCGCTGAAAAGGGACAACGGCAGATCCTGTTCGCGCCGCGATATGGCCAGGGCATGGAGGATCGGATGACGCTCCTCGCCTTCTCCTTCCAGCAATTCCCTCCAGCGGGCGAGCACGGCGCGCCGCAGCGCCAGGCCCTGCTCGGCGGGCAGGCCTGTTTCCGAGGGCAAGGGGCAATCCGCCAGATCGTCGCTGAATCGGGCAAAGGCGTAGATCGCCGCCAGGGCCGGACGGAGGCGCTTCGGAAAGAAGCGGCTGCCGACGGTGAAATTCTCGTAGTGCGCGAGAAAAGCGCGACAGTGGGAAAAAGAAGAGGCTGGATCCCCGATGCCGGGTTCCAGCCTCTGCAATTCCCTGGGAAGAAGGGACTTGAAAGTCACCTGCGTCCTAGGAGAACATGTCCATGGGAGTGTTGTTGTGCAGGTTGCCGGTGGACTGGATGTTGTTTTCCAGCTTCAGGCTGCCGACACGATTCGCTTCCTTGGTCACCTTGATGAAGCAGTTCCAATGGTAGACACCTTCCATGCCGCGTTGCACGGACTCGTACTTGGTGTCTTTCTTCCGGATCTCCCTCCCGCAGTGACAGCATGAGTGGCTCATGTTCTCTCCTTGCTTCGAACCATCGGAGCCCGATGGTCCACCTTGCCTATCCATTTGCTACAAGCACATCCGATCCCCGCGCCGGGCTCAGAGGCCTCGCTCGCTGTTGAAAACGGCGTTACAACTTCTGGATGAGTTCAGGATTCGTTGTCAGGTATCAACCAATTCGCTTGAAGACTTGTTCCACCCCTTCCTGCCTTGGGGGCGGCCATCCTGTGCTTCGGGATCCGGGATCCCTTCCGGCGCATTTGGCGCCCAATAATAGAGGAAAAATCGACAATCGCAAACGCGGCTCTTACAGGATCCTAACCTTGTTCGCCCCAATAGCCACTTAGTGTCCATCGCAAAGCTGGAAAGCGCAGCAACTATCCAAGTCAAATGAAAACAGGCTTTCAGCCTTAGGGACTCTTTCGCTCCCGCCACCCTCGAAGAGAAGCCTGTGACGACCATCACTCGGCTTGTGTGGCCAACCCCACCGCGCCGGCCACCAAAGACTGCCTTGTTGTACCCGCAAGCCAACAGCCCGGGATTTCAAGTCCGGAACACCAGGGGGTAGCCTAGGCTTGCGATGAAACCGTGCTTCCCGGGCAATGCCCCGCTGGGCACGGAACCAAATGCGGTCACCGGAAGGTGGCCACCGGGCGGGTCCCTGGGGGGGGTACCCGCCCACCTTTTCTCCCCCACTGCCTGTGCGGTGGGGGAGTTCTCGTTCCAGCCCGGCTTGGCCTTGAGTCCGCCACCCATTGCTGTCATCCCGCGGCTTGACCGCAGGATCCTTCGAGGGGGCCGCAGGCCGAAGTGTCCTCAGGGGTAGCGCGATGGGAAAACGTAGCTGGGACTACTGCAGTCTTCGACGCGGACAAGGATCCCGCGGTCAAGCCGCGGGATGACAGGCGTGGTGGCAAGCGGTATCCGCTGTGCGAACCGTCACACCCGCATGACCATTCGGGACACTCCGCAGCCCACGGAATCGAGCTACCCTATAACCATCGCCAGGGGGCCGGTAGTGGCCCGGCTCCCAGGGCGACAGCCTTCGACTTCCATGCTTGCCCAACACAACGATCCCGCCCCCGGTTCACTCCTCACCGGGGGCGGATCTCTCTTCCATCGCTATCGCCATCGGGATCGCTGCGCGCACACAGGCGAGCGCGCAGCGATCCCGATAGCGATTCGAGCAGCCTTCAAGAACCCGAATGGGTCCGACAAAGCTGGGCTGTGATCCCCTTCACAATTCCCCCTCGCCTCACGGCACATTCGACAGCCCCGGAAGGGCGTACTCTATGGGTGCCTTCGCGGGGGAGTAGCGGCCTTGTCAGCGGGGGACAACTGCCTTTCGTTCACGAAGGAGCCCGTGCGTGCACGGGCTCCTTTGGTTTTTCACATTCCCGGCGGAGGCGGCGAAGCCTTTCTATATTGAGGGCCCTCCTTGGCCCGGCCGCCGACAGCGAGCATCGGGCCATCGAGTACGCATCGCGCACTTCTCGGGAGTTTTGCGCAGCAAAACTCTCGAGATGCCCGTAGGCGCACAGCGCCTTCGAGATCGTTTCAAAAATTCCTTGAGAGTTTCGCGCAGCGAAACTCCCGAGATGGCCGAAGGCGCGCAGCGCCTTCGAGCCATCGGGCCTATAGCTCAGTTGGTTAGAGCAGGTGACTCATAATCACTAGGTCGGGGGTTCGAGTCCCTCTGGGCCCATTTGTTTTAGAATGACTTACGGAGTTTTTAAGTTGCGGAAAAGTCGTCGGTCCCATACCGGTCCCATAGACTCGACCAAAATTACTAAGCACTAGAAAGGGCCATCGTCCCGCAACGATGACCCCTTCAACACACAGCTATAGGGTGGGACTGCCGGCTCAGCTGGACCAGCAGGTAGTACGATGGGCTAGTTCAGCACGGAATCCAAGTCGTTCCGAATTCGGTTGAAAGTGTTCCTGCACAAGGCTACTCTTTTCCCTGAAACCGCCGCGTCCCCACGCGGCAACCGATCAATGTTGAGCGCCCGGGCACCACGTCTCCCGGGCGTTCTCTTTTAGCACCAAGCCGAGCCTGAAAGAACCAAACGGATACAATGTTTTCTTTTTAACAGCAATTTCTTCTTGTTTTCCGATCGGCTCTCACACTTCTTCTAGTCCCAGTTCCACAATCCATTTGAGAAGGAGAAGTGTCATGCGTAATCCGAATCTTGACCAGCCGTTCATCCAAATCCGGAATCAGTACGACGCTACTTTCGACAATCCGACTCAAGGTTTTTACAACCAGCTTTCGGGTTCGATCAATGAATTCAAGATGTCCAACCAGCTGCCGAATAGCATGTATGATTCTGTGAATCGCATGCAACAGAACTACGGCCAGCAGTTGGGTGGCCTGGAACAGAAGCTGCGTTAGAAATTATCCAGCCTTCTTAATACGGGAGCGCCAAGACTTGGTGCTCCCGTTTTTATTGAGCACTATGCAAGAGTCTATGGAGACCTTCATGTACACGTTGAGTACCACATACGAGCAAACCCCGGATGGCTCCTTGGCCACCGTCGTTTCACGTTCGAGTCCATAGAAATGGATCTGCCGAAATTCACGGACCAATGCACACTCCGGCAGATAGAGGTGAATCAGAGCTCTTTGTCCAGTAGCTGGTGCAAGAACGGCCAGGAAAGGTTGGGGCAAGTCTTCCCCGGATTCACCTGGTGGTGGCACACGATCGGGACCGTCCGGCCCAGCTTCTGCCGAACATCCGCAACCACTTTCTGCAGGGACTGCAGCTGCGCTGCCGAGAAAACCTTTTTGCCGATCAGGCAAATGCCGACGGATCGCCAGTTGTGGCCCGGGTGCCTCTCACCCTGCGCATCCGTAAAAGGGCCGGCATGGGTGCCCATTATGTCCAGCGGCCGGCCGTGCTGAATCATCCCATCGAACTCAAGACAGGGTGACCGGCGCGCATAGTCCGCCTGCGTGGGGTAGGTGTTACAAATGACAAAGTGGTAGCCGCAGGGTTCTCTAAATCGCTCCTGGTGCCAACCGTCGATGGTCTCCACGTCCCCGTAGGGGGAGTCCGAACAGTGGATGATCAGTTCATCGATCCGGTCCAGCGGTCGCTCGCGCATGGTTCCCCTTTCTAGGTCTGGGCGGGCCGGCGGACTTCGTAGCCCCGGTCCTGCCGGCGGACCCTGCCTGTTGGCCTGGCATGGCCACACAGGGGGCAGTAGATCCACTCCGCCAGGCGAATGCCCCCGGGTCCTGGAATCAGCCGCGGCGCCGCCGGCACCATGGGTGATGGGCGGCCGTGGCCGTAACACATGGGCTGATCCATCTCAGTGATTGAGCTGCGCATAGGTACACGAATTCGGCCATTTTGAAGCGATTTCGGATGAATACCGTTGACATTCAAACGCTTTGATAGCTACACAAATCTCAGTCCTGCTGGCCCTTGGGCGCAAGGAACTTGAAGTTGGCCCCCAGGTTCTTCAGCGCCCGTTCTCCGAACCAGAAGCCGAGGATCAGCAGCCCCCAGGTGTGCAGCATGGCCATCTGGTCGGGAGTGAAGCCGTCCTGCGGGTGCAGAAAGCCCCACAGGTAGCCGAAGACCACGAGCACAGTGATCAGCGGGCGGATCAACGCCCGGATGATCTGGACCGATTTCGGCATCTCGGCCGCCCGGCCCTCGAAGTCCAGGATGAATGAGTGGAACTCGCTGCGCTCGTCCTGCGCTGCCCGGTGCAGTTCCAGCTCCAGCC
>JAUIFJ010000050.1 GCA_030429345.1 bacterium | reverse complement strand
ACTTCGTCGCCGTGTTCGTCTGGTGGGGATCTTCTCGAACAGCGCCAGTCTGCTGCGACTTATCACAGCGCTGACCGTTGAGCAGGATGAAGAATGGCGGAGTGAGCGCCGCTACCTTAATCCTGAACTACTTGAAATGCTGTCACTACGGAAGGCCGGTTGAATTTGCACACACTTTTGGACTTGACGCTACGAAGATCCTCCGCATGCCTTACTATGCGACGCAACAACGAAAGGAGTAGGCAGAATAACAGAAGATCAACTTTCTAGAGCCGGGGTGGCTTAGAATCGGCATGCCAACGCTTTGCTCCTCACGGCGCTGCAGCATCACACAAAAATTTGTGCAACACTGCAGCGCCAAATCTCCGAGCCTGGTTAAGTTTTTACTTTAGCAACAGAATTTTCTGTGATTGCTGCACCCCATTGGATCGAAGAGTCACGAAGTAAACCCCGCTCGCAAGGCCATCTGCCTGCAGAAAGGCTGCATGTTGCCCTGCAGGCAACACTCCATCAACCAGGCTCTTGACTCTTCTCCCATTTACCGAATATAGATCCAATTGAACCTTGGCAATAGATGAGATGCGAAACGGAATTCTCGTCGCAGGATTGAAAGGATTGGGGAATGCAGGTTCAAGAACCACACTATTGGGACGCGACTCATATTCCTGACGTGGTGCAATGCTGACCGGACCTTCATTCCTGACCCAAACGACTTGGCTACTGCTGCTAGAAGAAAGCAAGAGATCCGGAAGTCCATCTCCATTCATATCGGCGACTTCAAGGTCACTGATATTTTCTACTTCAACAGGAACAGATTCGTATGCACCAAAGTCTCCATTTCCGTTTTCGTTCTCGAACAGCAGGATATCAGCCAGATCTGGATCACGAATTCCGCCCCAGGAAACGACGAGATCTGTATCACCATCAAGATCCAAATCTTTTCCTATGATGTTTTGAGTGCTTCCTAAACCCATTAGGTCTGGTTGAATGTCCGCATCAATCCAGATCCCCCCGGAGGTGCCAGGATTTCGATACCAGTGCATTTCTCTGCCCAAACCTGCAACGACATCCGGAAAATCATCGTCATCAATACGTATCACCTCAATTTTTCCAACACTTGCATCGGCAATCGTCTGCGCTTCGCCAAAACTTCCCTGACCATTAAGGTTCTCGATCCAAAACAGCCCATCATTTGTACCAACAACGACATCCAACAACCCATCCTGATTTATATCCGCGCACTTGAGTGAGTTATGTCCTACATCGAAAGTTGCGATTACCTGAAACAATCCGAAACTGCCCTGACCATCCAGATTCGGAAGCCAACCAATAGCATTATTGGACCCTACCCGCAGCAGGAGATCCACACTGTCATCTCCGTTAATGAACATCGGGATAATAGTTTCTATGTATCCAAGTCCGGATGCCAACTCTTCAACAAAGGTCAACTCGTCGGACTCATTTTCATTCCGGAACCACTTCAAGTCCAAGCCTGCTCCGATCACATCCAAGTCCTGGTCCCCGTCCAGGTCAGCGACTGCCACTGCTCTAAAGTGGTCATTCCACTCCAGGGGCACATCGTGACTAGGTCCAAAGCGCCCAGCCGAATCCAGGTTGGACATCCAAAGGAGCTTTTCTTCCTCATTGGACGAGGCGATCACATCCAGATCTCCATCCTGATCCATGTCTGCACTTACGGCAATTCTTACTCCTTCTGCACTCGAGGTTATCTCCCGAGTCATCCAAGAACCTTCGAACTCCGAATGGAACGCTACAATGTTATTGCTGGCAATAGTCGCTACTACTGGAGAATTCCCTTGCCCACTTGCAGATACGTCCATAGAACGATAGAACGTGTCGATGGTGGCAATGCTAACGCCTTCTCCGAATACACCATTTGAACCTGAGTTCAGAAGCAACTCCACAGTGTAGTCCGAATTGGACAGCACGACAATGTCTACATGGCCATCATCATTCATGTCCCTGCATTGAAGATCCCAGGGATTATTAACTGAATCAGTGATTTCGATCTCTTCACTGAATGTTCCTTGAGCATCCAGGTTTTGATACCAGACCACCTCGTCGTTGTATGTCCCCGCCACAACGATGTCCAGATCCGTATCGTTGTCAACATCGACGCACTGAATGCTCGTGGGACCCCCAATTTCTGCAATGAGGTGATCTGTAAAGAATTGGCCCTGACCACCAAAATTCTTGTACCAGCGAACCTCGTCGGTTTGCAAGGAAACAGAGAGGATATCCATTCCTTGGTCATTGTCGATATCACAAGCGTAAATCCGCTCCGAATATGAATTGAGCGCAATTCCAATCAACGAGCTGAATTCGCCATCTCCCTGCTCATTCGGGAACCAGACCAGATTCTGGATATAGTCCGAAGCCACAATAACATCCATTGTTCCATCACTATCCATATCCGCAATATGCACTGCAGTGGGTTGATCAAGTACGTCAGATACTACATGTTCTTGGAATTGATTCCCTGCACCATCCATGTTCTCGTACCACGACACTCTGTTGCTGAATCGAAACGCAACCAGCACATCGACATCACCATCCGAATCCAGGTCATTACACTCTATAGCATCGGGGTACAGGTATTCCGATTCGATGATAATCCCGGAGCTGAAGCCATTGGCTTCACCAAGATTTCTGAACCAGGAAACAGTATTGTTGCCAGATGAAGTAACAACTACATCCGCTAGCCCATCATCATTCATGTCCGCAAGCCGAACACAGCGGGGGTCCACCGTTTGTCCGGCAAGAATTGTTTCCTCTCCAAAATCAAATGCTTGGCATGTTGAAACCACCATGTGGACACAAATCACCAACAACCATGCAGAAACTGCGTGTCTCATCTTTCCTCCAGCCACAATTGAAATTGATTGCATTTCAGAAGCTATGCCCAGGCAGAACGATTGGGCGAGCGCTACAAAGCAGGTTGTTGGTTTAACAGCTCTGTGACAGTGACTGGTAGAAGAAGAGCAAGTTCTTTCAAACTCTTGTCGACTTGATTGCCTTTGCCACTGCTTGCGATGGGTAGACAGACTGCTGAGGATGCGGAATGCCTACTAGTGCCGGAGGATCAAGTTGAAATCAGCTGTGATCTTCGTCACATTTCAATTTCAAGAACAACCCCTACGCCGGACAGCCCTGCTCCGGCGCGTTGCATGGAGTGGAGATGCACCATAAGGATGATCTGGACTGGCCTGCGCTTGTTCAACGCGTACAGGAATTCCTGCGCGGCAGGCTGCAGAACCTGTCCGCTCATACGGATGACCTGTGCCAGGATGTCCTCGTTACACTTTGGAAGAAAATCCAGGACCAGGAAATCGATGACCCTTTCGGCTATGCAATTGAGATTGCCAAGAATCGCCTGGGAGATTTCTTCCGCTCCATGAATCGGACCCGCGGCAAGAAAGATCTGGAGCTGCCGGAAGAGGATCAGTTTGTGGACATGAGCCAAAAGAATCCGCTGGACGCCCTTTGCGATACCGGAGATAGAGCGGATCGTATACGTTTTGCCGTTATGTCGTTCTTCGAGAAGCATGATGCACAGCAGAAGTCCAAGGGAGTCAGCTGCAGACAGATTGCAGTTCTGATTCTGAAGGGGGCTGGCTTGAAGCAGATCCATGAAGACCAAATGCTTGAAAACATCACCTATGATTCCCTGCGACAGAAGTGGTCACGCTGTATGAAGAACCTGAAACTTGCTTTCGCCGATGGCCTGGGCGACTTCCTCTAAAGGGGCAATGCATGAATCCTGAAGACATCCGCTGGTTTCGTAGCCGCATGTTGTCCCGCTTCTTCGAGACCATCGACGATCAAGAGCGAAATCGCTTTGATGAGCTAGTCGAAGAGAATCCGATATGCAACGGATTCTGGGTGGCTTTCCGAAAAGAACAGGCCGAAAAAAAACTTGCGACGCACATACCAGATGTCATCCTCGATAACTGGGATGCGGCAAGCAGGGGCCTGGTCAAACTGGAACGGGAAATCGTCGGAAAGCACCTTGCCAGTTCAATCGAGTGCCGCCAACGCCTGATCGACGCAGGATTCAAGCCAGAGCTTTCACCGGATCCGGCACCGGCAGAACAACTGGCCGAGCAAGGTCGTCTTGGGAAACTGATTGATCAGGGTGCCGATGCCGGGAAGACCCTGCTCAAGGCGCTTGGAGAACGCCTGCCTTCCGGGTTTTCTATCCATCCACAACTTGTCCCCGGGCCGGTACTGCGCGGAGAACAACATCATCGCATTCAGATCGTCGACCCGAATGCGCCGATTGTAAATCTGATTTTGGCCCCTATCCACTGGGAGGATGCCGACGAGCTGAAAGTGGATGTATACCTGGAAGAAAAGCTCTTAGCGAGCATGGTCTGCTCACGGAAAAACTATTCGCAGGATTTCCTTGTACTGAACTATGTGAATGTGCCGCCAATGGAACCAGGCCTTTATCGATTTGAGTTGATACCTCTTGTTGCGGGGGAAGAGCTAAAGATGGACGCGGATTGTAAGATTATTGAAATACAATTGAGGATAATTTCCTGATGGCTTCGTAAGCTCTCCTGAAAATTGAACAATTTCTAGTCTGGGTGCAAGGCCAGCTACTGCCAATCTCCTGCCGCAATAAATGCACCCCAATAAAAAGGATTTACACTTATGTTGTTCTTCCTGCAGTACTGCAACACTTTCAATGTTGCACTGTTAACGGCTTCTATTGTAGTGAGACCATGATCATATCGACCACAATATAGTTCGGCCATCCACTTCCGTGTAAATCGGTCTTCCACCTTCCACAAACTCATTATTGTTGTTTTTACACCCGCTGTTCTGAATGCTCGCCTTAAGCCAAACACACCCTCCCCATGGACGGCCCTCCCTAACCCTGTTTCACATGCGGATAAAACTGCCCACCGAACGCCACGGAGATCAAGTTGGCAGATATCTTCTGCCGAAAGAAGAGATTGCCGTTCTATGACTGACAATCCTGAATTCGCAGATGCGCCGGCCAGGGCCAACCCAGCTTGTTTCATTGGATTTGCGTTACCAAAGTAGATTGAAGCACCCACTGGTGTAGTTGCTGGATTCGCTGCAAGCTCTTGCGCTGCTCTGTAAGCTGTTGTTGTATATCCGTGTGTAGCAAAGTGAAGGATTTCTTTTCCAGGTGACAAGGCGCAAACCGCGTCTTTAGCAGCAGCCGAACCAGTTAAAACGTGAATTGCTGCATTCTTCCAATTTGCCTTGATCTTGCGTTGTATATAAGTGACTTCGTCAGCTGTACCAGGTAATCTGCAAAGTTCGCTGGAAATTGCCGATCGATAAGTTAGGCCAAACTCCGACTCATTACCCATTTTTGCATCCTGATGTTTGCCTCCAAAAGTCTCCTCAGCCATTTCTTCCAGAATGTTTCCCATTTTTTCTTGATCAGTATCATTCGAATGTGCTGGAAATTCGAAACTAAAGTCTGGATCGCCAACCAGAAGAGCTCCATTGCCGGCTACATCCTCACTTGTTGATCTATGTAAATCCGAAAGCGCATTAATTGAGTGAAATAGTAGACCTTCTTCAATAAGAAAATTGCCATTCTTGGCGACTAAGGTCGCAAAATTGACATAGGTCACCATGCCATCAGGCAGTACAAACACTTGATCAACACCATTCGAGTATCTTGAAACAGGGTCCCAGAGTAACTCTCTGAGACGCTTCCCTGGATCAAGTACAGCTGAATTTGAAGTACAACATGCTAACCACTGTTCAATACAATCTTCAATAACACTTTTACTACCTAGATAAATGACATCCAATACTTCGTCATTCTCATTGCTAATTACCGCAGTATAGCCGGCCTTCTCGCGGTGTTCGAATAGAGATTTAACATTGACATGACTTTGGCGAGTATCAAATGAAAGGTAACTTACTATGATGCTCTTTGAACTTTCTATTGGGCAATCATTGAAATCGCCATTGGAAGGATGTTCCGAAACATCTTCTGCACTCCTTGCATTCGTTGAGCTTGAACTGATCATTTCCATGTCAAGCTCGTTCGAACTTTGGAATCCAATTAGACCAGCCCTTGCCTGCTCCAGAACGCCTTTCGTCCGAACAAGATCTATAATTGTATTATGATCCAGGGGGATTTCTGTGTTATAACTTGCTAGTAAGCAACTACGGAAGTAATGGAGAATTGCCGATGTATTCAAGCTTTCAAAGTCAGAGAAAGCTTCTGCCAATTTTTTTATTACCGCACATAATAATTCTAGAGACCTCCTAAAATGTTCATTGACTTTGTCTTGTAGATTCAATTTCACATATAATTCTGCCAACCTGAAATTTAAACTTGCAACATCTGTTGAAATTACCGCCGACTGCGCCCTCCTAGCATACAACAGCTTTTCAATTATTTTTGCACTTTCCGCGTACCTGCCCTCGTTTGCAAGACAGTTTGCGTATCCAATTTGTCCATCACGATTTAGAGAATTATCTAATTTAAGTTTCTTACAGAGCAGGATTGATTCCAAATAGACTTCGCGAGATTTGTCAAATTTGTTTTGGTGGGCAGCAATACTACCTAACAGCAAAAGGGAGTAAACATCATAAACAGATTGTTTACCAATTGCTTCCTTTGCGATTTGTCTACCATCCTCAAGTATTCTTCTTGCTTCTAGAAAAGCCCCTACGTGGAATTTGGACTTGCCCAAGTGCAATCTGGCAACATTAGCAGCCTTAGTTCTACTATCTCCAAGCTGGCTAAGCTCTTCTAATGATTTCTCGAAGAAATCAACAGCCATTGAATGGCAATTAATTGTTGCGTACATTCGACCCATTTCTATGTATACCCGATACAAATGCAAATGAGCGTAAGGAAACATCTGCTTTGACTGAGTTTCCACATAACGCAGTAGCATATCTGCGGCTACATAATCGTGAAGTGAAATTAGCACACCCGCTAACTGGGTTAAGCCACCCAATATTCGAATGTTTTTACTGCCTAGAGCTGCCCTCAGTATCTCAATAGACTCAGCAATTGTTCTTCTGGCACTGGCACGATCTTCCATACGTTGAAAACACTGACTTATGCTAAATAAAGTGAACCCAACATCAATGTGCCTTCGCCCCAATACTGAACATCTAAGCTCCAGGGCTCTATTTAAAAGCGTAATAGCTTCCTGGTTTCTACCCCTATTTGAAAGAAGAATTCCAAGATTCGCAATAACATTCCCTTCAAACTCTTTGTTTGGAAAATTATTACATGACTCTACTTGCTTCAATGCAAGTCGTAAAAACTTCTCGCCATTATGCACATTCCCGAGCTCCAAACTTGCACTCGCAAGATTATTTAGAACACCAACGAGTGTATCGACAAATTTTGTGTCAGTAAGTAGTGTTTTGGCTCTTTGCAGGAGTCTAATCTGCAATTCCGTTTTCCCAAGAAAGCTTACAATAGTGCCATAAGCCGATAATGCCTGGGCATACTGTCTGGTCGAGTTTCCATACATCTTCGAGGTTAATCTGCAAAATTGTATACAGTGTTTAACATCAGAGTGTGAGGCTGTTCTAATTGCATTGAGGCGCTTAAAATAGGCTACAAAAAGTCTGGCTTCAATTTGTGGGTCAAATTGTTCCCTTGTCCGGTTTTCTTGCAGCAGTTCTTCGAAATTCACGTGCAAATCAGTATAAGAATCGCTTTCAAGCATTTTCTCGATGCTTTTAATGCGTGACTCATCGATCATTCAGAGAATCCTCATTACATCTCTATTTGAGTAAAAGTTGCCAGATCAGATCGCCAAAATCAATGTATTAGGGTGCCATTGGTGATCAAACATAGACCATCAACAACTTCGCCATCGGCGAGGTCGGCCAGCGCCTCTACGACGAGATCACCGGCATCCAGTACGGCACCCGGGAAGACACGCGCGGCTGGAACGTGATGATCTAGAATCCGAAACACCTGCCCACGAAGAACGGGTCGGCGCTTGCCGGCCCGTTTTCTCTCTCCGCCCTTCCCCGATTGTGACCCCGGATACCTTTTCAAAGCTGATTTCTCGAAAAATTCTCAACTGAAAGAAGAGCCGTCCCGAACTGAAAGGCTCCGCGCTTATTCTTGGCCCGTGAACAATGGGGTCCCAGGAAGGAGCAGCCGCGTGGCGGACAAGACGAAGGACGGAAAGCGTTCCGCCGGGCAGGCGCAGGAGACAGGCCTGGAAGGCGGTCCCCTGCGAGTGCGCGACGCCGGCATCCGTGCCGAGCTGGAAGGCACGCTGGAGGAACGGCGAGTCTTCATCCGCAGCTTCGACTGGGGCGCCAGCACGGAATGGGAGTTGCGGCGGGAAGATTTCGTCGCCGGACTGCAGGCCTATGAAAGCCGCTTTCGCGAGCTGGTTCTTCGGGACCGCCGGAAGCAGGATCAGGGGCAGGAGAAGAAACAGCGATCACCAGGGGAGCAGGGGGACCAACGGGCGGAAGAATGACCCGAGGCCGGGCATGCGGGACTGTCGGATGGAATTCACTCAGCGAGAATTCTGCCACGGGATTTGCACAGAGTCCTGCCTGTCCGGCTCCCCCCCGCGCCGGTTGCCCGGATGGGGCGGCAAGTCATTCTTCCAGCAATAGCTGTCCAGCATCTTCTGTCAGAAGGAACTGCACCAATCCCGATCGATCCTGGAGACCAGAGACCGCTGCTGCACCATTCAGAGAGACACGACAGCAACACGTATAGAAACAATCCATTGAAAGGCGAGGACCCACTCCGGATCCGCGCCAGGCAACACATCTAGAAGGAGCAATCATGGTCAAACAAGCACTGAGTGCGCTGCTTTGCAGTCTGCTGCTCATCGCCTCCGCTGTTCAGGCAGAGGGATTGAGCATCGAGCAGAAGCAGCTCAAAATCAAATCCCAGCAGGTTCAGCTGACCGATTCTGCACAGCTTGAACTCCTTGGGCTGGAAGAGGAAAGGGCCGCATTCCAGGAGAATTTCGAATGGGGCACGCGGGAAGAGCTGGTCGAACGCCGCAGCGAGTTCAACGCCGCCATGCAGCAGTTCCGTCTGCGCGAGCTGCGCGTGACCCGCGATTCCTACCTGGCCACCGGCCACGGGGACCTGGCCGGCGAGATCCAGCTTCGCATCGATCGCCTGGAAACCCCGGTGCAGGAGCGGGCCGAGGCCGGCCTGAGCCAGGGCGAGCAGGACGTCCAGCCCATCGTCCAGAAGAACGCCGTGGAGGTGAACTAAGATGAAGCAGAAACTGATTTGCATGGCCCTTTGCGGCGCCCTGGCCGGACTGGCCTGGGCCGCGCCCGATGAGGAAGGCCACGACCGCGAAGGGGATCATACCTACAATCGCGTCGAAGACACGACCGTCCGCCAGGCGGCCATCGCCGAGGTGGAGCCGGCCAGCGGCATGCCCTTGCGCATCGCCGACCAGGTTTCTCCTGCTGTCGCCGCCCTGCGCGCCGATTTCCAGTCGCAGTGGAGCGCCCTGGAGGCTCGCGTGCTGGCCAGCGACGACAATGCCGAAATTCTCGCCCTCGAGAACGAGATGCAGGACCTGCGCCTGGCCAATGACCTGGCCGAGCGCCAGCTGCTGCTGCAGGAAGCCATCGCTGCCGGTGATGAGTTCCGTGCCGAAAACCTGAGGGAAGTCCTGCGCCAGATGCAGGCACCCGTCACCATTTCCGCCGATCGCGAAGCGGTCCTGAGCGACGCGCAAAAGCGCGCCGACTCGCCCCAGCTGAAGGCCTCGCCGAGGAAGAGCGCTTCGAGCCCTGTCACACAGCAGACCGCGACGGGCGACCTCAAGCAGAGCGGCGATGCCGTGGAGGTGAACCGATGAAACGCATTCTGATCACGACCACCCTTGCCGCCGCTCTGGCGGCCCCGGCACTGGCCCTGCACGACTACAGCCTGGAACAGCGCAACCAGCTGTTGCCCCGCGACCACTACGTGGACCTGGTCTCGCCGGAAAAAGTGAACACGCGCCACGTCGTCCTGAAATTCTCCGAAGAGACCCGCGTGCGCCTGCGCGACGGAAGGCTCGTTTCCCTGGAGGGCCACAGCATGGCTCCCTTCGAGGCCTTCCTCAAGAAATACCCCATGGCCAAGCTGCGTCGCACGATCTACGGCCTGAGCGAGCAGGAAGTGGACGCCTGGGTCGACCGCGGCGAGAGGCTGAGCGGCATCGACCTGGCCGACATGAACAACTACTACACCCTTGAACTCAGCGAAGACATCGCCCAGCCGAAGCAGCTGCTGCTGGACCTGCTGGACGTCGACCTGATCCAGACCTGCCATTTCTCGCCCCTGGCCGAGGAGGCCGTGTGCAACTCCGATGTCGCGCCCACCACCGGCGACTACGAAGCCCAGCAGGAATACATGGACCCGGCGCCGGAAGGCGTGGGCATGCAGTACGCCTGGGACTTCAGCACCTACGGCGACGGAACCTCCGGCTACTGGATCCAGGACATTGAGCAGAGCTGGTGCCCCGATCACGAGGACATGGACACCAACTTCACGATCTACAACGACAACGGCGGAATCGGCGACCACGGCATCGCCGTCGTCGGCGTGATGCATGCCTGCGACAACGGCTTCGGCGTGACCGGCATGGTTCACGACACCCGGGCCACGGCGCGCGACTGGGCCAACACCAGCGGCGTCAGTTATCCCGACATTTCCAACGCCATCGCCGAAACGGGCAACAGCCTGATTCTCGGCGAGACCTACCTGATCGAAGTCCACGCTCCCGGCCCGACCCAGGGTACGACCTGCACCTGCAACTGCGGTCAGTTCGAGTACATTGCCATGGAGTACTGGACCGACAACTTCGACGCGATCTCCGTCAACAGCGCCAACGGCATCTTCTGCGCCCAGGCCGCCGGCAACGGCAGCATGGACCTGGACAGCGGCGTATACGGAAACGCCTTCCAGCGCTGGTTCCGCGATTCCGACGCCGTGGTCATCGGCGCCGGCAGCCAGGGCAACTCCCACGATCCCATGTGCTGGACCAGTCACGGTTCCCGCGTGGACGTATACGGCTGGGGCGAGGGCGTCGAGACCCTCGGCTACGGCAATCGCTTCGACGGCGATCCCGGCGACTGCTCCCAGGAGTATACTTTCAGCTTCAGCGGCACCTCGAGCGCCACGCCGATCGTCGCCAGCACCATGGCTTCGCTGGCGCTGATCCACCGCTACGAGAGCGGCGCCGGCGCATACCCGAGCGCGGCGACCCTGCGCAGCCGGCTGCAGAAGAACGGCACTCCGCAGAACTCGGACTTCACCCGCGAGATCAGCGTGCTGCCCAACATGATGGGCATCCTGGCTCCGGATCTGGAGCCCTATGTGAGTGGTTGGGACGCGGACATCGTGCCCAAGATCACGACGGCCGCCCCGGACGGCGAGATCCCGGCTACTGCACTCGCCCCGGCTCCGGCGACGACCTACATCGACTGGAAGTGGATCAACAGCAGCTTCTACAGCGCGGCGAATCCTGCTCGTTCCGGCTACTACCGGGATGATGCGCTGATTACCTGGGCGACCTACAGTGGCGACCTCAACCCCAATACCTTCACTTTCGTCCGCGAATGGGGCCACCAGGTGCGCGGCGGCCGGCACATGGTCAGCCAGCGTTGCGACGACCTGACGGCCCTGGAAGAAGGCAGCGAGACGAACAACGACTCGTATCACGAGTACGTCTGGGAAGGCACGACCTTCACGCCGGACTCGCCGGTTGTCTACAGCCGCGGCCCCAAGCGTGCTCCCGCCAACTACTTCTGGTACAGCTGCGACGGCTTCTACAACGGCGGGGATCTGCCCGGCTTCTGGGAAGTCTACGCGGCCGCCTCGACGGACGGTTCGACCAACTATGACATCCGCGGACACGCGGAAGGTGTCACGGCCACCACCGGTTTCGGCGCAAACGTCGCGAGCAGCAGCTACGGCACGCTGGTCGACTTCGTCGGCACCAACGCCAACGGCGGCAGCGACATGGATCGTGTCGGCGTGCTCAATCCCAACGACTCCAACTCCAATTATGTCTTCGAAGGCGACGGCAGCTCGTACCTGTCGACACCCACCAGTGCGCCGATCCTGGAGGTCAGCGGCAGCCTGGATGCCAACGAGCTGGTAGACGCCTTCGAACTGAACCTGACCGACGGCGAGCAGATCCAGATCCTGCTCGAAGTCTGCAGCGGTTCGGCCGACCTGGCGGTCTTCATTTACGGACCCAGCCAGGAGTATTTCACTCGCAGCCTCGCCCAGGGCACCTTCAACAGCGGCGGTCCCGGCGACTCCGAGGAAATCCTCTTCACGCCGACTGAAACAGGATTCCATTGCGTGGTCATCGCCAAGGACGCCCTCAGCGACGTGCCCCTGAGCGCCAGCTACAACTTCATCTGGGGCCTGCCCACCATGGGCGACCTGACCCACGGCATCTACGGCGGCGCCGACAATCCCTTCACCCTGCGCAACGATTCCGATCCCATCGGTATCACGGATCCGCTGATCGAGGAAGGCGTGCTGGACGTGGACGCCGGCTACACCAACATCGGCTTCGCCACCTTCCAGAGCGGCAGCAATACCCGATTCTCCCTGAATGGTCCCGAGCGCCTCCTGACCGGAGACTTTTCCGCCTTCGGTGCGGGTGTGACACTGCACACGAACAACCGCACGATCGGCATGGTTCTCGGCGGCCGTCACGAACTGGGTGTACACATCGATGTCAACGAGGAAATCGTCGAACCCCACGACCTGGCCGGCAGCTGCTCGCCCTTCAACAACAGTGCCTGGGAACGCTACGTGGTCGAGCCCTACGCCATCGGCAGCCAGAGCCCGATGGTCCGCAGCGCGGCCCCGAACTACCGTGATACGGGAGCGCCCACTACCCCCGGCGGCAACTTCATGCAGCACGGCTATTCCTGCCTGCCGGTCAGCTGGAGTTTCATGGCCGCCGTGCCTGTCGACGCCTCGTCGGGCCTGAACATCCATGCCTATGACTACCACGCGACCGACAATACGGCCCTGCTGGATCCGGAGGCGAACACGATCGGCGCCGACGGGGAGACGGTCCTGGTGGGCATCAACGACTACGTGACCAACGGAGTCAAGGACGTCGGCATCAACCACCACAGCACCTATCCGGCGGATCCCTCGACCAGCGACTACGTGGTCGAGTTCTCCACCCGCCAGGCCAACCTGTCCACCTCCGGTCCCAACGGCCCCTTCGCGATGAACGGCAACAACATCGTGGACGCCTTCGCCGTCTACCTGACCGCCGGGTCGAGCTATGACCTGACCCTGGGCATCGATTCGGGCAACGCGGACCTCGGCATTGCCGTCTACGCGGCCGGCCTGGACTACGTCCAGATGTACACGAACGTCGTGCACCTGAACAGCAACGGCGGCGGACAGGACGAGACCGGCAGCTTCAGCGCCACGGTCACCGGCTGGCACGGCGTGGCCGTCTACAAGACCGGCAGCGTCGACCTGGGACAGGACGCGACCTACCGCATCCGCTTCAACGCCCCGGGCGAGCCGGCCCAGATCACCGACCTGACGATGACCCCGGTCGACTTCAGCGCCGGCCTGGCGATCGTCAATGCCCAGTGGACGCCCGTGACCGAGGATGTCAACGGGGATCCGCTGGAGATCGACCACTACGTGCTGGAGTATGCGGACAACATGTACTTCGTCGGCTTCGGTGTCGCACAGACCGACTTGACGAACCTGAACCTGAACTACCACGCCGTTGGCATGCTCGACATGGGCTTCCTGCGGGTATACGGCGTGGATACCGACGGCTGGGTCGTTTCTGCCAGTGTGGGAGCGGACGTTCCCGCCAACACGAAGATCGGCGACCTCTTCCAGGATCTGCCTGCCTTCGATGCGAAGACGAAGCATCCCATCCTGCGAACTGACTTGAAGTAGTCTCGACTTCCATCAGGAAGTACCCCCCGGCCGGGGCCGGCACATGCGTGTGCCGGCCCCGGTCTTTTTCGGGCGGAAACACCATGAGTCACGGAAGGGGGAAAGAAAGCTAGTCCCTTGAACCGCGCATGCGGCGGCGCAGGGTTTCTGCTTCCCCGTGCCGTTCGCGGGCTTCAAGCGCGGGGCAAAGCAGGTCGCCCAGCTCCTCGTCGTCGGGATAGGCTTCCATCCATGGCTGCAGCACCTGGATCACGCCGTCCGGATCCTCTTCCCGCTCCAGGCGACGGGCAAGATCACTTGTCACACGGCGGTGCGTGGCGGCCAGGTCCTCGCGCAGGGCGTCGAAGAATTCGGTTTCCAGGCCGGCAAAGGCCTCGCCGGCAAAAAGGACCTTGCGGGCGGAGTTCAGGGCTTCGTGCGCCAGGAAGTAGACTTCCCTCCGCGCCTGGCGGGCCGCCTCGTTCAGCTGGTTCCAGGCCTCGACCACATCCACCTGGATGCGGCGCGGGTTCCAGCGCGGACGCTCCCCGTCGGTTTGGATTACATCCACCCCCAGGGCCTCGCGCAGTCGATGCACCGTCACGTACTGGATGTTGCGGGCCTTCGCCAGGTCATCTTCTCGACCCGAAGCCAACAGGGCGAAGTCTTCCGGCTCCAGTGTACGACCCAGGATCTCGACGGCCGAAAGCAGCCCGCAGAGTGTCCGCACACGGGCTCCCCGAAGCGAGCGTTCTTCCCGCTCCTCGCCGATCAGGCGGAAGGTGCCGCCCAGCTCGAGCCGAATGCGCCTCCTTTCACTGACCGGAACGGCCAGGGTCGGCTGGCGACGACGTCCCTGGCGGCTGTGATCCATCCAGGATGCCAGTTCGCCCGGTCGCGCCCAGCCCTGCAGCAGCTCACAGAGGCGCTGGATCCTGGGCCAGCAGTTCCGCTCGGCAAGCCATTTCAGCCGGACTTGCCAGGCTTTCCACAGGTCCTGCTTGAGTGCGCTGCGCGAGGCAGGCGGCAGAACCATCTGGTCCAGCACTCCGCGCAGGACCTGAGGCAGGACCAGATCCTCGATGCCCAGAAGCGGCGCACGGCAGAGACGGCGGAAGGCCTTGCGGAATCCCTCCTCTGCCCCCAGGGCGCGCAGGTTCTCCAGTTGCTCCGGTCGCGCTCCGTATACGGGCAAGAGGGCCAAGCCCGCGACACGGTCCCGCGCCATCACGGCCAAGGCGGGAAGCAGGCCCTTTTCTTCCCCCGGGAGCAGGGGGTCGTCTCGCCCCTCCAGCAGGTCGCAGAAGATCCGCGTGTCCCGGAACAGGGGGAGAAGGTCGGGGTCCTCTCCCAGCAGGGGGTGCGTCTCCAGCCGTTGCAACTCCCGCTGAAGCGTCTCGGGCGCTTCTCCGCGCATGGCCAGCAGGCGGAGGATGCCCGACTGGCCGTTGAGCAGGTTGCGCTCGAGCCCGGTTTCCTCCAGCAGCGGCCGGGCGTGTTCCCACAGGGCGAAGGCTCCTTCGAGATCGCCCGTGTCGCACAGGAAGAGCAGGCGCATGGTCAGCCAGGTGCCATTGCGGTTGTCCAGAATGCCCCCCAACTCCCGCAGCCGTTTCCGGCGGCGGTCCAGCTCTTCCGACGTGTCAAAAAGGTAGAGCTGGTGAGGTTCTGCATAGTGCAGCATGCCGCGAACCCTTTCTGGCAGGTCGTCCCGGGACAGCAGGGCCCGCGTCTCACTCTCCACTCTCAGGCTGGCCTCTCGATCCCGATGCAATCCGGCCATCAGGGCGATGTCACACAGAAGACCCGCCCAGGTCAGGCCCAGGCGCAGTTCCTTGCGGCGGGTGACATAGGAGAAGATCTCGTCCCAGGATGCGCGCGCCGCCTCCCAGTCCAGGCGCATCTGGGCTCTGTTGCGGTGAACGAAGGCACGCAGGAGGTAGCGCTGCATCAGCTCTTCCTTCGGCCGCTCCTGGCACAGCTGGAGCAGCTGCTCCAGGGCCACCTTGAATCCCTCTTCCTCGGGATGGCGCTTGCGCAGCTGCAGCTCGATGTGCAGGCTCAGGGCTTGAAGTCCGGCCCATCGTTCCGCTCCCAGGGATTCCTTGAGCGGCTCCAGCAGCCTTCGTGCAAGGGCGCACAGGGCAATCCCCAGCGGCCAGTCCGCACTGCGCTGCAAATGGGTCGCGTCATCGATCAGCAGCCGGATCGCGCGCGGCGGGGCCTGCGCCGGCAGATCCGCGTCACACAGCTTCAGCAGGTAGCGGTGGACCCGGCTGTTGTACAAGGGCGGCGCAGTGGCCAGGAGAGCGAGCACGCGGATCGCGTCCAGCCGGATCCGGTCTTCCAGGTGCGGCAGCAGCAGGCTGTGACACAATCTCAGGGTCGGAGATCCGCTTTCCCGCCGATCGAAGGCTTCCGGCGCGCGGAGGATCTCGCGATACAGCCCGCGTGCTACAAGCGCCTCAAGGCGCTCACCGGAACAGATGCCCAGCGCCGCCTCTCGGCTGAGCTGTTCGCCCAGCACGGACAGATCCGCCAGATCCGCTTCCTGCTTCTTGTCGAGCCTCTGCAGCAAGGGCCGCACGACCCCTTCGCGCGCTCTTCGGATCAGGTCCGGAAGGGCCCCCGCCAAACCGGCGATCTGCCAACAGGCGCACAGCTCATCATAGTGGATGGCTCCGGCCGCAATGGCCGCCTGGAGCACGGCACGCAGGGCGCTGGGGTTTCCTGCCGTTCCATTATGCAGGGTTTCGAGCATGCCGGGGGCCCCCTCCTGGCCGAAGCGCATCCGCCAGTAGACGGCCAGCTCATCGACCTGGAGTCCCTGAAGCGGGATTTCCTGCTCCAGGAAGGCAAGCCACTCGCCACGGAGGCCTGCAGCCAGCGGGCGTGCCAGCAAGATGAAGGGAAGGGAAGCGCCTTTGCATTCTTCCAGAAGTTGGCCGAAGAGTCGACGCTGTTCCGGATCCAGGATCTGCGCGTCGTCGAGCAGGATCAGGTGGGCACGCAGGCGGGAATAGCGCCGCATGCGGACCGCCAGTCGCAGGGCCTCGGCTTCCGTACGGATCCGCTCGTCCGGCAGGTTGTCTGCACCGGGCCAGGACAAGTCGAGGAACGTGGAGTCGCGCTCGGCGCGTAGACGGATCACGCGAATTTCGGATCTGTCACACCGGTCCTGCAGCTCTCCGGCTAGCGCGGTCTTGCCCACGCCGGCCTCGCCTTCGACGAGACAGAGCCGGCAGTCACCGGCAGTCACCGTATCACGGCGAAAGGCCAGAAGCCTGTCCAGGACCTCCTCGCGTCCGACAAAGGGATCCTCGCCGTCGTCCGCTCGCTTCACCGGGAATCTCAGTCCCTGGACGCCGGACCGGCGCCCTGGACCTGCTCGGAGACCTGCACCAGGTTCTCCAGGGGCATCTGGCGCAGATCGCGCACCAGCTTTTGGACAAGCACCCGTTTCACGGCATTGCGGCGCAGCAATTCAGGAATCTCTTCCTGCATGAGCTCTGCGGCGCTGATATCGAGATACAGCAGATCGCTGAAGTACTCGGCGATGGTCTCGATGCTTTGCCTGTAGGGCCTGCGCCCACTGAGCCACATACTGACCGTTGCCTTGGAAACGCCGCACATCTTGGCTACATGGGCCTTGGTGATTCCCATGTTTCCGAAGACGTAATTGAGATTGTTGACAAAGGTGGCTGTGTCCATGAAAGTCCTGGATTTCGTGCGTGAGTGATTCCGAGCCTCAACAAAAGAAGAAATATTCTTTCGGTTGGAAAAGGAATCTCTGCTGACAATGAAATGAAATCCTCTTCCGCAAGTCCGCTTGAACTACCGTCCCTGGCACCGTCCCTGGCACCGTCCTTGGCACCGTCCCTGGCACCGTCCTTGGCACCGTCCCTGGCACCGTCCTTGGCACCGTCCCTGGCACCGTCCCTGGCACCGTCCCTGGCACCGTCCTTGGCACCGTCCTTGGCACCGTCCTT
>JAUIFJ010000081.1 GCA_030429345.1 bacterium | reverse complement strand
CGCTTCGTCACCGAGGCCGATGTCACCCTGCTGACCGGGGAGACAGAGGTCGTAGTCGTGGGGACCGCCGAGGCCGTTGGCACTGCTGGCAATGTGGGGCCGGGCACAGTGACCGTGATCGTGACGCCCGTTGCCGGAATCCAAGGTGTGACAAAAGTCGATGTGGACGAAACCTCCTACCTGCTCACCGAAGGCGCGGACCCCGAGAGCGACCAGGCTTTCCGCGAGCGCGCGATCGCCAAGTGGGATACCCTGGGCGTGGGGGGAAACCGCACCGCCTACTACCAGTGGGCCATGTCCGTCGATGGGGTGAAGGCCGCCATGGTCCTGGACGAGGCACCCTACGGCCCCGGAACCGTGGGTGTGGTGATCCTGGGGACGGCTGGTGCGCCCAGCGCCCAGCTGCTGCTGGACGTGAAGGACTACATCCGCCCGCGCCAGCCGCTGACCGCGGTCACCGAGGTGACGGGTGCCACGATCACCGAGGTCGACGTGGATGTCCTGGTGACCCTGTTTCCGACTGCGGACTCCACAACAGTCAATGCGGCCGTGACGGCTGCGCTGGAAGCCTTCGGCGATGCCCTGCAGCTTGGCGAGAGCCTGGTGCGGGCGCGCATGATCGCCACTGTCATGGACGTGGACGGCGTCTACAACGTTCAGATTCTTTCACCGACCAGCGACCTGTCTGCCGCGCCCGCCGAGTACCTGAACCTGGCGAGCATCACGGTCACCAACTCGCTGAAGAAGCGCAACTACGTCAACTCGGCCATCGATGAGAGCGCGGGCGAGGCAGTGGGCAGCATTCCGCCCATCGACCAGAGCGAGTGGGAGGTCTAGGTGGAGAGCCGGCTCGGCCGCTACCTGTGGGCGCTTCTGCCCAACGTCCGCCGGCGCGTGGACAACAGCGTGCTGGGCGGGCTGCTGGACACACTGGGCGAGGTCCTGGATGCCGCGAAAGACCGGATCCAGACCCTGCGCCGGCGAGCCGCAGTCTGGGAGATCGATGGATCACACGCCTACTACGCAGGCAGTGAGCGCGGCCAGGACCTGGACAAGCATGCGCTGGACCGGGGGACCCGCAGGCTGGCCGGCGAAGACGATGCGGCCCTGCGCGCCCGTCTGCAGGCCTGGCCGGCCAGCCGGCGTTTCGTGGGCTCCGCGATCGGCATGCAGTACCTGGTCGAGGATGTGCTGGGCCACACCCTGGCTGGGCTGGTCGTCTTTCGCGACGACCCCCAGGGTTGGATCATCCTGTCGGAGGAGGAGCAGTCCGAATTCGCGGACCGCGATGTGTCGCATATCCTCTCGGCGGCGGACCAGGCGGACGAGGACTACGACCCCTACAGGCAGAACCGGATCTACAGCGCAGCCGACTTGGACTACCGCTTTCAGTTCTGGATGTCGATCGAGCACACGGGGCCGATGACCAATGCGGAGAAGGAACGGATCACGGAGCTGATTGCGCTGGAGAAGCCGGCGCACACAACCTTCCGTGTGGAATTCGTGGAGTCCTGATGGACAAGTACCTGTTCGTGAGCGGCGACAAGCCGACCGTGGAAGATGAGAACTTCAGCCGCGACGCCTTGATCGCCGCGATCCTGAACCTGGCCGCCGATCACTTTTCGGACGGCGTGGTCGCCGGGCTGGCGGCATCCAAGGTCTCGACGGACCTGGTGGTCGAGGTGGGCGTGGCCTACCGCGGGGGAGAGCGGATCCACCTGAGTGCCCAGCATACGGAGACCTATCCCGTGGCGGACAAGTATGTCTTCGTCCGCTACACGCTGACCGACGGGGCGGCCAAAACGCATCACATTTCGGGCAGCCCGTACAACACGCGGCGAGTCCATGCAGCGGAAGTGGTGCTGAAAGACAGCGCGACGCCTGCGGCCGACGAGGTTCTGATCGCCCGGGCGCTGGCCGCCGGCACCGTGGAGGACATGCGCAGCTACTGCCAGGTGGTCGCGGATCCGCGCATGCACGCCCCGAACACCGACACTCACACGACGGAGGCCGAGTTCTTCGTGGGTGGCGCATCTGGGGACAAGGTGCTCACCGAGGCCAACGCGATCGCGGTTCACGAGGAGCTGCAGCTGCTATTCCGCCATGGCCTGATCAACTTCCAGGACGGGCATGGCGACCAGCTGATCCAGACCAAGAAAGTGCCTTCCAGTCCCAATGCCCCGGTGCTCGAGGAAGAGAACCTGAACCTCAAGGTCCTGAGCCTGGGGCCTGACCGGCGCGCAGAGATGAAGACGGCGCTCGAGGCCTACCAGGCATCCAAGATCTCGGTCGATACGCTGTCCGAGCACTTGTCCCTCATCGAATCCTACCGCGTGCTCGTGAATGCCAAGCGCCTGCTGGGCTGGACCCTTGACCAGATCCGGGGCGACGCCATGGTCGACGCGGCCTACAACTACGACGTGCGCAACTTGAAGGACGACCTGATCATTGCAGGTGCGGCAGGTATCACGCGCGAACAAGGGACCCTGACCCTGACGAGTGGCAGCGCCCTCGTGACCGGTGTAGGGACCGCCCTTACCACCGCCCTGGACGGAAAAAAGATCCTGGTCCATGCGGACGGGCTGCAGAAGGAGTACACCGTCAGCTCGGTCGACGAGGGAGCGCAGAAGATCACCCTGACAACCGACGCGGACGAAAGCCAGTCCGGCGTCTACTTCTACCAGGCGGCGGTCGACGGGCTGGGCTTTGGCGCCGGCGTGTTCTCCGGGGCCGAGATGCTGATCGAGGTCGACGGCCTGCGCATTGGCAAAGAAGCGACGCGCAGCGCGGCCCTGACGGACAAGCAGACCCATGGCAACACGGTGCTCAGCCTCTACACCGACGACGATGTGGACGAGGCCGACAGCTACAGCCTGGTGCTCACATGGGACAAGCCGGCGCTCGTCGACCTGGAAGAAATCCAGCGCTACCGCCTCAGGGTCTACGAGCT
>JAUIFJ010000049.1 GCA_030429345.1 bacterium | reverse complement strand
AATTGGCTTCATGCTGCTGGGTCATGGTTTTCCTCCTTATTGATTTGGTTATGCACCACTAAAGAAGGCCATGGCCCTTCCTTTTTCAAGGGCTTAGCTGCTTTTGCACAAATCTACGGACTCAACCGAACCCCCGCGACCTGGACTCCCACCTGTATACGCCCGAGATCGAGGGCAGCCCGCACCATGTCTACTACGGCAACCGCGGTTCGGCGGGCAACGCCCCCTTCGCCTGGCTCGACGTGGATGATGTCACCAGCTACGGGCCCGAGGTGATGACCATCGAGGACCTGCAAAGCGGGACCTACGACTACGCCGTATACGAATTCTCCGGCGACCTGACGCTCAGCGAGTCCGAAGCCGTGGTCGAGGTCTACCAGGGCCGCAGCCTGATCGGCACCTACGCCGTTCCGACCACGCCCCAGGCCGAGGACCACTGGTGGTGGCACGTGGGCAGCGTCGACGGCGACAGCGGCGTCTTCACCCTGGTCAACACCGTCTCCGCCAGCTCCCCGGAAACCATGGCCCCTGTATCTGAACCCATGCCCGCAAAGATCCGCTAGATAAGAGGCCGGACCGATACACTTCGCCCCCGCTGTCTTCGGATGGCGGGGGTTTTCTCTGGCTGGATTCCCTCAACGAACAAGAACTCGCACGGAGGCACGGGGAAGACAGAGGACACAGAGGGGGTGGGTCAGGATTTCTTGTCCATGTAGGTGTCCATTTCGCCGGTCTGATTTTTGTGGCAATAAAGCCGTGCACCGTGAGTAGGAGCGTGTAAGACTTCTCCCCAATCCACCGCCATCCACATTCCCATCCACAAATCCGTCCACCCCACCAGACACACCCGCAGATCCACCAGGACAACCCCGCCCGCACGAGAGCGCCGGGCCAAAAACCACAATCGGCCGCGAAGCGGCCGATGAATCGTAGCCTCATGTGAAACATGCGGTCAAGGGATCCCCAACCAATTGCCCCCATTTCGCCGCGAAGCGCCGAAAGGAGAGGGGCCGGCAGCGGCGAAGCCGCGGGGATTCGCGTTATTTCAGCAACAACACCTTCCCCGTCCGCACCTCACCCAGCGCCGCCAGCCTAAGGAAGTACACGCCGCTGGCCAACCCTTCTGCCCGGAACACAACCTCATGCCGACCCGCCGTCAGCAGGTCATGGAGCAGAGTCCGTACTTTCTGCCCGCGCAAATTGTACACGGTCAGCGTAACCGGCGCACTGTTGGGCAGGTCGAAGGCGACCGTCGTTGCCGGATTGAAGGGGTTCGGCCAGGCCGGATACAAGGCGATGCTTGCCGGCAGGGCCGGCGGTTCCTTCGGTATGACAGAAACCTGCGGATCCAGCTCCCGGGCACCCGGACCGCCGGTATAGCCCATGTCGTTGCGCAGGTCGCCCTGGCTGGGCCATAGGGCGAAGCCTGGGGCTTCGGGGTCTTCGATGTCGTTGTAGATGGGATCGGGGTTGCCGGCGTCGATGGCGGGTGAGGCGGGGGATAAGTAGGGAGGGCCTAGTTCGCTGTCGAAGAGGGGGTCCAGTTGCAGGTTGTTGGATCCGGACATGCCGGGCTCGGTGATGGAATACGAAAAGGTGGGATCCGTCCAGTCCGGAACTTGAAGAAAATCGAACTGGTTCCCATGGAAAATGCTGTTGTGAAATGTAGCGGAACTACGAAGCAATACGGTTTGATCGCAGTTCATCACCGTAATGTTGCTTACTTCTTTGTATTCACCTCCCATACGTAGTACATCCTGAAAACTTGTGTCGTAGGGATACCCTAAGTACATATCCTGCTCGTCAATGTTTTCAAAGTGACTATTGCGGATAATCAGTGTGTCCGGCAATCGCACATCCAACCCCAACCTTGGCGTATTGCGAACAATCAACTGATTGATTTCAATCTTGTTCGTGTCAAGCGCATCAATCAACACGCCGCCATCGTCATTGTCGATGACTTGCACATCGTCCAGAAGAATGTCCCCGTCGTGGTAGCCACCCGTAGGGTCAATGAACAAGGTAGACCCAACGGCGCGATGTAGAAAACCCATCCCGGGTACTTCCGCCACATGCCCATCAAGACGGTTGTTCTCGAAACGGCAGTGGTGAAGCTCCAAATCCGCATGTCGTTTCAACTTTAAATACAACACACGCCCATTGCTCGGCCAAGGAGGAGTGAACGAAGAGTGGTCGTCGCCGTCATACATGTAGTTGTCAAGGAACTCGCAGTTGACCCACTGCGAAAAATAATCTGCCGTCTGACCAATGATAAAATTTGGTGCGGTTTGTCCCGTATCCGGAGCTGCAGCATAGATGCGGTTACGGTTGAACTTCAGGTTTTCAATGTGTCGCCCTTCCAAAAACATCATGCGTCGAATCTCACCGGTATAAGAGAGTGAATCACCTAGCACATTGTCCGTGACTTCCACATTCCGAATAAGCCCAGGCCCTTTAATATCAATGCACCCCTCAAAAGATTGGGCCGTATTGTGGTGCACAAACACACTGTCGATATCGCAGTATTCATCTGCCATGATCGAATTCGTATTCCCTCCGGCCTTATGTGTATCATAGATGCTAACATTGCGGCAGATGACAGTGTCCGCAGTTAATGTCAAGAAATTGCTATCAGAATTCTTAAAACAGTGTGCAACAGTTACATCTCTTACATTCAAGTAATTCTCCCCACTCAATACCAGCCCTCTCCACTCTGAGCCTTCCGGCTCTACTCGGGCGATATCGCTGGCAATTAAGCGGCCGCCTGTGAAAATGGTTGGTCCTGCCAGGTAGTGCGTATCACTAATACGAAGACCTGAAAGCGTCACAGTTCCTTCTGTAAAGAAATAGAGTACTTTTGCACCAACAACAGGATCAACCAAGTCATTGTCGATAAGATGAATGTTTGAGAAAGTAAAGTCTCCCGTCTGCACTTCACCTATGTGGTCAGCATAGATGGCTCCTGTGCCGACACCTGTATTATTTCGAAAAACAAGATCCTTGAAATTCAACGCAACGTCGTTCTCCAGTTCAAGTGCGCCACAGGAGAAGTCATGCATACTCTCATACTCACCCATGCCGTGTTGAATGGTAAAGCCGCAGAGACTGAAAACCCAGGGCCAATTCGTGTGCACCGTGAGAACAGTGCCTTGATGGTTTCCATCCAAAATCGTCTGCTGTATATCCGTTGTATCCCCACTCAAGATGTAATGTGAGGCCAGGGTGACGGACCATTCGGGAGTTGTCAACAGTTCCAGATACGTTCCTTGTGCTACAAGAACCGTATCCAGAGGAGCAGAAGAATCCAGGGCTTCCTGAATGCTCGAATACTCCCCGGGCACATGAAGGATCTCCCCCCCAGCCAGGGAAACGAGAACCAGGATAAGGAGCAGGGGACGCATCAATGCCTCGGGGATCGTTTGACTGCCGAATGTTGGCAGCATAGCAAGGCATGTGCCGGAATTCCAGATCCAGGTCAAGCGGCAGAAGGAATGCGCTGAGGGAGTGGCTACGAGTGCCTGGATTCAAGGCAGGACGGCCACGGGCAGATTCTGCGGAAGACGAGACACCCGGTGCATGTGCGATCAGGATTCCCGCTTTCGTGGGAATGACAGGCAGCGGGCGACCCCGGAGATGGCCAGCTACGGTCCAGCTTCGGGCCAGCTTCGGGCTAGCTTCGGGCCGGCTACGGTCCAGCTACGGGCCAGCCACTACCGCCCCGCCCGCACGAGAGCCCAGGACTCCAATCAATACGCCGCGCAGCGGCGGACCAACAATAGCCGCATGTGAAACATGCGGAAACGGTTCGCATACCGAAAAACGATTGCCACCCCCGGCACTTTCGCGCAGCGAAAGTGCCCGTTCCACGACTGCGCGCAGCGCAGACGTGGATACACACAAAAACCCGCCCTCCAGGGCCGGAAGGCGGGTTTCAATCGTGATCCAAAGAGTCAGCCTAGCCCTGGGGCGTCTCCGGCTGGACGTCGAGCTGGTCCTCGTAGCCGACGAATTCGACGATCGCCATTTCGGCGTTGTCGCCGCGGCGGGGGCCGAGCTTGAGCAGGCGGGTGTAGCCGCCCGGGCGATCCGCGTATCGCGGTCCGATCTCGTCGAAGAGGTGCTTGACGATGTTCTTGTGGGTGATCTTCTTCAGCACCTGGCGGCGGTCGGCCAGGCTGCCCTTCTTGGCGAAGGTCACCAGGCGCTCGGTGTAGCTGCGAAGCGCGCGGGCCTTGGCGATGGTCGTCGTCACACGCTTGTGCTCGATCAGGCTGCCGGCCAGGTTGGCCAGCAGGGCCTTGCGATGCGAGGTGCTGCGGTTCAGCTTGACCGTGACTTTGCGGTGTCTCATGATTCCGTCCCGGCTTAGGAGGCGCTCTTCTCGTCGCCCAGGTACTTGCTGGTGTCCATGCCGAACTCCAGCCCCTTGTTCTTCAACACGGCCACCAGCTCGTTCAGCGACTTCTTGCCGAAGTTCTTGAACTTGAGCATTTCGCTCTCGCGGCGCCCGACCAGCTCGCCAATGGTGCGGATCTGGGCTTCCTTGATGCAGTTGGCGGCGCGCACCGTCAGCTCGAGCTCCTCTACGGGCTTGAGCAGCAGCTTGCGGATGTTGAGGATCTCCTCGTTGATCTCCTCTTCCTGCTCCTCGTCCTGCGACATGTCGAAGTTGACGAAGAGCTGGGCGTGCTCGATGAGCGTGCGCCCGGCGAAGGTCAGCGCGTCGTCCGGCGTGACACTTCCGTTGGTCGTGATCTCGAGGATCAGCTTCTCGTAGTCCGTCTTGTGTCCGACACGCGTGTTCTCGACGCGGAAGGTCACATTCTCGACGGGCGAGTACAGGGCGTCCACGGGAATCGTCCCGATGGGCGCCTCGCCGGCATCGTGCTCCTCGGCGGGTACGTAGCCGTAGCCCTTGCGCACTTCCAGTTCCATGCGCAGGTCGGCGTCCTCGCCCAGGGTGGCGATGTGCAGGTCGGGATTCATGATCTCGATGTCCTGGCTCGCGTTCTGGATCTCGGCAGCCGTCAGCTCTCCGGGGCCCTTGATGTGAATGCTCATCACTTCCGGGCGCTTGGAAAGCAGCTTGACCTGGACCTGCTTCAGGTTCAGGATGATGTCCGTCATGTCCTCGGTAACGCCCGTGATGCTGGAAAACTCCTGCAGCACGCCGTCGACCTTGATCTGGGTGATCGCGGCGCCGGGAATCGACGAAAGCAGCACTCGGCGCAGGGCATTGCCCAGGGTCACGCCATAGCCGCGTTCCAGCGGCTGGGCAATGAACTTGCCATAGGTCGAACTGTAGCTGTGTTCCTCGAGCTCAATCGCTTCCGGCATCTGCGGATTCAGTCCGGTCATCTACATGTCCTCTTCTGTTGGAAAGCCGAACGGCCCTTCTCCGGATTCTCCCGGCGTCGGGCGGGTCGGCTTGAGATCCTGCCTGCTGTCTCCGCCCGAAGGCGGCGGTCCCGAAACGAGGGCTGGCCTAGATGCGGCGCTTCTTGCGCGGCCGGCAGCCGTTGTGCGGGAGAGGAGTCATGTCCTTGATCGAAGTGACCGTCAGGCCAGCGGCCTGCAGGGCGCGAACACTGCTTTCGCGACCGGCGCCCGGTCCCTTGACGAAGACCGAGATCTTGCGCAGTCCCAGGTCCATGGCCACCTTGGCGCAATCCTGGGCCGCAAGCTGGGCCGCGAAGGCCGTGTTCTTGCGGCTTCCCTTGAAGCGGCCCTTGCCGCCGCCGGAGGCCCAGCTGATCACGTTGCCGTAATTGTCGGTCAGAGAAATGACGGTGTTGTTGAAAGTGGCCTTGACGTAGGCGCAGCCCACGCTGTCCACTTTCTCCTTCTTCTTGACCTTCTTCTTGGATGTCTTAGCCAAGAGTTCCTCCGGGAATTAGCGCTTCTTGACGCCGCTGTTCTTCTTGCGTCCCTTGCGGGTACGGGCATTGTTCTTCGTGTTCTGCCCGTGGACCGGGAGTCCCCTGCGATGACGCAGACCGCGGTAGCAGCCGATGTCCATCAGCCGCTTGATGTTCATGGATACTTCCGTGCGCAGCGCGCCCTCGACCTTGAAGTCGTTCTGGATCAGGCTGCGGATGCGCTTGACTTCCTCTTCGTCGAGGTTCATCACTCGCTTGTCCGCGTCGACCTTGGCGCGCTCCAGAATGGTGCGGGCCGTGGTCAGGCCGATCCCGTAGATGTAGGTCAGCCCGATCTCGATGCGCTTGTTCTTGGGAAGATCAATACCGGCAATACGTGCCAATGGTGCCTCCTGGGCGTTGGATCAGCGGGTCGCTGCGGGCGCGCCGCCTAGCCCTGCCGTTGCTTGTGTTTCCGGGTCTTGCTGCAGATCACTCGGACCACGCCCTTGCGACGGATGATCTTGCAGTGCTCGCAGATTTTCTTCACCGAGGCGTTCACCTTCATGGTGGTGCCCTCCAATTCGACGCTTATTTGTGTCGGAACGTGATCCTGCCGCGCGAGAGGTCGTAGGGCGAGAGTTCGACCGTGACCTTGTCTCCGGGGAGAATCCGAATATAGTGCATCCGCATTTTGCCTGAAATGTGAGCCAGGACGACGTGATCGTTCTCCAGCTTGACCCGGAAGCTTGCATTGGGCAAGGTTTCCAGGATGGTGCCGTCGAGCTTGATGATGTCCTGTTTCGCCATGACTCCCTTTCAGTCCACACTCGTGAGGATCTCCGGATCCCCCTTGGTGATGCGGATCTGGTGCTCAAAATGGGCGCTGTCGCTGCCATCCGCCGTGGCGATGGTCCAGCCGTCGTCCAGCAGGCGGATGCGCCATCCGCCGGAATTGATCATGGGCTCGATGCAGAGGCACATGCCGGCTTTCAGCCGCGGCCCCCGGCCCGGTTCTCCGTAGTTGGGGACCTCCGGTCCCTCGTGCAGCGATCGTCCGCAGCCGTGTCCGACCATCTCGCGTACAATGCCCAGCCCTCCGCAGGCGTCGATGTGCGCCTGCACCGCGTGGCCGATGTCCGATACGCGATTCCCCTCGCGGGCCGCCTGGATGCCCTGCTGCAGGCTCTCCTGCGTGGCGTCCATCAGGCGGCGGCGCCCGGCGCTGATCTCGCCGACGGCGAAGGTGTGCGCGCTGTCGCCGTAGTAGCCGTCCAGCAGGGCGCCCATGTCAATGGAGACGATGTCTCCCTCTTCCAGCCTGCGATCGCCGGGAATGCCGTGCACCACCTCGTCGTTGACGCTGATGCAGCAGCAGGCCGGGAAGGGTTCGACTCCTTCGCCGCCCGGCACGCCGATGAAGGCCGGCACGGCCCCCTTCGAGCGGATGAAGCTGTCCGCGATGCGGTTCAGCTCGGCCGTCGTGATGCCCGGCTGCACATTGGGCGCCACTTCCTGAAAAGCCTGCGGCACAATGCGCGCGGCCTTGCGGATCTTCTCGAATTCGCGCTCGCTGTAGATCCGCGTCATGCCAGCAGGCCCATCAGCTCCTGGTGCACATCCTCCACCGCCCGGTCGCCGTCGATGCTCTTCAGCAGGCCCCGTTCCCGGTAGAAGTCCAGCAAAGGCGCCGTCTGTCGATTGAAGACGCCCAGGCGATGCCGGATCGTCTCCTCGCGGTCGTCGGCGCGCTGCTCGATGGCCGCTTCGCCGCAGTGGCGACAGACCTTTGGAATCTCTTCCAGCAGCACATTGTAGACTTCGCCGCAACTGCGGCAGACCCGCCGCGAACTGAGCCGCTGCACGATCGCCTCGTCGCCCACTTCCAGGGCAATGACGGCGTCCAATTGCGACTCCATTTCCCCAAGCAGCTGCTCCAGGCCTTCCGCCTGGGCCACCGTGCGCGGGAAACCGTCCAGGATGAAACCGGGAGCGCAGTCCGGCTTGCCCAGTCGATCGCGAATGATGTCAAGAATCAGTTCATCCGGCACCAGGTTGCCCTGGTCCGTGAATTCTTTCGCCTTCTGCCCCAGCGGGCTGCCACTGCGGATCTGCTGGCGCAGAATGTCCCCCGTGCTGATCTGGGGAATTCCCGCCTTCAGGGTGATCTTCCGCGCCTGGGTGCCCTTGCCGACACCGGGCGCTCCGAAGAGAATCAGCCGCATGCAACCGCCCCTTTCTCCGGTCGGCTCCTAGTTCGAGCCCATTCGGGATCGACCGCGGATCCGCCCCGTCTTCATCAGCCCGTCGTAGTGACGCATGGTCAGATGGGACTCGATCTGCTGCAAGGTATCCAGAGCCACGCCGACCATAATCAGCAGGCCCGTGCCGCCGAAAATCATGGCGAAGGCAGGCGAAAGAGCGCCTCCCAGCAAATCGCTTGCGTAGCGCATCAGCAGCTGGGGGAAGATCGCCAGGAAACCCAGGAACACGGCGCCCGGGAAGGAGATCCGTGTCAGCACGCGGTCAATGAACTCGGCCGTCTTCTTGCCGGGACGCACGCCCGGAATGAAACCGCCGTAACGCTTCAGGTTGTCCGCCACTTCCACCGGATTGAAAGTCATTGCCGTGTAGAAGTAGGTGAAGAAGATGATCAGCGCCCACATCACGATCAGGTAGGGCCAGGCCGTCCAGTCGAAGGCCGCGCTGACCCAGTCGCGCATGGCGCCTTCGGGCAGCAGCGTGGCCGCGGTCTGGGGCACGAACATGATCGACTGGGCGAAAATGATCGGCATGACGCCGGCCATGTTGATGCGCAGCGGAATGTTCGTCGCCTGGCCGCCCATCATGCGCTTGCCGACGACGCGCTTGGCGTACTGGACCGGAATCTTGCGCACGCCCTGCGTCAGCAGGATCGCCGCCATCACCGTGACCACCATCAGGCCGATGAGGAAGATTTCCGCCAGCAGCGGACGCGTCTGCGCCGCCACCTGCTGAAACTCGTCGAAGAAGGCGTTGGGAATGGTCTCGATGACGCTGATGAAAATGATCAGGCTGATGCCGTTGCCCAGGCCGCGCTCGGTGATCTGCTCGCCGAGCCACATCATGATCAGGCAGCCCGTGGTCAACATCAGGATCACCGCCAGCTTGAAGCCGATGCCCGGATTGAGCACGATCGACTGGCCGCTGGGCGAGGTGATGCTTTCCAGGAAAACGCTGACGCCGGAAGCCTGCATGGCTGCCAGGACCACGGTGCCGTAGCGGGTCAGCTGGGTGATCTTCTTGCGGCCCTGCTCGCCTTCCTTCATCAGGCGCTGGAAGTAGGGCACCGTCGACCCCATCATCTGAATGATAATGGAGGCGCTGATGTACGGCATGATGCCCAGACCGAAGATGGCCACCTTCTGGAAGGCGCCGCCGGTGAACATGTCGTACAGGCCGAAAAGGGTGTTCTGGCTCTGCTGGAAGAAATCCCCCAGGGCCTGGGCATTGATGCCGGGAGTGGGAATATGCGCTCCGATCCTGCACACCAGGAAGATGAACAGGGTGAAGAGCACGCGGTCCCGCAGCTCCGGAATCTTGAAGATATTGCCAAACTTTTCGAGCATCGATTCTTCCGTTCTAGGCGATGGAGCCGCCGGCTCCCTCGATCTTGGCCCGGGCCGACGCCGAGACCTTGATTCCCTCGAGCTTCAGCGCCGAGCTGATCTCGCCGTTGCAGAGCACCTTGACCGGCTTGTCCACGTGGGAAATCCAGCCCATGTGCAGCAGCACTTCCGGCGTCACGACCTCGGCCTTGCCGGCCAGGCTGTCCAGCTGGGACAGGGAGACCACCTGGTTCTCCTCGCGGAAAATGTTGGTGAAGCCGCGCTTGGGCAGGCGGCGCGCCAGGGGCATCTGGCCGCCCTCGAACCAGGCGCGCTTCCTGGCGCCGGAACGGGACAGCTGTCCCTTGTGTCCGCGGGTGGCGGTGCCGCCACGTCCGGAACCTTGTCCGCGCGCGATGCGCTTGCGCTTGCGACGACTGCCGTCGGCGTATTTCAGACTTCCGAGATTCATGTCAGAAGCTCCTTATTCCTCGATTTCCTCGACGACGACCAGGTGACTGACCTTGCCGATCATGCCGCGGATCTGCGGCGTATCCTTGTGTGTCACAGTGTGCTGCAGGCGACGAAGGCCCAGGGCCTCGATGACCTTCTTCTGGTCCACCTTGCGACCGATCGCGCTGCGCTTCCAGGTGATCTTTAGCTGCATCGAAAGTCCCTTACTCGTAAAGTTCCTTGACGGTCTTGTTCAACCGGCGGGCCATCACCCCCGGAGAAACCATTTCCTGCAGTGCCTGGAAAGTGGCCTTGACCACGTTGTGCGGATTGTTGCTGCCCAGGTTCTTGGCCAGCACATCATGCACGCCCAGGCATTCCATGACCGCGCGGACGTTTCCGCCGGCGATGACGCCCGTACCGGCGGAAGCCGGACGCAGCAGGACCTTGCCGGCGCCGAACTTGCCGATGATCTCGTGGGGCAGGGTCGAACCCGACAGCTCCACCTGGATCATGTTGCGGCGGGCAAGCTCCGTGCCCTTGCTGATGGCGTCGACCACTTCCCGGGCCTTGCCCAGGCCCCAGCCGACCCGGCCGTTGCCGTCGCCGACCACCACGATGGCGTTGAAGCCGAAGTGGCGACCACCCTTCACCACCTTGGCGGTGCGATTGATCTTGACAACCTTCTCGATGAGGCTCATCTCAGAGGTGTTGACATGCTCCAAGGGACTCTCCTTCGGCTAGAATTGCAGGCCGCCCTCGCGGGCGCCATCGGCCAGTGCCTTCACGCGTCCCTTGTAGGCATAGCCGGAACGGTCGAACACGCAGCGCGTGATCTTGGCATCCTTGGCGAGCTCGGCCAGGGCCTTGCCCACGGCCTTGCTGCGCTCGACGGGGCTGCCCTCCAGCCCGCTCTTCAGTGCCTTGCTGCGCGAGGAACTGGCTACCAGGGTCTTCCCTTCGACATCGTCGATCAGCTGCGCGTAGATGTTCAGGCCGCTGCGGAAGACGGACAGGCGCGGCACATCGGCCGTACCGGAAATTTTCTTGCGAATGTGGGCGTGCCGGCGGCGACGACCCTGCAGACGATTGTGACTCATCGGTTCCTCCCCGCTTAGGCCGTCTTGCCGGTCTTGCCGGCCTTCTTCTCGACATACTCACCCTTGTAGCGCACACCCTTGCCCTTGTAGGGCTCCGGCGGACGCAGGCCGCGAATGGTCGCCGCCACTTCGCCGACCAGCTGCTTGTCATTGCCTTCGATGATGACAATGGTGGGCTTGGGGCAGGTGACGGTAATCCCTTCCGGAAGGTGGAAGGCGATGCCGTGGGTGAAGCCGAGCTTCAGATTGAGGATCTGGCCCTTGATCTCGGCGACGAAGCCGACACCGCGGATCTCCAGTTCTTTCTTGAAGCCCTGGGTCACGCCGGTGACGGCGTTGCTGATCAGGGCTCGCGTCAGGCCATGGAGCGCGCGGTGGTTGCGGTGATCCGAGGGGCGCGAGACGACGATGTTGCCGTCTTCAGCAGCCACGCTCATGTCCGGGTGCACGGTCAGGGAGAGTTCTCCCCTGGGGCCCTTTACCGCGACCTGGCTTCCGTCGGCCTTGAATTCCACTCCCGCAGGCATGGGAATGGGAAGTCTTCCGATTCGTGACACAATGGACTCCTGTCTCGATTACCAGATGTGGCACAGCACTTCGCCGCCCACGTTGCGGCTGCGGGCTTCCTTGTTGGAAAGGATGCCCTCGGGAGTGCTGAGAATGGCGATGCCCAGATTGTTCTTGACGCGCGGCATGCTGTTCACGCCGCGGTACTGGCGCAGTCCGGGCTTGGAAATGCGCTTCAGGCCCGTGATCACGTTGCGGCCGTCGCTGCCGTAACGCAGGGCGATGCGGATCGTCCCCTGGGGGCCTTCCTCGACGACCTTGTAGCCGCGCAGGAAATTCTCGCGCGTCAGCAGGTCCACGATCTGCTCTTTCATCTTCGACCGCGGGCAGTCGACCACCTTGCGGTTGGCCATGATGGCATTGCGGATCCGCGTAAGCAGGTCGGCGATGGGATCGGTCACCGGCATTGTTCGTGCTCCTTCTTTACCAGCTGGCCTTGACCACGCCGGGGATCTCACCGTTGTGAGCCATTTCGCGGAAACAGATACGGCAGATACCGTACTTGCGGATGAAGGCCCGCGGGCGGCCGCACTTGCGGCAGCGGTTGTAGGCGCGTACGGCGAACTTCGGGGTCGCCTGGCTCTTCTTGATCAGTGCTTTGCGTGCCATCCCTTAGCCTTCCTTCGACTTGCGGACGAAGGGCATGCCGAGCTCCTTGAGCAGCTCGTAGCATTCTTCGTCGGTTCGGGCGTCCGTGACGAACGCGATGTCCATGCCATGGACCCGTTCGACCTTGTCGTATTCGATCTCGGGAAAGACCACCTGCTCCTTGATGCCCAGGTTGTAGTTGCCCCGGCCATCAAAGGACTTGGTGGAGAGGCCGCGGAAGTCGCGGATTCGCGGAGCCGTCATCGAAATGAAACGGTCCAGGAATTCCCACATCCACTCGCGGCGCAGGGTCACGCTGGCGCCGACGGCCATGCCCTCGCGCAGCTTGAAGTTGGAGATCGAGAGACGGGCCTTGTTGACCATGGGCTTGCGGCCCGTGATCTGCTCCAGCTCGGAGACGACGGCCTCGAGCGCCTTGGGGTTTTCCTTGGCGTCCCCCAGGCCCACGTTGAGCACGATCTTCTCCAGGCGAGGCACCTGCATCACGCTCTTGTAGGAGAAGGTCTTCATCAGGTTGCCCTTGACCGTCTCGTCGTACTTGGTCTTCAGTCGCGGTATGGTACTCATTGTCTACACCAGTTCGTTGGAGGACTTGGAGACGCGGGCGCGCTTGCCGTTCTCCAGCACGCGCACGCCCAGCTTCGCCTTCTTGTTCGTGTTGGGATCCACGAAGGCCACGTTGGAGACGTGGATCGGCGCCTCTTTCTCGATGATGCCGCCGGTCTGGTTCTGCTGGCTGGGCTTCGTGTGACGCTTGACCACGCGAACCCCTTCCACGATCACCCGGTCCTTCTTGGGCAGGGTCATGAGGATCTTGCCCTCCTTGCCCTTGTCCACTCCGGCCAGGACGACCACGCGATCGCCTTTTTTCAGTTTCATCAGAGCACCTCCGGCGCAAGGCTGACAATTTTCATGTACTGCTTCTCGCGCAGCTCGCGGGCCACCGGCCCGAAAATGCGGGTGCCCTGCGGTTCTTTCTTCTCGTCGATGATGACGGCGGCGTTGTCGTCGAAGCGGATGTAGGATCCGTCCGTGCGACGGAACTCCTTGCGCGTGCGGACGATCACCGCGCGTACCACCGTGCCCTTCTTGACCTTGCCACCGGGCAGGGCCTTCTTCACCGAGGCGACGACCACGTCCCCGATCCGGGCATAACGGCGCTTGGAGCCGCCCAGAATCCGGAAACACTTGATGGTCTTTGCGCCGGTGTTGTCGGCCACGTTCAGCAGGGTTTCTTCCTGGATCATGAGGAACGACTCCTTACTTGCGGCGCTGGATGACTTCGGTCATCCGCCAGCGCTTCCGCCTGCTCATCGGGCGGCATTCCATGATACTGACCAGGTCACCCACGTTGGCGTCGTTGTTCTCGTCGTGCGCCATGTACTTCTTGGTGCTCTGGTAGTACTTCTTGTAGATCGGGTGCTTGACCTTTCGGACCACCGCGACCGTGATACTCTTGTCCATGCCGTCGGAAACGACCCGACCCACGCGGACCTTGCGATAACCTCGTTCAGCCACGACGGCCTCCTAGCTTTCCTTGCGGATGCCCAGCTCCATCTCCCGGATCACGGTCCGCAGGCGGGCGATGTTTCTCTTAAGACGACGCAGCTCGAGAGGATTCTCCAGCTGGGAGGTCCCGTGCTTGAAACGCAGATCGATCAGACTCGCCTCGGCCGTGTCCAGGCGGGCCATCAGCTCCTCGCGCCCCAGTGTGTTCAGTTCGCTTGCTTTCATGGTCCGTCCGTCAGATTACGCGTTCGACAAACTTGGTGTGGATCGGGAGCTTGTGGCTCGCCAGGCGCATGGCCTCCTTGGCTTCCGCCAGGCCGACGCCCTCGATCTCGAACATCACCTTTCCGGGCCGCACGACGGCCACCCAGAACTCCGGTCCGCCCTTGCCCTTGCCCATACGGGTCTCGAGGGGCTTCTTCGATACGGGCTTGTCCGGGAATACGCGGATCCAGACCTTGCCCGTCCTCTTGATGGAGCGGGTCATGGCGATACGGGCGGCCTCGATCTGCCGCGCCGTGATCCATCCGCACTCGATGGCCTTCAGGCCGTATTCTCCGAAATCCACGTTGCAGCCGCGGTGAGCCAGACCCCGCATGCGGCCACGGTGTTGCTTGCGCCTTTTTACGCGCTTGGGCATCAGCATGACTTAGGCCCCTTTCCTGCTGCGACCGCCGCGTCCGCCTCCGGATCCGCCGCGGGAACGTGTGTCACGGCCGGCGCTGCGCGGCGTGCCGTACTCGATGCCGAACTTCTCGCCGTTGCAGATCCACACCTTGACGCCGATGATGCCGTAGGTGGTGCGAGCCTCGGAGAGGGCGTAGTCAATGTCCGCGCGCAGGGTGTGCAGGGGAATACGCCCCTCCTTGTACATCTCGCGACGGGACATTTCGGCGCCGCCCAGGCGGCCGGCGCACATGATCTTGATGCCTTCGGCACCGTTGCGCATGGTGGCCTGCAGAGTCTTCTTCATGGCGCGGCGGAAGGACACGCGGCCTTCCAGCTGCCGGGCCACGCTGTCGGCGACCAGCTGGGCGACCAGCTCGGGCTTCTTGATCTCGACGATGTTGACCTGCACCTGGGTGTTGAACTTGTGATTCAACTCCTGGCGCAGCCGTTCCACATCGGCGCCCTTGCGGCCGATCACCAGCCCGGGACGGGCCGTGTGGATCGCCAGGGTGATGCTGGTCGACTGGCGCTGGATGTCCACCTTCGCAATGGCGGCCTGCTTGTAGGCCTTGCGGTTGAGGACATAGCGGCGGATCTCGACATCTTCAAGAAGCTTGTCGGCGAAATTGCTCTCGTCGAACCAGTTCGAGCTCCAGGTCTTGTTGATCCCCAGGCGAAGGCCGATCGGATGGATTTTCTGTCCCAATCTATTCCTCCGTGTCGCTGTTGTTCGTGAGGCTGCCCACTTCCACGGTCAAATGACTGGAACGCTTGCGCAGCAGGGTCGCACGACCCTGGGCACGGGGCAGGTAGCGGCGCTGTGTCGGACCTTCGTCGACCCAGATCCGCGTGATCACCAGCTCGTCGGCCTGGCTGTGATCCACGCCGTCCGCCTGCTTCCAGTTGGCGACGGCGGACTTGACGGCCTTGAAGACCGGGGTCGCCGAGCGCTTCGGGGAAAGCTGCAGCTGGACGAGGGCGTCGTTGACGTTGAGGCCGCGCACAAGGTCGGCCACCAGGCGCATTTTGCGCGGCGAAATCCGCAGGTTGCGGCTGATCGCTTTGGCTGTCATGGCTTCCATCTCCTAGCGCTTCCCCTTCTTGTCACCCTTCTTGTGACCATGAAAGGTGCGGGTGGGGGCGAATTCGCCCAGCTTGTGTCCGACCATGTTCTCGTTCACGTATACGGGAATGAACTTCTTCCCGTTGTGGACGGCGAAGGTCAGGCCGATGAAGTCCGGAGAAATCACGCTGCGCCGGCTCCAGGTCTGGATCACCTTCTTGTTCATCTGGTCCTTCATGGTCTCGACCTTGCGGACGAGATGGGAATCGATGAAGGGCCCCTTCTTGACTGATCTCGGCATGACTGACTCCCCGTGTTACTTCGCGTTGCGCCGGCGGACGATGTACTTGTCGGAGGGCTTGGACTTCTTGCGCGTCTTGTAGCCCTTGGCCAACTGGCCCCAGGGGCTGCACGGGTGGCGTCCGCCACTGGTGCGGCCCTCGCCGCCGCCCATCGGGTGATCCACGGGGTTCATCGCCACGCCGCGCACGGTCGGGCGGACGCCCTTCCAGCGGCTGCGGCCGGCCTTGCCCGAGGCAATGTTCATGTGATCCGAGTTGCCGACGGCCCCCAGGGTGGCGCGGCAGTTCTCGTGCACCTTGCGCACTTCGCCGGAAGGCATCTTCAGGGTGACATGGTGGCCGTCCTTGGCCATCACCTGGATGCGGCTGCCGGCGCTGCGGCCCATCTGGGCGCCCTTGCCGATCTTCAGCTCCACGCAGTGCACGGTCTCACCGGTGGGGATGCTCTTCAGGGGCAGGCAGTTGCCGACCTTGATCTCGCTGCCTTCGCCGCTGACGATCCAGTCGTCGACCTTGATGCCGGCCGGCGCCAGGATGTAGCGCTTCTCGCCGTCCTTGTAGAACAGCAGGGCGATGTTGGCACTGCGGTTGGGATCATATTCCAGCGCGGCGACGCGGGCCGGAATGCCGTCCTTGTTGCGACGGAAGTCGATCAGGCGCAGCTTCTGCTTGTGCCCGCCGCCCTTGTGCCGGCAGGTGATCCGGCCGGTGTTGTTGCGGCCGCCGGACTTCTTTTTGGTCACGGTCAGACTGCGCAGCGGCTTCTCCCTGGAGAGCTCCTCGCGGGTCAGACCGATCTTGAAACGCTGGGTCGGCGTCGTGGGCTTGTACTTCTTCAGGGCCATGGCCTAGACTCCTTCCACCAGTTCAATGGTGTCACCCTGGCGCAAGGTCACGATGGCCTTCTTCCAGGCGGCGCGGCGGCCGATGTACCGGCCCTGGCGCTTGAGCTTGCCGCTGACGTTCATGGTGCGCACGTCCTCGACGTGGACATCGAAGCGCTGCTCGACGGCGCGCTTGATCTCGAGCTTGTTGGCACCGCGGGCGACGACGAAACCGTACTGGTTCCGCTCGTCCTGCAGCAACACCATTTTCTCCGTCATCAGCGGGTGCACGAGGATCTGCTTGGAATCAGTCACCGTATACCTCCCGCAGTCTTTCGATGGCACCCTTCTGCAACACGACCGTATCACAGTTGACGATGTCACGCACGCTGGGCTGGTCCGCCGGCATCAGGTCCAGGCGGTAGATGTTGCGGGCGCTCAGGTAGAGGGCGCGTTTGCTGTCGCCGGTCAGGAAGAGCACGCGCTTTCCGTCCAGGTTGAGTTTCTTCATCAGGGCGGCCATGTCCTGCGTCTTCGGCGCGTCCCAGTTGAAATCCTCCAGGACCAGCAGGCCGTTCTCGGCGCGCGCGGCGAGCGTCAGTGCGCTCTTGCGGGCCAGCAGCTTGACTTTCCGGTTGATTCCCTTGTGGAAGTCCTGGGGCTGGGGGCCGAAGACCCGGCCACCGCCGCGCATCTGCGGGGCGCGGCGCGTGCCCTGGCGGGCGTTGCCCGTGCCCTTCTGGCGGAAGGGCTTGCGCCCGCCGCCGCGGACCTGGGTGCGCCCCTTGGTGCCGCGCGTGCCCTGGCGGCTGTTGGTCTCCTCGGCGGTCACGGCCAGGTAGATGGCGTGGGCGCTGGGACTCTCGATGTCGAAGAGGCTGGCGGGCAGGGCAACCGTCTCGCTGCTGGCGCTGCCGTCGGCCTTGTGGAGTTTCAGTTCCATTGTCTCACCTACTTCCGGATTTCCACGAGGCCGTTGCGTGCCCCGGGAACCGCGCCCTTCACCAGGATCAGGTTCTGCTCGGGAAGGACCTGCACCACCTGGAGATTCTTCACTGTGACACGGTCGTTGCCGTAGCGGCCGGCCATCTTCAGCCCGCGATAGGTTCGCGAGGGGTCGGAGGCCGCACCGACGCTGCCGCGTCCGCGATAGGACTCGTGCACACCGTGGCTCATCTTGAAGCCGTGGAAATTGTGCTTCTTCATCACGCCCGAGTAGCCGCGGCCCTTGCTGTTGCCGGAAACCGCCACCACGTCACCGGCGGTGAAGAGCTCGCAGGTCACCTCGGCGCCGACTTCCAGTTCGAGCAGCTCGGGAGCGTCGAACTCGCGCAGGTGGCGCTTCGGCTTGACGCCGGCCTTCTTGAAATGTCCGCTCATCGGGCGATTGGCCTTGTTGGCGCGCATCTCGCCGAAGGCGAGCTGCACGGCATCGTAGCCGTCGCTGTCGACGCTTTTCTTCTGTGATACAAAGCAGGGGCCGGCCTCGATCATCGTCACGGGAACACAGTTCCCCTGGTCGTCGAAGACCTGCGTCATGCCCAGCTTTCGTCCCAGGATTGCACTCATCCATAGACTCCGTGTGTCAGGACTTGATCTCAATGTCAACGCCGGCGGGAAGCTCGAGCTTCATCAGGGCGTCGATCGTCTTGTTGGTCGCATTCAGGATGTCGATGAGACGCTTGTGAATGCGTGTCTCGAACTGCTCGCGGCTCTTCTTGTCCACGTGGGGCGAGCGGTTCACGGTCACCACCGAACGCGTCGTCGGCAGGGGAATCGGGCCCGCAATGAAGGCGCCGGAATCCCTGGCGGTCCGGATGATCTTCTCCGTGGACATGTCGATCAGGTTGTGATCGTAGGCCTTGAGCCGAATGCGAATGTTCTGGTTGGCCACGAAGGCTCCCTCCTACTCGATGATCTTGGTCACGACGCCGGCGCCGATGGTGCGGCCGCCTTCGCGAATGGCGAAGCGCAGGTCCTGCTCCATGGCGATGGGCGCGATCAGGTCCA
>JAUIFJ010000013.1 GCA_030429345.1 bacterium | reverse complement strand
TTGGCACCGTCCTTGGCACCGTCCTTGGCACCGTCCTTGGCACCGTCCTTGGCACCGTCCTTGGCACCGTCCTTGGCACCGTCCTTGGCTTCGTGTTTCACACGAAGCCAGGGACGGTTTGCAGCATTCTGATCTGTTGAACTACAAGACTATAGGCTCGTCGAAGAATGAATCGAAAAATCCATTGACATCAGGCTACCGGTCTGCGCAAACTCTACTTCGTAATACGGATCACACCTGGACGATCGCTTTGGGTCCGCTCACGATTGGCTACTGGCTGTGCAGCCACCGCCCGAACCTGGTAGAACAGTTCGCCGGCAAAGGCTGCGCCGCCCGAATGCAGCCAGGCGTTGGTCGATGTGTCGGCCAGGTGCACCCAGGCCTCCTGCCCGGCCCAGGGATCTCCCTGGATGAACACTTCATAGTGCGAGATCCCGATCGGCTGACCTTCCGTGTCCTGTGTCACAGGGCTCCACTCCAGCAGGAGATGGTAGCCGGCCAGGAACTGGATCGACAAGTCGCTGATCGGGGCTGCTTCCCCGCTCCCCTGCTGCAGGGGAAACCAGAAGAGCTCGCCGTGCTGGATGTCCCCGTCGCCATTTCCGGCGGGCAGCTGCCCCGTCAGGCTTCCTTCATCCGCTGACTCATACATGCCTGCTGAGAGGTATACACCGGCGGGCAGGCTGCCCGTTTCGGCCTGCAGGTCAAGAATCCCTTCCAGCACCTCGCCGCTGGCCAGCTGGGCCGATGCGGCGTCGAACCAGCCGCTCCAGCCGTTGTCTACTTCGCGGGCCAGATAGGCCAGCCAGGCGGGAACCTGCCCGGACTTGGACCAGGGGGCGCTGCTCGTCCCCGCGCCCTCTTCTCCGACGAAGAGGAAGAGATCTCCGTCCACATCGCCCAGGGGCGCAATGGCGATGTACAGCTGCGGCTCCTGCCAGCCCGCGTAGAGCGCCAGGCCCTCGTGTTCGGCCACCAGGCTAGCCGCGGCGTCGAGCTGGCCATCGGCCTGCCAGCCCTGTGCCGTTCCTTCCACCGTGATCCACCAGTCCTGGCCGCTGTTGTTGTCCCAGTTCCCGTTGCCGTCATTGAAAACGAAATTGACCGCCGTGGCCGTCTGCGGAATGCCGTAGCGATAGCGCCACCAGCCGGCGCTGTCACCGGGCGCCATGGCGGGATCCGGCTGGATCACGCCCTGCCAGTTGCTGTGACCGATGTGGATGTAGGGCGGGTCGGCCTGCGGCAGGACACTCCCGGGGTGATACAGGACCTCAAGGGTGTCGCCGGCCTGGGGATCGGCAGGATGCCACTGTGCCCGATCTCCGGGGTTCGAGCCGCCGCTGCCTCCGCCCTCCCCGATCCAGGTGTGCAGCAGCGGACTGATCTTCTGGTTGCCGTGTACATCCGTGGCCTCGATATAGTAGTCGATCAGCAGGCCGCCTTCGGCAACCAGCTCGTCCTCATTGACGTGGATCCAGTACTGGTCGGCAATCTGCGTCGGCAGCACGAAGAATTCGATCTCGCCGCTGTTGAAGAAGTTCCCCGTGGGAAAGGCGCGGGAGTTCATCGGCAGCGTGCGCCAGGCTCCGACTTCCGGACCGCCGGCCAGGGTCTCGTTCTGGTCGCTGTTCAGCGGATTCACGCCATCCGCGTCGATGCGGTAGCGGAAATTCACTTCGGCCAGGCCGCTGGCGTCGTGGACGAAGGTCCAGACATGGAAGTCCCGCGGGCTCTGGACCTGCTGGTAGCCCCAGAGGGGGCCGAAATCGATCTCGCCGGGATTGTGAGGCAACTGCTGCGGGGCCCAGATGGTCGGCGCGGTCTGGTCCGCGCCTCCGGCATCGATCACCGGCTGCGCCAGTTCGATGGCCCGGTTGCAGGCCACGGTGGCCTTGACCTCCATGTCGAGGGAGGCGCCGTAATACATGTAGCCGCTGGTCAGCGAGGGCAGGAAGTGGTGCCAGGCCCGTTCGGCATCCGTCGTGCCCGGCAGCAGGGGGTTCTCGATGCGTGATACATCGACGCCGCCGGAGACCTGCTCGGCGGTTTCGACGATATTCTGCGCCGCGGTGATCACGGCCCAGTTGCGCTCGTCCTCGGCCCAGCCGCCGGGAATGTCGAAGGAGCCCTCGAGTCCCACCAGCGGCCAGTTCCAGTTGATGAAGTCCGGCGAGCCGAAATCCCCGTCGGCATTGACCCAGGCGCCATCTTCCACGTGGACCACATCGTTCCAGGGAACCGGGTGATCCTCCAGGTACTGCTGGACGACGGTCGGCGTATACCCCTGGGAAAGGGCATCGGCGGTGAAGTTGGGCACGCTCTCATTGTAATAGCTCCAGCCGCCGGCGTAGAAATTGTCCCCGTCGTGCGCCAGGCTGATCAGCATCGGACGCGCCGGATCATTGTAGGGAGCGATGCCCTGGATGTCCCCGGTCGAATAGCTCTGCGCCCCGTCTACCCAGCTCATCGCCATGGCGACGGGCACGACGATGATGCGCGACTCGGCTCCGGTATGCGGATCCACGTGGCGCGCGTAGTGCGGCGTATACGAGAAGGGCACGGCGTTCGTCGGAGTGCAGCCGCGGCTGATGCTCTGGCTGTGCCACTGCGAGGAAGGAGGATTGAGCACATCGGCCCGGTTGGGCGGGGTGCAGTTCTCGCCCCCGCTGCCCAGCACCAGGGGAAAGTTCTCGCAGGCCCGCGAGAGATGGCTGTTGGAGACGAAACTCCACTCGATCCCCTCCTCCGCCAGCACCTGGATGATGCGCGGACTGAAGGCCATCTCCGGCGGGAAGAAGCCCTGGGAGAGGCCGGGCGTCGCGCCCCAGTGCCGCTGGTAGGACAGCTTGGCGATCTGGATCTCCTTGCGCAGGGCGTTCTCGTCGACCAGCGGAGCAATGCAGTGGTGGTAGGGGAAGAGCACCAGGTCCAGCCGCGGATGCCCGCCGCTGGTCGTCCAGTTGCGCGCCTGCACATAGTCCGCTTCCCAGTTCGAACTGTAGCCGTAGGAGTTGCGCGAACCCAGGCTCTCCACGTTCTCCGCAAGGCAGCCGGAAAAGCTGACCTGGGCGCCGCTGTCGACGCCGTTCATCAGCCCGATGGATTGCCGCGGCCCCCACTGGTAGGCCGCTTGGCGGTCGGGCACGGTGAAGATCTGCTCCACATTGTTTTCCGGGTTGGCCGCACCGCCGTTGCGGCGCTGGATCGACTCCCAGGCCGTCTCATAGCGTCCGGGCTCGATCTGGCTCTGCGCCGGCCAGTAGATCGGCTGCTGCATGTGCCAGTGGTAGGTCGTGTAGAGCTGGGCCGAGGCCGGTCCGGCCAGGCAGAGTGCCAGGAGAGTCGTCAGTCGCATAGGTTTTCCGTCAGGTTGAAATGTCGGGGCCTGACAGACTATACAAAGCTGAAACGGGGAATGGAAGGGAAGAATTTCCGACTGGCAACGGCTTCAGGGCCCGGCCTGAAGCCGTTGCTCCAACGCCGCACCCAGATCCTTCAAATGCCTGAGACCGGAAAGCCAGGCATTGCCTTCCCCCGCAGCCAGCAGGGGAACGGACACGGCGGTGTGCTGGTCATGGCTGAAGACCGGCAGGGCCGGCGCCAGGGGGGCGGTCCTGTTCTCGTGCAGGCTGAGGCCGCCGGTCTCGTGATCCGCGGTGACCAGCAGCAGGACATCGGGATGGTCCAGTGTATAGTCGTGCGCCACGGCCACCGCGCGGTCGAAATCGCGCAGTTCGGCCAGCAGCCAGCTGGCGTCGCGGCCATGGCCGGCCCAGTCGATCTGGCTGCCTTCGATCATCAGGAAGAAGTCCCGGCCGTCCGCCTCCAGCAGCTCCAGGGCTTTGGCCGTCAGCTCGGCCAGATCCGGACCCGGGCGCGGGGCGCGACCCGGCTGGCCTCTCTCCAGAAGGGCCAGGGCCGGCAGGCTCCGCAGACCCCGGAAGGAGCGCTCGTTCGCTGCAGTCGAACCATAGAAAGCCTTCAGCTGCGGCCTCAGATCCAGCTCGTCTTCCCGCAGGCTGCCTTCCAGGGAACGAGGCAGGAAATCGCCCAGGCCATAGCCCAGCAGCAGATCCACGCGGGCGGCAATCAGCTGAACTGCCAGGTCGTCCTCCAGGTAGCGGCTTTCCGCGTGGCAGGCGAAAGCGGCCGGCGTGGCATGGGTCAGGGCGGCGGTTGCCACCAGCCCGGTTGCCATGCCGCCTTCGCGCGCCCGTTCCAGCACCGTGGCCAGCGTGTCCCCTTCCGCCGAGAGGGAAAGGCGCCCGTTCCGTGTCACATGCCCCGTGGCCAGCGCCGTGGCCGCCGCGGCGCTGTCGGTGACACGGGAATCGGCGCTCGCGGTTTCCAGCAGGGCGATGACGGGAAGTCGGGCCAGGCCGCCTGCAGGCTCGTGCTGGCGAATGTATTCCAGTTGCGCCGGCCCCATGCCGTCGCCGATCATCAGGATCGTTGTTCGGCCGGCCTGGGCAGGGTTCGTGAAAAGAAAGAGGAGCAGTCCGAGCAGAGTCCTTGTCGACGGCAGCAAGAGGCGCTTGCCGTGATTCAACAGGCCTTGCTCAGTGTCTGATTGGCTTGACATGGAACTCCCCACAATTGATGTACCCGTATAACTCTCTCTAGAGAGTACCCACCCGCCACCCCCCTCCCGCCCGGGGAGTGAACGATGGGGTTGTCTCACGGTTCCTGGTGAACCAGGCGGAACCCCGGGTCACAGTACTTCGGGCGCACATTTGTCCACTTCGGCAGACGAAGGAAAAGAGTTCACGATCCATCCAGCAGCCTGGACAATCAAGAGGACACCCCGGGGCGCGTTCAACACAGGATCCACGAATGAAGCACGCCTCCTCCAGGTTCTACTTGACGAGGCTCAGGCGCAGGCTGGCTACGCCCTGCGGAGTCTCCAGCCGTGCAATGTAGAGCCCGGAAGCCAGCCCTTCGCCGCTGAAGCCCAGCTGGTGCTCGCCGGCCGGCATGTCAGCATCCAGCACCGTCACCACTTTCGCGCCGCGCAGATCGAAGACCTCGATCAGGGTTCGCCCGGCCACCTCCACCGTGAACTGGAAGCGCGTGCCCGGATTGGCCGGATTGGGCAATGCCCGAAAGCCGGGCTGCGCGGGGCGTGTCGACCGCGTCTCGGCGAGACCGGTTTCCTGCAGCGCGAAATCCCAGATGCCCCGGCCATAGGTCACGAAGCGTGCGCTCTGCAGGCCCTCGACCCATTCCACATTCCAGTAGACCTGGTCCGGCGCCTCGCTGCCGGCCAGGTCCTGCCAGCTCTGCTCATCGCCGTCCCAGGCGAAAGGTCCCAGCTCGCTGGCGGCGAAGAGCCACTGCCCGTCGTCGCTGAGCGCCATCGCGTAGACAAGGGTGTTGGGCAGGCCCACCGAGAAGGGCTGGAAGGTCTGCCCGTGATCCGCGCTGGTGTATACGGGCGGATTATCGTAGCCGCTGCCGCAGATCCAGAGCCGCCCCTCCTCGACCGGCGAGGCGACGATGTCCGAGCCGTGGAAGTAGTGCCCCTGCGGTCCGTTGAAGCCCTCCGTCACCTGCCAGTTCCCGCCCCCGTCGGAGCTGGTGAAGAAGACCTCGTCTCCCGTGATCAGGTAGCGCCTTAGCGGGTCCATGGGCGAAAGGGCCATGGCGGCGATCGGCGAGTCCGCGGAAAAGACGAAGTCCTCCTCTTCCGCCTGCAGGCTTCCGCCCGTGTCACGAATGCTGAAGAGCCGGCTCTGTCCGTCGCTGCCACCGCCGCCGAGCCAGATGCGGTCCGGATCAAGCGGATCGGCCAGCAGGGGCGGCAGCCAGTAGTGTCCGCTCTGGGTGAAATCCCAGAACAGCGCCTGGCTGCCCGAGACGGCGTCCGGATAATGCATCACGAAACCGGGATAGACGCACCACAGGGACCAGCCGCCGTCGCCGGAGACAAGCTGGGCGTAGTCGCCGCTGATCGTCTGCTCGAAGGCGTAGAGGCCCTGCTCCTCCCCGATCGAGCGCTGGAAGCCCTGGTCCTGGGCGCCGGCGTAGACGATGTCCGGAAAGGCCTGGTGACTGTAGCTGCCGTAGTACTGGCCGATGCGCAGCCCCTGCAGGCTGATATTGCGCACACTCTCCAGGCCGTCGCGACTGGTGTAGGTGCCGCCATCGGTGCTGATGATCCACAGCCCCTCGCCCTCCGTGTCGACCAGCGACTGGATGCCCGGAATGTCGGCATGCAATTTGTTCTCGATGTCGTCGTAGTACTCCCACCAGTTGTTGACACGGTTCCAGGAACTGCCGCCGTCTTCCGTGATCCAGGCGTCGACACCTCCCAGGTAGAAGCGGTTCGGCTCCAGCCTGTCGACGCAGAAGCTGTTGCGCATGAAGGCGGTCAGGGGCGCGCTGCCGCCGTGCACCCAGCCGCTGCCGTCCAGGTTGCCGCGGTAGATCTCGCTGGCGCCGGAGAGCGCCACGCAGAGAGCCGCCTGTCCTTGCGCCGTGGCATCGATCAAGGTGCCGTTGACCGCATCCTCTCCGTGTACGGCCGGAATCGTCGCCAGGGGAGTCGTCGAACCGTCGGCCTGCAGCGAGAAGAGCTCGTTGCCGACGGCGAGCAGCCCGCTCCCGGCCCCTTCGACGTACCACAGATCGACCCGCGCCGGATCCTCGTCCAGCCAGGCGACGCGCTGGAAACTCTGGCCACGATCGGCCGAGTGATACAATCCCGCGTCGGCCTCCCAGTCCGTGTGATCCCATTCGGCGGCCAGAAGCAGCACGTCGTCGCCGCCCGGACAGGCCAGGCGCAGGGGCCAGCCCCAGCCGACAGGCCCCTCGAGCCCGGAAGCCAGCTGCCAATTCCCCTGATCCTCGTCTCGCCAGGCCAGCATGGAGTCGCCCTTGTGCAGGACGAGCAGACGCGCCGCCTGCAACTCATCGCCCGGCAGCCAGGCCAGTCCCTGGATGTCCGCAAAACGCTGCCCGTCGTTGAGCGACTGCCAGGCGGCGCCATCAAGGTCCCCGCGCCAGACAATGCCTCCGCTGCTGGCGGCGTAGAGCACATCCTCCCCCGCCAGGGCGGCCAGGTGCATGCGGCCCGCCTGGTTGCTGCTGCCCCGTTCCTGCCAGCTGCCCAGCACCTCCCGGCCGTTGTCCCGCAAGGTCGGAGCCGGCGCCTGCGCCCGTTCGCGCTGCAGCCTGCGCCTCGCCTCGCGGTCCCGCTCGCGCCAGTCCGTGTCCGGAGCGCAGCGATGCAGCTGCTCCTTCCAGGCTTCCCGCTGCCTCTTGTAGTCCTTGCGTTCGCGCTTGATCTGCCGGCGGTCCTGGGCCTCCAGTCCGTCCTGGCGCAGCAGATGCGGGGTCAGCGGCTGCGGCCGACGCGGCGCGTCCCGCTCGTCCTGTTCAAGGGAGAGGCCCGCCAGCAGCAGGAAAAGCAGGATGCCGGCGGAAAGCAGTAGCACGAAACGAGGATACATGGGGGCTCCATAGGAAAAACCGGGAGCGTGACGCATCACGCTCCCGGTTGACTGGGTACTGGATCCCGGTCCGCTACTTGAGCAGCAGGACCTTCAACTGGTCTCTCGCGCCGGGTGCCTGCATATCGACAATGTAGACGCCGCTGGCCAGGCCGGCGCCGTCCAGTGTGACACGATGCGTCCCGGCGGGCAGGTCCTCTTCCAGCAGGGTCAGCACGCGCTGGCCGGCCAGGTTGTAGAGATGCAGCCCGACCGCCGCCTGGCGGGGCAGCTCGAAGGCCACGGTGGTCGTCGGATTGAAGGGATTGGGCCAGGCGCCGCTCAGGCGGAAGGCCTCCGGCAGCAGCGCGTTGCCATCGAAGCCGACGGAGGTCGTCTGCAGGTGCAGGTCGTCGACCAGGCAGAGGGTGCTGCCGCCGTTGTCGTTGTCGCCGTCGGTCTCGGCCTGGAAACGCAGGGCGACACCGGCCACGCCCTCCCACTCGCCCAGGGCGATCTCCTGCTCGGCCCAGCCGCCGACGAAGCCCGTGGCTTCCCAGACCGTGGTCCACTCTTCCCGGTCTTCGCTGAGCTGGACGCGGAGCCAGTCGTCCCCGTTCTCCAGGTTCATCAGCAGGTTGAACTGGATCACGGGGACCTGCCCATCGGGCAGGGCGCGCAGGTCGAAGTCCTGGGCGAAGGTGGCGTTCTGGATCACATCCACCGGCACCTCGCCCGGCGCGCCGAAGGCCAGCGAATGGCTGCCTTCATGGGCGATGGTGGTCGAGGTCTGCCACTCGCCTTCAAGTTCCCAGCCCTGCAGGCTTTCCCGGTTGAAGTCCTCGTGATACCCTGCGGCGGGCGTCAACCCGATGATGGCGGTCTCGCCCGTGTTGGCCAGGGTGCCCGCATCGACGGCCACGGCCTTCAGCTCCAGTTCCTGCGTCAGGCTTTCCAGGTCGACAATGCCGCTCCAGAGGCCGTTGCCGTCCAGGGCAAGCTCGCCGGCCGGCTCCCAGTCGCCGCCGCTGCGCATGTAAACGCCGACAGCGGACACGCCCAGGTTGTCCGTCGCCTCGACGCTCAGGTTCCAGTAGGCGCTGTTGCCGACCAGGCCGGCGGGCGCCGTGATCCAGCTCGCCAGCGGATCCTCCCGGTCCTCGCCGACCAGGAAGCTGTGCCACTCTCCCTCGAAGGGGGGCGACTGGTCGAAATAGCCGCCGGCGCCGGTGGCCTCCATGCGGTAATACACGGTCTGCTCGTCGAAGGGGCCGGGGATCACGCTGCTGTAACTGTTTCCTTCGCCCGGGTTCATCGCCTGGCTGAGGGTTTCGCCCTCGTCCACCCTCCAGTAGAGCGTGACCGCTTCAGGCGGCAGCGGCGCATTGAGCAGGGCCTCGACCAGGAAGTCCATCTGGCTCGTGTCCTCCGTGTCCGGCAGGGGCTCGTGCACGAAATCCGACTCGCCGGCGAAACCGACGAACTCCATGTCGTCGATGTACCACCCCGAACTGGTGACGGCCGAGTCGGTGATCAGGTTCAGTCTCACGCTGACCCAGTCGCCGCCCTGCACCCAGGGTCCCAGGTCGAAGGAGGCCAGGCTCCAGCCGCGCTGGCCGGTGAAGCAGTCCGTGTTCGGGCGGGCGCTGTTGTCGGGCGTGGTGAAGTCGTAGCCTCCCGCGGGGGGCACAGGCATCCAGTCTCCTCCGTTGACGGAGATTTCCACGTTGCCGCCATCCCATCCGGACTCGAGCTCGTGCCAGTGCATGAAGCGCAGGGCGGCGGGACCGCCGCCGGAGACCTGCCGTTCCGGGAAGACCAGCGCCACGTCCTGCATGTCGCCGTAGTTTCCGCTCAGGTTGGTGCCCCAGAGATTGTCGCCGCTGTGGGCTTCGCCGGGGCCGTCGAAGGGAATGCCCCACTCCCAGGGCCACTGGGCGCTCAGCTCGGCGGACTCGCTCTCGAAGTCCAGGCGCTGCACGCTGCCGTAGCCGAAGTAGACGCGGAAGGTCTGCTCGGGCGCGCCGTTGGGGGTGGTGATGTCGACCTGGCCGGAATTGCTCAGGACGCCGTAATACTCGACCCAGGTGTCCAGGGGCTGGGCCGGCAGGCTGGCCACCCAGTCGCCCTCCAGCAGCTGGGCCTCGACCTCGTTGAAGTCCTCCTCGCCTTCCACGCGCCAGTGGAGGCTCACGCCGTCTACGCCGACCCAGTCGGGAGCGTCGACACTGAAGACCAGGTCGATGGCCTCGTCGGGCGTGACGATCAGCTCGGCGCCCGCCACCTGGAACTGTGTCACGGTCCAGGCCAGGTCGCTGCCGATGCCGTGCTCGTTGAAGGCCTGGTTGATCTCGGCATAGTGCGGGGTCTGGTCGCTCAGGTCGCCGTTGTCGTCGTCGGCGACCAGCAGCTCGAGGAAGTACTCGAAGAAGGCGCGGCCCTGCTCGGGGTCGTCGGGACGGCCCCAGCGGGCGAAGTGATACAGGTGGCTGACCGTCTCCAGGTCCAGCAGCTGGCGCGTGTCGTACATGGCGCCGCCGATGATGCGGCCGTCGGAATGCACCTGGTTGACGATGTCTTCCGGGTAGCGCTGCGAGTTGTTCAGGTTGCGGATGTTCCAGCCGGGGGCGACGAAGCTCTCGTCCTGCAGGTAGATCGAGGTCACATCGGCCAGGCCCTCGTGCATGGCGCCGTTCTCCATGCCGAAGCCCGAGCCGGCCTGGATGAACTGGCGGTCGTTGAGGCCGTGGCCGTACTCGTGATACACCACGCCGGCGACGCGCGCCGTGTTCGGGCAGCCGCCGCCCTCGACGAAGAAGTTGATCGAGCTGCCGTTCCAGAAGGCGTTGCAGGTCTGGTTGATGTTGATGTTGACCGGCAGGTCCTCGTCCAGGCCGGTGAAGCTCGGGTCCATGGCCTTGATCCAGTTGTGCACGCGGGTCGTGTGCACGTAGGCATCGCGCTCCTGGATCTGGCCGGAAGTGATCAGCAGCTGCTCGCCGTCCTCCTCCATCACCAGGGCGAAGGTGTTGTCGCTGCCGTCCTCGCGGTTGACGTTGGCGTAGTCGCCGCGGAAGGAGCCGCTGACCGTCCAGGGACCGGCGCCCGGCACCTCGACCGTGAAATCGCCGTTGATGTCGGTGGTCGTCTGCACGCCCTCGACCGTGATCCAGGCGTGCGCCATGGGAAGGGGCTCGTCGGGATCGGAGGGTTCGTGTTCGTCGGCCAGCACCTGCAGGTTGCCGCTGATGGTGATGTGGCAGATGCCGTTGCGGCTCTCGAGCACGCTGCCGTCGACGGCGGAGAGCGTCATGTACTGCACGTGATGCTCGATCGCGTCCGTCACACGCACTCGATCGACCGGATGCACGCTCCAGCTGCGGCTCTGCTCGTCGTACAGGGGCAGGGCGCGACGCTCCTGCCAGTCGAAGAAGAGCTCGACATGCGAGTCGCTGAGCAGCGCGGACAAGGACGCCTCCTGCGCCGCCCGGTCCAGCTGCGCCGTGTGCAGGGGCGCGTCGCCGACGGCATCGCTGCCGAAGAGCATCACGCGCCCGGAAGGCGAGACGCGGAAGGTCACTTCGGCATGCAGCAGCGCGGTGTCCCCGATGCGCTGCTGGTAGTGCGCGTACCACACGCCGCCGTGGAAGCCGGCGTACTCCAGGTGCAGGCCGCTGCCATCGACGGCCAGCAGGTCCTTGTGCTGATCCGTGAAAGTGCGCAGCCTTGCGTCCAGGTCGGCGGCATCCAGAATCGGTCCGCCGGGCAGGAGCAGGTCGCCTCCCAGGACGCGGTGAGGCGCGGGGAAGCGCTTGTCCCAGTCCATGATGGCCAGGCCGGGTTCGCGGACCAGGAAGTCCTGCCATTCGGGGGTGGCTTCGGCGCGATTGCCGGGATTCATGCGCCACTCGGCGCGGGGTGTGGCCACATCGGGCCAGATGACCGGGTGGGCCAGGGCAAGCTGCAGGGGCAGCAGGAGCAGAATGAAGGAACGGAACATGGGACCTTCCGGGCTGTGCCGATCCGCGGCGGCCACTTCGGGGACGACGGCGGTGGATGGTGCGGATCAGCGTGTTCTGTAATGGACAAGCGTGCCTTGGAGGCAGAACGGGAAAGAAAGCAAAATTCATGCCGCCCATTCTGTCCCAGGCCCGGCCCATCTTTTGCTTTGAGAACAAGGTTTTAGAGCCAGGCAGCTTTGAAGCGGCAAGGACGAATCGTCCCGGCTGACAGGAATCCTTTACGGGACGGAAGGATTCTGAGCACTTCGAGCGCCGGCATGCGACGGGCCCCTGTTCCGGTAAGCGCCGTTGATCCGAATCGAAATCCACATCGACTTCTTGCACAGGAACAAGCACACAGCAAACAAGGAGAACCCCGACATGGCCGAGAACAAGTACACCCTCAAAGGCTTCTGCTGGATGGAACTGCAAAGCACGGACGAGGCGAAGGCCAAGGCCTTCTACACCGCCCTCTTCGACTGGGGCACCCACGAGATGGGCATGGAAGGCCAGCCGCCCTACACGGTCTGGATGAACGGCGAAGCGGGCATCGGCGGATTGTGCGCCGCCATGCAGGGCCAGTCCCGCAGCCAGTGGCTGCCCTATGTCTACGTGGAGGACGCCGACGCCTGCGCCGAGCGGGCGAAGAAAGCCGGCGGCCAGGTGCTCTTCGGCCCCGCGGATATTCCCGGCACGGGGCGCTTCGCCATGCTGCAGGACCCGGAAGGGGCGCAGTTCGCTTGCATCCGGCTCGACGGGGAGAACCATGGCGGCATTCCGCCCCTGCACAGCCATTGCTGGAGCGAAATCAACTGCAAGGACGCCGCGGCCGCCAAGGCCTTCTATACGGAAGTCATCGGCTGGACGACCAGCGAACAGGACATGGGGGAAATGGGCACCTACACCATGTTCCACGCCGGCGAGGCGGCGGTCGGCGGCATGATCCAGATGACCGCCGAATGGGGCGAAACCCCCGCGCACTGGATGTCCTACTTCACCGTCGCCGACTGCGACGCCGCCGTCAAGAAGGCCCAGGGCCTGGGCGCCGAACTCTGCCACCCGGCAATGGACATTCCCGGCGTCGGCCGCATGGCCGTGCTGACGGATCCCGCCGGGGCCGTCTTCTCCGTGATCCGCATGGCGGAGAATCAGTAGATTCGACGAAGCCAATCCAGCTGCGCGCGGCGAAGGCTTTCGCCGCGCGCAGTTCTCTCCGCCTTGTCCGGAGCCAGGTATTCGAGTTGGACTGTCCCCCCGGGAGATGCGCCCATGGAAACCAGAGACTGGAAAGACAGCGCCTACGACCTGATCGTGATCGGATCCGGTCCGGGAGGCGAGGGAGCGGCCATGGAGGCGGCCAAGCGCGGGCTGGCCGTGGCCATGGTCGAAGAGCAGGCCGATGTGGGCGGGGCGGGCACGCACAGCGGAATGATCCCCAGCAAGGCCCTGCGCCATGTGGTCCAGCGCATGCAGGAGAACGGCACCACCGGCTGGGGCCGGCGCCAGGGAGACCGCAACTGGCCATCCATGCTGCAGATGGCGAAAGAGGTGGTCCGGCGCCAGGTCAACCTGCGCAGCGCCTTCTATGAGCGCAACGCCATCAGCCGCCATCGCGGGCGGGCCTGCTTCCTGGACGCGCACCGCATCAGCATCAACGACGAGAAGGGCCAGCAGCAGGGCGAGTTGACGGCCCGGGCGATCATCATCGCCACCGGCGGACGCCCCAATCCGCTGGAAGGACTGGATTTCAGCCATCCGCGCATTCTCAACACGCGCAGCCTGCACGAAATGGACTATTCCCCGCGCAGCATCACCATCGTCGGCGGCGGGCCTTTCGCCTGCGAGTACGCCAGCATTTTCCGCAGCCTCTCGGTCAAGGTCACCCTTTTGAACGAGCGCGAGAAACTGCTGGATCACCTGGACGAGGAGATCATCGAGGCCATTTCCTTCCACTTCCGCGAGCAGGGCGTGCTGCTGCGCCACGGCGAACAGATCACGGAGATCCAGCCCAACGACGAGAACGTGGAATTGACGACCGCCAGCAACAAGCGCATTCTGTGTGACGCCCTGCTCTGGGCGCGCAACCGCCGCGCCAACAGCGAGGGCCTGGGCCTGGAGGAACTGGGCATCGAGACCGGCATCCTGGGGGCGATCCAGGTCAACGAGCACTACCAGACCACCCAGGAACACATCTACGCCGTCGGCGACGTGGTCGGCGCTCCGGGACTGGCCAGCGCGAGCTACAACCAGGGCCGCTACGCCGCGCGCCACCTGATGGACGGCGAGGCGCCCCGCCAGCTGGTGGAAAACATTCCCTCGGCGATCTACACCCTGCCCGAGATCTGCTGCGTGGGGCGCACGGAGGCCCAGTTGACCGAGGACGGCGTGCCCTACGAGGTCGGCCAGGCCAGCATGCGCAACCTGGCGCGGGCGCACATCACCGGCCGCACCACCGGCCTGCTCAAGCTGCTCTTCCACCGCGAGAACCTGAGCCTTCTGGGCGTGCACTGCTTCGGCTCGGAGGCCGCCGACCTGGTCCATGTGGGACAGGCGCTGATGGACCGCAGGGAAGGCAATTCCATCGAGTACTTCATCAACGCCCCGCTGAACACGCCGAGCATGGCGGAGGCCTATCGCGTGGCGGCCTTCAACGGCCTCAATCGCCTGCGCGGCCGCTAGGGAGACACCATGCGCAATGTAACCATCCTGGGTGCCGGCATGGTGGGACGGGCGATGGCCCGCGACCTGGCCGGCGATTTCCGTGTGACATCCGTCGACCGGGATCCGCAGGCCCTTGGCGCCCTGAAGGCGGAGGGCATTGCCACGCGGGTGGCCGACCTTGCCGATCCCGACACCGTGCGCTCCCTGGCCGCGGAAGCGGACGCCGTCGTCGGCGCCGTGCCCGGCTTCATGGGCCTTGAAAGCCTGCGCGCCGTGATCCAGGCCGGGCGGCCCTGTGTCGACATCAGCTTCTTCGCCGAGGACCCTTTCCAGCTGAGCGACGCCGCCGAGGCCGCCGGCGTGCAGGTGATCACCGACTGCGGCGTGGCCCCCGGCCTGAGCCACATGCTGCTCGGCGCCCGCTGGGGACGCCCCGGGCTGGAAAGCTACCGCTGCCTGGTCGGCGGCCTGCCCATGGAGCGCCGCCTGCCCTGGCAGTACAAGGCGCCCTTCTCCCCCATCGACGTGCTCGAGGAGTATACGCGCCCGGCGCGCCTGCGTCGCGGCGGGCTGAACATCGAGCTGCCCGCGCTCAGCGAAAGCGAGCTGGTGGATCTCGCGCCGCTGGGCAGCCTGGAGGCGGTCAACACGGACGGCCTGCGCAGCCTGCTGGAAACCATGCCCCTGCCGGAAATGGTCGAGAAGACCCTGCGCTATCCGGGGCACTACGACCGCGTGCGCGCCCTCAAGGAGGACGGCTTCCTGGACACGGAACCACTTGCCCTCGGCGAGACCCGTGTACGGCCCCTGGAGCTGGCCGCCGCCCTTCTCCTGCCCGCCTGGAAGCTGGAGGAAGACGAGGACGAATGCACCGTGATGCGCGTCGAGATCACCTCGATAGAGAAGGGCCGACGTGTGACAGAGCGCTGGGATCTCTTCGACCGGCGGGACGCGAGGGGCGTCAGTTCGATGTCCCGCACCACGGGCTACACCTGCACCTGCACCCTGCGCGCGCTGGCCGAGGGCCTCTTCAGACGCCAGGGCCTGAGCACGCCGGAATACGTGGGCGCCGAGCAGGCGGCCTTTGCGCGGATCACGGCCCTGCTCGAGCAGCGCGGCATTCGGCTGGATCACAGCATCGAGGAAACGCCGGCAACGTGAGCGCGGGGCTGGACAGCCTGCTCGGCAACGAGCTCGAGAACCTGGGCCGCATTCTCAATCCCGTCGAGAGCGCCGGCGAACGCCTGCGCGAGGGCGAGAACCGCTTCGTCTGCATTCTTTTCATGGACCTCAAGGGCTTCACCGCCCTCGGCGAGCGCCTGCACAGCGAGGACGTGCAGCAGATCCTCGATCGCGTGCTAACCGTCTTCACCAATTCCATCGAGAAATACGGCGGCTACATCGACAAGTACGAGGGCGACCTGATCATGGCGCTCTTCGGCAGCCGCAATGCCGGCGAGAAGGACACCGAGCACGCCCTGCTGGCCGGGCTGAAGATGCTGCGCGACCTGCCGGAGGTAAACCGCCTGCTGGGAACGGAGCTCAAGATCCGCATCGGCGTCAACAGCGGTGTCGTCACGACGGGCCGCGTGGGCAAGAAGCGCGAGGGCGATTTCACCGTATACGGCGACGCGGTCAACGTGGCCAGCCGCATGGAAAGCAATGCTCCCGACAACAGCATCCTGATCACCGCCGGGACCCGGGCCCTGGTGCAGGAACGCTTCGAGGTCGAGGACCGCGGCAGGATCGCGCTGAAGGGCAAGAGCGAGCCGGTCCAGGTCTACCGCGTCCTGCGCGAGGCCCGCCTGCCCGGCCTGCGCACCGCGCGAAGCGCCAGTGCTCCGCTGCTGGGGCGCGAGGCCGCACTGGAGCAACTGAAGCAGCGGTGGCACACAGCCGGTGAGCGCCCGCTGCGGATCACGCTCAAGGGCGAGGCCGGCTGCGGCAAGAGCCGCCTGGCCCGCGAGTTCCTGGCCGGACTGGAACTGCCCGCGCGTCGGGTCTGCGCGGCCAGTCCGGCGACGGGCCTCGAACGGGGCCGCGAGCTCTGGCGTTCGCTGCTCCTGCCGCTCCTGCAGCTGGACGAGTCCCTGGAGGGCGATGCCCTGGGCTCCGCCCTGGAAGTGGCCCTGCGCGAAGCGCTGCCGCAGGCGGAACCTCGCGTTCGTACCACATTCCGCCTGCTGCTCGGGCTGACGCCCGAGCAGGGACAGGCGACGCCGCAGAGCGCCGAGCGGCTCGAGGAATGGATCACGCTGGGCCTGCGCCAGCTGCTGGAGGCCTGCGCCGCAAGGGAACCCGGCCACCCGCTGGTCCTGCTGCTGGAAGACATGCAGCAGGCCGACGCCTCGACCCGCGGCATCCTGGACAAGGTCTGCAACAGCTTCTCCACGGACGTAACACAGGGAAGGCTTGTCCTGCTGCAGCTCGAGCGCGGCGGGGAGGCGAAGGAGGGCGAAATCCTGCTAGAGCCCCTGGACGACGCCTCCTGCCGACAGCTGCTGGCCCACCTGCTGGAAACGGAACGCCCGCCCCGCGGCCTGCAGGAATTGCTGCTGCCGCGAAGCGGAGGCAATCCCTGGCTGCTGATGGAGCACGTGGCCTGGCTGAAACAGCGCGGCCTGCTCTCGAAAGCCAGGGGCCGCTGGCGCCTGGAGGTCCGCCCGGAAGAGGAAGTGTTGCCCCAGGGAGTGCAGCAGCTGCTCCTGAGCCGCATCGACCTGCTGCCGCCGGCGACCAAGCTCAGCCTGCAGATGGCCGCGGTGCTGGCCTCGCCCCTGCCCCGCGAGTTGCTGGCCAATTGCCTGGGCCGGCTGGATGCCGTCGAGGCCCCGCAGGAAGAGATCGACTCCCTGCTCGCCGAGGGCTGGCTGGCCCGCGGCGAAGGCGACGGCCTGGTCTTCTCCAGTTCGCTGAGCGCGGAAGCCGGCCTGGCCTGCCTGTTGCGTCACAATCGCCGCCTGCTGCATGGCATTGCCGCCGAGGAGGCGCGGGACCTGCACGAGGCGGAGGTGGACTGGACGGCCTGGATCGCCCTGCAGTATCACGCCGCCGAGCGGCCGGAAGAGGCCCGCGAGTGGCTCGAACGCGCCTGGACCTTGTGTGACGGCGCCACGCCGACGGCAAAGAGGCTCGAGCTCCTGGACGCCCGCCTGGAACGGGAAAGGGACCCGACCCTGCGCGCGGAGTTGCTTCACGAACGGGGACGGCTGCTCGAGGGCCGCGGCGACTGGCGCCAGGCCCTGGAGATGCTCGCTCGCGCCGAAGAAGCACTACCGGCGGAGCGCCATCCCGAGCTGCAGCTGACCCGCGCCCGGCTGCTGGCCCTGACCGGAGAAGGCGACCGCGCCCTCACGCTGCTGGCAGAGGCCCGACGCGAGGCTCGAACGCTGGCACAGCCGCTGGTCGTGGCCGCCTCGCTGGCCGAAGAAGCCCGCCTGCTGCGTCTGCGCGGCCGGCTGCCGGAGGCCGCCACCGGCTACGGAGAGGCCCTTGATCTCCTGGAAGAGACCGAATCCCCCCAGGCCCGAGCCGACTGCCTGGCCGGGCTGGGCCGCGTGGAAAGCCGCCTCGGGCGCGCGGAGGTCGCCGCAAGGCATCTGGCCGAAGGGCTGCAGCTCTACCGGCAGCTCGGGGACCTGCGGGGCGAGGCCACCTGCATGCACAACCTGGGCGATCAGCACATGCGCGAGGGTCGGACACAGGAAGCCGCCGCCTGCTACCGGGAGGCGATCCAGCATTGCCGGGACCTGGGCTTTCGCGAGGGGGAGGCCGCCTCGCGCCGCAGCAGCGGAGACGCGGCCATGCGCCAGCAGGACTTCGAGCAGGCCGGCCGGGAGTATGCCCAGAGCCTGGAGCTCTTCGAGGAACTGGATGACCGTCACGGAAGGGCGGTGGTCCTGCGCAGCATGGGGCGCCTGGCCCTCCTGCAGGGACGCCTGGAGGACGCCGAAAAGCACCTGCTCACCAGCCGCGAGCTGCGCACGCTGCTCAAGGACAAGCGGGGGGAAACCCTGGCCCTGCTCGATCTGGCCCAGCTGGAGCGCCGTCGCCGGCGTCTGCCCCAGGCCCTGGCCTACGTCCAGGGCGCCGAGGCCGGCCTGCGCGACCTGCGCGAACCCCTGCCGCTGATCGGCTGCCTGCGCACCCACGGGGAGATCCTGGCCGAGATCGGCGAAGGCGAACAGGCCCTGCGGCCTCTGCGCGAGGCGGTGACACTCGCCGAAGAAAAGCAGAACCTGCAGATGCTGGCGGAATGCTGTCTCACGCTGGTGCGGCTCAGCAATGGGAAGGAACCGGACAAGGCGCTCCGGCAAGAGGCAGCCAACTGGTTTCGCGACACCGGGCGGGAAGAGCAGGCACGGGCCTGCGAAGGGAGTGCCTCCTCCTGAGGCTTTTCTTGTTCAGACTTGATCTGGGTCTGGTTCAGCGAACCCGCTGATACTATTCTCCGAAAACTGATTCCTCGAATGAGAACCCGATGACTCGTTTTCTGCTGATCCTGCTCTTGGCCTCCACCCTGCAAGCCGATGTGCTACGCGTCCCGCTCGACTTTGCGTCCGTGCAAGCCGCCCTGGATGCTACGGCTGCTGGTGATACAGTACTGGTCTCGCCCGGAACCTATGTCGGACTTCTCCAAACCCCATCGCACACTCTGACAATCTGCTCAGAAGACTACTTGACAGGCGACAGTCTGTTCGTGGATCAAACTATCCTGGATGGAGCATGGCAAGGGCCAGTGATCACAACTGGAACAACTGAAGGTAATCAATTGACCATTGCCGGCCTTACAATTCAGCGTGGTGCAGGGAACGATGACGTCGCAGGAGCGATTCAAACGAGCCATCGATGTTCACTCACCTTAAACAATGTTGTTTTCAGGCTGAATAGAAGCACTTGGTGGGGATCTGTATTCTCTACTGGTTCAGATCACGGATTGGAATCAGTAGTTGCAAGTCGATGCAGACTACATTTGTACTACGACACTGAGCAAAACTCCTCGACAAATTATCACTTCGCAGTTTATGAAACTGACTCAATCTCTATCACTGCTTTTAAGATAATCTCCTCGCATGTTCCAGTGAATGCCATTAGGATCCTAGGTAACTTTGTGTCAATTAACAATCTTGTTTCCGACAGCCTCGAGTTCTATCGAAATGGCATCGCTCTCACAGCATATGACACCCTTCTAGCTGAAAATGTTGTAGTAACTAATGCAATTGGAGACTATGGAGATCTTCTAACTATAAGCTCTGGCAATACAAGTAATGATTCTTCCTATACTCGAGTATCAGATGTGGTAGTTCAAAATTGCTCAATGTTTGGAGACTATGTTTCTCCAAGTAGGCTAATTGTCATTAATGGTGACTTTGTACAGATGAATCAGATTTCTCTGCTAAACAACTTTTCTAATTCTCCCCAAATGTTTGAGCTGGGTGCGCGTGAAGTTGGAACTTTAAATCATTTACTTGTTGAAGACAACACGTTTGGCGTCGAGCCTCCAGCCCAAAATGATTGCGTAGATAATTGCTTTGGTGCATTATTCACTACTAGTAAACTAAACATTTCAGATGCAATCGTTCAGAACAATACTTCCTACGTCTTCCCTTTCCATGAGGGGAATCAACTACTTGCTGCTGGTGGAGGTGAGACTTTTCGCAGTTTACTCAACCTTTCAGTAGAGTATGGGCCTCAGGTTTTCCGACGAATGGTCTTCAGAAACAACATTCACATAGACCACGACGACTATGACAATCCTGAAACTGGCAGGGGGGCTCAGACCGGTAGAGTGGCACGCATTTCAACCTGGGAAACACTTACATGGCCTGCCGTGGTTCGCATGGAAGATTGTCTCTTCGTGGGAAACGTAGAAACGAATCCTGTGCCCGAGAACCCGCCAAGCGACCCGTTTGCAGGGAATCGGCAAATCGGCAGCACATTGAGCTTCTTCAGATCCGGTGGTGACAACCCAGTTCGCCAATTGAGGTACGAAATCAGCAATGTGCACCTGCTGGACAACGATGATGGTGGCATCGACCTCATAGGCGCCGACAGGGCAAGCGTGAGGAATCTGGTCATCAAGGACACGCATCGAATGGGTGCCTACATTGAAGTGGACACGCTGGAAATGACGAATGTCTGGATCGAAGGGGTTGACGCCTGGGAGGCGAACATGAATTACCCCTTCTCCTATTGGTCTCCTCCCTTCCAGGTCGCCCTGGGGATCCATAAGATCGACCAGGCCCGAATCGGCAACCTGACCCTGGTTGACAACAACACGCAGTTCCTGTTCTGGACCAATGACATCGACGATCCACGCTTGACCGTATACAATTCGATCCTCTATGGCAACGAGTACGAGTTCTTCACGCATCCTGTCCACAGCATTGCCGAGTACCCGCCGCCCTTGCTTCGATACACCCTGCTCGATGAGGACTATACGGGTGAAGGAAATATCTACTACGAGGACCCGGCATTCGATCCGGTTCTTGGCAGTCCCTGGCTTTCCCCGCAGTCGCCGGCCGTGGATGCAGGGCATCCTGGAACGGAGTGGCAGGACCTTGAGAATCCCGAAATACCAGGAACAGCACACTGGCCAAGCCAGGGAGACCTTCGTGCGGACATGGGATTCACGGGCGGTCCCCATGCACTCGACATCGATACCAGCTGGGTCGCATTGCAGCGCCCGCAGCAACCGCTGAGTCGACCGGCAGCCTTTCAACTTCGATCTGCCTACCCGAATCCGTTCAACTCACAGACGACCCTTCGCTATGTCCTTGCCTTTCCGCAGCAGGTGAAACTGGCACTCTACAACCTGCTGGGACAGCGGGTCACCGTGCTGGACGAAGGCTTGCGCAGCACAGGCGAGCACAAAGTGCATCTGCAGGGAGACACCCTTGCGAGCGGCGTCTATGTGGTGCTGCTCGAAGTCGGAAACAGGCGACAGACGCAGAAGATTCTGGTGCTGAAATAGAACGGCCACTTGAAGGCTGCACTGCTCCCATGGCAAGGAAACCCTGCCCGATGACAGGAAGGTAATCGAGGGTTTACCGCTGCCCCCTACTGCAGGTTGTTGACGCTTCCCGTGAAGGTGTCGAAGACCCACTCCTCGCCATCGTCGAAGCGGATGCGGCCTTCTTCCCCGTCGCCGTCGCCGCCGGCGGGATTGCCGAAATCGATCACACCCTCGCGGCTGTAGCTCATGCCGTCGCGGGTCGCCTGCAGGTGGAAGGCCACCTGCCCCGAGACCGGCAGGCGACGGCCCAGGTGCTGGATCGTGACCACGTGTGACAAATCGAAGCTCAACTCGAACTGGAAACCAATCCAGTCCTCCCGGCGCAGGACCTGGCCCTGGCCTTCCCGGGTGATGCTGCCGTTGGCGCGAATGCCAGGCACGCCATCGTTGAAGTCGCCGATCCACAAATCGGAATAACCGCTCTTCGATCCCTGGAAGCGCCGGTTGCGCGTCTCGCCCTCGAAATGGTGCTGCTTGTCTAGCCAGACCAGGTCCGGACCGGCGAAGACGACGCAGCTGTCGATCTCGTCCCGCATCCAGATATCCCAGTCCTCGTCATAGTTGAAGGACAGGGTATCCCCTTCGATGACGGCATGGTTGTGGCGGGACTGTCCCACGCTCCAGATGCAGGTCTCCGGGTCGAAACTGACATCGTCCACGCGATCGCCCTTCGGCTGCGGTCCCGGACCCGTCGGCACGAAGGCCAGCGAGCTGATCACCTCCAGGTCCTCGAGCAGCCCGCCGCTGTGCAGGGCCAGGTTCTCGCCCAGCAGCACCGCGGCCTCTTCCGTATTCACCGGATGCACCGTGAAGAGCAGGCCGATCACGGCGCTGCTGTCGCTGCCGTCCCAGAGCTGCAGCCAGGCCGTGTCTTCACCGGTGAAGCCGCTTTCCGGTTCGTAGCGGAACCACTGTCCGGGCTCGCTGCTGAATGGGGGCGGCTGCACGCCCTCGATGCTGCCGTTCTGCGGCTGCTCGACGACGTCGATCACCACCGGATCCTGTTCGGCGTCATGGGGATCCAGCGCGAAGAGCAGGGGGGTCATTTCGTCGGTCTCGTAGGAAGCGCTGGCCAGGGTCGGTGCCTGGTTGGACGGACTGTCGTCCTCGTCCTCGCAGGCGAAGACCACGAAGAGGGCCAACAGGGCCGGAAGAAGCAGACGAAAGCGCGGCGACATGTGGGGTTCCCCGGAATTGGTGGATGGATGCTGTGTCTTGCCTGGAGCGAGGAAGCGCGGGACTGGCTCCGGCTTCCGCAATGCCAAGAAAAGGAAATCCTGTCACTACCGGGTGCTGCAGGACACACTTCGCGCTTCCTGACCCGACGCGGCAAGGATGAGGCCGCCTTCCCCGCGGTCAACGGATCGTGCAAAAGGTCGAGCACGGAAGCAAGGCAGGTTCCGGCCAACGGACGATGAGCGCGGAGCGGGCTGAGCGGGCCCGTGAGACCGGCGCTATTTCCTTAGCGTGACCAGCTGCTGTCCGCCTGGAATGTCGACCACGTAGACGCCGCTGGCCAGGGCGCGGCCCTGCTGGTCGCGCCCGTCCCAGAGAAGTTCTCCGCTGTATCCTGCCGGCAGCTGCCACTGCCTGCGCAGGGCGCCGCGCAGATCGTGTACGCGTACGCTGATCGGCGTCCGCGGCACGGCCGTGAGACGAATGCGGCAGCTCGGGTTGAAAGGGTTCGGCCGCACCGCGAGTTCCATCCGCTCCGGTCGCGCGGGGCCCGGATCGCCGACGGCGCTGTTGGCCGGGCCGTAGCACTCGAGGATCGCGCTGCCGTCGGAGAGGTAGCGGTTGCAGAAGAGCAGGTCCTCCGATGCATTCTCCACCGCTCCGCCCCAGGGACCCGCCAGGTAGCCGATGGCCTCCACGGGGGCGTGTGTGACAGCTCCATTGGAAAGACGCCAGCTGCCGAAGGCGCTCAGGTAGACCGTGTCGAGGCGGTTCCAGGCGGCGGCGACTTCCGTGTTCCCGCTGCCGCTGAACTCCCCCAGGCTGACCCGGTAGAGCACGCCCGCCAGGGTCGTCGAGGTCCAGAGCGGCTGGCTGCCGTACAGATTGTAGACGAGAATCTGGCTGGTCTGGCTGGTCGAATTGACGCGCGTGAAGACCACCAGGCTGCCCTCGCGATGGGCCAGGGAGAACCAGCTGTCGTCCTCCGGCTCCGGATCGACGACTGTCCACAGGCTGGCATAGTCGTTGTCCCCGTCGAGGAAGGACGTTCCCAGGCCGTCCTCCTTGATCAGCTCGGCCAGGCCATCCCCGTTGAGGTCTTCCCAGAGCCAGCCCGTTTCGGTGCTGCCCTGGTCGACGGTCCAGCGCAGGTTGACCTGCGCCACAGCAAACCCTGCGCTGAAGAGCAGCGCGATGATGATCCTCGGTACCATCTGATTCTCCTGCTTAGGTCGCCAGCGACCTTGAATGAAATGCAGCCTGGTCCTCCAGCAGGGTCCAGCGAAGTCCTTTGCGGTCTTCTCCGGTCTGGAAGAGGCAGAGGCCTTTCAGGTCTTCCATCCGTCCTTCCGCGAAACGCACTTGTGTTCCATCGGCGGAAAGCCGGCTGTTGAAATACAAGGGTGCCGCTGCCTCCTTGCGGCGGAATGCGAGAGCCAGCGAGGCGCGCCCCTCCAGGCGGAAGGCCTTCTTGACGCGCCCGGCCAGGCCGGGGCTGTATACATCGTCGACGACGCGCAGGCCGTCGACCCCGATCAGCGGCAGGGCCGGCAGGTGCAGCAGCAGCTGCTGGACCAGGCTGTCCTCGGCGTAGAGCACACAGGCGTCCGGGTCCCCGTCCTCCAGCGGCAGCAGCTGGATCCAGCCCGGCCAGTAGAGCACCAGGGCCCGCTGCAGGCCGTCGTCCAGCAGCAGGCGGCCCCAGTGGCCCGCCGTGACACGCAGCTCGATCTCGCGGGCCGCGCCGCGCCCTTCCCGCCGGTAGCGGAAAACGCGACCGGGCACCGAATAGGGGTGGCAGGCGCTCCAGTCGGGCCAGTGCATGTGCGTCAGGGTGCAGACGCGATCGCCTTCCTGCGGACGGCCCACCGGATGGAAGACGGGCGCGGCGGGATCCTTCAGCGAGAGCCAGCTGCCGTAGACCGCCGGCAGGCTGTGCGAGGCCAGCCAGGGCCCGTCGTTGAGCTGCAGGTGCAGGTGCGGCTCCGGGCTGCGGCCCGTGTTGCCCAGCTGGGCCACTTCCTGCCCGCGGAGCACATGCTGGCCCGGCAGCGCGCGCAGGCTGCCGGCGCGCAGGTGCGCCAGCAGGCTGACCGTTCCGGAGGCGTGGCGGATCATCATCCAGTTGCCCCAGGGGTGGTCCGTGTTCGCCGTGTGCACCGGATTGTCGGCGTGTTGCCCCTCCACGGCAATCACCTGGCCTTCCGCCGGAGCGAGCACCGGGCAGCCGAAACCGAAGAAGTCCTCCGGCGTGTTGCCCAGTCCGCCCGCGCCGCGTCCCGCCGTGTCGAGCAGCATGAAGTCCCAGGCGTGGCGGCCGGTTTCCGTGTTGTGCGTCAAGGGCCCATGCGGTCCCTGTGTCACGGTCCAGGTGCCGTGCAGGGGCATGGTCAGCACGGGCTCCGGGCGATCCTGCTGCCGCTGCCAGCGGCCGAAGGCGCGCAGGTTGTCCTCGGCCCGGCCGATCAGCCGCAGGGGCGGCGCCCAGATTCTCCATCGTTCCAGGGCCGCGCTGGCGCTCTTCAGCGGCAACAGGAAGCCCAGCGTCACCAGGCAGAAAGGCAGGGCGAGCACGGGCAGGCCGAAAGGAGTCAGCAAGTGATCCAGGGTCGCCGTCACCAGGATGCCGCTCAGCAGGGCCGCGACCCCGTAGACAAGCGCCTGCCGGGTCAGGGCAACGAAGATCCCGCAGAAGGCCGCGGCCAGCAGCAGGCCATTGAAAGCCAGCAGGCTGGTCTGCTGGGCGTTCATCGGGCCGTCCACCAGCAGGCGCAGCAGGCCCGTGCTCAGCAGGCTGCCGGCAAGCATCGCCAGGGCCGTGATCCGGCTTCCGATGATGAGACCGCCCAGCACCAGCAGGCCGGCGAGAGGCGCGGGAAAGAAAAGCAGGCTGCCGAAGGCGGACAGGCCATCGGCGAAGGGCAGGGGCAGGCTGTGTGACATCCAGGTGTTGAACTCGCCCAGCTGCGGCAGCAGCCAGAAACGCGCACCGTGCAGATGGCTCTGCTCCAGCCCGAAGGCCGGCGCGGCCCCCAGGGCCAGCAGGGCGGCGAGCACGAAGGGCAGGGCCAGCAAGGGCAGGTCCTTCGGCGCCAGCAGGGGAACCAGTGCCAGCAGGATCAGGGCCGAGAGGGCTGCTGTCAGCGGAGCCAGCAGCAGCAGCTGGGGCGCCGGTTCCAGGTAGGCAGCCAGCGCCAGGGCGCTGAGCATGCCCGATCCGCCGAAAAAGCCGATCTCCTGCCAGACCCTTTCGCGGGCCATCAGCGCGCCGACTCCCATGCCGCAGACGGCGCCGGCCAGCGCGAGGCCCAGGCGCCAGGGATCCAGCAGCAAGGCCAGCAGGAAAAGAATCCCGCTTCCCCGGCTCCCCGTGAAGAGCACCACTCCCGCCGCCGTCAGCAGGCGGTCCACGCTTTTCTGGATCACATCGAATCCTTATGCATCACGCAGGGTCGCAGATGCTGGTTCATTCTTTCCCCAATTCACCCAGAGAATCACCAGACCACCCCTTCTCTCCGTGCTCTCTCTTCTTCCTCCGTGCCCTCCGTGCGAGCTCTTCTATTCCCGGAACCGTTCCACCGCATCACTTCCGGCATCGCTGAGCAGGTGCTGCGGCAGGCGGTCCTGGCCGCGGAAGGCCTCCACGTCCTCGGCTTCGCGTACCACATGCGGCTGCCCCTGGCCGTCGACCAGCACCACGGCCGGACGGCCATGAATGAACTGAGTGCTCTGGCTCAGGTTGTAGGCGCCCACATTGCGGATCACCAGATGATCGCCGCGTACCAGCGGGGGCAGGGGAACTTCCCTGCGCAGGACATCGATCTGCATGCAGAGATTGCCCAGCAGGGTGGTCTGCTCGAGCACCGTCGCTCCCGGATCACGGGCGGGCGCGACCTCGTAGCGGTACCAGGTGGTGCTCGACAGCAGGTTGACTCCCGCGTTGAGCACCAGGGCCCGCTCCCCGCTGCCCAGCCGGCGCTCGCTGACCACCGTGACGATGGCGTCCTGGCATTCGTCCACCAGCGCGCGACCGGACTCGAAGAAGAGCTCGGGCAGCTCTTCCCCGTTCTCCAGCGGCAGCTGGCGCAGTTCGCCGCAGATCGCTTCGGCATAGCGGTTGAGCCCGGGACAGGTCACGTCCGCGTTCTGGTAGGCCCAGTGCAGCGTGTTGCGCGTGGCAAAGCCGCCTCCCATGTCCCACCAGTCCAGGCCGGTGCCCAGCTCCTTGCGGATCCAGACGGCGAATTCGACCAGGCGGGCCGCCGCGCGGCGGTACATGTCCACATTGTCTACATAGGTGCCGATGTGGCAGTGCAGGCCCTTGAGGCAGAGGCTGTCGCTTTCGTGTACACGACGCGCCACCTGGTGGGCCCGGCCGCTTTCCAGGTTGAAGCCGAAGCGGTCCCAGTGCTGGGCGTCGAGCTGCATGTTGACGCGGATCGCGACGGGAAAGCGCTTGCCGCCGCCGAAGCCTGCCTCGCGGGCCAGCTGCTCCAGTCTTGCGATCTCTTCCTGGTTGTCGATGTGGATTCTCGAGCCGCCGGCAATGGCCGCGCGCAGGGTCTGCTCGTCCTTGTCCGGCCCGTTGATCACGATGCGGTCCGCGGGCACGCCGAGCTGCCGCGCCAGGCGGAACTCCAGGCCGCTGACCACTTCGGCCCAGCTGCCTTCCTGGTGCATCACCTGGCAGACGGCGGCCAGGTAGTGCGTCTTGTAGGACCAGCCCAGGTGCACGCGGGGATAACGCGACTCGAAGGCCATGCGGAACTCGCGCACCTTCTCGCGGATCGCGGATTCGGAGAGCACGAAGAGCGGGCTGCCGAAGCGCTCGACCAGCTCCTCGACGGGCAGGCCGGCCACGTGGGCGCGAAAGCTCTCCTTCGGCGTGCTGCCGAAGACATTGCTGCTGCCGGCCTGTTGTCTCACAATGGTCGGGGTCTCGTAGGGCTCGGCGCTCATCGCGGGTCTCCTTGAGGCTGGGCCGGCGGAAAGTGGATCTGTCCGGCAGTGTTCAGGGCCTGCAGCGTAGACAGGTCGCAGACCTGGTCGATGCTGAGGCGGGTATAGATCACGCCGCTCTTCGCGGCGGGCAGGTCACCCGGATCCTGGCCCAGGACCAGCGAGGCATGGGCCGCGGGAAGGTTGACCCCGGCGCCCGCGCAGAGCGAGCACCAGGCGGGAAAGCGGGGATTGATCTCGATCAGGTGCAGCTGGTCCGTGTGCTCGTGGCGCAGCACTTCGAGCTCGCAGGGACCGCGCCAGCGCAAGGCGTGGATCACGCGGCGGGCGAAGTCGTAGAGCAGCGGCTCGCCGACGGTCACACCGGCCCAGGCCTTGCCCTTGGCGGTCAGGGCCAGCTTGCGCATCGCCACCGCTCCCACCAGGCCGCCCATGCCGTCGCCCAGGCAGCAGATGTTGAGCTCGTGTCCCGGCAGGCCGCGCTGCATCACGATGGGCAGGCCCCAGCGCCGGCTGATCGACCGGAAGGAGGCGCGCGCCTCTTCGATCGTCCTCGCCTTCTCGGCCTCGTAGTACTGGCCCTTGATGTATACGGGCTGCTGGCCCGTCGGGTCCGCCAGCTCCTTCCAGGCCTTCTCCAGTCCGGCCAGGTCGTATACGGAACGGGTCGGCGGCACCAGGATCCGCTGCTGCTCGCAGAAGCTCGCCAGGCGGGCCTTGCTGCGCAGCTCCAGGCTGTCGGCGCGGGGCAGGTGGCTGCGGATGCCTTCGCGTTCCAGCACCTCCTCCAGCGAGGCGTAGAGGTCCATTTCGCTGTCCAGGGCCGGCATCACCGCCTGCAGGCCCGTCTCGTCGCGGATGCGCAGCAGGCGCTGCAGCACGGCTTCGGCGCCGCTGCTCGGAAAGGGCATCATGTATACATGGTCGAAGAGCCCTTCGCGGTAGATGCCGCTGTCCAGGCTGTCGTAGGCCAGGCCGACCAATGGACCCGTGTGTCCCGCTTCGCGCAGGCTGCGCGCCACCGGCACTCCGGGGGCCGGGTTGTCGGCGCTGTTGAGCCCGCTGACGGCGATCGCCGCGCGCTTCCAGTCCAGGGGCAGGGGCGCGTTCACGAGGCCTCCCCGGCGCGCAGCAGGCGATGGCTTTCCAGCCTTGCCAGGAAGCCGTCCAGGTCCCCGGCCAGGCGTTCGCGGCCGGCCTCGGGCCAGGTGGTTTCCAGGCGCTGCAGGATGCTCTCGCGATCCAGTCCCTCGATGAGCAGCTCGAGAATGCGCACGCCGCTCCGGTTGAGCGTGAAGCTGGCGCCCGAGTAGTGGTCGAAGAGGAAGCCTTCGGGGCTCAGCTGCAGGTGACTCTGGGGATTCATTCCGCCTCCTTCGCCAGGCTTCCGTAGAGGTAGCCCTGCTGCTTTTCCAGGTGGAAGCCGTTGTCCGTGCACCACTGGCACTGGGTGGGGCATTCCTCCCTTGTAACACGCACCTTCCAGAGCGCGCACTCGACGGAACCGCCGAGCATGCGCGCGGGCACGCGGAAGATCTGCTCGTTCTCGCCTGGCGACAGGCGGATCACCTGGTGCTCGCCCTCGGCATAGGCGTCTGTGACACCATAAGGGTACCAGGACAGTCCCAGCCAGGCCTCCGCCTCCAGGTCGGCCTGGATCACGATGCGATGAGGCTGCCCCTTCTCGAACTCCATGCGCAGGCTCAGTTCGTGGGCCTGCAGGACCTGCAGCGAAAACAGCAGCAGGGCCAGGGCGTTTAGGATCCGTTTCATCCCGTTCTCCTTTTTCCGGCCGCTACCGGCCGTCGCCATCCAATGGGGTCTTTTGTCCTACAAAGTCCAGTAGGCCGTCTTCCAGGCAAGTCCCAGGAAGAGCCAGCGATTCTCGTGATCCATCGAGCCGGTCCAGCCCGCGCCCAGCCTCAGGGTGAGACTGCCGCTGAGGGGCCGCTGCAGGGACAGGGAGGCCGCTCCTTCCAGCGGGCTGCTGCCGTCGTGCAGCACCAGGCTTTCGGCATCGAGCCACAGGCTCTGTCGTCCGTGGAACAATGTCGCCGTGATCCCGGTGCGGCCGAAGCGCCGACCGGCCCGCAGCTGCCAGGCGCTTTCGGTCTTCCCGTCCAGGGTCTGCCGGAATCCGGCCAGGCGAAGGCGGCTTTTCTCCGTCTGCCGGGTCAGGAACAATCCGACTCGCACCGACTGCTGGTCCTCCTGCACGGGCAGGACGCCCTGTTCGTTGAGCCAGGCGTGCCGGGTCCAGGACAGTTCGAAGCCATTGCGGAAGGCGCCCAGGGGCGGCGCATCCAGTTCCAGCCCCAGGCCGCGACCCTCCCAGTCCTGGCTGCCCTGGCTGTAGAAGGCCCACAGGCCGCGGGCCAGCCCCGTCGCGCTTTCCTCGCGCAGCCGCAGCATGCCGCGCCGGCCGCGGAAGGTCCACCAGTCCTGGCTGAGGCGCATGTCGTTGAAAGCGAGGATCCCCCAGCGCGCTCCCTTGCCGCCCGACAGGTACAGGCTTGCCGTGCGCGTTTCCGCATCCTGGAAGGAATAGGGGTCGTTGTCGAGGGCCTGGTTCAGTTCGGCGCCGGCCAGCAGGCTCCACCAGGTGTAGGTTCCCTGGGTGAGCGCGGCACACGCCGGGCTGGTTACAGCCATCAGCAGGATCAAGGCGGCCAGCTGGCCTAAGAGTGGTTTCATGTAGACGCGATCGTTGAAGGCTCGCCGGACGCTCCCGCGTCCGTTTATCGGCTCCCCGCCCGCGGAACTCCCCTTCGGGAGATCCGCTGTCGTGATGCTGAAACGGAACGACTTGCCGAATATTGCACGGCAAGGAAATCGAACTCCGAATCTGCAGTGGACACCCTCACAGAATCTGCAGGTTGCACCATCACAGAATCTGCAGGTTGCACCTGCAGCTCTTTTGGTCAGCCCTTGCAGGGCTGATTCATTTAAATCGGACGGCACGCCGCCACTTTCAATTCAACGGCCGTGCAACGGCCGACCAATAACCAGAATCTGCAGGTTGCACCTGCAGCTCTTTTTGGTCAGCCCTTGCAGGGCTGATTGATTGGAACAGTCCGCATGCCGCCTCTTTCGATCCACCGGCCGTGCAACGGCCGACCAATAAAACCTGCAGGTTTCACCTGCAATCCTACACCCCCAACCATCTCTTCAAGGCCCGGGCGAAGTTCCCGGGCGAGGTCTCGTCGTAGGGGAAGTAGAGCGAGGGTTCGATCAGTTCCAGCTCCATCAGCAGGGGGCGGTCATCGGCGGCACGAACCAGGTCGACGCGGGCCTGGAAAACCGCCTCCGGCAAGGCGTCCAGGACCTGCTTCGCCGCATCCAGCATGTCGGCCCGCGGTGTGACAGCGGAAAGGGCGCTGCCGTATTCCTCCTGGCTGCGGAATTCGCCCTTGCGCGGGACCTTGCGCACGGCGTGGCTGTATACGCCGCCGAAAAAGAAGAGGGAATACTCCCCGTCCTCCTGCACGGCGTCCAGGAACGGCTGCAGCAGCCAGTCGCGGTCGACAAAGGCCTTTCCCGCCTCGCGGGGAAAGGATCCGTCGCGCAATACATAGGTGTCGAAGCCCCCGGCGCCGATGCGCGGCTTGAGCACGCAGGGCCGGTCGCGGCTCACATTGCGCCACAGCGCCTGCTCCCCCGGACCGCCGCCGCGTCCCAGGGTGGTCTCGACCACAGGCAGTCCCTTGCCCCCCAGCTCGGCCAGGTAGCCCTTGTCGATGTTCCAGCGCACGGTCGCGAAGCCGTTGAGCAGCTGCGTGTGACGATCGATCTCCTCGAGCACCTGCAGGAAGCGCTCCGACTGGTTCATGTAGTCCCAGGGGCTGCGGATCACGACGGCCGCGTAGCGGCTCCAGTCCCTCTCGACCGTCCAGGGCACCGTCTCGACCTCGAAGCCCGCCCGCTCCAGCGCCGGCACAGCCAGGTGGTCATAGATCACGAAGTCCTTCGTGTCCTCCATCGACAGAAAAGCAATCGGCGTGGGCATGTGTTCTCCTTTTGATCCGAAGAAGAGGAGCTCGCACGGAGAACACAGAAAAGACAGAGAGCACGGAGTAGAGTCTGGTTGCTCTCGTAAGGAATTGCCTTTCCGGCAGCCCGCCTTCCGTTGTCTTCTCTGTGTACTCCGTTCTTCCTCCGTGCTCTCCGTGCGAGCTCTTGATTCTAAGGCATTGAATCCGTGACACCGCAGAGCGTGAAGGCGGCCCAGTAGACAGGGTGCGGATTCAGTTCGTCGCGGACCGTGCGCTGGGCCTGGCGCAGGGCCTCGGCGCGGGACTGGCCGGCGGCCAGGTTGCGGTAGAAGTGCTTGACCAGCACCGCGGTCGACAGGTCGTCGACTTTCCAGAGGCTGCTGAAGACGCTGCGCGCACCGGCCAGGGCAAAGGCGCGGGGCAGGCCGGCCACCTCGTCGCCTGAGACGGTGCGGCCGAGCCCCGTGTCACAGGCGCTCAAGGCCACCAGTTCCGTCGGCAGCTCGAGGGCGCTGATGGTCGTCGCGTCGAGCAGCCGCACCTCTTCGCCTTCTCCCAGCAGCAGGCCGGAAGCGGCAGGACTTTGCGGGTCATGCAGGCCATGGCAGCTGAAATGGCGGATCGCCCGTGCGACACTGTCCTCGAGAACGGCCTTGCGGCTGGCCGCATCGTCCTGCAGGATGCGCAGGCCGGGCCAGCTGGCGCGGGCCGCCTGGCACTCGAGCACGGCGAAATCCAGCTCCGCCCCAGGAGGGTTGCACCAGGCGCGTCCAGGCCCTTCGACCGCTTGCTGCTCGCGGCTGCGCAGCCAGAAGGCCAGGCTGGGCTGCTGGCTGAGGGCGAAGCGATCGATCAGCAGGCCCTGCTCGAGCTCCAGGGAGGCGAAGGGCAGGCGATGCAGGGCGCCATGGGGAACCAGGATCAGCTCGTCGACTCCCTCCAGCTGCTCCAGCAGAGGATCGATCAGCACCTGGGCCAACTGGCGCGCGCTGCCTTCGGTGCTCAGCAGCTGCAGGGTCCGGGTGCGGTGCCGCTCGGCCAGGCGGGCCAGGGAGTCCGGCGCCAGTTCCAGGCGGCGATGCCCCAGGCTGTCGCCGCGCAGCCAGAAGAGCTGCCCTTCCCGCGGCCCCAGCTGGTAGAACACAATGGCCTGGCGTGGCCCCAGGGCGGCGCGCAAGCGGGGCAGAAGGGGGGCCGTGCGCGCGGGCTGTTCAGGCATGCGCCCTTGCTCCGCGGCTTGCAGGGCCAGACGGCTGGCTTCCAGTTCCGCGCGCAGGCGGGCCAGGCGCTGCTCCTCGTTCCGGCTTCCGCCGCGCCCGCGCTCGAGGGCCTGCCTCGCCAGGGAGAATTCCAGCTGCAGGCTGTCGCTGCGGCTGCGCAGGGCCGCATCCTGCTCCTTCCCTCGTTCGCGCCAGGCCAGCAGGTCCTCGAAGCCCACGGCGTGGCTGCGATCGGCCAGCACCAGGGCCTCTTCCGGCTCCCTCGCCTGAAGCGCCAGCCTCAGCCGCGACTCGACCAGTTCTGCCTGGGCACTTTGCACGCCGCTGCGGAAGCGGCTGCCGGCCTGCGCCTGGCGCAGCTCTTCCAGGGCGGCGGCCGCGCGGTCCAGCTGCTCGCGAGCGGCCAGGGGCTGCTGTGCCTCTTCCAGGGCCAGACCCAGCTGCAGATGGCTCTTCCAGAGCCCTTCGCGCCACTCCAGTTTCCGCGCCAGGGCCAGGGCCGATTCGGCATGCCCGCGGGCCGCCTCCGGATTCCCCGAGAGGCGTTCCAGGCGGCTTGCCAGCAGCGAAAGGCGCAACTCTTCCAGGCGCAAAGCCTCCTTGGCGGCCCGCAGTCGCGCCTCGTCCAGGTGCTCTCGCGCCCGGCGCAGGGCTTCGCGCCCAGGCAGCGAGAGCCAGGCCTCGGCCAGGTTGCGCCGCGTGACCACCCCGGAGAGGCCGGCCCGCTGCTCGGCGGCACGGGCCAGCTGCAGTTCCTGCAGGGCCATGTCGCTATGCCCTTCCGCGAGCAGGCTGCGCGCCAGGTTGTTGCGCACGGCGCTCTCTTCCCGCGCATCCCCCAGGCCCTGGGCTTCGGCAAGGGCACGACGGAAATGGGCCAGCGCCGCCGGTCCCTCGCCCAGGCTCTGCCGCACGAGGCCGGAGGTGTTTTCCCAGAGCAGCCGCAGCTCGGGACGGTTCGCGGGCAGCAGGGAGCGCACAGCGTCCAGTTCACGGAAAGCGCCGCTGGCCAGGCCTTCCTGCCAGGCCAGGTCGGCGCGGCGCAGGCCGGACAGGGCCTGGCGGGCGCTGTCGGGACGCATGCCGGCGGCCAGCTCTCCCGCCTGCTCAAGGCCCCGGCGGGCCAGGGACAGCTGCCCCAGGCGCATGGCGGCGACAGCTTCCAGCTCCAGCTTGTCCAGCAGCGCGGGAGGCTGCAGCTCCTGCCAGGCGACAACGGGCGCGCGGAAGGCGGTCAGGGCCAGATCCGGGCTGCCGCCGTCCAGGTAGGTCTTGGCCAGGAAGAGCGCCCGCCGCGGATCCTCGCCCTGCGGCATCAGCTCCAGCTCTTCGGCCAGGGCCGCCGCCGGGAGCACCGCGCCGGCCTGGCTCAGCCGCGAGACGCGACGATCGCCCAGGGCCTTCATGCCTTGCGGGTTGGCCTCTTCCAGGGCGGCGAGGCAGGCCCGGGCCACCTCCCTGCGGCCCGCGCGGTCGGCGAGCAGCAGCAGCTCTTCCAGGTAGGGCGCGTCTGCCTGCGGCCAGGCCGCCTCCCCATGCTCCAGGCCGGGCAGAGGCGCCGTACGCTCCAGCAGGGCGGAAAGGGCATGGCGACTTCGTTCGGAAGCTCCATCTCCACGGCCGGCGCTCTTCGCCGCCAAGGGGCGCAGCCGCACGACGGTCGCCGTTTCCCCCAATCTCTGCGCCAGGTCGATGGCCCGGCGGAAATGCTCCCAGGCGCGGCCGTAGCGCTTTTCACGGTACTGGGCAACGGCCAGGCCCAGCACCTCCTCGAGGCCGGCCCGGCCCTGTTCGAGGCGCTCTTCGGGAGTTGTCCGCGGAAGACCGAAGATCTGCAGCTCCGTGAACTGCAGATCCGGATCCGGCGGTCTTTCCAGCCCTACGTAGTCTCCGGGGCGATCGACTCCTCCTTTCAACTCTTTCAGACTGGCGGCAAGGAATCTCTCTCCCGAAAGACGGACATTCTCCGCCGGCAACCACCAGCGGCGAAAACCGGCCTTGGCCAGCACGGACTCGAGGAAAATCCAGGCCGGACCTTCTTCGGACAAGGCTCCTGTCCGTCGCAGGCCGGCAATCCCCAGGGTTTCGCTGGACCAGCGCCGCTGCAGCAGATCGCGCAGATCCAGGCGCCTGCCTTCTCCGAAGTCGAACCAGGAACTCGCGGGGTCCCCGCAGACCAGTTCCAGCGTGGCTTCCAGGACCAGTACCCGCCCATCGAGACGGGGATCTGCACTCCCCATGGCCTCCGGCCCCAACACGCGCAGCCTTGGATCCGGATGTCCCTCGCCAATCCAGCTGATCCAATCTCCTCCTGTGACCCGGTTGGCCTCCAGTTCCTTGCCGACCCCGGCATCCCCATAAAGCAGACAGATCCTGTGGGCGGCCGGCGGGACTTCTGCGGGATCAAAGAGAGCGACCGGGCAGAACGCGTCGCTGTTGAAATACAGCATGGACAGGGGGTCCAAGGGCTCTCCCGGGGAAATGGATCGGCGTCTATTCCCGGGCTCGATCAGGGTGCGCGTGGATTCGCCCTTGCGCAAGAGCTCCCGGTCCTGGATCACCCAGCCCTCCAGCCGCTCACGCTCGGCCCGCAAGGCGATGGCGACGGAACTGTCCGGCAGCTCGCCCGCGGCGCGCCTGCGCGCCAGGTCGGCTTCGGCCCGGCGACTGTCTTCTCGCACTTGTCGAAGCTCTTCCAGGTCCGCCAGCAGGTTCTGCCAGGCGTTGGTGTCGCTTTCGCGGGGCAAACGCAGGCTGCGGTCTCCCCAGGGGCGGCGGCCTTCCCACCAGCGCCACCAGTGCATCAGCTGCCGGTAGCGCTCGCGATCCCCTTGCTGCTCGGCCAGATCCAGGCCGTTTCGCAGGGCGCCCCGAATGCGGGCGATGCGGGCCGGGTCCTGCTGGTGGAAAAGTTCCGGTTCGCGGGCCAGGCGGGCGCGCAGGCTGTCGAGGCCGGCGGGGTCCAGCAGTGCCAGCTGCTCCTCGACGGCGGGGGCCGGCCCGGCCTGCAGGGCCTCGACCAGGCGATCCGCGGATTTGCTTTCGCCGAGCAGGCGGTGCACCCGCGCCCGGCCCAGGTCGATCTGCCCGAGCTCCGAGGGAGCGGGCAGGGCCGGAGCCAGTTGCCCCGCGGCCAGGCTGTCAAGCACGGCCATGGCCTGGGCCCGATAGTCGAGGCTCACCGGCCCGACCAGGCCATCGCGCAGGCTGAGCTCTCCCAGCTCGAGCAGGACCTCCGCCCGCAGGCACTGCAGCTGCACCGCCGTGCGCCGCGGCAGGCTCTCGCCCTCGGCCATGCGGCTTCGGAACTTCTGGATCAGATTCAGATAGCGATCCCATTTCCGGACATCCATTTCCGGATTTTTCGACAGCAGGCGAAGCGAGAGTTCCGCTACTGCGGCCTGTCCTTCCAGTCCCATGCCGAGCAGCTCGTCGGCGGCCTCTTCGCGAGCCACCTGGAAGCGCTCGGCGGCCTCTTCCAGCTGCCCGCTGCGCGCCAGCCAGGCGCCAATCGCCAGGTCGAGCTGCACCCGGCCCACACTGTCCCCGGCGCGGCGCAGGCTCTTGCGGCGCTCGTGCAGGCTGGCCAGGGCGCGGTCGCCTCGCCCTTCGCGTTCCTCGATGCGCGCCTGCAGGGAAGCCCGCAGCAGCTCCTCGTCGCGCGGCTTCCAGGTCAGCTTGCCTTCGCCGGTGCCCAGGCCGGGAAAATTCCAGAGCGGAACGCGCAGGCCGAAAAGCTGGATCCTCAACCAGTTCGAGGGCACGGGGAGCGGCCAGTCGGCCTGGGCCAGCAGCTCCTCGCTTTGGCGCAGGTCCCTTCGCGCCTGCTCCGTGTCGCCCAGTTCCAGGGAGCACCAGGCCAGGTTGCGCGCCAGGATGCCCTGCTGACCGGGATCCGGTTCCAGGCTGAAGGCCCGCTGGTAGTGGCTGCGAGCCGTTGCGAAGCGGCCGGCCTGGCTTTCCAGCAGGCCCAGGCGCGCCAGCAGTTCCCGCTGCTCGCTGCCACGTCCCAACTGCCCGGCCAGACTTTCCGCCTCCTGCAGGGCCTCGCGGGCCGCCTGCTCCTCGCCCAGCCACTGCAGGACCAGGCCCTGCTTGTGGCGGAAGCCCAGTAAATCGGCCTCGTTCCGGAAGTCGAGTCCCTCGGCCAGCGCCCGGTCCCAGGCTTCCCGGGCCGCCGGAGCGCCGAACTCGCCGCGCGTGAAGTGCAGGTTGCCCAGGTTGCGCAACAGTTCGGGCCGCAGGCCGGGCTCCTCTTCGGCGGCCAGTTCCAGGGCCCGCTCCAGCAGGGCCAGGCCGCGGTCGAGCAGCTCTTCGGGATCCATCTGGCGCACGTCGCGCAGCCAGCGGCGCACGATGCGGTTGCCCTGGCCCACTTCGTCGATCAGCCCCTTGAGGCCCGTCTTGCGCTGCAGGATCTGCCTCCGCTCCTCGGCCAGGTTCCAGGCCAGGGTCTGGTAGGCGCGGATCATGTCCGGCGCCGCTCCCAGGGCCAGGGCCAGCCAGTGGTCGGACTCGGGCAGGGCCGCCGGATCCTCGGCGGCGCGCCAACTGTGAAAGAGCCCGGCGGCGTAGTAGTCGATGGCCCGCACGCTGTCCGATTCGGCGCGCGCCAGCCAGGGGCCGGCTATTTCCAGGATGCGGCCTTCGGCCGCCGCGGCCTCCGCCAGGCCGCGAAGGGCTTCCACGTTTTCGCCGTCCAAAGCCAACACGCGCTGGTAGTCGGCCAGGGCCAGGGCCGCGTCGCCGGAACGGGCGGCCCGCCCGGCGCGCTCCATCAGCAGGGAAAGACGCAGGGTCTCCAGGGGCCTGCCCGCCTCGCCCAGGAGCTGCAGCTCCCCGGCCAGTTCGCGCAGGGCCTCGTCGCCGCGGCCGCTGCGCATCAGCCAGCGGGCACGGGCCTCGCGGGCCTGCAGCAGCACCTGCCGGCTGAAGGCGCTCTGCCCTTCCAGCGACTGGCGGCGCAGGCCCTCCAGGTCGCTCAGGGCCAGGTCCATGGCCTCAGGGAGGCGCGCTTCCGCCCTTGCCAGTTCAAGCTGCAGGGCCTCGCCGACTCCAGGCACTCCTCCCAGCGCGGCCAGCTCGTCGCGCACATGGGCCAAGGCCACGGAAGCAGGAAGCGCATCCAGTTGAGCACGAAGGCTTTCCTGCCAGGAACTCAGCAGGTCTGCCTGCTGCGGAAAGCCTTGCGCCAACTCACGCAGACTGCCGCGGGCGGCTTCCGCGCTGCCCTGCTCCCGGTAGGCCCAGTGGCGCAGCAGCAAGGCCGTCGCTTCCTCCGGCTCGCCGGGGCAGAGTTCGCTGACCTGCTGCAGGACGCGCAGGGCGGCCGCCCTTTCGCCGCGCGAGAGCCGCCAGCGCCCCAGTTCGAGCCAGCCTTCGGCGGCGGGCCCGGTCTGTCCCGCCCGGGCCAGAGCGAGGCATTCGGCATCCAGCGCGGAGGCAAGCTCCTGCCCTGCAAGAGGATCCGCCTCTTCCCGCAGGCGCAGGACCTGCAGCAGCAAGGAGGCGCGCGTACGCAGGTCCCCCTGGCTCAGCTCCCGCATCAGCTGCCGACAGCGATGAAGGAGATCCTCCCCCCGCAGCAGGGGGCGCCGCATGGCCAGTCTCAGGGCCGCCAGGGCCGCCTCTTCCCCTTCGACCGTAGCCGGGAACTGGCTGGCCATGCGCTCCAGCAGCCACTCCCGGCGCGGGCTTTCGCCTTCTGCCGCAAGCAGCAGCTGAAACTCCTGCACCTCAAGGGAATCCCGCAGGGAACCGCTGGCAGCCTGCAGGCGCAGAGAGCTGCGTCCGCGGCCTTCGGTCAGCACAAGCTGAGGGCCCGCGTCGGCTGTCTGCGCCAGACTGAGCTGCCGCGGATCGCGGCCCGGCGGCAGCAGGTTGAGGACGAGCGGCGGCGACTGGCGGAAGTCGAGCAGCCACAGGCCGGCTTCGCCGCGGTACTCGGTTGCCCGCCGCAGGGCCTGCTGCACCAGGGTCGGGCCGGCGGGGTTCTGCTCGGCGAAGGGCAGGCCGCAGAGCCAGATGCGCTCCGAGCCCAGGGCAGCCATTTCGAGCACACCGCCCGGCGGCGACCAGAGTTCGCCCTTCGCCCCTTTATGCCACCAGTATAGGCCGCTGAGCCCGTCCTCGCGGGGCGCCAGGTAGAGCAGGCTGTCGCCCCAGGCCACCGGCAGGCGCGCCGGCTCGGCGATGCGCCGCAGGCTGTCGGCGGCGAAAGCCATCAGGCGCGGTCCCTCCGGGCCCGTCTCGTCGAAGTAGAGGCTGCCGTCTGCATGCGGACAGGGATTGTCCTGGGCTCCGGGACGGACCAGCACCGCTTCGGCCTTTCCGGCCTTGAGCGATCCCCAGCGCCTGTGCAGTCGCAGACGCCAGATGTCGCCGGCGGCGTCGTCCCGCATGCTGAGGAAGTAGATCCAGCGCCCATCGGGAGACCAGCGGGGCCGCAGGTCGGGCGCGGCATGCTCGGTCAGGCGCTGAGGCAGTTCGCCGAGCACGCCCGAATCGACCCGCCGCATCCAGAGATCCCGGTTGCCGCGCTCCTCGCGGCTGTAGACCAGGTAGCGGCCGTCCGGCGACAAGGCCGGATCCTGCTCCGCCTGGCTCCCGCTCAACGCCCGCGGCGGCGGACTGTAGAGGGAGTCCACCGGCGCGGCCGACAGACTGCCGGCAAGCATGAGAAACGCCAGGAAAAGCCTATGGTTGGCAATGGGTTTCACACCAATAATATTTCCACTGTTCGTGTCATCCCGTGGCTTGACCACGGGATCCTTGTCCGCGTCGCAGACCGCATCGCTGCACTTCTCGTCCACTCACCCATCCAATGGGCCCTCCGGCCTGCGGCCTCCTCGAAGGATTCCGTGGTCTCGCCACGGAATGACAGCGAAGGGGGTCATCCCGCGCCCTTGCCACCTTCCGTGTCAGCCCGCGCCCTTGCCACTGTTCGTGTCATCCCGTGGCTTGACCACGGGATCCTTGTCCGCGTCGCAGACCGCATCGCTGCCAATCCCGTCCACTGACCCAGCCCGAAGGCCCTCCGGCCTGCGGCCCCCTCGAAGGATTCCGTGGTCTCGCCACGGAATGACAGCGGGGGGCGAGCCTTCCCTACCGCTTTGGCACCAGCTGCCCCTTTTCGTTCTCGATGTAGGCACCCGGAGGCGCCTCGTCCCTTTGAATACCGGCGAAGATGCGCACCGCCTCTTCCTCGCGGCCCGGGTTGAGCCGGCGCAGGCGGTCGAGAATCACTTTGCGGGCTCCCAGTTCCGGATACCAGAAATTGTTGAAGTTGCCCAGCTCCAGCGGGGTCAGCGGCGGGATCGCCGGATCCTCGCGCTTCTTCAGCAGGCCGTCATAGCCCTCGGCAATGCGTCCCTGCGCCAGGTAGCGCAGGCGGTCATCCAGGTAGAAGCGCCGCACGCGGATCGCCTCCGCCACCTTCTGGATGCCGCTCTCCGGCGCCAGGCTGTCGGGCAGCGAACGCGTCGAACCGACGGCCCAGAGTTCGCGGCTCAGCTCCTGGTACTGTCCCAGGATCTGCTGTTCAAGGGTCGTGCGCTCACCGGTCACCCGCACCTCCGGCGCGTGGATCGAACAGCCGGCCAGCACGAAAGCCATGAACAGCAAGGGGATGAGTTGTTTCATCGTTGGTCCTCTCCCACGTCATCCCGTGGCTTGACCACGGGATCCTTGTCCGCGTCGCAGACCGCAACGCCGGTACTCTCAGCCATCCGACACAGCCTGTCGACCCTCCGGCCTGCGGCCCACTCGAAGGATTCCGTGGTCTCGCCACGGAATGACAGCGGGTGGGGCGAGCCCGTACCCTTGCCACCGGCGGGTGGGGCCAGCCTGTACCCTTGCCATCGGCGGGTGGGGCCAGCCCGCGCCCTTGCCATCGGCGGGTGGGGTCATCGCCTCAAGGCAGCTCCTTCTCCGTCAGGGCGAAGGTCTTCACCATGAAACCCAGCGGCAGGGGGCTCATGGGGAGCACCACATCCGGCAGGGGCGAGAGGAAGCTCTTCCGCAGGGCGACCCGCGGCTTGACGAAGCCATGCGCCAGGTCGAAGTCGAGCCCGTCCACCGAATAGCGGAAGCCGGGCAGTTCCAGCAGTTTGCGAATGCGGCGGATCGTCGGATCGCTGCCGCGCTCATCCAGGGCGTAAAGCAGGTTGAGCGTGACCCGCCGTCCCGGTTCCGGCAGGCGGATTCTCCCGCGCAGGCGGTCCAGGGCCGAGAGATCGATCCCGCCTCCTTCCAGGCTCATCACCAGGTCCAGGCGATCGCTCTGCTTCCTGTCGAAAAGCCCGGCCTCCTCCTCGCGATGGAAACGGAAACGGCGGCTGTCCAGCCCGCTGGCCCACAGTTCGAGGGCGTACTCCGGTTCCAGCAGATCCTCCGGCACCGCCAGGTGGAAGCTGCCGGCAATCGTGCCTCCGTAGGCCCGGGCCTGCATCTGGGGGCAGTCCACGCGCCCTTCGGCCATGCGCAGGTCCATGGCCAACTCCTGCATGCTCCAGCCCTGGGCCTCCACTTCGCCGATCCAGAGGCTCCAGCCCCGCGGACTGAGGCTGCCCACGCCGGGCGTGCCACGCCCGAAGGCCAGGGGCCGATTCCAGTCCGCCGGCGGCTCGCGCAGGGTGCCCGCTTTCAGGAAGGGCGCCTGCCGCAGGTCGAGGGCCTGGCTCAGGGCCAGGTCCAGCCGGGCATCGCGCAGCTGCACCAGCTCCTCGTAGCGCAGCTCCTGCAGGCTGCCGGCCAGCCAGGCCTGCAGCTGGGTCTGCAGGCTGTCGCCCACATCGAGCACGGCGCCGGCGTCCAGATTGCCCTGCAGGGCCAGGCCCGGCCAGGGTTCCAGCAGGTGGTCCGGATTGTTGAGCAGGGCCTGCAGGGTCCACTGGCTGCGCGGCAGGGCCGCCAGGGAATCGGCATGGCCGTCGACCACCAGCAGCAGGTTGCGGGTCGGAATCTGGGCCTGGGCTTCCAGGCGCAGGGCCGGATCCATGGCCGCACTCCAGGAGGCGTGCACGCGCTGAATGGCTTCGGGCAATTCGCTGCTGCGGACCTCCCCGATGTACAGCGAGCCTTCCAGTTCTGCCGATTGCGGAGTCCAGCTGCCGCCTCCGGCCAGGCGCAGCTGTTCCACTTCGAGCAGGCGACCGCTGCGAGCGCGGATTTGGCCGAAGTCGAAAGCCAGGTCGGCGCGGGCGGGCATCCAGCTGCTGTCGAGAGCGACGCTGGCCAGCAAGTCGAAGCTTCCGCGCAGTTCGTTGAGCACGATCAGCTCCGCCGGCAGGCGGCGCTGCACCAGGGCCAGGTTGAGTTCGCGGAAGGAGGCTTCCAGGCTGCCTCCGCCCGCCGGATCCAGGTCCAGGTCCATCTCGAGCGCCGGAAAGGGACTGGCCTGCAAACTGAGCTGCCCCTGCCAGCGTTCTCCCAGCGGGTCTTCCAGCGAGCCGCGCAGCACCAGGTCGTAGAAAGGGATCTCGATCGGAGTCGCTTCCGGCTCCAGCTGCAGGTTCCAGCGGGTGGGCATGACCTGCAGCTCGAGGGCCAGGCCATCGGCATCGAGGCGCGTCCAGCCGCCCAGGCTGATCTCCCCCTGCAGGCGCGGATCGAGGGCCGCCAGCGGCAGCTCTTCCAGCGCCAGATCGACGCGCCCCTGGGGCAGTTCGCCGGCCTGCAGCTCTTCGAGAGGCGGCAGGGCAGCGTCGAGGCTCAAGTACCAGGGCCGATCCAGCGGCCCGGTCAGCGCCAGGTCCCCCTTGAGGCGCGATGGCCCGAAGAGCTGCTCCGCTTGCCAGCTGCTGACCCAGTCCAGCTGACGGAAAGCGCCCTGCTGAAAGGCCGGCGGCAGCAGGCTCCGTTGGGCGCTGTCGAGCAGGGCCTCCAGGTCCGGCCTTGCCTGCTGTAGCTGCAGCCCCAGCTCGAGCCGCAGGGCGCGGCTGGCCTGCGGATCTTTCAGATCCACCTGCCCCCGCAGGCTCAGCTGCTGGTCGAGGCTGTCCAGCCGGCCCAGCGGATGGCCCAGGCGAGGAAGCCGCAGGCTCTGATCCAGCTCCAGATCGGCCTGGGCGGGCAGGCCGTCCTCCGCCAGGCGTCCTGACAGCTCGAGCTCCAGCTCCAGCCGCCCGGGATCCAGATCCAGTCCGGCAGGCAGGTCGGCGAAGGCTTCGGCAAGGGGCAACAGGGCGCCCGGTTCCAGGCCATGTTGCAGGGACAGCCGCCAGGGACTGTCGCCCTCCATGCCGGCCAGCTGCAGCTGCAGCCCGCCGCTGCCGCCGAAGGGGGCAAGGCTCCAGTCCAGCGCCAGGCTGTCCAGGGAGCGGGCCGCAAGGTCGCCGTGCAGTTCCATACGGCAGGAGAACTCGTCGGGCAGGGCGCGTCGTCGTCCCTGGCGCTCCAGAGCCAGTCCCGGAGCTTCCAGGCTCCAGGTCATGCCCAGGCGCAGGCTGTCTCCGGCAAGGCCGCTTTGCCAGTCCACCTGCTGGCGGGCCTCGTCCGGCAGGTGCAGGCGCAGGTCTTCCATCAGGTCGGCGAAGGCCGGCCGCGGCAGCCAGTCGCCGCTCCAGCCCAGCAGCAGGGCGGCGCGCAGGTCCGCCGGCAGCTTGCCGGCGAGCAGCTCTTCGATCTGCGGTCCTGCCAGATCGGGCAGGTCGAGGCGCAGGCTGAGCGGCGGGCTTTCCAGGAACTGGCTTTCCCCCTGCCCGCGGAACTCGATGCCGACCACCGCCGAACGCAGGATCGCATGGCCCGGCCGCAGGCGGCTCTTTTCGATGCCCAGCCAGGCGGGCAAAGAGGACGAGCGATCGTTTTCGGGGGAGTCTTCCGCGGCCTCCGCGGGTTCTTCGGCGGCCAGCCAGTCCGGCAGCAACAGGCTGTCCTGCCAGACCAGCTGCAGGTGCAGGTCCTCGATGACCAGGGAGTCCAGCACCAGCTCGCGGTCCAGCAGGCGCCAGGGCTGGAGGCCCAGCTCGATGCGGCCGATGCTCAGCATTCGCTCGGGCTCGCCCAGGCTCAGGTCCAGAATGCGGAAGGAGGACAGCCCCTGGTGTTCGACGCGCGCCATGCTGAGGGGGAAACCGCTTGTCTCACGCGCCAGGGCGCCGAGGCGCTCGGCCAGCGGGACCGGCCGCATCAGCCAGCGCAGGCCAGCCCAGACCAGGACGAGACAGAGCAGGAAAAGCCCCAGGAGCACCCAGGGCCAGCGCCGGCGTTTTCGTCGCGCCGGCGCTTCCGGCGCCTCGCCGGCTGCCGGCGCGGAACTCACCGTTCGCCGTCCATCCAGTGGTCCAGGCTGCCCCACCAGGTCTCGGCCAGGCCCGCCAGGGGCAGGTCGAGCACATCCGTGATGCGAAGACTCTCTCCGCCGGTCACGCCAAGGGCCACCAGCGGGAGCTCGTGTTTCACCGCCAGGGCCTGCAGCGTCTCCGCATGCGCCGGGTCGGCCGAGAGCAGCACTTGCCCGGGAGTCTCGGCGAAGAGGCGGGCGTCGAGGCGGCCTTCGCCCGGCAGGGTCACGCGGGCGCCGACGCGGGTATCCGGATCACAGAAGCAGGCCTCGGCCAGGCAGACCGCCAGCCCGCCTTCGCTGATGTCGTGCGCGCTCTGCAGCAGGCTCTTCTCCGCCGCTTCGACCAGGAAGTCCTGCAGGCGCCCTTCGGCTTCCAGGTCCGGATCGGGCACGGCGCCGGCCAGGCGGCCCAGGCGGTGCTCGGCGTAGAGGCTGCCGCCCAGCTCGCTCCGGGAGATTCCCAGCAGCCAGATCGTGTCGCCGGCCCGGCGGAAGGCGCTGGGCACGGGGCGATCGTGTTCCAGCAGGCCGACCATGCCGATTACCGGAGTCGGGTGGACGGCGCTTTCCGGGCTTTCGTTGTAGAAGCTGACATTGCCGCCGGTCACCGGCGTGTCGAAGGCGCGGCAGGCCTCGCCCATGCCGGCGATGGCCTCCTGGAACTGCCAGTAGATTTCCGGGTCCATGGGGTTGCCGAAATTGAGGCAATTGGTGATCGCCAGGGGCCGTGCTCCGCTGCAGGCGATGTTGCGGGCCGCCTCGGCGACGGCGGCGCGGGCGCCGGCGCGCGGGTCCAGGTAGACCAGCCGGCTGTTGCAGTCCGTGCAGACGGCCAGGCTCTTGTGCGAGCCGAGTACGCGCACCACGGCCGCGTCCCCGCCGGGGCGCAAGGTGGTGGCGGCGCCGATCATGTGATCGTACTGCCGGTAGATCCAGCGCCGCGAGACGATGTTGGGGTGGCCGACCAGGCGCTTCAGCTCCGCCGCCGGGTCCTCCACATCCGCGAAGTCAAGAGCCGCAGTCTTCAGCTCTCTGTAATACGCCGGTTCGCGGGATTCGCGGATGTAGACCGGCGCGCCGCCGCCCAGCACCAGGCTGTCGGCGGGAATCGCGCTTTTCAGCTCGCCGTTGTGGTACACCTCGAAGAGGCCCGTGTCGGTGACCTCGCCGATCTGCTCGCAGTGGATGTCCCATTTCTCGCAGACCCGGCGAATGCTCGCTTCGGTGCCCTTCTTCATCACCACCAGCATGCGCTCCTGGCTCTCGCTCAGGCAGACCTCGTAGGCCGACATGCGGGGTTCGCGCTGGGGGACCTTCTCGATGTGGATGCGGATGCCGGACTCCCCCTTGGCGCTCATCTCGCTGCAGCTGCAGGTAATCCCGGCAGCGCCCATGTCCTGGATGCCCACCAGGTCCCCGGTGCCGATCAGTTCGAGGGTCGCTTCCAGCAGCAGCTTCTCCATGAAGGGATCGCCCACCTGGACATTCGAGCGCTTCTCCTCGCTTTCCTCGGAGAGCTCTTCGCTGGCGAAGGTCGCTCCGTGAATGCCGTCGCGGCCGGTGGAAGCGCCCATCAGGAAGACCGGATTGCCCGTCCCTTCCGCCGTGGCGCTGGCCGTGTGCTCGTGTTTCACGATGCCGACGGTCATGGCGTTGACCAGCGGATTGCCGTTGTAGCAGGCCTCGAAGGCCGCCTCGCCGCCCACCGTGGGAATGCCGAGGCAGTTGCCGTAGTCACCGATGCCGCGCACGATGCCGTCGACCAGCCAGCGCGTGCTTTCGTGAGACAGCGAGGGGAAACGCAGGCTGTTCAGGCTGCAGATCGGCCGCGCGCCCATGGTGAAGATGTCGCGCATGATGCCGCCGACACCTGTGGCCGCCCCCTGGTAGGGTTCCACGGCGCTGGGGTGGTTGTGGCTCTCGATCTTGAAGGCCACCGCCAGCCCTTCGCCGATGTCGACCAGGCCGGCGTTCTCCTCCCCGGCGGCCACCAGCAGCCTGCCTCCGTCGCGGGGCAGGGTCTTCAGCTGGGCGATGGAATTCTTGTAGCTGCAGTGTTCGGACCACATGACGCTGTAGATGCCCAGCTCGGTCCAGCTGGGCATGCGGCCCAGATAGTCCTGGATCATCTGGAACTCGGCAGGGCTCAGGCCGTGCTCCTGGGCCAGCTCGGGAGTGACCGCGGGTTCGGGTGCGTGGGACATGAGGCGGGCTTCGTCTTTCCTTGGAAACAGATGGCTTCGTGAGACAAACACGAAATATAGCGATTGAGTCCGCCCCTGCGAGCGGACCGCCCGCGCGATGCCCTTCCGGACCGTCCCCCAAGCGCGTGTCCCGTTCTAGTAGTCAGCTTTCGGCACTTTGTGCAGGATCGGTCACTCGGGTAGAAGAACTCTCAATCATAACAACGATTCTTCGAGACTTAGCGCCGACATCCATGGCACAATCTTTGCTCAAGTTCCACGAAATCAGACACAGCTCTCAATCCACCCAGGAGAACCCATGCGACTCGCACCCCGACTGGTCGGGCTCGGACTGGCCTTTGCCCTGCCCCTGAACGCGGCAGCCTACACGACACTGCCCGGCGGCACCTGGAACACCATGACCTTGAGCGCCGGCACCTACCATGTCACCGGGAATGTCACCATTCCGGACAACCAGCAGGTAACCCTGGAGCCCGGCGTCGTGATGAAGTTCGCACCCGGCGTCCTTGTAACCGTGAACGGCACCTTCGACGCCGACGGCGTGGAGGGCAACCGTGTGACCTTGACTTCGCGCAACAACGACAGCGTGGGCGAGGCGATCAGCGAATCGACGGGGAATCCGCAGCCCGGCGACTGGGACGGCATCAACGCCTACGGCTACTCGGTGGCCGAGGGCCTGGTCGACTTCGACTACACGGACTTCTCCTACGCCGGCGGCGCGGGCAACTCGGACAACGCGGGCATCTACTGCGCCTACAGCGATTTCGCCTGGTTCCGCTACAGCAGCATCGACCACTGCGCCGGTCCGGGGCTCAGCACCAACTTCTCCAACGACCTTCTCGACCATTGCCTCTTCCGGCACAACCAGGGCGACGGCTTCCGCTGTGCCAACGGCGCTCCTTCGGTGCGCGACAACGAATTCCACAACAACCTGGGCTACGGCGCGAACATCTACACCAGCGATATCGGCAGCTACGGCGGCAATACGGGGTCGGCCAACACTCTGAACGGCATGCGCCTGCAGGGGCAGGTGACCGGTTTCGATTCCCTTTCGACCGTTGGCCCGAACTTTCCCTTCATCCTGAGCGGCCAGTTGACGGTCAACGACAATGCCCACCTGCGCCTGGAAGCGGGCTGCACCTTCAAGAGCCAGAACAGTGGGCTGCTCTATGTCTATGGCACGCTGGACATGGACGGCGGACCGGGATCCGCCGAGGTGATCCTGACCTCGATCGCCGATGACGGCGTCGGCGGCGACACCAACAGCGACGGCGCCAGCACGGGCTCGCCCGGCGACTGGCTGGGCATCGAGACCTACGGCTATTCGGGCAACGAGGGCGCGGGGACCTGGACCTGGGCCTCCGTGTATTACGGCGGCCAGGCGGGCAGCCGGGCCTCGGTCATTCTCCAGTATGCGGACTACCAGACGCTGAGCAACTGCCGCATCGGGCACAGCGCCCACGACGGCCTCTACAGCTTTTCGACCATGCCCGACCTGCAGCAGTGCTCCTTCAGCGCCAACGGACGCGACGGCCTGAATGCCTCCAGTTCCACGCCTTTCGTGACCGACTGCTCCTTCGAGGACAACACGCGCTACGGCAGCCGTTTCAGCACCTGCACCATGACGGACTACAGCGGCAACACGGGAAGCGGCAACGGCATCAACGGTTTCGCCGTGCAGGGCGCCGTCGCCGGAGCGCTCAGCTGGAGCCAGGGGGACCCGGCCTTTCCCTACCTGCTGCCGGGGCTGCTGACTGTCAACGACAATGCCAGCCTGACCCTCAATGCAGGCTGCGTCTTCAAGGGCGAGAACAACGGCGAAATCCATGTATACGGCACCTTGACGGCTCCGGGCGGCTCCGGCTCCCCCGTCGTCTTCAGCTCTTACCGCGACGATGCCCTTGCCGGCGACACCTACACCATGGAATCGGATGCCCCTGCGCCGGGGGACTGGAAAGGCCTCTACGCCTACGGCTACTCGGGCAACGAAGGCATCGTCGACCTGGACTACACTCGCTTCCGCTACGGCGGCAATGTGGCCGGCGGCGAGGCCACAGTCTACCTGGCCTACTGCGAGACGGTCAGCCTGGACGACTGCGTGGTGGAATACGGCTCGATGCACGGAGTCCGCACCAACCAGAGCGTCAGCAGCCTCAGCCGTTGCCTGCTGAACGCCAACGGCCTGAACGGCTTCCACTGCTCCAGCGGAACCCCTTTCCTGGTCGACAACCAGTTCGACGCCAACGGGCAGTACGGCGCCTGGGTCACCTCCAGCGCGCTGACCGACTTCTCGGGCAACGACGGCAGCGGCAACGGCATCAACGGCCTGGCCCTGAACGGCAACACCTATGTATCACAGACCTGGAGCGGCGTGTCCGCCTCCTTCCCCTTCATTCTTCACGGCACGGTCAGTGTCAACGACAACACGGTGCTCGACCTGGCCGCGGGGACGCTGTTCAAGTGCGAGAACGAGAGCCAGCTCAGCGTCTACGGCACGCTGAACATCCTGGGCACGGAAAGCCAGCCCGTGCGCTTCGCCTCCTGGCGCGAGGACGGCATCGGCGGCGACACCAACGGCGACGGGGCCAGCCTGGGGCAGCCCGGCGACTGGAAGGGCCTCTACGTCTACGGCTATTCGGGCAACGAAGGCATCCTCGACATGGCCTGGGGCGAGCTGTATCACGGCGGCGCCAACGCGGCCAACACGGCCGGCATCCAGATCGACTACAGCGACGGGGCGCATCTGCGCGACAGCCGGGTGCAGGACTGCGCCCGGGACGGCGTGGCCACCACGGCCTCTTCGCCTCTCGTCGAGCGCAGCGCCTTCCGGAGCAACCTGCGTCACGGCATCTACTGCAACTCCACCTCCCGCGTGCCGGTATACGACAGCGTCTTCGAGGACAACGGCGCCTTCGGCGTCTACATGGACAACAGTTCGCTGGCGGACCTTTCCGGCAATACGGGCAGCGGCAACGGAACCGATGGTTTCGGCATCAAGGGCACCGTGCAGGTCAACTCCGGCTGGAGTACGGAACCCGGCTTCCCGGTCGTTCTGACCGGCCAGACGACGGTCAACGACAACGTGACGCTCTCGCTGCAGGCCGGCACCGTGATCAAGGGCATGAACGGGGCGCAGTTGCGCACCAACGGCACACTGGATTCCAACGGCAACGCGATCCGCCGTGTGACCTTCACCTCCCTCGATGACGACAGCGTGGACGGGGATACGGCCCACGACGGCGTCAGCAGCGGCACGGCAGGCTACTGGAACGGCCTGCTCTTCCACGGCTACAGCGGCAACGAAGGCAGCGGCAACCTGCAGTGGACGGAAGTGGCCCATGGCGGCGGCGGCGGGCAGGAAAGCGGCATCCGCGGAGAGTATACGGAGTCTCTCCACCTGGAGTATTGCCGGGTCGAGGACAACCTGGGCGACGGCCTCTACACCCTCTACAGCAGCGCAAGCGCCAAGGGAAGCATCTTCCGCGACAATACGGATGACGGCATCCAGTGCAACCAGGGCAGCCTCGCCCTGGGATCCTGCTCGGAAGCGGGAGGCAACAACTGCCTCTACGACAACGGCGGCTACGCCCTCAACAACACCTCCAACCAGGACATCGAGGCCTGCGGCAACTACTGGGGCAGCGCGGATCCGGCCGCCATCGAGGCGGCGATCAACCACCAGGTGGACCAGCCCTCCTACGGCCTGGTCAACGCGGCGACCTACAACTCCGAATGCACGGCGCAGGTGCCGGTGCTCGAGCTGGAGATCACGGTCGTCAACGGCATCGTGGAGCTGAACTGGTCTCTGCTGCCGGAGGCAATCGACTACACCGTCTACAGCAGCACGGAGCCCTGGAGCGGCTACACGATCGACCTGAGCGGCAGCTACGACGGCAACAGCTGGAGCGCCCCCGCCCCCGGCCCGCGGGCCAGCTACGTGGTGGTGGCAACGGTACCCGAATAGGAAAACACGACCCATTGAAACAGAACAGCCCGTCTCTCGAGTCGGGCTGTTCCTTGGGGCTTCCGCCCGTCTGCAGCGCTCGTCAGGACTGGCGCGGTCTGCAAGGCGACAGGGGCCCGCGCTATTAAACCATCCTCCGAAAGACACACAGGAGACCTTCGCATGCGAACCCTTTGGATTCACGTTTTCCTGCTGCTGGGCATGACACACAGCCTGGCGGCCTACACCGAGATCAGCGGCCACCTGGGAAGCAGCACGCTTTCCGCCGGCACCTGGCTGGTGAGCTCCGATTCCTGGGTCAACGACAATACCTCGCTGACCCTGCAGGACGGGGCCGTGCTCAAGTTCGCCGACGGCGTCCTGCTGGAAGTCTTCGGCAGCCTGGTCGCTTTCGGCAGCGACAGCGTGGGCGTCTCGCTGACCTCGATGCACGACGATAGCGTGGGCGAGGTGATCGCCGGCTCCAGCGGTGTTCCCGCGCCCGGCAACTGGGCGGGCATTGCCACCGACGGCAGCGGCACCCAGGAAGGGCGGATCGACTTCCGCTACGCGGGGCTCGCCTGGGCCGGCGGTACGGCGGCGACGCAGAACGCGGGCGTGTACTGCCTGAATCCGAATACGGTGGATCTGCTGCACAGCGAGATCCGCGACTGCGCCGGCACCGGCCTGTTGACAGATGCAGGTACGATCGAACTGGTGGAAAGCTTCTTCAGCGACAACGCGGAACACGGCCTGCAGTGCCTGGGGGGCTCGACCGAGGTCCGGGGCTGCCAGTTCGACAACAACGGCAGCTACGGCGGCCGCCTGGACGATGTCACGCTCAACAACACCCTGGGCAACACGGGAAGCGGCAACGGCATCAACGGCCTGGGCATCCACGGCAGCATGAGCACCGGCGACAGCCTGGGAACGCCCGGCGCCCAGTTTCCGCTGGTGCTGACCGATACCCTGCGCGCCAACGACAACATCGGCTTCCATGTGGTTCAGGGCAGCACCCTGAAAGGCGCGCCGGGCGGCCTGCTCTGGATCTACGGAACGCTCTTCGCCTATGGCACCGCGGATGACCCCATCGTCTTCACCTCGCTGGCCGACGACGCCGTCGGCGGCGACACCAATGGCGACGGTGCCGCCAGCAGCGCCCAGCCGGGCGACTGGTCCGGGCTGCGCTTCGACGGCGTGGGCACTTCCGAGGGCCGTGGCCTGCTGTCTCACCTGCGGGTCGCCTACGCCGGCGGGGTGGATCACGGAGGGCTGCATGCCCAGAACACCGCCGTCCTGGAACTGGAAAACTGCCGGGTGGATCACGCCTTCGCCCATGGCCTGCAGGCGGAGAGCTGCGAGCTGGACCTGGACAGCTGCACCTTCGATGCCAATGCGGGCGACGGGCTCTTCGTCGACTCGGCGACGCCCCATGTCAACAACTGCCACTTCGAGGACAACGGCGCCTATGGCGGCCGCCTGCTGGACTGCAACCTGCAGGACATGAGCGGCAATGCCGGCAGCGGCAATCTCTACAACGGGCTGGCCGTCGACGGCACGGTCAACGGCAGCCGCACTTTCGGCCCCGGAGCCGGCGAGTTTCCCTACATCCTGAATGGGCAGCTGCTGGTGCCCGACAACCGCCTGCTGACTCTTGAAGCGGGCTGCCTCTTCAAGAGCGAGAGCGCCGGCGAACTCTTCGTATACGGCGCGCTGGTCTCCAACGGCGTGTCCGGCAACCCGGTGCGCTTCACCTCCCTGCGCGACGACAGCTGGGGCGGAGACAGCAAGCCCGGCGACGCCACCCCCGCTGCGGGCGGCGACTGGATCGGCGTGGCGGCGGACGGCATCGGCACCAGCGAGGGCACCCTGGACCTGGCGCACACCTGGTTCCGCTACGGAGGCAGCGCCGGCGGTTCCACGGGCAGCGTCTATTCGACGATCAGCCTGCTGGCGCAGATCGACAGCTGCCGCTTCGACCGCGCCCTGCAGGATGGCTTCGCCAACCTGAACTCCGACCCGGTCTTCCAGGGCTGCGTCTTCGAGGACAACGGCGATCGCGGCCTCTACTCGAACCAGGGAGCTCCCGAGTTGTACGACAACACCTTCAGCGGCAACACCGGCTACGGGGCGCTCCTGGAGAACGCGGACTTCACCGACTACAGCGGCAACAGCGGCAGCGGCAACGGCGTCAACGGCCTGGCGATCCAGGGCTCGGCGCAGGCAAACCGCATCTGGTCCACCGAAAGCGCTTTTCCGCTCATCCTGACGGGCGAGGCCATCGTAGCCGACAACCGGGTGCTGGAGCTTTCGCCGGGCACGCTGATCAAGGGCGAGGACGGCAGCCAGCTGCTCGTATACGGCCGCCTCAACTGCAATGCCGACGAGATGAATCCCGTGCGCCTCTGCAGCTGGCGGGAAGACGCCTTTGGCGGTGATACCTACTCCGATGGCCCGAGCACGGGCATGCCTGGCGACTGGCTTGGCATTCGTGCCTATGGCATTGGGGTCAATGAAGGAACCGTGGACCTGGCAAGCCTGCATCTGTATCACGGCGGCGGCAGCGGGGGACTGGTCGGCGGCATCGAGCTCGAAGGCTCCGACCAGGCTTTCCTCACGGATTGCCGCGCGGTCGCCTGCAGCGCCAGCGGCCTGCGCTGTGTGCCGGCCAGCCCCGAGATCCGCGGCGGCCGCTACGAGTACAATCTGGAACACGGCCTCCTGGCAACCGGAACCAGCCAGCCGGATCTACGCCAGGCCCACTTCGCCAACAACAGCCAGTACGGCGTCCTCTTCGACGACTGCCGCATCTCGACCAATCTGGGCAACACCGGCAGCGGCAACGGCGTCAATGGTTTCGGCCTGCGCGGCAGCACCATCTTCCTCGACAGCCTGTCCAGCGGCAGCGGATTTCCCTTCGTGCTGGCCGGGGAGGTGATCGTGCCCGACAACCGCCAGCTCACGCTGCTGCCGGGAACGACCTTCAAGAGCCAGCCCGGCATGAGCCTGACGATCGATGGCACGCTCCTTGCCATCGGCGAGGGCGCCCAGCGGATCACCTTCACCTCCATCGCCGACGACAGCGTGGACGGGGACAGCAATTCCGATGGTCCCGGCAGCGGCCAGCCTGGCGACTGGAAAGGCCTGGTCATTGACGGAGGCGGCACCAACGAGGGCGCGGCCACCCTCAGAAACTGCCGCATCTCCTACGGCGGAGACGGCCAGGCCGGCCTGGATGTCCTGGCAGCCGCGGCGGTCGAAGTGACGGCCTCCCTGGTCGACAATCACCAGGGTCATGGCATCGAGGTCAGCGCCAGCTCCCTCAGCCTGACCGGCAGCGTCGTCAGCGACAACGGCGGCGACGGCATCCGCTTCAACAGCGGCAGCCTGGCAATGGGCGCCTGCGACGGGGCGGCCGGCGGCAACTGCATCTCGGACAACGGAGGCTTTGCGCTCTACAATGACACCGCCGATCCTCTCGAGGCCTGCGGCAACTACTGGGGCGCTTTCGACGCCGCCGGCGTCGATGCCCTGATCTACGATGACGAGGAAGATGCCGCCAAGGGCGCCGTCGATTTCAGCCCCTGGAACGCCACCAGCTGCGCGCCGGTGATCTTCGAGATCCTCGTCGCCGATGGCCAGGTGCAGCTCACCTGGACGCCGGTTGCGGGCGCCAGCTCCTACATCGTCTACAGCAGCACAATGCCCTGGGGCGGCTACAGCGTGGACCTGGACGGCGCGCTGGACGGAAACAGCTGGAGCGAAAGCACCCCCGGCGTCAATACCTACTACAAGGTCGAAGCCGTGCTGGAGTAGCCGCAACCTTGCCGGCCGAACTTTTTTCGCCGGGACCACTAAGGCATTTGACGTATGGAGACATTTTTGTCAATTGGCTACACTGAGACTCCCCGCCCCACGAAGGGGCGGGGATTTTTACAGCCATAAAGGGGACCACAGTGAGAGCGAGCTTGATCTGCCTGCTGCTTCCGGCATTGGCCGGCCTGGCGCAGGCGAGCACCGAGGTCAGCGGGGAGGTCGGCGGCCAGACCTGGAGCGCCGGCACCTACCACGCCACCGACGACCTGACGATTGGCGACAACACCACCCTGAGCCTCGAACCGGGCGTGGTGCTCAAGTGCGCTCCCGGCGTGCGCCTCACGGTCCTCGGCACCCTGCTGGCGCCGGGGACGGCGGACACGCCCATCGTCTTCACCTCGATCCACGACGACAGCGTCGGGGAAGGCATCAGCGGCAGCGACGGCACACCGGCCCCCGGCGATTGGGACGGCATCGATTTTTACGGCGCCGCCCACTATGAAGGAGCCGGGGACCTGGATTTCTGCCAGATCCACTACGGCGGCGGCCCGGGCGCGAACCAGAACGCGGGGCTCCACGCCAATTCGAGCAACTACATCTACCTGGACAACTGTTCGATCGCTTTCAGTGCCGGGCCGGGTTTGTTCAGCACGGGCTGCAGCCCCTGGCTGGTGGACAATGTCTTCGAGCAGAACGCGGGCAACGGCGCTCACTGCAACGGCGGCGCTCCCACCTTCCGCGACAACGCCTGTCTCTTCAACGGCAGCTGGGGAGCGCGCCTTGAAGGGGTCACGCTAGGCTCTTATACAGGCAACACGGGCAGCGGCAACGCTCTCAACGGCCTGGCGGTCAATGGCAGCACCAGCGCCAACCAGACCTGGGCCACGCCGGCTTCCAGCCTCTTCCCCATCGTGCTCGCCGACGAGGTGGCCGTATCCGACAACACCACCCTGACCGTCGATTCGCTGAGTGTGCTCAAGGGCATGAGCGAGGGCCTGCTGCGCGTCTACGGCACCCTCTACCTCAATGGCCTTGCCGGCTACCCGGTGACCCTGACCAGCATCCACGACGACAGCGTCGGCGGCGACACGGGCAACGACGGCGGCAGCGCGTCGCCCGGCGACTGGCCAGGCATCTGGTGCTACGGGCACAGCTTCTACGAGGGCGCGCTCTCGATGAGCTGGTCGACCCTGAGCTATGCCGGAGGAGACTCAACCTATGCACAAGGCCTGACTCTCGACCGCTGCGACTGGGCCACCATTCACGACAGCGAGATCCGCCACCATGCCGGCCACGGCGTCTACAGCTACGCCTGCAGTCCCGGCCTGACGGCGAACCTCGTGCGCGACAACGCGCTGGACGGCTATCGCGCCAACACGGGCACTCCCTCGCTGACGGACAATGTCTTCAACGACAATGGCGCCCACGGAGTCTTCCTGGACGCCATTACCGTCACGTCCTACTCGGGCAATGAGGGCACCGGAAACGGGGTCAACGCCTTCGCGCTCAACGGGACCCTGACCTCCAACCGCACACTTTCGCACCCCGACCAAGGCTTCCCCTACCTGCTGACAGGCGAGTTGACCGTCAGCGACAACACCAGCCTGACCCTGCCCGCAGGCAGCCTGGTCAAGGGCATGCCGGACGCGCGCATCCTGTCCTACGGAAGCACCTTCTGCAATGGCACCCTGGCCGAGCCCGTCGTGCTGACCAGCAGCAGCGACGACAGCCACGGCGGCGACACCCTGGGCGATGGTCCGATTCCCCCCGCGCCCGGCGACTGGCGGGGCGTCTATGGCTATGGCCACAGCTTCTACGAGGGCGTGATCAGCATGCATCACACCCTGCTGCGCTACGGCGGCCTGGAAGAGGAAGGCGGGCTGCGGCTCTACCGCTCGGACTGGGCCACCATCGACAGCAGCCGCATCGAGTACAGCCTGGACACCGGCCTGCAGGTCTTCGAGTGCAGCCCCACCCTGTCCAACAGCATACTGGCCGACAACGGCGACCATGGCCTGCACTGCACGGGCTCCTCCGCCCCCTGGATCACGCACAACGGGTTTCTCGACAACGGCGCATACGGCGTACGGCTGGAAGGCGTCACCGTCACCAGCTACAGCGGCAACACGGGCAGCGGCAATGCCGTCAACGGCTTCGGCCTGGACGGCACGGTAACCACCAACCGCAACTGGTCCCATCCGGAGCACTCCTTCCCCTTCCTGCTCACCGGGGAGCTGGTGATCAGCGACAACACGACTCTGTCCCTCCCGGCGGGCACCCTGGTCAAGGCAGAAGCAGGCGGACGCTTCATGACCTATGGCAGCCTGCAGAGCGTGGCCACTCCGGCAGAACCGACGGTGCTCACGTCCTGGAAGGACGACAGCGTGGGCGGGGACACCTACGGCGACGGCGCCCTGCAGCCGATGCCCGGCGACTGGCGCGGCATCTACGGCTACGGCAACAGCTTCTACGAGGGCGTGGTTCATCTGGAGCACAACCGCGTGTATTACGGCGGCGACGCCGATTCGAGCAGCGCCAACATCCGCCTGTCGCAGAGCAACTGGGCGACCATCGACTCCTGCGAAGTCGGCTACAGCTCGGGGCCGGGGCTGTTGGCCTCCGAATGCAGTCCCTCCCTGTCCAGCAGCCTGTGGCACGACAACCTTTCCGAAGGTGTTTCCTGTACAGGCGCCTCGCCCTGGCTCAGCAACAACCATTTCGAGGACAACGGCAGCTGGGGCGCCAGGCTGGAAGGTGTCACCCTGACCAGTTATTCCGGAAACACGGGAAGCGGCAACGCCTTCAACGGTTTCGCCCTCAACGGCAGCGTGAGCTCCGACCGCAGCTGGGAGCAGGGCGGCCCGGGCTTTCCCTTCGTGATGACGGGGGGGATCACGATCAATGACAATGTCAGCCTGAGCCTGAATGGCCGGCAGACCCTCAAGGCCCAGCCCGGGACCCAGCTGCTGGCCTACGGCACGCTGATCGCCAACGGCAGCGGTACCCAGCCGATCACCTTCTGCTCCTTCGCCGCGGACGATGTGGACGGGGACACCAACGGCGACGGCCCCAGCGCCGGATCACCCGGAGACTGGATCGGCCTCTACTTCTACGGCTATTCCCACTATGAAGGCGTCGGAAACCTGAGCGGCCTGCGTCTACGCCACGCCGGCGATGGACAGGCGGCCCTGCGCTGCTACCAGTCCAACTGGATGGCGCTCAACAACTGCGAAGTCAGCCGCAGCGCGGGAGTGGGCATCGACCATGCCGGCTTCAGCCTCAGCCTGCGCGGCACGCACATCAGCCACAACGCGGGCGACGGCCTGCTGCACACGGGCAGCGGCCTCGACATGGGCGCCTGTCCGACAGGCGACGGCGGCAACTGCATCCATGACAACGGCGGCTTCGCCCTGAACAACAGCAGCACGCAGAACGTGTCCGCCTGCGGCAACTTCTGGGGCGCGACCACGGCCTCCGCCATCGACGCGCGGATCCGGGACGACGAGGAGGACGGCACGCTCGGCGTGGTCAGCTTCGACCCCTGGAACACGGAATCCTGCCGCCCGGTGATCACCTCGATCACCGTCGCCGACGGCCTGGTGGAGCTGGAATGGACGACGGTGCCGGGCGTCCTGTATTACAATGTCTACAGCAGCGCCGCCCCCTGGGCCGGATTCGCCATCGACGAAAGCGGCAGCTTCGTCGGCGAGAGCTGGGCCGCTCCCGCGCCGGCCTTCAACAGCTACTACTACGTGGAAGCCGTCACCGAATAGACAAAGACCTCGAAACACGAAAACGGCCCCCCGGCGAGATCTTGCCGGGGGGCCGTTGCGGTTACCAGGTACAAAGTGGGACTTCGACCTCGCTCGATTCCGAAATCGATACCGCCCGCTGCCGCTATTCCGACAGCACGCGGTAGAAGCGGATTTCCTCGTACTCGTCCCAGATCAGCTGGGCCGCGAGATTCGTCGTGAAGCTCGTGTCGCCCCAGCCCTCGCCGGGCAGGCGGCTCTGGATGCGATAGCCGCCGGCGCCGGGAACCTCGTTCCATTCGAGCACCACCTGGAAATTCTCGATGCGGATCTGCAGTTCGAGCGGCTGGGGCTGCGCGCTTTCGACCAGGGCCTGGATCACATGGCTCGCCGATCCCGCCTCGCTGGTGTATTGCAGGCTGGCCAGCAGGCCGCCTTCCTCGCCCGCCGCGGGACGGATCACGCACTGCGCGCTCTCGCCGGGCGCCAGGCTGGCCGGGAAGCCCTCCAGGACGAAGACCGCCGGGCTGAGCAGGGGCGCGCCGAAGTGCAGCACCTGGCTGCCCGTGTTGCAGAGCAGCAGGCCGCCTGCCAGTTCGGCTTCCGTGCCGCTGCCCAGGTCCAGCCCCCCAGCGGGAAAGGCCGCCAGTTCCTGCACCGCCGGCAGGTTGGCGTTGCTGCCGGAGAGCGTGGCCAAACGATCGAGGAAGCCCGGGTGATCGACGAAGGGATTGCGGTTGCCCTGGGCGCCTTCGATGCCGTCGTTGCGATCCCGCTCCTTCTGGCTGACCGGGTCCAGCTCCGACCAGTCCCGCAGGGTGGCTTCCTGGTAGCCCAGGAAGCCGCTCAGGTTGCCGTAGTGCAGGGCGACATAGAACATGGAGCGCGCGCAGTCCCCCTTGTGAGACAGGCGCGGCTCGAAGACGGTGGTGCCGTTGGCATCGGTGCCGCGGTCCGCTCCTCCCGTGGGAAAGCCGCTCGAGCTGTTGACCACGTTGCCGAAAGGCAGGTTTCCGCGGCTGCTGTTGATGTTGCTCTTGCAGGGGAAAAGGTGATGCAGGTCCGTGCGAATGCTGTCCGCGCCGTTGAAAAGGCTTTGCGGCCAAGTGTGCTCGGTGTTCATCACCGTGTGATCCGGAATGCCGGAGGTCTGCAGCTGGAAACCCGTATACACGCTCTCGACCCAGCCGCCCACGTTGTCCAGGCTGCCGAACATGATCGTGCGCGCCGTGGTATAGCCCAGTTCGCTGTGCTGGCGGACCACCGTGCGCAGGTGGTCGCGCAGGGCGTTTCCGCTCAGGCCATAGCTTCCGTCCCAGGTGCTGCCAGCCAGATCGCCGGAACCGGAAAGGGAAAGCCCCCAACCGCCGGTATCGCCCTCTGCCGCCAGCGCGCCCAGATAGGGCATGTTCTGCGACGGGGTCCAGTCGAGTGCCAGTTCCAGGCTGTCGCCGGCAGCAAGGCTGCCGCCCTGAATCTGCCAGTCCAGGCCTTCCAGGTGCGTGCTCAGGGTGGGCAGGTCCATGGCCTCGCTGCCGTCATTGACCAGCCAGACGGTGGCTGTTGCCGGCTGACCGACGCTGCGCGTGCCGAAATCCAGCGCGGCGGGCTGCCAGCGCAGGGCGTGCAGCGGGCCGGCAAGGCAGGTTCCCAGGAACAGGAGACCCAGTGCGGGGCGGTGAATCATGAAGCGATCTCCAGGTTGATTGCAAAATTTGACAGTAAGGAATGCGGAGTGTCAAAGCAAGATGACACTCGAAGATGTGGGACAAGTGAGCCCCCGCCGCGGATCGATCCCCTTCTCCTTCAGGAAGCGGAGGAAGGCCGGCTCAGCTGGCGAAGCCACTCGCGGGCTTCGGCCTTGAGTCCCTCGCTGGCGGGAGCAAGATCCAGCACCTCCTCCAGGGTCTGCGCCTTAAGTCCCAGGCGCAGGGATCCGCGCAGGTGCGCCTTCAACTGCGTCCGCCAGCCGGCGCGGGCCAGCAGGTAGACCGAAAGCCCCTCGCGGGCTCCCCCATCGAGGCCACGCCGCGAGAGAATCCGCCCGTAGCCGTGATCCAGGATCCAGTCGGCCAAAGTGCGGCTGCGCGCGGCCAGGGACTCCAGGGCGCGATCGGCCACCGCCCCGTAGACGGCATCGAAGAGCTCGCGTCCGCGTGGCAGAAAGACTCCCGTTTCCGCCTCTTCGGCGCGGAGCTCCCGGGAATCCGGGAAGGCCTGTTCCAGCAGACCGGCAGCCGAGATGCTCGCCGGATAGCCCGCGAAGAGCAGCAGCATCAGTGCCCATTCGTGCCCCTCTTCCGCCGTGATCCCTCCCCGCTCCGCAAGCCGGGTGAGCTCCCTCCCCGCCTCCTGCTCTTCGTGATCCAGCACCAGCCCCGTCACACGACACAGCGCAAGCAGGTCTCCTTTCTCCATCTCTTTCTTCTCCGTGATCTCTGTCCGCTCTGTGCTCTTTGTGCGAGCTCTTCCCCAAAAAGAAATGGCGCAACCCGAGAGCTGCGCCATGCTGATTCCGGATCCCGAGGAACTAGAGCCCCTGTTCTTTCTTGATGCGGTCGATCTCCCAGCTGGCCTGGTCGCGCCAGGCGCGTTCCTGGGTCGCACGCTCGAAGGAAGCAAGTGCCGGCTGCCAGCTGGACTGGGCCGCCAGGGCGGTGCCCTTCTCGAAGTGGGCTCCGCCGCGCACGAAGGCCTTGTTGCTGCGCAGGCTTCCCAGCTTCTCCAGGCAGTTCTCGGCGGCCTGCATGGCCTCGTTGAAGCGACCGCACATGTTCAGGGCATGGCTCTTGTAGTACCAGGCGCTGGCGATGTTGCGGTTGCCGCGGTCCTTGAGCGCCTTGTCTAGGGCCGTGATCGCCTTGCTGCATTGCTTGAGCTCGATATAGGTCTTGCCCAGGGCTTCGTGGGCCAGGGTGTAGCTGGCGTCCGCATCCGTCGCCTTGGCGAAGTGCTTCGCCGCGTTGCCGAAGTCGCGCTCGTTGAATTCAAGCAGCCCCTTTTCGTACCAGGCCTTGGCGTAGGAGGGGTTGATCTCCAGGGCCTTGTCGTAGGCGCTGTGCGCCGCGCTGCTGCGACCGGCCTTGCCATGCAGTTTTCCCAGGCTGAACCAGGCCTTGTAGTAGCCCGGGTCGGCCGTGGTCGCCTGCCCGTAGGCCGCCTGGGCCGCGCTGTCGTTGCCCAGGCGGGCTTCGGCCAGTCCAAGCGTGTAATGGGCCTTGGGGTTGTCGGGGCAGCTCTCGATGGCGCGCTGGGCCATGTCGCGGGCGCAGGCGTAATCGCGGCTGCGCAGGCAGTCGTTGGCGCTGTTGATGCTCTGGGCGCAGGCCTTGTCCTTGTTGGTGGCCGCGCTGTGGTCGGCCATCAGGCCCTTGATTTCGCGGTTGAGGGCGTTGTAGCGTTCCAGCATCTGGTTGTATTCGTCGGTGCTGGCCGCGTTGCCCATGTCCTGGACGAGCTGCTCCAGCTCCTTTTTCTTGGCGTCGATTTCGGGAGTCTGGGCCTGCAGGGGAGCCAATGCCAGGCTGCAGAGCATGGCCAGGGCGAAAAGGGTGCGAATCATAGGGTTTCCTCGGTTTTGCCTGCTGGGTTGCCTGCGCGGCGCTCCTGGAGGCCGCGGCAATGCTTTCGATTGAAACCAGAAAAAAACCCTGCCGGTTCCCACCGACAGGGCCATGCCCGAGAGCGGACTCGAACCGCTACGTCCGTTAGGACACCACCCCCTCAAGATGGCGTGTCTACCAATTTCACCACTCGGGCTGGAAAAGATCTATTCTCCTTCGGCGTCGTCGCCGGCGGGCGCAGCCGTTTCCCCGCTCTGGGTCGGGGGCGGCAGCTCCAGTGCCGGAATGCTCTCGCTGAAGCCGCTGTTCAGCTTCTGCTCTTCGAGGGCTTCCCGGGTCACGATCTGGCTTGAGCCGGTCGTGTTGCGGGAAAGGACCGTCGCCACCAGGCTGAGGACCATGAAACCGGCGATCAGGTTGATCGTCAGCTTGTGCAGCGCGTTGGCCGCCTGACGGGTGCCGAAGGCCGCGCCGCTGTCGCCGGCGCCGCCGAAGGCGCTGGAAAGCCCGCCGCCCTTGCTGGACTGCATCAGGATGACGATCCCCAGCAGCAGGGAGCAGAGCACGGCAAGAATGAAGACGATGGAATAGAGCATGAGAATTCCTTCAGTTGGTCGCCGCGGCGGCGATGCCCTGGAAACTGGCGGCGTCCAGGCTGGCGCCGCCCACGAGGGCTCCGTCAATGTCCGGGCAGGACAGCAGTTCGCCGGCATTGTCCGGCTTCACGCTGCCGCCATAGAGAATGCGCAGCCTGTCGGCCGCGGCCTGGCCGGCGCGCGAGGCGAAAAGGCCGCGCACCAGGGCGTGGGCATCCTGCGCCTGCTGAGGCGTGGCCACCACTCCGGTGCCGATGGCCCAGACCGGCTCGTAGGCGACGATGATTTTCGCCAGCTGGTCCTCGCCCAGGTTCTCCAGCGGTTGCAGCAGCTGGCGGCGCAGGACCGTTTCCAGCTGCCCGGCTTCGCGTTCGGCCAGGGTCTCGCCAATGCAGAGCACGGGGTGGATCTCGCATTCAAAGGCCGCCAGCAGCTTGCGGGCGATCCAGTCCTCGTCGTCCCCGAAGAACTGCCGGCGCTCGCTGTGGCCGATCAGCACCCAGTCGGCGCCCGTCGAGCGGATCATGGCTCCGCTGATCTCGCCGGTGAAGGCGCCGCTCCGGCGGTCGTGCAGGTTCTGCGCTCCGACGGCCACCGCGCTTCCGCCAAGGATCTCGCAGACAGAAGCCAGGGCCGTTGCCGGAGGACAGACCAGCAGGTCGACCCCGTCCAGTCCGGCCAGCTTGACCTTGAGCTGGCGGGCCAGCTCGATGGCCTCGCGGTTGTCCTGGTTCATTTTCCAGTTGCCGGCGATCAGCGGACGGCGCATGGGTCCTCCCGTAGAGCGATGTCGCGAAACCGCAAATGATAGAAGTTCAGCAGCTATGATGCAAGAATGGGGCTTCCGGGAGGCAGGATGAGCAGCCGGCTTTTCTCTGTATCACAGACCACTCGTCCGCCCTGCGGCAGGCTGAGCCGGGGCGGACGGTGTCCGAAGGGGAAATCGCGCAGGACGGGCAGCCCCAGGTCGCCGAAATACTGTTCCAGCAGGTGCTCGGCGCTGAAGGTCGACTTGTCGGGATCCGGCTCCTCGCAGCCGAAGACCTGCCCCAGCACGATGCCCGCCAGCCCCTCGAGGGCCCCGCAGTTGCGCAGCTGGGCCAGGTGACGATCCAGGCGGAAGGGATACTCTCCGTATTCCTCGAGGAAAAGCACGGCCCCCCGCAGGTCCGGCAGCCAGGGAGTGCCGGCCAGGCTGGTCAGCACGCTCAGGTTTGCGGCGGCCAGCCAGCCCTCGCAGCGGCCGGGCACCAGCACCTGGTCGGGACGCAGCTGCAGTTCCTGCAGCGGTCCGCCGGCCAGGCCTGCCTGAAAGAAGGCCAGCTGCGAATCGCGGCTGGGGGGATCCAGTCCGCGGCTCCATTCGCTGGCCAGCATGGGGGCGTGCAGGGAAGGCAGGCCGCAGCGGGCCAGCAGGGCCATCTGCAGGGCGCTCAGGTCGCTGTAGCCGATCAGGGTCGGCGCGCGGCGGGCAAGGGCCTCGTAGTCCAACAGCGGAAGCAGGCGCGCGCAGCCGAAACCGCCGCGCGCGGCGAGCACCAGGTCGCAGTCCTCGTCGAGCAGGGCCTCCTGCAGGGAGTGGGCCCGTTCCTCGTCCCGTCCCGCCAAATGGCCCCAACGCGCGTCCAGTCCCTTTGCGGCGCGCGGCTCGAAGCCTTCCTTGCGCAGGGCCTGCAGGCCTTTCTGCAGGGCCTCGGGATCCACCGGTCCCGCCGGGGCGACCACCGTGATCCGCGGAGGGTCGTGGCGGGGTGCGCGCACCGGCTGCAAGCGGATCACCGCTGCAGCTCCAGTTCCGGCACCAGGCGGAACTCGCCGAAGCCGTGCTCGTCGACGAAGTAGTACTCGCGGTCGTTTTCGGCGTAGACCCAGCGCTCCATGGCCGGCTTCTCGAAGCTTTCCTCGTAGAACTCGCGGGTGGTCGGCTCGCCGTAAAGAATGTATACGCGGCCGCGGTCCGACTTCCAGCCGGGAAAGCGGGCCCAGGCGAAACTGGCGTTGCTGACGGCGACGCGGTCGTAGTACTCTTCCTTGAGCTCGTTCTCCTCCGTTTCCGGATCCGGATCGTAGCGCTCCCAGAACTGCTCGAAGAGGTTGCGGTTGTGCGGCGGCCGCGAGTTCTGCATGTCCTTCAGGTCCCGGCGGCCGGCAATGTAGCGCAGCTGGGCTATGGCCGTGTCCAGGTCTTCCCGTGATACGGGGCCGTTCTGCCAGCGCACGTTGAAGCGCGTGCTGCTTGTCCTCTTGTGCGCCCCGTCGTCCAGGCTCAATTCCAGTGTATACTCGCCCGCGCCCAGCTCCTGCAGGGGAATCTGGAACTGGTTGTGCGACACGCCCTGCGGGTAGTCCCTCTCGACGTGGTTCTCGTGCCGCACCTTGCCGCGGCCGTCGAGGATCCGCGAGCCCAGCTCGAGCCGGTCCCCCTTCCCGCTGCGCACCTGGTAGTAGACGCGGAAAGTGCTGCCGTCCTCCAGCCCGCGGGGCGGGGCGGGGCGCAGCTCGAGCGGATTCTCCGCCTCGTCCCGGCTGTCCTGGGTCTTCCACAGCCGGCCCAGTTCCCAGCCCGGCCCGGGCTCGTGGACGGTCATCCTGCCGTCCTCGCGGTAGCTGCGCCGCGTGTTGAGGTCCTGGAACTCGATCCACCACATGTAGTCGCCGGGGGGCAGATCGACCTGGAAGGGATGCCAGCGCAGCTCCTTGCGGTCCAGCGTGCTCTCGTAGTCGGGAGCCGCCACCAGCCAGCGGCCGTAGTCGCCGGTCACGTTGCGCCCCTTGCGCTCGCGCTCATCCAGCTCGAAGACTTCCAGGCTGATCTCGTAGCGCGCGGCGAAGGGCAGCTCTTCCTGCCCTTCCTCGAAGGTGTAGCCGCTCAGGTTGCGGGGCATGCTTTCCCCGCCGCGCCGCAGGTACTGCAGGTCCGCATTGCTGAAGATGCAGGTGAAGACCGTGCGGCGGGGCGAGGTCTCGTCGGGGAAATAATCCTGCAGCTCGACCTGGAAGTCGGGCTGCCATTGCCGATCCGTGAAACTGGCCGCCTGCAGGCCGGACGCCAGCAGGCTCAGGCCCAGCAACTGGAGCAATCGCATACACTCTCCTGCATTAGGTCCTGACAGGGTGGACTCCCGGCCCCTTTCCGGGGTTCCCCTGCGGCTCGCGGTCCAGCTTTTCGGCGCGCAGGTCGTACTCGCCGGCGTCCACATAGCGCACCGGAACGAAGCTGCCCGGCTGGCAGGCGGTCTGGATTTCCACCGTATTGTCGATCTCGAGGGCGTCGCGCCAGCTGCGCGCTTCCGAAATGCCGGCCTGCGGATCCACCTCGTCGACCAGCACCCACTCTTCCCGCCCGATCAGGTCCTGGTTGGCGGAGAGGCTCAGCTCCATCTGCTTTTCCATCACGCGGCGTTTGCGCTCTTCGGCCTCTTCCCTGGGCACCTGGTCCGGGTAGCGGAAGCTGGGCGTGTTCTCTTCCGGGCTGTAGCAGAAAACGCCCAGCCGGTCGAAGGGGCTGTACTCCATGAAGTCCAGCAGCTCCTGCACGTGCTCTTCTTTTTCTCCCGGAAACCCGACGATGATCGAGGTGCGGATCACCATGCCCGGATTGACCTCGCGCAGCATGCGCATGGTCCCGGCAAGGCTTTCGGCATTGCCCTTGCGCGCCATGCGGCGCAGCACGGCCCCGCTGACATGTTCCACGGGAAAGTCCAGGTAGGGCAGGACGGAGGGCGCTTCGGAGATGGCCTCGGCAAAGGCGCGGTCGACCTTGGGAGGATGGCTGTAGAGCAGGCGGATCCAGGGAATCGGCAGCTGCCCCAGCTCGCGCACCAGTTCGCCGATGCGGTTGGCGCCCAGATCCTCGCCGTAGCTCGAGATCTCCTGCCCGATCACATTCAGCTCGACCACTCCGCGCCCGGCCAGCGAGCGCGCCTCGTGCAGCAGGTCCTCGAAGGGCCGGCTGACCATGCGGCCGCGCATACCGGGAATCGCGCAATAGGTGCAGTGCTGGTTGCAGCCGTCGGAGATGCGCAGGTAGGCGCTGTGCGAGGGGCCGAGCAGGGTACGCCGCTCGAAGACTTCCAGCTCCGGCGGCACGCTGGCCGCTCCGGAAAGCCCGGCGTCGTGCAGCACGGCCTGGAACTCGCCGACTCCGTATACGCCGTCGACTTCCGGGATCTCGGCGCGGATCTCTTCCCGGTAGCGCTTGCTCAGGCAGCCCATCACGAAGACCTTGCGCCCGGGCTGCTCGCCCTTCAGCTGCACGGCCTCCATGACGGCGTCGATGCTCTCGGTCTTGGCGGCGTCGATGAAGCCGCAGGTGTTGACCACGATCAGGTCCGCCTGCTCGCCTTCATCGACCAGGCGCACGCGCTCCCCGGCCAGGCCGGCCAGCATTTCCGAATCGACCAGGTTCTTGGCGCAGCCCACCGTGTGGACATAGAGGCCGGGTTTGCTACTCATCCAGCTTGAGCTCCTCGAATAGGGCGCGCGTATACAGGCCGGCGTCGAAGGGCTGCAGGTCGTCGATGCCCTCGCCCGTGCCGACCCAGCGCAGGGGCAGGCCCAGCTCGCGGTGGATCGCCAGGGCAATGCCGCCGCGGGCCGTGCCGTCGAGCTTGGTCACCACCAGGCCGTTGACGCCGCTGGCCTCGCTGAAGAGCCGCGCCTGGCTCAGGGCGTTCTGGCCTGTCGTGCCGTCCAGCACCAGCAGCACCTCGTGGGGCGCGCCGGGCAGGGCGCGTCCGAGCACGCGGCCCATTTTTTCCAGTTCCTGCATCAGGTTCTTCTTGTTCTGCAGCCGGCCGGCCGTGTCGACCAGAAGCGTGTCACAACCGCGGGCCTTCGCCGCGCCCAGGGCGTCGTAGGCCACCGCCGCGGGATCAGCCCCGGGTTTCGACTTGACCAGCTGCGCACCGGCGCGTTCGGCCCAGCGCTCCAGCTGCTCGATGGCCGCGGCGCGGAAGGTGTCGGCGGCGGCGATCATCACCTGGCCGCCCTCTTCGCGCAGGCGGTGCGCCAGCTTGCCGATGGTGGTGGTCTTGCCGGCGCCGTTGACCCCGACGACCAGGATCACCCGCAGCTCTCCGGCCGGGGGGCGCGGCGCGTCCTGCTGCCGCTCGCCCATGGCCTTGAGCAGCTCTTCCTCGATCATCTTCGCCAGGCCGGTGCCGGAATCGAGCTTTGCCCGTTCGCGCAGGGCATGGATCACCGTATCACACAGGTCCGGCCCCAGGTCGGAGACCAGCAGGGCCTCCTCCAGTTCCTCGAGCAGTTCGGCGTCGAGGCGCCGGCCCACGCCGGCCAGCTGGCGAATGCGTTCGCCAAGGGAGTCGCGGCTGCGGCTCAGTGCCCGCGAGAATTTCCCCAGCAGTCCCACTTAGCTCTCCTCCCGGTTCCATTGCAGTTTGTCGCGCAGGGTCTTCAGGAATCCCTGCTGGTCCAGATGCAGCAGGCGCGCCGGACGCGGGCCGCGGCAGACCCGGATGCTGGCCTCGCGCCGCAGCCGGAAGGCCAGCTGGCCGTCGACGGTGACCTTCAGCGGCGCTCCGCGTTCGCCGGCCCGGCTTTCGATGACGGCTTCGGGCCCCAGCACCATCGGGCGGTGCGTCAGGCTGTGCGCCATCAGCGGAGTGAGCAGGATCGCCTCCATGCTCGGGTCCATCAGGGGGCCTCCTCCGCTCAGGCTGTAGGCCGTCGAGCCCGTCGGTGTGGCGTGGATCAACCCGTCGCCGACCAGGCTGAAGAGATCCACCCGGTCGATGCGCGTGCGGATGCGCGTAATGCGTCCGGGCCGGGCGCTGTGGAGCACGATGTCGTTCAGCGCCCTCGCGCGGCGCGTGCCGTTCGAATCCTTCAGCTCCAGTTCCAGGGTCATGCGGCGCTCCTCGATGGCCTCTCCGCGGATCACCTGCTCCAGGCCCTTGCGCAGGGCATCCGGATGCAGCGAGGTCAGGAAGCCCAGGTGGCCCATCTGCAGACCAAGAACGGGACGATCGTGTTCCAGGTCGCGGACCGCCCCGAGCATGGCGCCATCTCCGCCAAGGGAAAGGAGGATGTCGCAGGAGGCCGAGAGCTCCGCCGCGGAAACCCGCTCGACCCTCGGGCCGTTCTCCTCTGCGCTCCAGGCCAGCTCCGCCAGCTCCTCGGCCAGCAGGCACTCCTGTCCCAGATCGCGCAGCTCGGCGAGCAGGCGGGGCAGCACCTTGCGCAGGGCCGCCCGGCGCGCCTTGCCCCGGATTCCGAATCGCATGGCTTTTCCCTCAGGCAGAATCGAAGAGTTCTCCGGACGCGGCCCGACCGGGCTCGTCCAGGGGGCGCAGTTCGCCGTCCTCGTCAAGGTAACGGCTCAATTCCTCTTCCACCCGCGCCAGGCGCTCCTGGCAGACCTTGTGCAGGCGCAGGCCTTCGCGGTACTGGCTCAGGCATTCCTCCAGCGGCAGTTCGCCGTCCTCCAGCCGTGTGACAATCTCCTCGAGGCGGCCCAGGGCCTGCTCGAAGCTTTCCTTCTTGGCCATGTGAGTGTCCTTGTTCCTTCGCTTCTCGGACGATTCCGAGATCAACATTTTCTGTCAGCGCTCGGTCGACGGGGGAAGGTGAATCTCCCGCTCGCCGTCCTGGAATCCCAGTCGCAACGGGCCTGCGGCGGGGAGATCCTCCTTGCGGCGCAGCCAGCGGCCGTCTTCGTCCAGCACCTCCGCGTAGCCCTGGGCCAAGGCCTGCCGGCGCCGCTCGCCCGCCTCCTGCCTCAGCAGGCGCGCTTCGAGGGCCCGCAGGTCCTCCTGACGCCGGGCCAATTGCGTCAGCAGGGCCCGCACCAGGCGCCCGGGAAAAGCGCCCAGCCCCTCGCCCGCCGCCAGGGCCCGACGGCGCAGGGCCGCCTGCAGGCGCGGCTCCAGGCCCCGCAGGGCTTCGCCGGACTGGCGGGCCTGCGAACGCAGGGCCAGCGCCCCCCGATCGGAGAGCGCGCGCAGGCGCTGCTCTTCGTTCCTGGCGCTTCGCTCCATGCCGCGCAGCAGGCCCTGCAGGGCCTCGTCGATGCGCTGCCTCGCTTCGCGCAGGCGCAGGTGCGGCAGGAAGAGGCCGCGGTGCCTGCGCAGGCTGTCCAGCTGGCGACGCGCTTCCCCAAGCCGGCGAGCCAGGCCCTGGTCGAGATCCCGCTTCAGGCGGAGCAGCTCCTCCTGGACCTCCTCCTTGAGGGGCACGGCCAGTTCCGCGGCGGCGGACGGGGTCGGCGCGCGCAGGTCGGCGACCATGTCGCTGATGCTGTGATCCACCTCGTGGCCCACGGCACTGATCACCGGCACGGGACAGGCGGCAATCGCCCGCGCCAGCTGCTCGTCGTTGAAGGCGAAGAGGTCCTCGAAGCTGCCACCGCCCCGGCCCAGGATGATCAGGTCCAGCCCCGGCACCTGCTGCAGGCGCTCCAGGTTGCGCGCCAGGGCCGGTCCGGCCTCGGGGCCCTGCACGGGCGTGGGGCACAAGGTCGTCCGCAGACCCGGCCAGCGCCGCGCGAGCACGCTCTGCAGGTCCCGCAGGGCAGCTCCGCCGGCCGCCGTCAGCAGGCCCACATGCGCGGGAAAGGCGGGCAGCGGACGCTTGCGCTCCTCGTCGAAGAGGCCTTCCCGCAGCAGGCGTTCCTTGAGCTCAAGAAAGCGCCGCATCAGCTCGCCCAGGCCGCCTGGGCGCATTTGTCTTACATCCAGCTGCAGGCGGCCGCCGGGGCCGTAGAAGACCAGCTGCACGAAGGCCTCGACCTGCTGGCCGTCGGCCGGATCGAAGCTCAGCCGGGCCGCCCGGCTGCGCCACAGAACGGCGCTGAAGCGGGACTGCTCGTCCTTGAGGGTGAAGTAGTGGTGCCCGCTGCCGTGTTTCTTGTAGCCGGAGAGCTCCCCTTTGACCCAGCAGGGCGGAAAGTCCTCTTCCAGCCGCCGGCTCAGCTGGCGGGCCAGGTGGGTGATGCTGAGGATCTTCTCGTCACTCATGGCTGCAGGAAGGATTGTGAGACATGGCCTGATGAAATGAAACAACCCCCGTCCGCCACGGGCACTGTCGGCTCCGTCGCGTGCAGGGGTCGTTCAAAGGCGGAGCGAACAACCGTCCGCAGGAACGGTTGCTCACGGCCTATTTTTTCTTGTGGCGGTTCTTGCGCAGCCGCTTCTTGCGCTTGTGCGTCGAGATCTTGGCACGCTTCCGCTTTTTTCCGCAGGGCACGATCGGCCTCCCGAAAGTTGGTTATCCGTTGTCTATCTGTCGTTTCATTTTTTCCGCGGCCTTGAAGACCGCCACCTGGCGCTCGGGCAACCAGACCTCTTCGCCGCTGCGCGGATTGCGCGCCGGCCGGGCCTTGCGGGTCGCCAGCTGGAAGACGCCGAAACCGCGCAGTTCCACGCGGCCGCCGGCGGCCAGGGTTTCCCGGATCTCCTCGAGCACTCCCTCCAGGACCACCGACACCTCCTCGCGACGCAGTCCGCTGCTGCGGGCAATGCGACGAAGAAGCTCCTCCCGGTTCAGCCTTCCGCCCGGTTGCGGATGATCAGCTTCGTTCCCGGCTGAATCGTATTGGAACTCAAGTTGTTCCATTCTTTCAGCTCCTTCACGCTTACTCCGTGGTCCCGGGCCAACTCCCAGAGCGTGTCTCCCTGGCGCACGGTATAGCGCCGGGAGTGCGTCACTTCGGCGCCCTGTTCGGAGGCCGTGTCCGGAATCCGCAGGACGGCTCCCGCGCGAATGCGGTCCGGACGGCTAAGCTCGTTCAGCCGGATCAGCTCGCCCTGGCTCACGCCATAGCGGGCGGCAATCTTCTCCAGGGTTTCACCGGATCGGATCTTGTGGCTCCTTCCGGAGCTCTCTTGTCTCTCCGGCGCTGCCGGCGCCTGGACGCGACTCAGGTCGGCGTCGGGAATTCTCAGTTCCTGGCCCACCCGGATCGTTGCACGGCGGCTCAGGCCGTTGGCCTCGCGCAGGCGGCTCAATCCGATGCCGAAACGCTCGGCGATCTCGCTGGCCGTGTCTCCCTTGCGCACCGTATAGCTGCGTGTGGCCGTGGTGCCGGAGCTCGACGGGGCGGAACCCTGTCCGCCCGGCGCGCTCGTATAGAGCACCTGCCCCGGGTAGATCCGGTCCCGGCGCAGGTTGTTCCAGCGCCTCAGGTCGGCCACGCTGCAGCCGGCCCGGTTGGCGATCAGGGACAGCACGTCCCCGCTGGCCACGGTCCAGGTCCCGCGCCCTTCCTGCGTGCCCGCCTGACCGCTCAGTCGAAGCGGCGTCGCGCCCTCCGGCACGGGGATCAGCAGGTTCTGCCCGGGGCGGATGATGCTGCGCGAGCGCAGCTTGTTGGCGCTGAGCAGGCTCGAGAGCCCGATTCCGTGACGTGCGGCGATCTCGCTCAGGGTGTCTCCCCCGCGGACCTTGTAGCGCTTCCATTGCTGGAAGGCGTCGTCGGGCAGGGCGGCAATGGACTTGGCGAAGGATTCGCCCTGTTCCTGCGGCACCAGCACCTCGCTGCCTTCTGGCGCGGTGCAGAAGCGGCGGAACTGGGGATTCCATTCCCGCACCTGGTCCTCGCTCACGCCCAGCAGGTCCCCCACCCGGTCCAGGTTGAGAGCGCCGGGCACATGGATGCGGGCAAAGAGCGGAGGATCCGCGGCCTCTTCCAGGCGGAAACCGTGCAGGTCCATTTCACGGAAGACCTGCCGCGCGGCCAGGTAGGTCGGGACATAGTTGCGGGTTTCGGCGGGGAGGCGACGCAGCTGCCAGAAATCCCGCGATCCGCCCGCGCGGCGCATGGCGCGGTTGATGTTGCCTGGCCCCGCGTTGTAGGCTCCGAAAGCCAGGTACCAATCCTCATAGGTGCCGTAGAGGCTGCGCAGCAGCCCGGCGGCGGCGCGGGTCGATTTTTCCAGGTCGACACGCTCGTCGACCCAGTAGTCGACACGCAGGCCGGAGATGCGCGCCGTGCTGGCGATGAACTGCCAGGGGCCGACGGCGCGGGCCCGGCTGCGGGCCTTGATGCGGAATCCGGATTCGATCATGGAGAGGAAGATCAGGTCTTCGGGCACCCCTTCCTCGCGCAGGATGGGCAGGATGTGGCGCTCCATTTCCGGGTAGCGGCTGAGCCAGATCTCGTAGTACTTGCGCCCTTTGCCGCTGGTGAAGTACTCGACCATGTGGGCCACGCGTTCGTTGTCCGCATGGGGAATCCCGGGCAGGGCTCCAGCGACTTCCGGCCCTTCGATGAGCAGGCTGTCCAGCTCCTCCGCGGCTCCCTCGATCTCGACCAGCATGCTGGCCAGGCTGTCGGCGGTCAGCGAATCCCCGTACTGCTCGACGGCATACTCCAGGGAATGGATGCCTTCGGCGGTCTCCTGCTGGAGCACTGTGTCCGGCACGTCTTCCACGCTTTTCATGAACAGCACGGCGACGGCTGCGCTCAACGAATCCCTTCGCTGGTCGAAGCTGTCGCTGTCGATGGTCTGGATGTCAAGGAACAGGCGCCTCAGGGCGACGGGATCCGACCCGCTCTCCTTCAGGCTGTCCAGGCGGGCTTCCAGGCGCTGCAGCTGCTGCTCGTCCAGGCTGTCCGCAGGCACGGAGAGAGCGGACGGCGGGTCCGGTTCCAGCGCCGGCCTGAGGGCACAGGCGCCAAACAGCAACAGCATGAGAAGAGTGCCGAGTCGTCGACTGCTCAAGAAGAGATGCGCGCCGCGTTGCGACATGGGCTCCCTGGAAGCTTGCCAAAAGGTTCGAAAGAACCGCGAATCATAGTAATAGATGGCTGAACAGGCAACGTTTGATCCATGGAACACGGGGTTCGCGCCAGCACCAGGGCACCCGGCACGCGAAAGCCTGCGCCCCTGAGCACTTCCGCGCATTCCGCCAGGGTCGCGCCCGTGGTGACCACGTCATCCACCAGCCAGACGCCCGGCGCGAAGGCGGCCAGCTCTTTCGCTCCGCGTCGCATGCGGTAGCCACGATGCAGGCCCAGGCGGGCCTTCCGTCCCAGGGACTTGTGGCCGCGCAGATCCCTGGTGCAGCGAAGCAGTGGGCGTGTGACCAGGTTCTCGGTAGAAAGGGAGAGACTGCGGGCAATGCACTCGGCCTGGTTATGCCCCCGCTCCCGTCGCGCGGCAGGTCCCAGGGGCACCGGGCAGAGCCAGGCCGCCCCGCGCAGCCCCGGCCTTCGGTCCGCCTCGGCCATGCGGGCCAGCATACGAGGCGCAGGGTGCTCCTTGACATGGCGGATCCACTCCCGGACCGGTCCCTGGTAGCTGAAGGCCGCATTGACCCTCAGGCCTTCGTCCAGGAGCACGGACTGGGCCGCGGAGTGCTTCCGCAGGCAGGCGCGGCAGGCAAGCGCTTCGTCGAGAAGCAGGGGCCGCCCGCACTGCCCGCAGGAGGCCGGCCAGAAGAGCTGCAGCAGGGAATGAAAAAGGTGTTCGGCCATGGCGCGAATGTGCCTCCGCCGCAGGAAGGGCGCAAGGCCTGAATGCCGGATTCGGGTGCGGGAGCTGCGCAGTGTCCAGGGAAGCGGACAGATTGCGCCTGGCTAGAGTTTGCCCAGCAGGTCGAGCAGCTGTTCGCCGCGCACGGGCACCGCGCCGACGACCTGGCAGGAGCAGGCCGCGCCCAGGCTGGCGAACCAAAGCGCGTCCCGGACCGATGCCCCGGCGAGGCGCGCCAGCACCAGGCAGGAGATGACCGTGTCCCCCGCGCCGCTGACATCCACGATGGCATGGCTCAGGGCGGGAACACTGTGGGTCCCTTCCGGGCTGAAACTGATCATGCCGCGGCTGCCCCGTGTGACAACCAGCTCGCGGCATCCGCTGTCTTTCCGGAAGCCCTTGCCGATCTCCTCCAGCTCCTCGTCGCTGGAGGGCTTGCGTCCGCAGGCGTCCCCCAGCTCCTTCTCGTTAGGCTTGAAGAGGTCGACGGCGCCGTAGCTGTCGAAATGGCGGAACTTGGGGTCCACGGCCGTGTATACATCGTGATCGCGGCAGAGCTCGCGCAGTTCGCGGATCAGTTCCGGCTGCAGCACGCCCTTGTCGTAATCCTGGAAAATGACGGCGTCCAGGCGGTCGATGCGCGCGCGCAGGACCTCCAGCAGCTGTCCGCAGAGGGCATCTCCGAGCGGATCGGTGCGTTCGGAATCCACGCGTACCACATGCTGGTCATGGGCGATCACGCGGGTCTTGACCGTGGTCGGGCGAAAAGAGTCCACCAGGATGCCGTCGGCGGGAATCGCGGCCTCGGCAAAGGTCTCGCGGAGCTGTTCTCCCTCCGCGTCGGGACCGATCACGCCGACGGGCAGGACCTCCGCCCCCAGGCTGCGCAGGTTGTGTACCACGTTCGCGCTGCCGCCCAGGGCGTGGCTGGTGCGTTCCACGCTGACGACGGGCACGGGGGCTTCCGGGCTGATGCGGTCGACTCGGCCCCAGATGTAGCGGTCGAGCATCAGGTCGCCGACGACGGCCACCCGCTTGCCCCGGCAGGCCCTCAGCAGCTTCTCCAGTTCCGTTCTACGCATGGTTCTCCCTTTCGAAAAGCGCGACCGTCTCCACGTGGCTGGTATGGGGGAACATGTCCACCGGACGCAGCCGCCGAACGCGATAGCCTTCTGCGGCCAGCAGCGCCGCGTCCCGCGCCTGTGTCACCGGATTGCAGGAGACGTAGACCAGCCGCGGAGCGCCGATCCAGCCCAGCTGTTCGACCACCTGCGGGCTGAGGCCGGGGCGCGGCGGGTCGACGACCACCAGGTCGAAGTCCTTGCCCCGTTCGCCGAGCACCTCCTTGACATCCCCGCAGAAGAACTCGGCATTGGCAATGCCGTTGCGCTCGGCGTTGCCACGGGCATCGGCGATGGCCTCGGGCACGATCTCGATCCCTGTCACACGCTCTACGTCCCGCGCCAGGCAGAGCCCGATGGCGCCGGAGCCGCAGTAGAGGTCGAGCAGTCTCGTCGAAGGACCGGCGGCCGCCATTTCCCGCACCAGGTCGAAAAGCCGCTCGGCCTGTCCCGTGTTGGTCTGGAAAAAGGCCCGCGGCGTGAGACGGAAGTCCAGTCCGAGCAGCCTCTCGTGGATATGCCCGGGCCCGTGCAGCACCGCCTCTGTCGCGCCCTTCGCCACCTGGCCACGGCCCGGGTTGACGGTATGGATCACGGTGTGCAGGTCGAAGTCCTTCAGCAGGCGCTCGCAGAGCGCGGCCGGCCGCGGATCGTCCCCGCTGCCGGTGACCAGCTCGAGCAGGATCTGGCCCGTGCGCTCGCCGCGCCGCATGACGACGAAGCGCCAGAAGCCGCTGCCGGCGCGGTAGCGCCAGACATCCGGCTGCGGCCCCTCCTCGGTGACGAAGTCGCGGATCGCCCCCAGCAGCGGCGCGGTCCAGGGCGCCTGCAGGTGACACTCCCGCAGGTCGAAGACCTTGCTGTGCACTCCCCGGGCGTGCTGGCCCAGGCCGAAGCGCTGGCCGCGGGGGTCCTCCGGGTCCTCGACCCACTGCATGTCGCTGAAGGTGAATTCCATCTTGTTGCGGTAGAACCAGGGCTCGGGGCAGGGCAGGATCGGCTCGAGCTCGGGCAGCTGCAGCCCGCCGACGCGCTCCCAGGCGTCGCGGACCATGCGCGTCTTCTGCTCCAGCTGGCCCTCGTAGGACAGGCACTGCAGCGGACAGCCGCCGCAGACTCCCTGGTGCCCGCAGCGGGCTTCGACCCGTTGCGTTCCGGGCCGCAACACTTCGCGCAGCACGGCTTCCCGGTGCTTGCGCTTCTTCTTCGTCACCTGGGCCCTCACGCGGTCTCCGGGCAGGCCGCCGCGGACGAAGACCACCGGGCCTTCCGGCGGGCGCGCGACACCCAGGCCGCCGAAGGCGACGGACTCGATCTCTAGTTCAAGCTCTGGCAGGGGTTTGCGGGCCATGGGCAGGTTCCGGTCAAAGGAGTGGGCAGTGGTTCCGGGGATCGGCTGCGTTCGGGATCGATCCGGCGAGCGACGCGGTGCAAAACTCTCCGCCTGTGATCGGGCTCAGCGCGTGATCCCGACCACGCAGAGGCTGCGATCGACCATGGGCGGCCGTTCGGGGCGCAGGCGGATCACCATGTCCTCGCAGGCGGCGACACAGCTCGGGCACTGCTGGCCGGCGTCGGCCACGATGCGGTCCATCTGTTCGTCGCTGTGATCCTGGTCGTGGTGGAAGAGCACCAGGCGTCCCACGTTGGCCTCGCGCGCGTTGGTGATGGCGTGGGCCCAGGTACTGTGTCCCCAGCCCTGGCGCCCTTCCTCGTACTCTTCGGGAGTGTAGTTGCAGTCGAAGATCAACAGGTCGGCATCGCGGGCCAGGTCGACGATCACGGGATCCGCGCCCGTGTCCACGTGCTCGTGGTCGGTGGCGTATACGATGCTGTTGCCCGCGTATTCGATGCGATAGCCCAGGCAGCCGCCGGGATGGTTCAGCCGCCGGCTGCGGATGGTCAGGTTGCCGATCTTCAGCTCCTCCTCCGCCAGGCTGCGGAAGAGCTTCTCGGCGCTCATGTAGTTCAGGTCGACGGGAAAGAAATTGGAGGACTGCTGCACCTGCAGGCTGTCCTTGAAGGCCACGTCCCGGCTGTCCTGTCCCATGAGCGTGAAGCGGTTGCGCTTGTCGAAGAGCGGCTTGAAGAAGGGAATGCCCTGGATGTGGTCCCAGTGCAGGTGGCTGAAGAGGATGGTGGCGTCAATGCCGCCGTCGGGATGCTTGAGCAGCAGCAGATTGCCCAGCCGGCGGATTCCCGTGCCCGCGTCCAGGATCAGCAGATCGCCCTGGTCCGTGGTCAGGGAAAGGCAGCTCGTGTTGCCGCCGTAGCGCGTGTATTCGGCACCCGGCGTCGGAATGCCGCCCCGCACTCCCCAGAAGCGCAGATCCATGCCCTTGTCGTTCATCCACCTCTCCCGGGATGCAGTCCTGTCAGCGTCGATACAGGCCGGAAATCCGACCATCGGAGTCTATAATCCTAAATCCATCACAGAATTCCTGTGACCTGGGCCACTTCTCTTCGTTCCCGAGTGATTTCACCCGGGGCCAGGAGAATCCGGGATCCTGAATCACCGCGCAGGAAAGCCGACTGTTTTCTTGACTGGCAGATGGGCCCGGTGCTACATTCGGAGTCTGTCTTTTTGTGGACAGGCACCAAGCCCTCGTAGCTCAGTGGATAGAGCACCGGTCTCCGGAACCGGGTGCGATGGTTCGATTCCATCCGGGGGTATGCGAAAGGCCTCAGGCCTTCTTCACCCAGCGATGCAGCACTTCGCGGCTGATGCCGATCCTCTCGGCGGTCTCCTTCATGCTCCCCTGCCCCAGGTAACGCTCCAGATACGCCTTGCGCAGACGCTCCATCAGCAGGTCCCGAGCCTCGTTGAAGGGCTGGTCGGTCAGCGAACCGAAGTCCGCTTCCGCCGCGCTGGTCGGCTTGCCGTCCCCCAGCGCGAAATGCGAGGGCAGCAGCCGGTCCTCGCGCACGCGGACCATGGCCAGCTGGACCGCGCTTTCGAATTCGCGCACGTTGCCTTTCCACTCCTGCCGGGCCAGGGCCTCGATGGTTTCCGCCGGCAGTTCGATGTCGCTGCGACCGGGAAAATGCTTCTGGATGAAATAGCGCAGCAGCGCCGGAATGTCCTCGCTGCGTTCTCGCAGAGGAGGAATGCGGATGCGGAACTGGTTGAGCCTGTAATACAGATCCTGGCGGAAGACGCCCTCCGTGATCCGTGTTTCGAGGTCCTGGTGCGTCGCCGCCAGCAGGCGGAAATCGACGCGGATGTCCTGCAGCGCGCCGACACGGCGGATCAGGCCCGACTCCATGGTGGTCAGCAGCTTGATCTGGGCCTCGGGCGTCAGGTCCCCGATCTCGTCGAGGAAGAGCGTGCCCTGGTCGGCCAGCTCGACCAGGCCCTTCTTGGTGCCGGTGGCGCCGGTGAAGCTGCCCTTCTCGTGTCCGTATACCTCGCTGTTGAAGAGCTCGCGCTCGATGGCGCTGACATTGACATCGACGAAGGGCTTGCGCCCCCTTGCGCTGCCCTCGTGGATCAGGCGGGCGATCATCGTCTTGCCGGTCCCGGTCTCGCCGGTGATCGTCACACAGAGGTCCGTGCGCGCCGCCTCGTGGATCTCGCGCTTCAGGGCGCGGATCGCCTCCGAGTCCCCGATCAGCCGGCCCAGGCTCTTGCTCAGCGCGCGGCGCAGGACGGCGTTCTCCTGTCTCACGCGGTGCAGGGCCAGGCCCTTGCGGATCACCTCGACGAACTCCTCGCGGGCCGCGTTCTTCACCAGGTAGTCGAAGGCCCCGATCTTCATCGCGCGGACCGCCGTGCGCGCGCTGTTCTCCTTGGTCACCATCACCACCGGCAGTTCCGGATGCCGCTCGACCAGCAGCTCGAGCACTTCCAGTCCGGACTTGCCCTCGCCCAGGTCGTAGTCCAGCAGCACAAGATCCGGCTCGAGCTGATCCACCTGGACCAGGCCCTTCTCGCCCGTGTCGGCGGTGTAGCACATGAAATCCCGCTTCAGCGCGAGCAGCAGGTCCTCGACGAATTCCTCGTTGTCGTCGATGATGAGCAGATTATCCATTCAGATGTCTCACAGTTCCGTGGGAGCGGCTCCGGCTCCGGCCATTGCGTTCCTACCGTTCGCCGGCGCCTATTCGCCCAGTTCCACCTTCTTGGCCTCGAGCAGGAAGGTCGCCCCGTCGCCCTTCGCGCTTTCGTGTACGACAAGCCTTCCGCCGAATCGCGCCAGGATCTCGCGGCTGCGGTAGAGGCCGTAGCCGCCCTCCCCCTCGCGTCCGCTGCGTCCGGCCTCGAAAACGCGTTCGTGATCCGCGGGATCGATGCCCGCTCCATTGTCCTTCACCAGCACCTGCAGACGCGTCGGCCGTTCCCGCAGTTCCAGCGACAGCACAGGCTGTTCGCAGTCCTTCATCCAGTAGAGCGCGTTGCTGATCAGGTTTTCCAGGATGAACTGCAGCTGGCCGGCGGGCAGGCGGATGCCCATTTCGCGCAGGTCCGAGGGAATGTGCAGTTCCAGCGCCACTCCCGCCAGCTCCTCCCGCTTCTGTCTGAGCAGTCCGTCGAGCACCCGGGTCGGCCGCGTCGCCACCTGGCGGTCGATGGCCCGCTCCAGGCGATCCAGCTGCCGTTCCAGCGCCGAAAGCTCCAGGGCCAGTTCCTCGCAGAGGGCGGCCGTCGGCAGCTCTGCCCCCTTCAGCAGGTCGAGCAGTTTGCGCACACGATCCTGGGCCTGGCGCAGGAGGATCGGCGCCACCGGATTCTGTTCTTCCGGCAAGCGGCGAAAGGCCTGGAGGATTTCCAGCACCTGGCCGGCCGTCGTTTCCAGGAAAAGCTCGCGCGCCCCCTGGTAGCGGCCGAGCACCTCCGGATCCGTCTGGCCGTCCAGGTAGAGATTGCGCGCGCTGCGCAGCAACCGGTCCAGGTTGCGGGTGGCGACGCCGCTGTGTCCGAACTCGCGGAAGAGGTCGACCAGTTCGTAGAGCGGGTTCCCGCGCGGGGCGGTTCCCTCTTCTTCCGGCACGCGATAGAGCCGCGTCGATTTGCGGATCAGCAAGAGCAGCAGCGGCAGAACCATCCACAAGTAGGGCTCTTCGGTCCGCAGGAAGATCCAGGCGCTGCAGCCGAAGCCCAGGGCCAGGGTCAGCACCAGGCTGGTCCTGCCTGGCCAGACCAGGGTCAGGGCCAGCACCAGGGCCACCAGGCTGACGAGAAGAGCCGCTTTGCGCGCCAGCCGGATGCGGCCCGCGTCTTCCGGCAGGAAGAGCGTCAGGGCCGAGGGCTCGCCCAGGTTGCCCCAGTCGTCACGCGCCTGCAGCTGCAGGCGATTGGCTCCCTTGCGCAGCCCTTCGCCTCCGCCCCGGGGAAAAAAGATGCGCGGCTCTTCCTGCCAGGAACTCCAGGCGCCTTCATTGACCCGGTAGCGCAACAGCGGCCTTGCCCGCGGCGAGAAGGGATCCGCCACCAGCAGCTTCAGCTCCAGGGGGCGGCTCAGGTCGAGGCGGTCCGGATCCTGTTGCAGGTGCAGCAGGGGCGGCCAGGAGTCTTCGCCCAGGCGGGCGGTACCCGCTAGGCCGGAAAGCCAGACTCCTTCTCCGCCGTCGAAGGCCATCGAGCTCGGCAGGGACTCGCCCTTGCCCAACGGGCGGCCCCAGGGGCCGTCGCGGCCGCCCTGCAGATGGAGCCCCCCCTCGTCCAGCAGCCAGACCCGGCCTCGGGGGCTGAGCAGCAGCTGTCGCAGTTCGCCCTTTCGCCCCGCTGGCAGGTCCAGGGTATCCAGTTCATTGAAGGCGTCGAGGCGCAGCAGATAGTCCCGGCAGTGGGCCACCAGCTCCCGCTGCCCGTTGCGGGCAAAGCGGAAGACCGGTTCCTGAATGTCCATGGCCTGCCAGTTCTCGCCGTCGAAGAGCGCCAGGCCCTCGTCCCCGCCGACCAGGATCTGTTCGCGAGAAAGAGGTTCCAGCCAGCGGGCGCCGCGATCCGCCTGCCGGCTCCAGCGGCCTTGCGCATCCACACTCATCAGGCGATCGGCGAAGGCGACCAGCACCTGCTCCGAATTCTTTCCGGGAAGCCAGCACAGGCTGTTTGCCGGCCCGCTTCCCGCCTGGGCCGGCAAAGGCAGGGGCCGGAAACCCTTTCCATCCGCGTCGATGAAGAGGCGCCGCCCTTCTTCCTGCTCGACCAACAGCAGGCGCTCCCTCCCCTGGACTGTGCGCCGTTCCAGCAGCTGCAGGGGAATGCCGCCTCCCAAGGGGAGCAGGCTGGGGCCCTCGCTTCCGGAAAGCAGCAGGCCATGGCGCTCATCGACCGGACTCAGGCGGCCAGGCAGCGACTGCAGGAAGAGCGTCGGCAGCCAGGCCAAGGGGTCTTCCAGAGGCCATTGCAGGCCCAGCCCCCCGGCCTCCAGCCGTCCTCCTTCCCCCTCCAGCAGGCGCCAGGCGCCGTTCTGGTAGAGTGCTGCGCCCTGCGGCAGGCGCATCAGGACAGGTGTTCCCTGAGCGCCGGGATCCTGGAGCAGGGCGCTCATGTCCTCGATGCGCTCGTCTGCAAGTCGCATCAGCAGTCGCCCTTCCCGCGCACTGGCTCCCAGGAGAAACAATCCTTCCCGCCCCAGGCAAAGAGCATCGACGGTTTCCAGCCTGGACACGGCGGCAGGCAGTCCGCCACCTGGATTGCCGCGGCGATCCAGGTGGTAGAGCCCTTCCTTCCGGCTGCCGGCGTAGATCTCTCCTTCTTCCGTCACGGCCAGGGCCAGGACGTCGATGCCGGAGAGCAGCACCCGGGGTTGCTGTCCATTCAGCCAGAACAGCCCTTCCGAGCTGGCCAGCAGGGCCTCGCCGCGCCAGAAGGCCAGCGCGCGGACCTTCGCGGTGGCCGGCAGGCGGCCCGGATGTCGCTGGAAGCGGTCCTTGCCGACATAGAGGCCGCTGTCGGAAGCGACCCACAGCTCGCTTTGTCCCCGCAAGGCCAGGGCCTGCACGCCGCCGCCTTCGTAGCCTTCCCAGTCTCCCTGGCGGTTCAGCCAGGTGCCGTCGTACAGAAAGAGTCCCCGGTTCGTCGCGATCCAGCAGCGTCCCAGGCTGTCCAGCACCACTTCGGCGGGATCCTGGAGCAGATCCTCTCCCGCAGGATGAATTTCACGGCAGGAACTTTCCCGAGGAGCGATCAGTAATAGGAACAAAAAAATCGAAATGCTAAAACGGAGCATTCGCAGGAAAATTCCGTGAACCGGGCGCAAACGTGTCCTCCATGTTTTCATCTGGGCTTTTTGCCCTTCGTTTTTGACACGTACAAACCCAATGGTGTTATATTTTCATTTGTGTCGGGACGCTCGCGAGACATCTTCCCGCCACCTGCGACAGAATTGATCGGTTTCATTGAAGAACGACACAAACGGGGGGTATCGTTAATGTCGAGTGATTGGAGAACACGCCTGAAGAACATGCTCGGGTCACAGCGCATGTCTGCCCGGGCACTGGCCCGTTCTGCCGGATTGTCCACCAGTACGGTCCACGACATGCTGAACAAGGATGGTTTCAGTCCGCAGATCAATTCCCTTGAAAAGGTCTTTTCCCAGCTGGGCGCACGCATCGAGGTGGTCGACGACAGCCGGAAACAGGTACGGGACTGGGTCAAGGATCGCGGATTCACGGATCTGACCTTTCTGGAACTGGAACAGCTGGATACCTTCTGTGACAGTATCGGAACTTCCACGGCCTTGAATCTTCTGGATACCAAGGTGCGCACGGTCAACGATCTGCGAAAGATCCTCGACGCGCTGGCCGACAGCAAGTAGGACTCAGGCCCCTGTCTGTGGACAGGGGCCTTTTTTCTCTTTCCCCTTCCGCACTGCCCTCAGATTGCGCCGCAACATCTCCACTGTCATGCGGCGCAGGGCTTTTCCACGGGTGATCCGATCATGGAAGGCGATCCAGCCCTCCTCGTCGAGTTCCGCCTCTTCGGGCCAGTTGCCGCTTTCCAGCAGGGCTTCCAGTTCCGGATCCGGTTGCAGCTCCGGGTGACCGGCCGAAGCGCCGCCACGCCTTTCCAGGCCCCCGTTCCAGGGACAGACCAGTTGGCAGACATCGCAGCCGAAGAGCCAGTTCTGCGGAAGCGGACGCATGGCCGACGGCAGTTCCGTTCCCCGGTTCTCGATGGTCTGGGCGCTGATGCAGCGTTCGCTGATCAATTGGCCGGGTCCGCGGAAGGCCTGTGTCGGACAACCCTCCAGGCACCGGCTACAGCGACCGCAGTATTCCTTTCCCGGCGCATCGGCCTGCAGGGACAGGTCGGTCAGCAACTCGCCCAGCATCAGCCAGGTGCCGTGCTCGCGGTGGATCAGCATGCAGTTCTTTCCGATCCAGCCCAGGCCGGCGCGCCAGGCCCAGTAGCGTTCCAACAAAGGCACCGTGTCCACGCAGATCCGCCAGCCGAAAGGGCCGATCTCGGCTTCCATTCTTCGTGCGACACGCCTCAGCAGGCCCTTGAGCACACGGTGGTAATCCCTGCCCCGCGCGTAGCGCGCCACGCGCGGACGGTCCTGCGGATCCACCGCTTCGTGCCGACAGCTGACGCCGACGCAGAGCATGCCTTTGAGGCCCGGCAGCAGCCCTTCCGGCTGCACGCGCAGTTCGCCGTGCCGCTCGATCCATTCCATGGGCGAATGGTCGCCGCGTTCCAGCCAGCCGCGGAAGGCCTCCGCGTGTGTCACCGGCTCGTCGGCGGCGGCGATCCCGGCGACGGCGGCTCCCTCCTCCAGGGCCAGGCGACGCAGCCGTTCCGCGTGATCCGCGGCCTTGTTCAGGGCGCCCATGCGGCACTTTCCGGCTGCAGGACGACCCGGCCCATTTCCAGTTCCAGCCAGGCGTCGAAGAGCTGGAAACAGATCGGTGCCGCCACTTCGCTGCCGTGCCCGGCGTTCTCGACCAGCACCAGCCCGGCGATGCGCGGCTTGTCTTCCGGCATCCATCCCATATAGATCGAGTGCGGCTCCCCGTGGGGATTCTCGGAGGTCCCGGTCTTGCCCGCGCTGCGGTACTCGGCCCGGCGCATGGGATAGGCCGTTCCGCCCTTTTCCTGGACCACGGCGCGGCAGCTTCTTTGCAGCGTGCGCCAGGTGCGCTCGCTGAACTGCACCTGCTGCCGCGGATACTCCAGGCGACGGACCTCCCCGCTGACCGGATGCTCGAGCTGTGTGACAAAGTGCGGCGTGACGCATTCACCGCGCCCGGCGACCAGGGCCGCGAAACGCAGCATCTGCATCGGCGTGTTGAGGATCTCGCCCTGGCCGATGGCCAGGTTGAGCATCACGCCCAGGGTCCAGCCGCGTCTTCCCAGGTGCGTGTCGTACCAGTCCGTGTCCGGCACCAGGCCGCTCTTCTCCCCCAGCAGGTCGACGCCGGTGATCTGCGTCAGCAGGAAGGACTCGGCCATTTCGCGGATCTGGTCGGGACTCAAGCGCAGGCCGAGGCGGTAATACCACACATCGCAGCTGTGCTGGATCGACTGCACCAGGTCCATGGGGCCGTGCCCCTCTTCGAGCCAGCAGCGCTGGGTGCGCGTGCCCAGCGTGATCGAACCCTTGCAGTCGTGGGTCGTGTTCTCGGTGACCAGGCCCTTCTCCAGCGCCCAGGCCGTGACCGCGATCTTGAACAGGCTGCCCGGCGGGTAGGTGCCCTGGACCAGCCGATTGAGCATGGGGCGCGTTTCCTCGTCACTGAGGCGCTCCCAGACTTCCGGAGGCATGCGTCCGCTGAAATGCTCCAGCTCGATGGTCGGCGAACTGTGAGCCACCAGCAGGGCGCCGCTCTGAAGGTCCATCAGCAGGGCGGCTCCGCGCCGCTCGCCCAGCAGGTTCTGGGCCAGCTGCTGCAGTTCCAGGTCCAGGCCGAGGCGCAGGTTCCAGCCGTGATCCGCCGGAATCTCCGGAAGCTGGCTCGCCGGACCGAGCACGCGACCGCGGGCGTCCACCGAATAGAAGCGTTGTCCGCTCTTGCCGCGCAGGATCTCGTCGTAGGCGCGTTCGATTCCCTTCTTGCCCACCAGCTCCCCGGAAAGCACTCCTGGAAAGAGCGCTCGGTCCAGTTCCTCGGGACTGATCTCGCCCAGGTAGCCCAGGGCGTGCGGAGCCACCGGGCGCGGATAGGCCCGCGCCGCTTCAATGCCCAGCTCGACCGAAGGCAGCTCGAAACGGTGCTCGGCCAGCCAGACCCGCTCCTCGAAACTGACGCCTCGCAGGAGGGCCACCGGGTGCTGGCGCCAGCGCCCGGCCTGGTCGATGCGGCGGAAGAGCAGCTGCTCGTCGCGACCGCAGCGCTCGGCAATGGCCCGCACCAGGCTGCTGTCCTGCGAAAGCTGGGCCGGCACGCCGGTCACCGAATAGCTGGGCCGGTTGTCCACGAGCACGCGGCCGCGACGGTCCAGGATCAGCCCGCGGTGCGCCGGAATCGTTTCCGCGCGGATCGTGTTGCGCTGGCTGCGGTCCTGCCAGTCCTCCCCGCCCAGCACCTGCAGCCGGAAAAGCTGCCCCAGCAGAAGCAGAAAGCCGCCGAGCACAGCCAGGATCAAGGCCACCCCGCGGAGCTGGAGCTGCTGGACCTCCTTCATGCGCATACACCTTCTGCATCACGACACCCCGTCGCTATCGCTATTGCTATCGGGATCGCTATCGATGTATTTCCTTCGCAGCACTGTGTCCGGTCGACGGATTGCGCTGCTCTCCGGGCAGGACGAAACATCGATAGCGATAGCGATCCCGATAGCGATAGCGATTGTGTCACCGCGTATACCTTCATCAGCGCGCTCCTCCTTCGGTGCCGCCGAGGGGGGCGAGGCTTAAGGGGAGATAGAGTAGCCAGGTATACAGGCCTGCCGGAAGGTAGACGGCGAAGACCTGGACCAGCGGATCGGTCTCCAGGCCGAACCAGCGCAACTGGCCCAGCAGGATCGTCAGGGGCACCAGCAGCGCCAGGGCGCGCAGTGCGCGAAGCAGGAATCCCAGGGGCTGTCCCAGCAGCAGCGAGCCGAAGAAGCCCGCGCCGCAGGAGGCCAGGGCTCCGGCCCCCAGGGGATCGACGCCCAGCAGGTCGAGCAGAAGGCCGCTGGCGAAACCCAGCAGCGCCGCCTGCGCCGGAGGCCGGTCGCTGAGCAGCCAGAGCACCGCCAGCAGCTGCAGGTCTGGCGCCCAGGGCCCCAGGCGCAACAGGTCCCCGATGGCGGCCTGCAGCAGGGTCATGCCGAAGAGCAGGATCAGGCGGAACTTCATGGCTCCCTCCGGCCGATCACATAGAGCTCCTCGAGCCGTGTAAGACGCGCCAGGGGCCGCAGGCGGACCTCGAGGAAGAGGCCGGTTCCCGGCCTGACCTCGCGGACCACCGCGATCGGCACTCCGCCGGGAAAGCGGCTGCCCTTGCCCGATGTGACAATCACGTCATCCACCTGCAGATCGCTGGAGAGCGGAATCTCCTGCAGGACCAGCTCGCCGGGACCGCTGCCGGCCAGGATGCCCTCTTCCCGTGTACGCTGCACCAGGGCGCGACAGCGGAAATCGCGGTGTCCGAGCAGGGCCGCCGTGGCGCTGTGGCTGCCGGTCTGTACCACGGTCCCCGCCAGGCCATAGGCCGTCAGCAGGGCATCGCCGACCCGCACGCTGTCCAGGTCTCCGCGATCCAGCACCACGCTCTGCGGCCCCAGGCTGCTCCCGCGGGCGATCACGCGGGCCGCCTGTCTCCGCAGCTCCGGTTGCGGCCGCATGCCCAGCAGGGCCTCCAGGCGGATCGCCTCGAGGGCGTACTCGCGCAGGCGGGAATTCTCGATGAAGAGGTCGATGGTCCGTTCGCGCAGGCGGCGGTTCTCCGCCGCCAGGTCGAAGCGCTGGGGAATCCAGGAGACCAGGCGCAGGGGCAGGCGAAAGCCCTGGATCACGGAGGCGCGGAAGCGCAGGGCGGGATAACTGTCCCCGGCCGCGATCAGCAGGAGCGAGAAGAGGCTCAGCGCGGCCCATGTGAGCCAGGCGCGGCCGGGACTGTGCCGGTCGCCGGCCACGGGCCTACTTGCGCATCAGGACTTTGCCGAAGCGCTCCATGTCGTCGAGCACGATGCCCGTGCCGCGTACGACACAGGTCAGCGGATCCTCGGCCAGGTTGACCGGCAGGCTGGTCTCCTCGCGCAGGCGCACGGCCAGGCCCTTGAGCAGGGCACCGCCGCCGGTAACGATGATGCCGCGATCGCGAATGTCCGCCGCCAGCTCGGGGGGCGTCTTCTCGAGGCTCAGCTTGACCGCGTCCACGATGGCGCTCACCGGTTCGGCCAGGGCCTCGCGGATCTCGACGGAGCTGATCTCGACGGCCTTGGGAATGCCGGCGATCAGGTCGCGTCCCTTGGCGACCATCTTCAGCTCCTCCTTCAACGGAGTGGCGCTGCCGATGCGGCACTTGATCTCTTCCGCCGTGCGCTCGCCGATCAGCAGGTTGTAGTTGCGGCGCATGTACTGCACGATGACCTCGTCCATCTCGTCGCCGCCGGTGCGCACGCTGGTGTCGGTGACGATGCCCGACAGGGAGATCACGGCGATCTCCGTCGTGCCGCCGCCGATGTCGATCACCATGCTGCCGATGGGCTGGTCGACGGGCAGGCCGACGCCCAGGGCCGCCGCCATCGGCTCGGCAATCAGGTAGACCTCGCGCGCGCCGGCGTGTTCCGCGCTGTCGTTGATGATGCGCTTCTCGGCCTTTGTCACACCGCTGGGCACGCAGATGATCACCCGCGGCCGCGTGAGACGGTTGCGGCTGACCTTCTTGATGAAGGCGCGGATCATCTCTTCGGCGATGTCGTCGTCGTCGATCACGCCGTCGCGCATCGGGCGGATGGTGTGGATGTCGCTGTGGGTCTTGCCGACCATCTGCCGGGCATCGTAGCCGATGGCCTGCACCTTGCGGTCGCTCTTGCGGATGGCGACGACAGAGGGCTCACGGACCAGGATGCCCTTGCCCTTGACGTATACAAGGGTATTGGCCGTTCCCAGGTCGATGGCGATGTCGTTGCTGAACAGGCCGCCCAGCAGGTTGAAAATGCTGAATGCCATGGGTCTCCCTCTGTCGCTCCCTGTGGCCTAGTGGCGGAAATGCCGATAGCCGGTGAAGAGCATCGTCATGCCGAGACGGTCGGCGGCCTCGATGACCTCCGCATCGCGTACGCTGCCGCCGGGCTGGATGATCGCCTTCACGCCGGCCTTCGCCGCCTCCTCGATGGAATCGGCAAAAGGGAAAAAGGCGTCGGAGGCGAGCACGCTGCCCTGCAGATCGTGGCCCTCGAGCCGCGCCTTGTGGACGGCGATCTCGCAGGCGTCGACTCGCGACATCTGCCCGGCGCCGATGCCGATCGTCCGCCCCTCGCGCGCCAGCACGATGGCGTTGGATTTCACGTAGCGGCAGACGCTCCAGGCGAAAAGCAGCGAGACGAACTCGCCGCTGTCCGGACGACGCTTTGTCACACAGTCGTAGCTGCCCGGCGTGTGGTCCCCTCGGTCGTGCCCCTGAACCAGCAGCCCTCCGAAGAAGCTGCTCATGCGGAAATCGAACCAGGGTTGCGCACCCGAACCGAAGCGCACCAGGCGACGGTCCTTCTTGCGCTTGAGCAGCGCCAGGGCCTCCTCGTCGAAGGAGGGCGCGAGCAGGATCTCCATGAAGGGCTTGTGCACCGCCTCGGCCGTGGCCAGGTCCACCGGCCGGTTCCAGATGACAATGCCACCGAAGGGGCTGCGCGTATCACAGGCGAAGGCGCGCTCGAAGGCCTCGGCGGGAGTCGCGCCCTGGGCGACGCCGCAGGGATTGGTGTGCTTCAGGATGGCGCAGACCGGTTCCGGTTCGCCGGCGAAGGCCTTGTTCAGGCTGAGTGCCGCGTCGACATCGAGCAGGTTGTTGTAGGACAGCTGCTTGCCGTGCAGCACCTCCAGGGCGCCCAGGTCCCCGTAGACCGCCGCCTTCTGGTGCGGGTTCTCGCCATAGCGCAGCTCCTGCGTGCGGGGCAGCGTCAGGCTCAGCACGGGCGGCGTGACCTCCTTCGAGATCGTGTCAAGGCCCTCGAAGCGGCGTCCCAGGGTCTGGCCGATCAGGCCGTCGTAGGCCGCCGTGCGCGTGAAGACCTTGACCGCCAGCTGCTGCCGGGTCATGCGCAGGGGGCCGCCCTCGCGGATTTCGGCCAGGACATCCTCATAGTCCCGCGTATCACAGATCACCGTGACATCCTCGTGGTTCTTCGCCGCGCTGCGCAGCATGGAGGGACCGCCGATGTCGATGTTCTCGATCAGCGTCGGAATGTCTACGTCCGGCTTGCGGCTGACCTCCTCGAAGGGATAGAGCGTCACCACCACCAGGTCGATCAGCCCGATGCCGTTGTCCTCGGCGTGTTCCATGTCCTGCGGATTGGCTCGCCGCGCCAGCAGGCCGCCGTGGATCGCGGGGTGCAGGGTCTTCACCCGACCGTCGAAGAGTTCCGGGTACTTCGTCAGCTCGCTGACGTCAAGGACCTTCAGACCGGCCTCCCGCAGGGCGCGGGCCGTGCCGCCGGTGGAGAGCAGTTCGACGCCCTCATCGGCCAGGCCGCGGGCGAAGTCGACCAGGCCGGTCTTGTCGTATACGGAAAGCAGTGCGCGTTTGACCGGCCGGCGGCCGGGATCGGCGAGGTTCATGAAGGGGCAACCTTCTCGCGTTGGGGGAGTTCGCCCCGGCAGAAGCGCGCCAGGGTCTCCGGGTAGAGGGTGTGTTCGATTTCGAGCACGCGGTCGGCGACCTCCTGCGCGTTGCGGCAGTCGCGAATGTCCACGCTTGCCTGGGCCAGGATTTCGCCATGGTCGTAGATCTCATCGACACGGTGAATCGTCGCTCCGCTGGTTTCCTCTCCAGCCTCGTAGACCGCGTGATGCACGCGCATGCCGTACATGCCGGGACCGCCGTAGGCCGGCAACAGGGCCGGATGGACATTGAGCACCTTCCCCGGCCAGGCCGCGAGCAGCTCCGCCGGCAGCAGCCTGAGGAAGCCGGCCAGGGCAATCGCCTCGACCCGCTCTTCCCGCAGCCACTCGATGACAGGCTTTGCTCGGGGCTCCTCCTTGCGCCAGCAGGCTGGTCCGAAGGCCCGTGCGGCAAGCCCGGCCTCGCGGGCGGTCTTAAGCACGGGCGCCGAGCGACGATCACTGAGCACGCAGACAGGACGGCAAGGGTAGCCTTCCTGGCGGCTGGCCCGAAGGATCGCCTCGAAATTGCTGCCTCGCCCGGAGGCGAAAACGGCAAGACGGAGTGCTGGGGAGTGGTCGGTCATCGGCCTCCGGCCGGATTTTCGAAGGGCATTGAAGCTGCAGCGCAGCCCCTGTTGCCAGCGGAAACAATTGAGGAATATAGGGAAGGGGGGATCGGTCCGCCAATGGGGCACAACACTTGGATCGAGGCGGAAGAGATATACCTCTCGATGAGAGATTGCCCTTGCCAGGTTCTCCGTCAAGCCCATAACAATTTGACATGGATCAACAAACAAGCACTCCTTTATTTGAATCCTGTATCAATTGCCAAGCATTCATTTGTAGAGGTCGACCATGTTTCGCCTGGTTGTCGCCATGCTCCTTTTGGGGCTCTTCTTTTCCACGAATGCCTATGAAATTATTGCGGATGCTGGCTATGATGTTGATGAGTGGCCAGCATACCACTACTGCTTCGATCTGTATAAACTGCATGATAGCTCAAGCGGAACAGAGACTGTGGGCGTTGTCACCGCCACACAACCAAATCTTCACTTCATCGCCGCTGAGTACCCCACAACAAGTGGCGCCCCCTTGGGACCTCCGACATTCCGTCATTTGTCCTTGTCCAGCGACTTGTGGACGACGCCATTTTCCCAACCTGGGCGTGCGCTGAGCATTGGCGCTGTTCGAGAAGAGGGAACGAATACACTTCGGCCTGCACTATACAGCGCCAGCTATGTTTCAGGAGATGGCGTATACGTGACCATGACAGATCCTGAGAGTACGGCTCTGTTCGGTAATGCCCGTTCGATTGCTCTGTCATACAACCAGCCCGTTATCGATGGTGTAGCAGATACACGTGGCAACTACTTCTTTTCGCTATACGACAACGATGGCGGTACAGTGCTCTGGCTGCATATGCCCGAGGGAGAGCAGTGGCCCACAGATGAATCATTGCATTCGTTGCTGTCCGGGGGGAGTATCCAAGTACTCTATGGTGGACCAGAAAATCCCAGTACGGATCTGGAAGCCTACATCGAGTTCCTTGAGGTCTTCGAGAATCCGACCACGGGCGAGTCCTACTTCGGTTATATCGGGGATGACCAAGTACTTCACTACTACAAATACAGGAACAGTGCCGGGCAGTACATCCTGGATCCTGCAAGACAGTCAATAAATCTGCAGGTATCAGATGGGGGGGGCGGCGCTTACTGCTTCTATAATCACACGAACGGTTCGACAGACGAATGCATGATCCTCAATTCGTATCGGGTAACCAGCACTTCTCCTATCACTCGCAAGTTTCGGATGTACTCCATGAACGGGACCCCTTCAGCAAACTGGAGTGATTTCGTTGACGAGAACTACCCAGCAGTTTATTCGCTCACACAAACTGGAATTAATACGGTTACTGTGCATAATGGAGAGCATCACCATACATTATCCTTCCATACTGGCATTTCCGGTTTGGAAATCACAATCGACAGCACTCCTGATCCTATAGGAGTTAAGAACGAGAGATATCCCGATAATCGATTGAAAGTTGCCAAAGCGATTGCAACTGACGGCCCGAAGTTCCAATTGTTACCGAGTTATTCAATCCATGGGTTTATGGAGCACAATCGTCTGGATCAGTATGACGAGTCAATTCAGTTGTTCACCAGTAGTGGTCTTGCCCTGGTAGATCATTTCCTTCCGTACTATCATTCCCAAATTGGTGCCATCTATGGTTCTGTAACAGGTCCAGTCGGCGGAGGCGAGATTCGTTGCCTTGACGTCCACGGACCGCACTTGTTCTATCGAGGAGAAGGAGCCCTATTCTACACTGATACATCCCTCCCCAACCAGATCAGTAGCGGAATACCGGGTATAGGTTATCATGCCATGACTTGCTGGCCCGGCCAGGTACAACCTACTCTTTTCGTCGGTGGATATTCCGGACCTGCCTGGTCGAAGTGGATCTTTACTGGTTCCTTGCAAAGGCAATTCGGACCTTTCATTCCTAATGACACCGACAATCCGGACCTCGCACCACTGATGCCACGTCAAAGGGACTTTGAGTACGGCCTGGATGAGGCCCTGAACGAAATCGTACTCTCGGGTGTCTCCATTCAGACCATTCTTAGGGAACCGGATATCGCCGCCGGTGCCAAGGAACGAGGTCAGCTGACATGGTTTGATCCTACTTCATGGACAACCGCAGAATTGACGTCCTTGCATGGAGCGCGGTTCTACACAAGTGCTTCAGGTGATTCGGGTGTTGAAATGACGCTCGACATCTCGCAAGCAACACTGGATAAGCTGGCGCATGGAGTCCAGTGTATTGAGCCGAGCCCAGTTGCTGGCGAATACTTCGTCGGCACCGAATGGTTTGAGCCTCCAAGCGCACCCGGAGAATCTACTAGCCGACTCGGGGATATCTACCGGGTGCGGATTGACGGGCCGGACATTACATCAGCCGATCGCATCTTCGCTGGAAACACAACCCTGAATTCGCAGGTGATCGACATCGCCTACAACCAGGAATACCTCTGCTGGACCGACTACCAGCACTTACGCATACTCGACCTCGCTACGGGTGCGACACTGGCCATCGAACAGAATGCGGGTGCCTTGGTGGATGTCATCGAGTATTTTGGGGCCGTCTATCCTTACCGGAACGGGTTCGTCTTCACCGAACGCGTGGTTCCAGATCATACGGACATCGGCTTCGTGGACTTCAGCGGTGAGGTCACAATTCTTGAAGACGAGCAGATTCCGTTGGGACTTGCCTCCGCCAAGGGGCGTCCGGGCAGTACGACTGCCTTCGAAGACGGCTATCTGTATCTTGGAACAAAGAACGGAGTGCCGGAAGGATCCACGACCAAGTCTTCCTTCGTTTACAGGGTCGATCTTGACCGCAAGACGGAGCTGCATGTCGGGCCTGCGGTGGAGTGTGATTATTCTGACTTGGATACCGCGTTGCTTCATATTCAGACGAATCCGCCTCCCCTGGGAGATCACTGGACGATCCTACTTCATGCTTCCGAAGATCCCTACAACCTATCCTGGGTCTCCTTTAATCAGACAGAACAAGTTACCCTGAGTATACTGGGTGTAAAAGGTAGCGTCGACGAATACGAATCTGCCGCTTCAGGTTCGGTTCGTATCACAGGGAGTCAAGCCGGGTTCTATCTCAATGGATGCAACCTAGAACTACAGGACCTTACGTTCGAGAACGTCTTCGTTGAATCTGGGCAAGCGTTGTTGAATGTCTTGGATTCTGCGAACATAGACAATTGCCAGTTCCTTGGTACTGTTGGAGATCTGGGAGTACTCAAACAACACGATGGTGAAGTCAATATCCAGAACTCCGTAATTGCCGGTAGTATCAGTGGTACAGAAGTCACCAGTTGGTCTGCCATCAATGTGGACGGAACGATGACCATTCAAAACTGTACCTTCCACAACAACCAATCTCTCACTGGCGATCGCTTCGACTTAATCGTTCACGATGATGACATCGTTGAGATTACATCCTGTCTGTTTACACACTCCGGCACCGAGGGGACTGCAGCAGCAATCTACAACGTAGACTTAAGACAACCCGCATGGAATACAGTAATTCGGCACAGCCTGTGCGACCAGCATGACTGGGCCGTTCCCTGGTTCGACACGACAGAACCGGCGAATAACATTGTAGTTCCCTTCAGTGAGGCTGCAGTTTTCGTTGGCTATGTGGATGGGGATGCAGCTTTACCGGATTGCCGACTGCGCCACGACAGCCAGTGCCTGGACAAGGGCGACCCGGCTATCGAGGATTTCGACCTGACAGCTTCCGACATTGGTTATACAGCGCATTACTCGGTGAAACAGTTGCCTACATCCGTGAGTAGCCTGGAGGTCGGATGGTACGAGGTGGACGCGAATACTGTTATCAACTGTCCAATTCCAGCAGGCACTACAATTCGAGTAGGGTCAAACAAGACTCTTTTCGTTTTCGGGGACAGCGACTTACAAATTGGTGATGCCTCAGGTCCGAGGACTGCAATTGTAGGCACAACCGATCCAAGTGCTGATGAAAACGCATTAGTCATCCACATCGGGCAGCCTGGAGTAGACAAGTCTGCAAATCTTGAAGGCGTACTGTTCAACTATCCCGCAAAGTCGGGTGATGACTACAAGCTGAAGTTTCGCTCACTCGAAGATCTAAATTTGAATCCTTCTTCTGTTCAATTCCAGAACTATGGTGAAGCAGAATTGGAATTCTGGTCGTGTAGTGGGGATGTGAGCGGGTACTCGATTCGATATAAGGAAGGAGAACCTCCAGAAGACTTTGAGGCTTTCCCGACACCTAAGCAGTTAACGCTTCTGGAATCTGGTCTTGAGATCTACAACTGTGAATTTGGTGTTCCAACCTTAGGCGATGCAAACTGGACGGTAAAAGTTCAAGGTGCACCACTTGGGGCAAACCCAGTACTTTGGGGAAACAGCTTCGATTATCAAGGCCAAGTACCTCCTATCAATCTGACATCACCAGTTCTAGTAACTACTGGTATTCTCGAGATGCGTGACAATCAGTTTATTGATTGCAGTGTAACAGCTTTAAACCTGGAGTTTACCTCAACTGTACATATGAGCGATGGGGCTATGAATAGATTTCATGGAAGTGACGCCCCGTCATTTGTTCAACCATTAATCGAGATCATTGGTGATGGTTATCTGGATTCGTACTGTGGCTACAACTCATTCATCATACCGGGGTATTTAAGCGGTACTCCTGGGTTCGTATCAGCATCAAGCGGAACACCACACACGAATCCACGATCATGGAGACGAAACTTCTGGGGCTGGTCTTGTACAGAATCCATCCCCACTGTTGATTTGATTCCTGGAATTCCGTCTTGGGCTGAGCTGGAGTACAACCTTGGAACGTGCCCAGAATTCTATTCAGATATTTGTCCTCATGACGAGTCATCTGCATTGCTGACTCTGAAAGCTGGTAAAGACGCCGAGCTTCTTGGCGATCTTGCAACCGCCCACGGCCACTTCCGAGCCGTTGTTCTAGGCTATCCCAAAGACATGGAAGCCAATGAGGCAACACTGAAGCTGAAAGCACTCGGACTTGACAAGGATTACGGTGAACTGAATTTCGATTCTTTGCAGACAGATCTGTTTCAAAGTGCAGATACTAGTCTAGCCTACTCAGTTGTTCACCAGGCTATGCTACAGGAATGTGCCGCATGGTGCGTCGAGGCCCGTTGGCAGCGGCGCAGCGAAATCCTGGGCATTCTGGATAGCATGTTGGTCAAGGAGACGGACCCGATCAACTTCAACACGATCAAACTAGCCAAACTGGAAATCCAGGCATACCCGCCTCCGCCAGGTGGCACGTCCGCAACTTCATCAGCAGGTATGTCGCAAGCACTGACTGTTCAGGAAATTCAGGCAGTCCATGATTTACTCCACTATGAGTTCGTTGATACGATTCCTGCTACCGTTGAGGACGAACCTGTATTGCCTTCAACGTTCCAGATCGAGAATGTGTATCCAAACCCTTTTAATCCAAGCACGACCATCGTCATAGACCTTCCGAAGCAAGGCCCGGTGCAGGTTCTGGTCTATAATTTGCTAGGACAAGAGGTAACGACTCTGGTAAGTGAAGAACTGCAAGCCGGAAGTCACAAGCTCCGTTTTGATGGCAGTGCCTATGCCAGCGGCGTTTACATCATTCACGCGCAGTCGAATCAGGGCGCAGAAACCCGAAAGATGCTTCTATTGAAGTAATCATTTATGGAGTGATGTATTGATAGCTTTGGTTCTTGCTTGTCTGCTTGTTACCTGTACGCAATCGCAGGCAAGCCAGCTCCATGTTCCCGATGAGTATTCGAGTATCCAGCAGGCGCTGGATGCGACCAGCCCTGGAGACACTGTCCTCGTTGCCAATGGTTCCTATGTCGAACTGTTGTCCACACCCGTTTGGGAAGTCACTCTGGCCTCGCACTATGTCTTCAGTGATGACACAATGGACATCCAGGAAACCATCCTGGATGGGGACTATCAGGGAACCGTGATTGACGTGTTCACCGAGACTCCCTCCGTGTTCCATCTTCGCGGCTTCACGATTCAACACGGGGAAGGGTACTTCAATGGCTTCACGGATCATCGTCCGGGCGGATTCTTCCTGCATGGCGATGTGAGCATCGATTTTCAGGACCTGGTATTCCGGCACAATCGTGGATATCGCGCTGGCGGAGCCGTTACAAGACAACCGCATACAACCTTCGGTCGCGAGGGTAGTTTTTCTTTTAGGCGGATTCACCTTCATGACAACGAGCTAATCGAAGCTGGGCCGGCCGATTTGTGCGTACACATTACAGTCGAAGGAACTGGAGTTGTCGAGGATCTAGTCGTAGAAGAGAATGCGGGTAGTAACGGCCACCACTTCATAGCGGATGCAGGGTTACAACTCGCAAGAGTGAGAATGGAAGGTGGCACAGAACCAGTACACAATAACTTGACCTTTTATAGCAATGCAAACACAACAGGACGAGATGTGCGTTTGCAGAATTGCTTCAATGTGGGAGGTGGAGTTTTTCTTATACATGGGGATACACTAGTTGCTCGCAACATTATCATTACTGACAACCTAAACCAGGGCACGGATACTGGCAATGCCAATGCAATATATGGCACCACGTATGTGGATATCGATAGCCTCTACATACAACGCAATCGGGTTCTATATCAGGGTGATGGCGCAGGTGCTGTAGGTGCTAATGATGGGACGGTTCGGAATCTTCATGTGACGGACAATGTCGTAGGCGATTCCTTAGTGCAGGATGCAAGAGGAATGATCTTCCAGGTATACAACGTTGATGTGATTGATAGTGAGTTCAGTCGCAACTTTCTGTTAAATGGTCCTGCTGAGGATGGTGAATCTACGTGGGGAGGTCATGTAGTAACAGTCGGTGCTGATCGAGACACGATGCGCTGGATTAACTGTCGTTTTGTAGACAACTACCTCCATGATCCAGACGACTACTCCCAGATTCTGAATCCTGACCCTAATCTAGGCCGTGCCTTCTATATGAATGGCGGCATAGAGAATGAATACATCGAGATGCGAGACTGCACCTTCCGCAATAATCGCCAACCCAACCACGCCCCGGAATGGGCAGGTATGGACCTCTGGCACCGAAGTGTGGGCAGTACTGTAGAGTTTAAAAGCTCCGGTCCTGGCAAACACTACCATCTCCAGAATATCCTGATGGAAGACTGCGATGATGGGGGGATCTGGTTAGATGATGGACCTAGCGGAGTCATCATGAATCAAGTCGTGGTTCGACGTACAAATCGATTTGCAGTACAGATCGTCGGGCCTGATACCCTGTCCATGGTAAATTGCCTGTTCGAGGATATCACCGAGCAAGACAACTACATCCCTTACCCGTACACGGATTCCTACCAGGATGTGTTGACAGCCGGAGTCGTTCCCGGGGAGACATCGTTGAATAATGTGACGGTGACCAATTGCTCGATGTCCAAGTTGTTTACGGGCCCCCTTGACTTCACAAACTCGATTGTGTGGGGAAACGACTACGATGTCTTGTCGGATCAGTGGTTCGAGGCTCCCGAATTCTCATACTCCATTGTTCAACCAGGGATGACCGGAACCAACAACATATTGGAAGACCCCCTCTTCGATGAAGAGCTGGGCGTTCCCTATTTATTGACCGCCTCGCCCGCCATTGACACCGGCAATCCGGATTCCGTCTACAATGACCTGGAAGACCCGGAATCCCCCGGCTTTGCCCTTTGGCCCAGCCAGGGCGGCCTGCGCAATGACATGGGATACACCGGCGGCCCCGGTGCCCGGGAACTGGATTCGCAGGTCTCTGTCACACCGAAGGAGGCCCCGGCCCTGCCGGAGAGCATTGCCCTTAATCCGGCCTGGCCGAATCCCTTCAATCCGGCAACGACCGTCGCCTTCGATCTGCCCCTGGCCGCGCCGATCACCCTGAGCGTATACAATCTGCGTGGACAACGCGTGCGGACCCTGGTGCATGAGCTGCTGCCGGCGGGGAGCCATGAGGTCGTCTTCCGGGCGGAGGGGCTGGCCAGCGGAGTGTACTTCATTCGGTTGGAAGCACTGGGCGAAGTGCAGGCGAGGAAGGTGCTGTTGCTAAAATAGTCTCTTGGTCATGCCTGCTAGCCCCTAAAACAACTCCCCCCGCATCTCCCCCAGCGCCCGAATCTGCTCCAGCGCCCAGTGATTCAGCAGGGCCATGTCCGGCCTTTGGGAGAGGTCATACTGCTCCGCCGACTGCAGGATCTGGTCGAAGCGCTCCTCGTCGAGGGAGGCGGGGCAGTAGTAGCGGGCCTCGAAGTAGAGCGGCAGCAGCAGCCCGCGGGAGGCGGTTTCGCCGACGGCGTGGAAGAGGGCCTGGCCTGCCGCCGGGTCCCCGCCGATGAAGCGGGGCTTGACGCAGTGGATCGCCCCGGCGAAGAGGTCGCCGGCGCCGAAGAAGTAGTGGGGGTTCAATTCGCTGGCGCGGGCGATCATCGCCTCGACGCGGTGCAGGCGAAAGGTGGCCTCGTTCTCGCTAAGGTTGAGCGCCATCCAGGCGCCGTAGGGGAAAGCGGTCCAGAAGAGGGCCTCCTGGTCCTCCATGCCAACCAGCCAGGCCTCGAAATCCTCCTGGTTCCGCTCGAAAGGATCCTCGCCCAGCAGTTCCAGGCCCACGTTCAGCGAGCGGCGATAGAAGCGCGAGGCGCGCTCGTTGTCCACGCCTTCGCAGAAGAGCAGCGCGTAGCCGGCCAGGGCCATCGCCTGGCGGACCTGCAGCTCGCGGCTGTCCAGGCTGCGGCGCAGGCCCTCGATGAGCTTGATGTCGGCCTCGAAGGCTGTCCGCGCCAGTTGCAGGTCGGGCTCGGCGAAGAGGCTCTCGACCATGCCGTCGATCACCGGGGTGACCTGCCGTGTGACAAGGCCCTTGACGCTGCATCCCGAAAGCAGCAGCGCCAGCAACAGCGGCGGCAGCAGGCGCAGGATCCTGCGGCAGAACAGGGGCAGGGGGGTGATTCCATGGACAGGCTTCATTCCTCGCTCTCCCTTGGCGGCGCCGGCTCGATGCCTTCGCGCAGCACCTGGACCAGGTCCTTGGCCGCCTGCGTGGCCAGCAGCCCGGCGCGGTCGGTGCGGTTCAGCGTATACTTCCCGTCCGGCCGGCGGCTGAGCAGGCTGTCCTCCCAGAGCACGGCTCCGGTGGTGGCCTCGAAGCGGAAACGGCTTTTCAGCCAGCCGTACTCGCGGCGCGCCGGTTGTGATACGCCGAGCCAGGCAAAGAAGCTTCCGATTCCGCCGCGGTTCACGCCCTGCAGCTCGAAACCCAGGGGCACCAGCACCCAGCTTGCGCTTCCGGGCAGGGCGGGCCAGCCCGTGTCCGCCGCGCCCAGTCCGGCGGCAGGCCAGATCACTTTCATGCCCTGGCGGCGCGCCTCGTCCTCGAAGCTTGTGCGCCAGACACGCAGGTAGTCGGCGGAGCTGCCCAGCGAGCGGCGAGGCATCTTCTGGATCACGAAGAGCGAATCGGCCTGCGAATCCGGCGGCCAGTGGTGGACGAAGACCGAATCGGGCATGACCCGCCCCAGGGGCGGCAGGCTGCGATCCGGCATGCGCATGCCGGCGCAGGCCGTCAGGCCCAGCAGGATCATGGAACACAAGAACAGGCGAAGCGGCATTACTGGTCCGGCAGATCGCTGCTGCTCTGCGAAAGAGAGAAGAGCAGGATGCGGTCGTTGCTCAGGCCGTCGCCCTGGTCGGCGACGAAGATCACCTCCTGGTCCAGGTCCGCCGAGCGGCAGCTGCTGTTGCCGAAGCTGGCGACGCAGGTCGGCTCGTTGAGCAGATCGTAGTCCCAGTCCTTGACCAGCAGATTGCTTGTCACACCATTGACCGTCACCAGCGAATCACGCCAGACGCGGGATGCCCCGCAGGGGCGGATGAAGTCGCCGCTCAGGCTGAAGACCTGCACATGCCGCGCCAGGCGATCACAGACCAGGATATGCGTGTTGGTGTAGCTGATGTCGACCGGGTCCAGGTAGGGATGCGAGATGAAGTCGTCGAAGGGACTCAGGTTGAGGTCCGCGTTCCATGTATCCCGCCCGTTGGCGTCCAGCTCGTAGGTCGAGCGCTGGACGCGGAAACTCAGGGAATCGACGAGGGAGTCCCCATCCAGGTTGGACATGGTGTAGTACAGGCGATTGTTGCAGTCGCGCGCCAGGCTGCGGCCATTGCGGATGAAGCCCAGCCCGGTTCCGGGATAGACCACGCGCTCCGGCGTGCCGACCGCCGCATAGAGATAACTGTAGGCCGTGAAGCCCGTCCCGTGCAGCAGCAGCGCCACCGGCTCGAAATTCAACTGCTGGACGCGCGAATCCGACTGGCCGTTGTTGACGAAGAGCACTTCCCGTTCCCCGGGGCGCCCCGGCGCCAGCGCGTCTACATTGTTTGATCCCGCGCCGGACCAGAAGCGGTGCGGGGCGATCATCGAATCCAGCTCGGCGCTGCCGAGGGGAATCGAATCGAGGGCCGTGATCTGCCAGTTGGCGATCTCCTGCTGCGAGGAGGACGAAAGACGATCGGACATCTCGACCACGCTCAGGGTATCGGCCATGCCCCCGTCGATTACCAGGAATCGGGTGAGCGCGGCCAGGACCTCTGTCCTCGCCGGCAGCAGGTGCACGGCCCAGATGCTGCTGTCCCCCGCGCTGGCGAAGAGCAGCTGCTCGCTGCCCACGCAGACGGCCTGGACGCCCGGCAGCTCGAAGTCCGCCAGACCCGGCTCGCCCAGCTGCTCGCCGGGGCTTGGATCATTCAGGTCAAGCAGGGCCTGGTTCCAGACGCTGATCCGCCCCGTGCCGCTCTCGGCCACGTAGAGGTGGCCGTCGTCGTTGATGAACATGTCGGCGGGGTCCGCTTCCGTGCTGCCCAGGTCGATGGTGGCGTTGAGCAGCAGGTAGGTCGTGTCCGCCACGCCGCCGATGCCCTCGCCCTCGGCGGGCAGGCTGAACTTGTCCACCGAACAGCCCAGGGCGACGGCGAGGGCCAGGAAGGCCAGCGGGCGCGTGTGTCTCACAGCCGCAGTCTTCATCTCCAGTCCTCCCAGGCCAGTTGGGCCGATGTGCGCTTGCTCTCGCTCAGGATGCCGAAGTCGCTGTAGCTGATGTCGAGCACGATGGCCATCCGGTTGATGCGGAAGTCGAGGCCCGCCCCCAGCGTCCAGCTTTCCTCCCCGGCGTTGATCTTCCAGCCGCCGCGCAGGAAATAGCGCTTCAGCCAGTCGTACTCCATGCCGATGGCGTAGCTTTCCTGGTTGTCTACGGGATGATTGATCTGCCCGCTTCCCAGCAGGTGATGCTCGTTGTAGGAGAAGAGGGTCATGGCCGAACCGATGCGGAAGATCGTCGGCGGACTGAATTCCTCGTAGTCCTGCCTGCGCCCGTCGTCGGAGTTGGCGGGCAGGTAGCTGCCGTCGGGCTGTACCACGCCGCCGAAGTTGCTTAAGGAGACCGCGATCGACATGTCCCGCCAGCCCGTGCGGTAGAAGGTGCCCAGGTCGCCGAGCACGGTGCTCAGGCTGACATCGTCGATGTCCTCGCGAATGTACTTCAGGCTGATGCCGAAGGAGAACTGGTCGGTCATTCGAAGGCCGGCCGTGGCCTGCAGGCTCTGGTCGATGAAGTAGAAGGTGCGGCCGTCGCCGGTGGGGTGGGTCTCGGTGGTGACGGGCATCTCGTCGGTCTTCAGCTGGGCGTAGGCCATGCCCAGCGTGAGACGCTCGTTGATGTTCTGCACCAGGCCGATGTAGTCGTAGGTGATCTCGGCCGGCCATTCCAGGTGTGTCACGCTGAACAGGCCGCCCGACATCCGTCCCAGACCCGCCGGGTTCCAGTAGAGGGCGCTGCCGTCGTCGGCGACGCCGACGAAGGCCTGGGCCATGCCCTCCGCGCGCGCGCCGACGCCGATCTTGAGAAAGCTGAGCGCCGTGGTGCCGACGCGCTCCTCCCCGAAGTTGCGGATCAGCTCCTGGGCGGGCAGCAGGGCCGGCGCCAGCAGCAGTCCGGCCAGCAGGGCGCGCGGCCCGTAGTGTTGTATTACATGATTCATTCTCATAGTCCCAGGCTGATTCCGAACATCACCTGCCGCGGGGCCCAGAAGCGCGAGGGCGTGTTGGGGTCGCGCACTCCCTGCAGCGAGAGGATGGGGTCGTACTCGTAGTACACCCGGTTGTTGGCGATGAAGGGATCGCCGGGCTGCCAGACCTGCCCCGTCAGCGGATTGATCTGGCCCGTGGTGCGGGCGCGCTGGCTGTTGAAGAGGTTCTTGGTCTCGCAGAAGACCTTCATCCGCACGGGCGTGCCGAAGAGGCGGTTGACATTCTTCCAGACATTGAGATCCATGGTGAAGAGATTCTGCGAGAGGGCCGTATACGGGTCCTGGTCCACCCGATAGGACTCGGGCACGCCGGCGGTCTCCTCGATGTACTCGGGGCTGTAGCGCGGTCCCGAGCTGTAGTCGAGGCGCAGGTTGAGGCCCCAGTCGACGGGGCTCTTCCAGTTGCCGACGCGCAGCGGACGGCTCGAGGGCACGTAGAAGCGCAGGTTGGCCGAGGTGGTGATCGGCTTGTCCCAGCGCAGGTAGTTCTCGCCCAGGTTCTCGTCGTCGGCGTTGGTGCTGGCCTGGTTGAGCAGGTTCTCCGCCGGGCTGGAGCTCTTGCCGGTCAGCACGGTGTAGCTCAGGTTCCAGACGAAGCTGAAATAGCGCGGGAAGCGGTGGCGCCAGGAAAGCTCCAGGCCGCGGCTGCGCGCGTAGTCGATGTTGTAGTACTGCGTGTAGCTCACGTTGCCCAGGCGCGGATGGTCGCGGCTGATGCGGAAGGCCGTCACGTAGTTGAACATGTCCTTGTAGAAAGAGGTCAGCTGCAGGGCGCTCGACTCGTTGAAGCGGTGCTTCAGTCCCAGCTCGTAGGCCACGGTGGTGGTCGGATTGAGGTTCGGGTTGCCGATCAGCTGGTAGGTGTTCGAGCTCTTGCTGCGCAGGTTGGCGTATACATAGGAATAACGGGGGCGCTGGCTGAAGTGGCCGTAGCTGAAGAGCAGCACGTCGTTGTCCGTCACCGGGTGGCTGATGCCGAGGCGCGGACTGAGCTGGGCCTTCCAGCGGCCGCCGAAGAGGCCGAAGGTCTCCTCGTCGTAGAGGCTGCGCGCGGCGTCGGTCAGGATGTATACGGAGCTGTCGGCGACCACGTCCTCCAGGTAGGCGCCGGGGCGCCAGTAGTCCAGGCGCAGACCCACGTTGGCGTTGAGGCCCTTGAAGGTGATCTTGTCCTGCAGGTAGAGCGCGCCGGCGGTGGTCCAGACGTGATACTGGTCGTAGTCGCGGCCCGGCGCCTGCCCGCTGCCCAGCCAGGGAGCGTTGATGTGCAGCAGCTGCAGTTCCGTATTCTCGATCTCGAAGCCCGTCTTCAGCTCGTGCTCGTCGTTCAGGTGCGTCGTCAGGTTGCCCTTCAGCGACCAGGTATCGGCGAAGTGGTCGTGCCAGAAGTCCGTGTCGCCGTAGTCCCAGAAGCCGTCGCCCTGCTCGATCAGCGTCGTGCCGTCGGGCAGCTGGATGTACCAGGTGGGATCGATGTCCAGCGGCCTTTCGTACTCGCTCCAGTGCTTGCCGGCGTCGGCGTGCTGGTTGATGAAGAAGCGGCCCAGCACCAGCTCGAAATAGCTGCGCCGGCTGATGGTCTCGTTCCAGGTCATGCTGAACTGGAGGCTTTCCTGGGTGAAGGTGTTGTAGTTGTCCAGGTTCTCCTGGTACTCGTAGGGGTAGAAGCGCCGGTCCTCGACCAGGGTATCGAAATAGCCCTGGTTGACCTTGAAGCTGCGTCCGAAGGAGGCCACCAGCTTGCGGGTCAGGATCGGCCGCCAGGCCAGCTTGAAGAGTCCGCTGATGTTGTTTTCCTGGCGCAGGCTGAACTCCTGCATCCACTCCTGGGTCGGCTCCAGCTCGGTGGCGTGGGGCAGGTGCGTGTCACTGAAACTGCCGTAGCCGTTGACGAAGTAGGACAGGCTGCCCGGCACGCCCGGAACCCCCAGCGGACCGCCCATGCTGGTTTCGATCACATCCTGATTCTGGTTGTCCGAAGGCAGGTCCAGGCCCAGGTTGTCGCGCTTCCAGCTGAAATTGCCGAAGAACTTCTCGTCGCCCTCGCGGGTCTTGACATCGATCACGCCGGACATGGCCTCGCCGTACTCGGCATTGAAGCCGCCGGTGATCACCTCGATCTCGCTGACCGATTCCGCGCTCAGGTAGACGCCGTAGCCCTGGCCCGAGATCGGGTCCTTGACGGAGAGGCCGTCGATGATGTAGAGGCTCTCCTCCACCCGGCCGCCGCGAATGTGGATCTCGTTGTCGCTCTTTGTGACACCGACCTGCTGGCTGACCACGTCGGAGACGTCCTCGACCACCTGGGTCTGGATCTCTTCCTGCTTGATGCGCGTCGAGCTGCTGGTGTTGTCCACTTCCAGCAGGGGCCGGTCGCCGATGATCACCACGTCCTCGGTGGCCAGGTAGGAACGCTCCATGCGGAAGTCGCGGCGCGTCTCCTGGCCGTCGAGGATCGGCACGCCGCTCTCGATGACGGTCTTGTAGCCCAGGCTGCTGACCTGCACGTCGACGGTGCCCAGGGGAATGTCGCGGATCAGGTAGTTGCCGTCGAAATCCGTCGCCGCGCCCTTGTAGGTGCCCTTGACGATGATGTTGACGCCCACCAGGCCCTCGCCGGTGTCGGCATCCTTTACGATGCCGCGCAGGCTGCCCTGGGCGAAGGCCGCCAGGGCCGTCAGCAGCACGAGAAGCGCGGTCGTGATCCAATGTCGGTCGGGGACTCTCACCAGTCGAAGTCCTCCTCGATCAGGACCTGGAAGAAGCCTTCCAGGTTGTCCAGCAGATCCAGGCGCACGGTCATGTAGACCAGCCGGGCCTTGTCGGGCCGCTCGTCGGCGGCAATGCGGCAGCCCATCGTCACACGGGGACCGGCCACCGGATTGCCGGGGTCTTCGGGGATGTAATACAGCTCTTCGGCGCCCGGGGCGGGGCGGAATCCGAAATCGAGCGAATTGTTGCCCGGTCCCTGGAAAGTGGTCGGCGAGGTCACGTAGAGCACCGGATAAAGGTTCTCGAAGCCGGCGCCGGGGGTCAGGGGCTCGTCCCGGCTGCCGCCCGCCGGAAAGATGCGCGCCCGTTCGTGTGTCAGCGAATCGATAGGCAGGCAGATGCCCTCGTTGAGCACGGGCACCTCGTTCGTGTCATCGTAGTAGCCCACGTCGGCGCTGGCCATCAGCACCTTGCCGCCTTCGGCCATGTATTGCCCGAGCGGCGGACAGGCCGCGTTGAGCTGGGTCTCCTTGGAACTGATCCAGAAGACCATGTCGAAATCGGAAAGAGTGTTGTAGGTGTCCGACCCGTTGGCGGGCAGCCAGTAGAACTCGGACCAGTCCGGGTTGCGGTCCAGCCAGTGGTAATGGTTGCTGTTGACGATCCACTCGCTGTAGTCGACCCCTTCCTCCAGATCAAGGTTCTCCAGCACCTGGCGCACGATGCCCTGGCGCGTACTCGAGCTGACGGGGTCGTCGTATACGACCAGCAGGTCGCCGACGGGCTCGCGGACCATCCAGACTCGTTCGACACCGACGAGGCTCGTGTCTGTCTCACCGGCGGGATAGCTGAGAATGTTGGATTCGGCAAGGGCCACGTCCTGGGCCTTCAGGAAGAAGCGGTGCGGTCCCGGCGTCAGCAGATCCGGTCCCAGGGGCACCTGCGACAGCGACTTGTTCAGGCTGTCCAGCTCCTGCCATTGGGTGGTATCGTCCAGGGCCCAGAAGATCTTCCGGATGGTCTCGACACCATCCAGGTCCCAGGCGCTGTAGCGGAAGGTCAGGTGCGGAAAAGTCGTGCTGGTGTCCCCGCCGAAGAAGCCGTTGAGCAGCTCCAGAGAATTGGGAGTCCATTCCAGTTCCGGCCGGCTGTTGCGCACGGGCAGGACGACGCGCGCCGGGGAGGGATCCCGCTCCCCCTCGTCGTCGATGGCGCGCACGCTGAAGGAGAAGGTATCCTCCTGGGCCGTAAGCAGCACGACGAAGGTGTCGGCCTCGCTCTGTGTTTCATGCCAGACCGTGTCCGCCTCGTAGCTCCAGCGGTACTCGTAGCCGGCGATCGCGCCGTCGGCGTCCGCGCCCCACCAGGCCATGCCGACGCGGGCCGTCGACTGGTCCAGAGTGTCCGGCGTGTCCGTGCCGGCGCGGAAATAGCCCAGGCTCAGGTGGGTCTCGGGCAGCTCGTTGGCCAGTTTCGTGTTCCGTCCCTCGTCCGGATCACAGGCCAGGAGCAGCAGGGTCGCCAGTCCCAGGAACAGAAGGCCGCGCTGTCCCGCGCGTCCGCTTCGTGTCATCTTCGCTTCTCCTGCCCGCGTGGGCAGCTGGTTGCAGGTTCTTGCATCACGGGAAACACGGCGTTTGGCAGCCGGCCCCTTCCGGGCCGCGGAGTCCCGCGGGAACTCCCGCATGCCGTGATCCGCCCTGTGCCCCGTGTTGAAGATCCTGGAAAAGGGGGCGGCGCCCTGTCGGACGCCGCCCCTTCGGGGATCCTACTTGATCAGCAGCATGCGCTGCGTGTCGATGGCGTCTCCGTCCACGCTCAGGCGGGCGAAGTAGAGGCCGCTGGCCATGGCCTCGGCCTGCCAGACGCTCTCGTGGCTGCCGGCGGGCAGCGTGCCGTCGACCAGGGTCGTCACGAGCTCGCCGTTCAGGTTGTAGACGCTCAGCTCCACCGCGGCCGCGCTGCCCAGGCTGTAGACAATGCGCGTCGAGGGGTTGAAGGGATTGGGGAAATTGCCCTGCAGCTCGAAGACCGGCTGCAGATTCCCTTCGGCGATGTCGGTCAGGCCGCTGAAGTCCTCGTTGTCTCGGGGATTGATCTTCCAGGCGCCGAAGTTGTAGGTGATGATGCCAGTGAGATCATCAATCGTGTCCCCGTTCTCGAAGGCGATGTCCCACACGCCCTCGTTGTCGAGCACGATCGTGCCCGTTCCGTCGGAGATCTCCATCTCGCCGAAGCCCAGGTCGTTGTCCGTGATCTCCACATCCTCCAGGTGGACCAGGACGCTCTCCCAGCCCTCGGGATCGCTGGTCAGCGTCGCCAGGTCGACGGTTGTCGCCGGAGTGGGATTGCCGTCGCTGTTGAAGGTGAAGGCGCTGATGTAGGTCAGCTCGGTCAGGCCGTTGTACTCGGTGATCTCGCCGGTGATGGTGACGTTGTCGCCGCGCTCCAGCATGTCGAGCCAGATGTCGTGCGTGTTGTTGTTGTAGACGTAGAGCGCGTTGTACATGCCCGAGTCGTCTGCGATGATGTAGTTGCGGAAGGTGTCCTCGGGGTCCGTGCCGTAGTCGCTGAAGCCCATGGTGATCGTGCCGGTGATCGTCGCCTCGTGACACTGCCAGAGGCTGGCGTCGCCGTCGGAATAGGTCTGCGACTGCACCTCGTTGCAGGTCGTCGCCGACTGGCCGGTGACATAGAATTCGGGGAACCAGTCCGAGTCCTCGCCGTCTTCCGGCCAGGCGCTCTCCTCGCCTTCGTCGTCCAGGGCCGAGACGTAGTACTCGAGCATCGTGCCTTCGGGCTGGGCCGGGAACTCGACGCTGAAGAGGGCCGGATTGTCCACGTCCCGCTCCATGCCGTATTCCTGCCAGGCACCGCCGTCGGCGCGGTAGAAGGCGAAGGCCTCGTCCACGCCCGTGTCGTCGGTGATGATGATCGAGAAGCTCAGCGCGTCGGCCGGGGTCGCGCCGCAGGGGCCGAACTCGGGACCGCTGATGACGGGCGGGCCCACGCTGAGGATCAGGTCGTCCAGGTTGCGGGGCATCACGTTGTAGTTGCCGTAGACCTGGTAGATCACGCCGCGGATCAGGTCGAAGCTGGCTCCCAGCGGGGGCCGGCCGTAGTCGTCCAGGTCGGCGGCGGCGGTGCGGATCACGGCTTCGTTGCCATCGGGATCGGCGACCGTGAACTGGCGCCAGCTGGGCGGGGCGCTGATGTCGACGACGACGGCGTCCTCGATCTCGACCAGCATGGACTCGATGTCCTCGGCCACATGCTCCGTGTGTCTCACGGGATCCAGGTTCCACATGTCCACATAGACCGGGTCCGGCAGCTGGGCTTCGAACCCAAGGTACTCGATCTGGGTGTCCGGATCGTCGGGCACGATCTCCGTCATGTTGCTGAAGACGCCTTCGGAGTTGGTGTAGTACTCCTGGATCGTGCCTGTGATACGCAGGCTGTCGCCGACGAAGATCTCGAAGGCGTCGGCGATCGGCGCGAAGACCAGGATGCCGCTGTAGTCTCCGCCGTTGGAGTCGATCAGGTAGAAGCTGGAATTGCTGCCGCTGTAGAAGTCGGCGGAAGCCGAGAGGGCGATGCCCTCCACGGTGACCAGCTCGCCGCAGTGGGCGGAACTGTCCGGTCCGAATGCGCCCGTCTGCTGGGATTCGGAAATGGTCATGGCGGTCTGGCCGTAGACGCTCCCCGCGCCGGCCAGCAATGCAAGAGTCAGAACGTGACGCATGCCACTCTCCTTTCGTTTGGTTTACTGTCTTACTTGATCACTGCGAACTTGCCGCGTTCCACGCGGCCTGTCGCCCGGTCCTCCACCGTGAAGAGGTAGAGCCCGGTGGCGATGGCCTGGTCGCTGCGGCTGATCAGGTCCCAGGCGTGCTCGCCGCCCGAGAAGATGGCCCCTTCCCCCGCCTGCTCGCGGGCTTCCGTGATGCGTTTCACGTCCCCGCCCCGGTAGGTGGCCGCATCGTGTTCCAGCACGTCGATCAGGTCGCCGGCCAGGGTGAAGATGCGGATCTCGCAGCGCGAGGGCAGGTTGGTGAACCAGAGCAGACGGTCGCGGTCGCCGCTGCCGTCCCAGGCGGCCCGGCCGCGGTAGGGATTCGGGTATACGCCCGGCTGGCGGTCCGGCAGGCCGCTGAGGGATGGGTCGTCGGGTGTCGCGCCGGGGAAATAGAAGAGCTGGTTTTCCGTGTAGCTGCTCTCCAGGCTGGCCAGGTTGTTGTCGGGGTCCCCGCGATCGAAGGCGCTGACGGCGAGCCAGTTGCCGCTGGGCAGGCCGTTGCGCAGCCTGTCCAGGTGCAGGCTGTAGTGGAAGGCCACCGAATCGCCGCTCTGCGGATCCTCGAACCAGGCCGGTTCTTCCAGGCGCACGCTGGACAGCCCGGTATTGGGCCAGAGATCATTGACCAGGTCCACTTCCAGCAGCAGGGTCTTGTCTTCCTCGCTGCCCGCCGTGCGCGGACTGCCGTATACGCGGTAGCCCTCGAAATCGGCCTCGCCGATGATCGGGTCGACGAAGAGTTCGGGGCTTTCGTCCCAGTAAAGGGTCAGGGCGCGGTCCTCGACGACCAGGTGCGTGCGCGGTCCCGGGGGCGGCTGGGGCAGCAGGTAGCGGTCGAGCACGCCGTTCTCGATCAGGTCCTCGCCCGGGTCGAGCACGCCGTTGCCGTTGCGGTCTTCCCCGCGCCAGGCGATCTGCGCCCAGTCCGTGGAGGCGATCAGGTTGCCTGCCCGGTACTGCAGCTGCTCCTGCGGAGTGGAGCTCAGTTCGGCCGGGGTCAGTTCCTTCCAGCGCGCGCAGGCAATGGCGAAGACCGCGTTGAGGCTTTCGCCGGGCTGCAGGCTGCCGAAGGAACCCGCCGAACTGAGCATCATCCAGGAGGCGGCGTCCTCGCTCCCGTAGGGGAAGCCCGCCGAGCCCAGGTCCGGCGTGTAGGTCATGCGGTTGTAGCGGCCGATGTCGCTGCCCGGCATGCCAAGGGCCGGGAATTCCTGGCTGACCGGCGTGTTCCATTGCCAGGCGTTGGCGTGGGGCAGGATCCGGCGGGGGTCGCTGATGGTCGGCGAGGTGCCGCCCAGGAAGCGGCAACCCAGCATGGAATGGGAAAAACCGTCGTCGCCGTCGGCGTCGTAGCCCACGGCCATGTTGATCGTGTCTCCTTCGGCGGGGGTATAGCCGTTGGTGGCCACCACGCCGCTCAGGTTGTCGTACCAGGACCAGCCGCCATTGCCCGGGGCGTAGTAGTCGTGCAGGTTGAAATTGCCGACGGCCTCGTCGATCCAGAAACCCACGTAGACGCTGTCGATGGCGTGGCCGACTCCGGCCGGATCCTGGAAGGCGCTGATGTTGCGGATGGTCAGGTCGAAGATCACGAAGCCGTCCGCGTAGGAATAGTTCCAGGCGCGGCTGTCGAGCCGGACCTCCAGGCCCATGGGAACGTGGTTGTCGATCAGGCGCGGCGGTTCGGTTTCCGGCACAACGGTGGAGGTGTCAGTGAAGACGCAATGGAAGTCTTCGTGGCTGACGGCCTGGGGATGGTAGTTGCGTTCGAGGGGCAGGCTGCTGCGCACGTCGATCGTGTCCGCGATGGCAGCCGCGTCGGCCGCCGGGCTTTCACCGGTGGGCCAGGTGTTGTTCCATTCCCAGCCCTCGCCGCCGCCGAAGGTGCCGTCGATGACGCCGGTGGACACGTAGGGCTGGCCCTCGACCACGCCGCCGACCCAGAGGCCGCCGTAGCTGAAGTGCTCGATCTGCTCGAACTCCAGTTGCGAATACTGCCGGTAGAGGCAGGAAGGCTGGCCCTCGATGTTGTAGCCCTGGCCAAGCACGCCGAAGTTGGTGATGGTCAGGCCGATATTGCCGGCCGAGGTATACTTGTTGAACTGGTCCACGGCAGGGAGACTGCTGCAAAGCAGCCCGATCGCCAGACCGGTTGCTGACAGGACGCGAATCCGCATGTCCCGGGGTTCCTCTCTACTCTGTTCGGACCAGCGACAGGGGTTGCTGCTGGCGTCACTGTCCTCCAAGGCGGACAACCTAACAAAAAGCCCAAGGGATGGGGGGTGAGGAAAGAGTCAGAATTCGCCCCGAATCCGTGTTCTGGTGCAGGAATTGTGTCGGATCCATACAGTCTGAGGCCAATCTGCGGACAAGGGGGAATCCCGAAACGCAACACGGGAAAACACACGTTTCAACGTGGCCACCTGACACCGGATCGGCACGGTCACCGGAATGCCACCGTTTCCGGATTGCAATCGTCACCGGATCGCCGCCGATATCGAAATCGCGCCCGTCATCGGATTGCCGCCGTCATCGAAATCGCGGCCGTTGTCGGATTGCAACCTATATCGATTTCGCGGGCGTTGCCGGATTGCAACCGATATTGAATTATCGGCCGTTGTCGGATTGCCACCGTCACCGCGGACCGGGGCCCGCGGCTATCATTCTGCGCCCCTGCGGGACGATTATTTATAGTTAATGGATTGCCGCCCTAAACGATGGAATTCATCCGAATCGGTGTGCATGCCAATGAAATGGCTCCCGCAGGGGGCCACGAACGATAACCGCGGGCCCTGGTCCGCGGATCGCGAAAAAACCGATCACGGTTCAATGGTCCACGACGGACGGGCGAACCGGAATCGGATAATCGGTCCACGACAAACCGGCAAACCGGAAACGACCCGTCGGTCGACGATGGACGGGACGAAACGGCAATGGCAATCGATTCGCACATCATCGAATCGCCGACGTTTTCGAATCGCCGCCCGACGCCGCGAATCGTCACCCGAGGCCCGCGGGACGCAGATTGAACCGCAAATCCAATTGGATCCGCCAGATGGGCGATCTGGTAATGTATTCACGTTCCACGTTAGGCGCGGCATCCCGATCTGCGGGCCTGTGGCGTCGTTGTGCCGCCGTTGCGGCAGGCCATCGTCCGCGGGCAGCGAACAAACCAAAGCGTTTCCCGCCGTCCGCCAAGCTGCCCTCACCGTGGTGGCCGCGGTTCCCGAATCCGGCGCAGGGCCAGCCCTCCCGGCTCAGCGAAGCAGAGTGACTTGCCGGCTTTGGCTGCCTGTCCCGGCGACCAGGTGCAGGATATAGCTCCCGCTGGCGGCTTCCCCGCCGGCCGTGTTGCGACCGTTCCAGCGTACCCGGTGCAGGCCGGCGGGCAGTTCCTGTTCCAGCAGGCGGCGGACAAGGGCGCCCCGCAGATCGTAGACCTCCAGCCGGGTCGAAGCGCTTCGGGCCAGGCGGAACTCCACCATCGTCGCCGGATTGAAGGGATTCGGCCAGGCCGGCAGAAGCTCGAAGGCGAGAGCTTCGACCGCGTCGTCCAGGGCCTGCACTCCGCCGCTGACGCTGCCTCCTTCTGCCCGGACAACCGGAAAGCCTTCGTTGAAGAGAAGCTCCAGCTGCACCGGAAGGGGCTGGGTTGTCGCTTCGGGCGATAGGGCGAATCGAAGCCGGCAGAGATCCGCTCCGCTGAGCGCCAGGGCCGCCCCGGCGCCGGCGATCCGCACTTCCTGCAGGGTGTCGCTGAGGGCCCAGTCGGCCCAGTCCTGTGTAAGACAGCCCTCGCTCTCGATTCCCACGAACTGGATCCAGGGCGAGGACCATGTCAGGGTGATCTCCAGGGACTGCAGCTCCTCCGAGGGCAGGGCGTCGCAGCGCAGCGGCCAAAGCCATTCCTCGCCGATCACGGCGCTGGTGTCCGGCAGCCAGGCGTCCAGGTCCACGACGCGGATCTGTCCGCTTTCCACCGTCTGGCCCAGCTCGTCGGTGGCGCTGAGCACCACCTCGCCGCCCTGCAGCGCCGTCAGCAGGCCGTTGGCGTCCACTTCGGCGACGAGGGGAGCGCTGCTCTGCCAGGCAACCTCGCCGGCGGGGGTGCCACTGATCTGGAAGGCCAGGCTCTCCCCGCGCTCAAGCAGGGCCGTCCCCGGCGAAATGGAGAAATTGCCCGATGGGCTGAAGTGCTGGGTGCCGGGCCGGGCGATCACCGCCGGATTCTCGTTGACGTGGAGTTCTTCCGCACGAAGGTCCATGTTGAAGCCGTTGCCTACCGTGCTGGACACTTCCAGCTCCAGCAGTGCCCCGCTTTCCGTGATCCCTTCGGAGTGAGCGCCCGCCAGCCTCAACCGTCCATTCTGCAAGGTGACGACGAGCAGGCTCCAGTCCGCGCAGAGCATGCCTTCCTCGCGGATCACGGGATTGTGGAGGCGCTCCGCGTTGACATCCAGTTCGATCTCGAAGCCGGTCACCTCCTCGCCCAGCGGGTTCTCCAGCAGAAGCGGCAGACGCACGGTGGCTCCGGCGATGCTGTCCGCCGAACCGAATCCCATGGCGAAGGAGCGCACCCGCAGGGGACCGGATGCGCCGGCGGCCCCTTCCGGATCGCTGACGAGAATCTGCCCTTCTCCGGCCTGCGCGGCCGTGAACAGCCCTTCCCCCGTGATGCTGCCCAGGGCCGGCGGATCCACGCTCCAGGCGTAGGGTGTCACGCCGCCGCCGGCATTGTAGTCCTGGCTCTCGCCGACCAGCAGCTCCACGGCCGCGGAAGGTGATACGGAAAGGACGGGCGGCAGGGTGTGGGTCAGATAGCCCGCGGAGACCTCCAGGGCGGGATCGCCCTCGTTGGCGGTGGCTTCCAGCGCCGTCCAGCCGCTGCCGTCGATTCGCGCCCGCACTTCCAGCAGCACGCCCTCCCCGACCAGGACGGCCTCCCCGGCCAGGGCCAGTTCCATGTGCCGGCCGGAGGCTGAATGGCTTAGCGTGGCGCCCCAGCTCTCGGCCAGGTGACCCGCCGTCGTGACACCGTCGATCACCCAGTTCGGTGGAAGATCCATGCTGCATTCCAGGGCCGTGATCCCCTCGGGCGCCATGGCGCTCACCTGCAGGGGCACATGGACGATCCCGCCCTGTTGTGCGACAAAGGTCTGGTTGTCGAACCGCAGTTCCGCCGCGGGCAGTGAGCCGGCGAGCAGCAGCAGCAGGCTAAGGGTGCGCAAGGGTGCCTCCACTACTTCAGCAGGGTCACGGCCTGAGTGGCACGGCCCGCCGCCGTGTCCAGCCGGATGAAGTACATGCCCGAGGCCGCGCCTCCTCCGCCTCCGGTGCGGCCGTCCCAGCGCAGCGTGTGGCTGCCGGCGGGCAGGGGCCCGTCATGGATCACCTGGACCAGCGCTCCGCGCAGGTTGTAGACGGCAAGTCGTGCCGGGCCTTCCCGCGGCAGGTCGAAGCTCAGGTTCGTGGACGGATTGAAGGGATTGGGCCAGGCCGCGTGCAGGGCGAAGGCCAGGGGCCGTTCCGCTTCCCCGCTCCCCGTGGACTCGAGTTCGAAGTCCTGGTTGTTGACGCGGAAGCCCAGCAGCTCGTAGTGTCCCGTCGGATCCCCGTCCACGCGCAGGCGCAGGCTCAGGGCCTCTTCCTGGACCGCCAGAGGCGCGAGGGCCAGCCGCAGCCTGCCCGTTTCATCCGTGTGCCAGGACAGGTTCTGGTCGGCCTGGCCTTCGGCCTCGAGCACCTGCAGTCCGTCCAGCAGGTCCAGTTCCGCCTGGAAGCCGCGCAGGGCGTTGTCGCCACCCAGGTCCAGCCGCAGCCACCAGCCTTCCTGGTCCTGTGATACGGAAGCCAGCAGCTCGCTCTCCGGATCGAAGGGCTCGCCCTCGTAGTCGCTGGTCTCGCCCGGGAAGGTGGTCTCCGCGCCGACGACGACCTGCAGGATGTAGTGCGCGTCCACCGCGTCGACGGCAGCGTCGCCGGTCACGTCCGCCACCGCGAGCTGCTCCGGACTCAGCACGATGCCGCCGGCCAGGTGGCTCAGCACCAGCGAGGCGTCATAGGCGTGGAGCGAGCCGTTGAGGCTCACGTCCCCCAGCAGCGGCAGCTGCAGGCTGGTGACCCAGGGATCATAATCCACGTAGTCGCTGACCGCGTCGCCCAGTCCGCCGGGATTGTAGAGGCCACCCGAGGCCGTGTCGTCGCTGTCGTCGAGGGGCCCGCTGGCGTCGCCCCACCAGTTGTTCTCCGCGTTGACCGTGATCGAACTGTTCTCGTTGAGCAGGCCGAAGTACTGGTTGCCGCTGAAGTCGCAGCCGCTGATCACGGGACTCGAGGCCCCGCGGCAGCTCACGCCCAGGTCGCCGTCGCGGAAGACCGTGTTCTGGATCGTCGGACTGGCGCTGTTGGCGTCGATGGCGCCATAGCTGCCGTTGTAGCCCCAGTGGTTGAAGACGCAATAGTCGAAGGCGCAGAGCGCGTCCCAGGAGTCGTCGGCCACGTAGATCACATTGTTGCGGTTGACGGGAACCGAGGCCGTGCCATCCTGGTTGGTGTCGCCGCCGTAGAAATCGTCCTCGATCACGGTGAAGACCACCTGCTGCTCCGGCGTCGGGCCGCCCAGCGCCTGGATGCCCTTGTGCACGGTGATCGTCCGGCCGTTGGTGGCCTTGACGACGACCCCGGGCGCGATGGTCAGCACGGCGGAACTGCCGACCGTCAGGTTGTCCTCCAGCACGTAGACCAGGTTGTCGATGCCGTCGCTGCCGCGGATCGGCAGCGTGATCTCCTGGGCCAGGGTCTCGCCCTTGATGCCGATGCCCAGGTAGCCGTTGCCGGAGCCGAAGACCGTGCTGCCATAGTCCACATTGCTGACCAGACTCTGGTATACGGGACTGTACTGGCTGTTGCGGATCTCGACCGTATTCAACACGGCGGGCGAATTGCCGTTGAAGTACAGGCCGTGACGGCAGCCGTCGAAAACCGTGTTCGCGATCTCCGGCGCCGCATTGGTGCAGAGAATGCCCTGGACCGCATGGCGGAACTCGCTGTTCTCCACCAGACAGTTGGCGTCTACGCTGATGTCGTTGAACTGCAGGCCGTTCCAGTCGTTCTCATCCGGCGTCGTGCCGGCGCCGTTGTCCTCCGTGTCCGCCGGGTTGCCCGCCGAGTCGTCGGCGACAGCGGTGAAGACCGCCTGGTCGCAGGAGAAACTGCCATTGACCGCGATCCGTCCCCCGGAGGACTTGATCACGATGGTCGGGTCCACGCTCATATGGGTCGTGCTGTTGACCGTCAGCGTGCCCGCCAGGTACCAGGTGATGTTCTCGTAGCCTGCGAAGTCCAGCGGCGAGAGGCTCAGGTTGACCCCGATGGTCTCGGGGTAGATCTCGATCGCCTGGATCGCGGCGTTGAAGAACTGGTTGCCGCTGTAGGCCGGAGTTGCGACCAGCGACTGGCGCACAGGCGTGCGGCCGATGTTCACGAAGACGTTGTCCTCCACGAGGGGTGCGGAGGCGCCGAGCACATCCATGCCCCAGTAGACATTGGTGATCTCGCAATCATGGATCGAGGGGCTGGAGCTCAGGAGCTCGATCTGCCCGTAGTAGGAGCTGCTCCAGCCGCCGTAGCGTATCACGGCGTGCTGCAGCTCGCTGTCGCCGCCGCCGGTCTCGTGGAAGCGGATGCGTCCCCAGTCGCCCTGGGAGGGCGAGGTGGAGCTGCCGTCCTCGTTGGTGTCGCCGCCGACGGCGTCGTCCCGCACCGAGGTCAGGTAGACGCGGTTGGCGCCGCTGCCGGCGATGCTCAGGTCGCCGTATACGAGCAGGCTGGCGTAGGACAGGAACTTGGCGACCACGCCCTCGTCCAGGGTCAGGTGGCCCGACTCCTGGATGCCGAAATTGCTGCTGAAGAGATAGGTGAAGTTGTTCACGCCCGCCACGTTGCGCTGCGGCAGGGTGGCGGCCACGGTCAGGGGCTCGCTGATCACGCCGAGGGCGAAATAGCCGTTGTTGATGAAGGTGTTGGCGAAGGCAATGTCCGGATCCGAGGTCACCGCCATGTAGACCGGCGTCGCATAGCAGTTCTGGATCAGGCAGTCCGTGATCACGGGGTCGCTCGTGCCGCGGCAGGAGACGCCGTAGTAGTTGCCGTCGAGGGTCGACTGCCCGATGGTCGGTCCGGCGTTCTCGCAACGGATCACGCCGTCCTGCGAATCGCCGCCGTAGCCCAGCCAGGTATGGCTGACGAGGCAGTTGGCGTCATCGGCTGTCGGCCGGAAATCCAGGTGGCCCCAGTTGGAATGGCCCGGCGCGGTGGCGCTGCCGTCGTTGTTGGTGTCCGCCGGATGGCCGTGATTGTCGTCGAGCAGGGAGGTGAAGACCACGTTCTCCGCCACCGTGCCCGCGCTCTCCAGGCTGCCCTCGACCTGGATCGAGACATTGGCCGCGCGGCCCTTGACGACCACGCCCGGATCGACCGCCAGATGCGTGCCGCTGTCCACGCGGATCGTGTTCTCGAGCACATAGGTGATGTTCTCGTAGCCGGCGACCGTGCGCTGGCCCAGGGTGCTGTTGGTGCCCAGGTACTCGCCCGCCAGCCCGAGGGCCGTGTAGCCGTTGTTGCTGAAGCTGTTGTCGACGAAGACCGGAGCGGCCGCGGCGCTCATCGAGATCGGCGTGCGGTCGTGGTTGCTGAAGGTGTTGCCGTCGACGAGGGGATTGCTGTTGCCGAGCAGCAGCAGGCCGTGATCCGAATTGTCGAAGAAGGTGCTGTGCTCCACGGAGGGACTGCTGTCGAAGAGCCCCAGGCCCGCCTCGCGGTAGAGGTTGTCCACGGAGTAGTGCCAGTAGCCGCCAGCGTAGCGCAGGTTGACGTGATCCATCGATCCCGTCGCGCCGTCGTTGTAGGCGATGCCCCGCCAGTCGCCGGCCGCCGGGGCCGTGATACTTCCGTCGTTGTTGGTGTCCGCCGGGTTGCCGTGGTTGTCGTCCTTGACGGAGGTGAAGACGATCTCCTGCTCCGCCGTGCCCGCGGCGTCGAGCTGGCCCCCCTCGACCTTGATGCCGTAGCTGTAGCCGGTGAACTTGACCACCACGCCCGGATCCACGCTCAGCGAGATCCCCTGGGGCACGACCAGGTTGCCGGCGAGCACATAGGTCACGTTGGGCACGCTGGTGAAGTTGCGCACCGGCAGGAAGCCGTCCGCGCCCAAGGTCTCGGGAATGATGCCGATGGCGTCCCAGCCGTTGTTGGAGGTGGAGAAGTCGTTGTCGTTCATCACCGGCAGGCTGCTCAGGCTCATGTAGATCGGCGTATACGTGGCCACGGCGAAGATGCAGTCGTCGATAGTCGGAGTCGACACGCCCAGCATGTGCAGTGGGTAGACCGAATTGCTGAACTCGCAGTCGTCGAAGTCGGGGCCCGCGTCCTGCAGCCAGACCGCCGAGTCGCCGAAGCGCACGGTGGTGTGACTCATGCCGCTGGCGGCGTCGTCGGAGTCCCCATGGAAGCGCAGGGATTCCCAGGAGTTGGGCGCGGGAGTCGTCGCGGGCCCGTCGCCGTTGCTGTCCCCGAGCACGTTGTCGTCGTAGAGGCTGGTGATCGTGTTCGGCTGTCCCGCGCTGCCGGCGCTGAAGAAGCCGCCGTGTACATGCAGGTCCCCGCCCGACGGCAGCTTGAGCACGACTCCGGGGCCCAGTTCCAGGTCATGCCCGCTGGGCACGGTCAGGTCGCCGGTCAGGGCGTAGGCCACGTCCAGGGCCCCGTCCAGCTGCACGTCGCGGGCAAGGCTGCTGATCGCCAGGCGGACCTGGGGATAGGTGTTGTTGACCAGGCCGTTGCTGCCCGTTAGATCGAGGGCGAAATCGCCGTGGACCACGTGGATCGGGTAGCGCGTGTCCTGGATCGAACAGTCGCTGAGCGTGGCTTCGCCGCCGCTTGCCAGGATCAGGCCGTCATAGGCGGAATCGTCGAGCACGCAGTGGTTCAGGGTCAGCGCGTGATTCGTCACGTGGAGCGTGCCGTAGCTCGAATGGCTGCCGCCGCCGGAAAGGGTGGTATGGTCCAGCTGGCTGGAAAGCACCGAGGAGCGGAACTGGATCTCGCGCCAGCTGCCGGCTCCTCCCGATCCGTGAATGCTGACCGGGTCGCCCGACGTGCCCTCGGACACCAGCGCGCCGTCGATGGTCAGGTAGTAGTTGCCGTCGACGATGAGCTCCACTCCGGCCTCTATCGTCAAGGTCACGCCACCCTGCACATTGGTATTGCCCGTGATGTGCCAGGGCGAGCCTGCCGAATCCAGAGTCAGATCGGCGGACACCGACGTCGGCACGGGGTCCGCGAGCATCGAGCCCGCCAGGGCCAGGAGTGCCAGTCCGGCCAGCAGCTGTTTCATGATTCTCTCCCTTGGAAATCGCCTGTGTTCGCCGCCGGGATTGCCGACGATCGCCGGTCAGAATAAGAGGAGATCGCAAGCGGGGGTGTGTTTTGGAACACAGAACGCCCTGGATCGCAAATTTGACAATTGTGACACAACTATTCATTCCGCCCTATCCCGTGGCACCTACGATTCCGCGTGCGCCCCAGACACCACGGGATCGACCGTCACCGATACGCCACCACCATCGTATTGCCGCCGATACCGGATTGCCGCCATCACCTCGGAGCGAGGCCCGCGGGACGCGGAAAAACCGATCACGATTCAATGGTCCACAATGGAAGGGGCGAACCGGGAACGGCCCATCGATCCACGACGAGGCGATGCAATCGCGCCAATCCGTCCACCAGGTACAGCAATCATGAGAATGGAACACGGCAATCCCGAAGGAGGAATCGACCGGCGGGGGTCCGGAAATCAGCGGCGTTCGAAGCTGCTGTCGTTGAGGTAGGAGTAGGGGCCCATTTCCGACCGGTTGCCGTCGTCCGAGTATTGGCCCTTGATGCGCAGAATCTCGTCCAGGCCGTCGAAGAAGCAGTCGAGCACGTCCGGATCGAAATGGCGGGCGCGGCCTTCTCGCAGGATGTTGAAGGCTTTTTCCAGGCTGAAGGCCTGCTTGTAGGGGCGCTCGGAGGTCAGCGCGTCGAAGACGTCGGCCACGGCGCAGATGCGGCCCCAAAGCGGAATATCCTCCCCCGCCAAGCCGTTGGGATAGCCGCTGCCGTCCCACTTTTCGTGGTGGCTCATGGCGATCACCTTGCCGGCCTGGAGCAGGTGCGAGGGACTGCCGTCCAGAATGCGGGCGCCGAGCTCGGTGTGCTGCTGCATGATCTGGAACTCGTATTCGGTCAGCCGTCCGGGCTTGAGCAGGACGGAATCGGGAATGCCGATCTTGCCCACATCGTGCATCGGGGCCGCCTGGCGGATGATGTCGACCTCTTCGTCGCTGCATCCCATAGCCTTGGCCAGAATGGCGCTGTAGCGGCTCATGCGTTCGATGTGCTGGGCCGTGTCCTCGTCCTTGAACTCCGCGGCCAGCACCAGCCGGCGGATGGTGTCCATGTGCGCTTCGGTGATCTGGCTGTTGGCCTGCTCCAGCTCGCGGGTGCGCTCGCGCACCTTGCGCTCCAGGCCGACCTGGTAGCTGCGCAGGGAATCGTGGGCGTTCTTCATCTGGATCTGGGTCCGGGCGCGGACGCGCAGTTCAGTGATGTCGAGGGGCTTGTTGATGAAGTCGTTGGCTCCCGCCTGGATGGCGATCAGCCGGTCCTCGCGGGAAGCCATCGAGGTCACCATCACGATCGGCAGCTGGTAGGGATCGAGCTTGCGGCGCACCATGCGGACCACCTGGAACCCGTCGAGACCAGGCAGCATCACGTCAAGCAGCATCAGGTCGAAGCCTTCGCCGGCGCGTTCGACGGCCTGGTGACCATCGCTGGCCGTCGCCACCTCGTAGCCGAAGGACTCCATCAGCTCCTTTTCGAGCTCAAGGACCGATTCCTCGTCGTCTACAATCAGTACACGTGGCAGGCCATCCCCCAGATCGTGGGTCGGAGGGCTGGCGATTTCGCTCTCGAGGATCGGATTTCTTGGCTCACTCATCGCTAGCTATATCGGACCGTCCGGAAGCGGATTCAGTCCAGCGGCGGCTTTCTTGGGGCAATTTGTTCGGGGCACAAACAGAGGGTAGCCCCAATGCGGGAAATGCACCGATGGGAAGACAGACCGGGCGGAATCGACGGCAAGGTCTCCCGTCTACAGGAATGATTGACAGTGCCAGGGACGGTCCCTGGCAGTGTGCGTGGCACCGTCCATGGCACCGTGCCTGGCACCGTCCCTGGCACCGTCCCTGGCACCGTGCCTGGCACTGTCCGTGGCACCGTGCCTGGCACCGTGCCTGGCACCGTGCCTGGCACTGTCCCTGGCACCGTCCCTGGCACCGTCCATGGCAC